>NZ_JBIDDF010000002.1:714801-1081151 GCF_043205035.1 Nocardia sp. NPDC047654
TGGAGAGTGGCTTGTCGACCGGTCTCGGCGCTGCGGGCAACGCGGGTGCGGGCTTGGAGAGTGGCTTGTCGACCGGCCTCGGCGCTGCGGGCAACGTGGGCGGAGGCCTGTCGAGCGGTCTGGAAGGAGCGTCGAGTGCGGGTGCGCAGGTCGGTTCGAGCCTGGACAGCGATATAGGCGCGCACGCGTCCTCGGGCCTCGACGCCACGGCTGGTCTCGGCGGTACCGCGCAGTCGGCCGTCGGCGGCGCGGCAGACGCGGGAGCCGGGATGGCGGGTTCGGCGAGTGGGGCGGCGCACGGCGCGGTGGACACCGGCGCGGGTCTCGGCGGCAGTGTCGGCTCGACCGCGCACACCTGGTCCTCGCTGGATGTGTCGAGCGCCTTCGGGTCGGGCCTGGACAGCAGCGTCGACACCGACGCGGGCCTGTTCGGAGAGAGCCACGCGAGCACGGAGTTCGGTGGTTCGGCGGGCGCCGACCTGGGTGGCGATACATTCCTGCACTGACAGTTGCCCGGTAATACGGAAAGAGGTCCATACCGCGATGGGGACGCCCGCGCCGAACGCCACTCCACCGGCGGTACCGCTGCTCTCGGTACTCGGTGAAACCATCGCGGCGGCCCGTGCCGCGGGCCGCAACGATCTGGTCGGCCGCCTGGAAGTGGCGGCCGACCGGGTTCGTGACCCGCGCAGGCGCATCGTCGTCGCCGGACAGCTGGACCAGGGCAAGAGCCGTTTCGTCAACGCGCTGCTGAACCTGGACCTCTGCCCGGTGGGCGACGACGCCACCACCACGGTGCCGATGCTGCTCGCGCACGGCGCTGAGCCGCGCGCGGAGCTGGTGCTCGCCGCGCACGGCGATTCCAGCGGCGCGGAGACCAGGGTGGCGGTGCCGATCGCGGAGATCGGCGCGATCGATCAGCGCTCACCGCTCGCGCAGGGGCGTCGGATCGTGCGCCTCGAGGTCCAGATACCCAACGCGCTGCTGGCCGACGGGATCGTGCTGATCGACACCCCGGGCGTCGGCGGACACGGCAACGCCCACGCGGCCGGTGTGCTCGGAATGGTGCCCGCCGCGGACGCGGTGCTGGTGCTGTCGGACGCGTCGACCGAACTCACCGAGCCCGAACTGGCATTCCTGCGGCAGGTGCGGGAGCTGTGCCCGACGGTCGCGCTGTTGCTCACCAAGACCGACCTGTACCCGCATTGGCGGCAGGTGCACGAGGCCGATCTGCACCATCTCGCACGGGCCCGCCTCGACGTGCCGATGATCCCGGTGTCGTCGCTGCTGCGCAGCCACGCGATGCGATTGCAGGACCAGCAGCTCGGCGTCGAATCCGGCTTCGGCGTGCTCTACACATTTCTGCGCGACCAGGTCGTGGCGCGCGACCAGCTGGCCACCCGGGCCGCCGTTGCCCGCGATATCCGTTCCGCGGCGGAGCATCTCGCGCTGGCGCTGGGCAGCGAGCTGGTCGCGATCCGCGATCCGGCGCAGGGCGCGGCGGCGGTGCGCGAGCTGCAATCCGCCCGTGCCTCGGCCGAGGAACTGCACCGCAGGACCGCCGCATGGCAGCAGACGCTCGCGGATGGCATCACCGACCTGGCCGGGGACGTCGACCATGATTTGCGCGACCGTCTGCGCAACCTCGCCCGCACCACCGAGGAATGGATCGACGAGCACGACCCGGGCCGGCACTGGGACCGCATCGCCGAACACCTCACCGGCACCGTCGACACGGCCCTCGGCGACAACCTGCTGTGGACCCATTCCCGGGCTGTTCGACTCGCCGAGCGCGTCGCCGAACATTTCTCCGAACTCGGCGCCGTCGACCTGCCGGACGTGCGCCCCGGCGCCGGAGCCGACTCCGGCCGCGCCCTCTCCGGCACGCTCGCCGATCTGGAACCCGACATCGGTTTCGGCAGCAAGCTGCTCGTCGGCATGCGCGGCTCCTACGGCGGCGTGCTCATGGTCGGGCTGGCCAGCACATTCGCCGGACTGGCCATGCTCAACCCGATCTCCATCGGCGCGGGATTGATCGTGGGCGGCAAGGCTTTCCGGGACGACAAGCAGGCCAGGCTGGCCAAGCGGCGCAACGAGGCGAAGGCGGCGGTGCGTCGCTTCGTGGACGACGTGGCGTTCCAGGCGGGCAAGGAGTCGAAGGACCGGCTGCACCGCATCCATCGCGCGTTGCGCGACCACTACGCCGGCGTCGCCGAACGCAGTCTGCGCTCGATCGACGAGTCGCTGCGGGCCGCGCAGGAGGCGGCGTCCATGGTCGCCACCAGCCGCGCCGAACGCGGTGCGCAACTGGAACAGCAACTGCGCGTAGTCGCGGAACTGCGCCGATACGCCGATGCCATGCAGACCGCACTACCGATGGGACCCGCCGGTACGGTAGCCCCGTGAGACGTGATGGTGGCCCGGTGCCGGGAATCGTCGCCGAGGCCCATCGGCTGGTCGGCGCGGCGCAGGCGGCGCTGGCGGGCGAGCCGCGCCCGCGTGCCCTGCTGGCCGATTGCGCCCGCCGATTGGACCAGCCGTTGCGCGTCGCGCTGGCCGGTTCGATCAAGGCGGGCAAATCCACCTTGCTGAATTCCCTTGTCGGACAGGATATCGCGCCCACCGACGCGACCGAGTGCACCAGGGTGGTCACCTGGTACCGGTACGGATCGACGCCCAGCGTGACGGCCTACGCCCCCGATGGCGCCCGCGCGCACGTCGTGGTCCGGCGCGGCAGTGGAACGCACGGGCTGACCTTCGACCTGGACCGGCTCAACTGGAACGCGCCGGCCCCGCGCGAGGTCGACCATCTCGAGGTCGAGTGGCCCGCCGCGGCGCTCACGCAGACCACGATCATCGACACCCCCGGCACGTCCTCGCTGTCGCGCGAGGTGTCGCGGCGCACCGCGCGTCTGCTGACGCCGGGCGCCGACGACGAGCGGACCGAGCAGGGCATCGCCATCCCGGGCGCCGACGCGGTCGTATACCTGCTGCGCAGGCTGGACGCGACGGATGTGCAGTTCCTCGAGCGCGTGGGCGCGGGAACCGCCGCGGCCAACGGCGGGCCGGGGGCGCCCGGTCCGCTCGGCATCGTCGGCGTGGTGTCGCGGGCCGACGAGATCGGGGCGGGCCGGATCGACGCGCTGCACTCGGCACGGGATGTGGCCACGCGTTTCGCCGGGGAGCTGGAACGGACGGGGCTGTGCCAGGCCGTGATCCCGGTCGCCGGGCTGCTCGCGTTCGCGGCGGCGACGCTGCGCCAGCAGGAGTTCACGGCGTTCGAGACGCTGGCGCGGGTGCCGGTCGACGAACTGAGCGCCGCGTTGCTGTCCGCCGATCGTTTCGCGCGCGCCGACATGCCGCTCCCGGTGCCTCCGGAACTGCGTGCGCAGCTCGCCGAGCGGTTCGGGTTGTTCGGCATTCGCATGGCGGTCACGCTGATCCGGCTCGGCGTGCGCGATTCGGCCACGCTGGCCGAGGAATTGACCAGCCGCAGCGGAGTGGACGAACTGCGCTCGGTGCTCGACGTGCAGTTCGGTCAGCGCGCCGACCAGCTCAAAGCGCATTCCGCGCTCACCGCGCTGGCCCGGGTGCTGACCGCCTACCGTGGCACCCCGGCCGATCGCCTGCTGCCCAGGGTGCGCACCTTGCTCGCGGACGTGCACGGTTTCGCCGAGCTGCGTCTGCTCGGCCGCCTGCGCACCGACGAATTGGCGCTGCCCGCCGACGATCTCGCCGAACTGCATCGCCTCATCGGTGGCTCGGGAATCGCACCCCACCTGCGTCTGGGCCTCCCGTCCGACGCGCCGTTCCCCGCCCAGCGCGCACAAGCGGTGGCCGCGGTCCGGAAATGGCGCGCCCGGGCGCGCCACCCCCTGGCCGACCAGTTCACCGCCACGGCCTGCCTGACCGCCGCCCGCAGTGCGGAAGGCACCTTGAGCGTGCTGCCGGAATGAGCCGCCGCTGACCGCCGCCTCCGAAGCGCCGTGACCTGCGAGGACGGGCTCATTCCGCCGCCCGTGGGCGGTGTAGTCGCCGTGGGTCCGGGTATGCGCCTTGGTAGCGAGAGGAGGTAACGATGAGCCAAGAGGACGTCGTACACGAATTGCTCGTCCGCGCGGGCACGGGATATGCCGAGGAAGCGGGTATCACGCTCGATGACAAACCGGCCGCGCTCTTCCAGTTGCTCATGCTTTCCCAACTGCTCAGCACCCGCATTTCCGCCGATATCGCCATCGGGGCCACGCGAGAGCTGATCAGCAGCGGCTACCGGACGCCGCACCGGGTGGCCGACGCGGAGTGGCAGGAACTGGTCGACGCGCTGGGGCGGGCGAACTATCGCCGCTACGACGAGAGCACCGCCACCAGGCTGCACCACAACGCCACGCGCTTGCTCGACCGCTACCAGGGTGACCTGCGAGAACTGGCGAAGAAAGCGGACAACGACCCCGAGCGAGCCGCGGATCTGCTCCAAGAGTTCGACGGCATCGGTCCGACCGGGGCACATATCTTCCTGCGCGAGATTCAGGACATCTGGACCTGGGTCCGGCCGCATTTCGACGAACGGGCCTTGCGCGGCGCCAAGCGCGTGCAGTTGCCGGAGGATCCCGACCGGCTGGCGCGGCTGGCGCCGGATCACCACACGGCGGAACTCGCCGCCGCCTTGGTGCGGGTGACGCTGGACGAGAAGATCGCCGACGAAGTTCTCGCCGCCGCGCCCTGAGCGCGCGTCCTCAGATCAGGGCGGCGCCGGAAGCGCGCGGATCGATCAGGATCTTCGCGTGCCGCTCCGGGTTGCCGAGGGCGGTGAAAGCATCGGCCACGCCGTCCAGCCCGACGGTCCCGGTGATCAGGGGGCCGGGGTCGACCTTGCCCTCGGCGAGCATGTGCAAGGTGTCGCGGAACTCGCCGGGGTCGTAGCCGAGCACGAACCGCAGCTCGATCTCCTTGTTGATGGCCATCGCGGGATGGAAGCGGTCGGTTTCCATGCACACCCCGACCACCACCACGCGTGACAGCGGCGGTGCGGCCGCCAGGATCTGGTCGATGATGCCGGGCACGCCGACGCACTCGAAGATCACCGGCCCGGTTGGCCCCTTGTTCAACGTGTGGGCCAGCCGGAAGACGTACCACCACGGCAGGTTGGGGACCCGCCGCAAGCGGTCCATGGCGTCGAAGCCGAGAGCGAGTATGTCGGTGACGTCGTTGATCCGGCCCTTCTTCGGAGCGGCCGTCCAGGGCGATTCCGTCGCCGGGTCCACCACCACATCGGCGCCGCAGGCGGTAGCGAGTTCTCGCCGGCGTGGCGAGAAGTCGCTGGCTACCACGGTGCGCACACCCGCGGCTTTCAGCATGCTGATCACCGCGAGTCCGATCGGCCCGCAGCCGATGACGAAGGCCGTCTGCCCCTTCCCGACGCGGCCTCTGCGTACCGCGTGCCAGGCCACCGCCATGGGTTCGGTCAGCGCGGCGTGTTCCGCGGACAAGCCGTTGGGCACGGGCATGGTCATCGATTCCTGGATCACCACCTGCTCGGCGTAGCCGCCCGGCGCCGCGGTCGACAGCCCTACCAGGTGGGGCTGCTCGCCGTGCCGGACGATCGGCAGCGCAACCACCGGTGTCCCCGTCCGCCATCTCCTGCGGCAGTCCGGGCCGTAATCGACAACCGTCCCGCTGAATTCGTGCCCGAGCACCACGCTCTGATCCGAACGCATGAAGTGCTCGTATCCCGTGGCCACGGCCAAGTCGGACAGTTCGTCGGCGTGGGTGCGGGCATGCAGGTCCGAGCCGCAGATGCCGCAGCGCGACACGTCGATCAGCAGTTGACCGGCGCCCGGCCGGGGCGTGGGCAGTTCCGCGACCTCGAACTCGGCGGCGGTGACGACGGCGGCCCTCATGGCGGCTCCTCGAATCGACAGCGCACGGCGGCCGACCCGGCCACCCGCCGTCACCCTACTGCGCGCGGGCGCCCGCCGTGACTGTGCTCGGTGCACGGCGGTGGTGGGGCCTCGCGGGCCGAAGACAGCGAATGCCTCGATGACCCTGCTGTGCCGCAGGTCACGCACTACGGGGGTCGTCCGGGAATTAATTCCCCGAGCCACCCGTTGAGCTTTTCGACAAGATTGAGTGTGTATGGCTCAAGTTTCGGTTGACTCCGGAACTCCAGCGAGGCAGGATTGAGCCGACCACGCTCAGTGTTGCTGGGGCCGTGCTCCGTGAGGTGCTAGGGGCGAGGTCTCGCGGCGTCCTTCATCGGACGTCGCAGGGCGGTTTTCGCCCGGCACCGACACACATTGGTACGTCAACTAGGAGGAACCACAATGGCTCGTGCGGTCGGAATCGACCTCGGGACCACGAACTCGGTCGTCGCCGTTCTCGAAGGCGGCGAACCGGTCGTCGTCGCCAACTCGGAAGGATCGCGCACCACCCCGTCGATCGTCGCGTTCGCGAAGAACGGCGAGGTGCTGGTCGGCCAGCCGGCCAAGAACCAGGCCGTCACCAACGTCGACCGCACCATTCGCTCCGTCAAGCGGCACATCGGCACCGACTGGACCGTCGAGATCGATGGCAAGAAGTACACGCCGCAGGAGATCAGCGCGCGCACGCTGATGAAGCTGAAGCGCGACGCGGAGTCCTACCTCGGTGAGGAGATCACCGACGCGGTCATCACCGTGCCCGCCTACTTCGAGGACGCCCAGCGGCAGGCCACGAAGGAAGCGGGCCAGATCGCAGGCCTGAACGTCCTGCGCATCGTCAACGAGCCCACCGCGGCGGCGCTGGCCTACGGCCTGGACAAGGGCGACAAGGAACAGACCATCCTGGTCTTCGACCTCGGTGGCGGCACCTTCGACGTCTCGCTGCTGGAAATCGGCGAGGGCGTCGTCGAGGTCCGCGCCACCTCCGGCGACAACCACCTCGGTGGTGACGACTGGGACGAGCGGGTCGTGCAGTGGCTGGTCGACAAGTTCAAGGCCAGCTCGGGCATCGACCTGACCAAGGACAAGATGGCCATGCAGCGGCTGCGTGAGGCCGCCGAGAAGGCCAAGATCGAACTGAGCTCCTCGCAGAGCACCTCGATCAACCTGCCCTACATCACCGTCGACGCGGACAAGAACCCGCTGTTCCTCGACGAGCAGCTGACCCGCGCCGAGTTCCAGAAGATCACCTCGGACCTGCTCGACCGCACCCGCGCGCCGTTCCAGTCCGTGATCAAGGACGCGGGCATCAAGGTGTCCGACATCGACCACGTGGTGCTCGTCGGCGGCTCCACCCGTATGCCCGCCGTCTCCGATCTGGTCAAGGAACTGACCGGCGGCAAGGAGCCCAACAAGGGCGTGAACCCGGACGAGGTCGTCGCCGTCGGCGCCGCCCTGCAGGCCGGTGTGCTCAAGGGTGAGGTCAAGGACGTCCTGCTGCTCGATGTGACCCCGCTGTCGCTGGGCATCGAGACCAAGGGCGGCGTGATGACGAAGCTCATCGAGCGCAACACCACCATCCCCACCAAGCGCTCGGAGACCTTCACCACCGCCGACGACAACCAGCCGTCGGTGCAGATCCAGGTGTTCCAGGGTGAGCGCGAGATCGCCTCGCACAACAAGCTGCTCGGCTCCTTCGAGTTGACCGGCATCCCGCCCGCCCCGCGCGGCGTGCCGCAGATCGAGGTCACCTTCGACATCGATGCCAACGGCATCGTGCACGTCACCGCGAAGGACAAGGGCACCGGCAAGGAGAACACGATCAAGATCCAGGACGGCTCCGGCTTGTCCAAGGAGGAGATCGACCGGATGGTGAAGGACGCCGAGGCGCACGCTGCCGAGGACAAGGCCCGCCGCGAGGAGGCCGAGACCCGCAACCAGGCCGAGTCGCTGGTGCACCAGACCGAGAAGTTCATCAAGGAGAACGAGGACAAGGTCCCCGCGGACGTCAAGTCCAAGGTCGAGGCGGCCATCGCCGAGGCGAACGAGGCCCTCAAGGGCACCGACATCGCGGCGGTCAAGGCGGCCGTCGAGAAGCTGGCGACCGAGTCGCAGGCCCTCGGCCAGGCCATCTACGAGGCCTCCGCCGCGGACGCCGCGGCGCAGGGCAACGGCGCGTCGAGCAGCGCGCAGGACGATGACCAGGTCGTGGATGCCGAGGTCGTGGACGAGCCGGTCGACACGGAGAAGAAGTGACCGAGGGCAACTCTGAGAAGGAGCCGATCACCTTCGTCGACAACCGGAAGATCGATCCGGAGACCGGTGAGATCAGGCAGCCGGCCGCGGACAACGGCGCCGCGGCCGCGCAGGCCCCGGAGGCGGGCAACGGTGCGGAGAACGGCAACGGCGGCGACGCGCTGGCCGACGCCATCAGCGGTGAGCTCGCCGAGCGCACCGCCGACCTGCAGCGGCTGACCGCGGAGTACGCCAACTATCGGCGTCGGGTCGAGCGCGACCGCAAGGCCACGATCGATTCCGCCAAGGCGTCGGTGGTGACCGAACTGCTCGGCGTGCTCGACGATCTCGATCGCGCGCGGGCGCACGGCGACCTCGATTCCGGTCCGCTGAAGTCGGTGGCCGACAAGCTGTCGACCGCGCTGCACAAGCAGGGTCTCGAGGAGTTCGGTTCGGAGGGTGAGCCCTTCGATCCGACCCTGCACGAGGCCGTGCAGCACGAGGGCTCCGGCCACGATCCGGTGATCGGCATTGTGATGCGCAAAGGCTATCGCTTCGGCGATAGGGTGCTTCGGCACGCGCTCGTCGGGGTAACCGACGGCGTGGCCGATCTGGCGGAAAACACCGAACAGCCGACCGAAGAGGCATCGGATGATGATGCCGGCGCGAACGATCAATGATGCGAGAGGAGGAGATGCTCGGTGAGCCAACGGGAGTGGATCGAAAAGGACTTCTACAAGGAGCTGGGTGTTTCCTCCAGCGCCTCGCAGGACGAGATCAAGAAGGCCTATCGCAAGCTCGCGCGTGACTTGCATCCGGACGCCAACCCCGGTGACAACAAAGCCGAGGAGCGGTTCAAGGCCGTCAGCGAGGCGCACGCGGTGCTGTCGGATCCGGCCAAGCGCAAGGAGTACGACGACACTCGTAAGCTCTTCGCGGGTGGCGGCTACGGTCGCGGTGGGTTCGGATCCGCTGCGGGGGGCGGCTTCTCGCAGGAGTTCAACATCGGGGACATCTTCGGCGGCGGCGGCGCCGGCGACGGTGGCCTCGGTGATCTGCTCGGCGGTCTGTTCAACCGAGGCGGCGGCACGCGGACGTCATCGAGTCGCCCCCGGCGCGGCTCCGACGTGGAGACCGAGACGACGCTCGGTTTCCGGGAGGCGGCCCAGGGTGTCACGGTTCCACTGCGGATGACCAGCCCGTCGCCGTGCACCACGTGTCACGGCAGCGGCGCGAAACCGGGCACCAGCCCGCGGGTCTGCCCGATCTGCAACGGGACCGGCGTCGTCAGCCGCAACCAGGGCGCGTTCGGCTTCAGCGAGCCGTGCGACGAGTGCCGGGGCAGCGGATCGATCATCGACGATCCGTGCGTCGACTGCCACGGCAGCGGCATCCAGAACCGCACGCGCACGATCACGGTGCGGATTCCTCCTGGAGTCGGTGACGGGCAACGGATCCGGCTGGCCGGTCAAGGCGAGGCGGGACTGCGCGGGGCGCCCTCGGGCGACCTCTATGTCACCGTCCACGTCAGCCAGGACAAGGTCTTCGGCCGCAACGGCGACGACCTGACCCTGGTGCTTCCGGTCAGTTACAGTGAATTGGTGCTCGGCACCACGGTTTCGGTGCCCACCCTGGACGGCCGGG
Source organism: Nocardia sp. NPDC047654 (assembly GCF_043205035.1). NCBI lineage: Bacteria > Bacillati > Actinomycetota > Actinomycetes > Mycobacteriales > Nocardiaceae > Nocardia > Nocardia sp. NPDC047654. The sequence continues at coordinate 724,596 of NZ_JBIDDF010000002.1, forward strand.
TCGGTGTCAAGGTGCCTCCGGGTACCGCCGACGGCCGCACCCTGCGGGTACGCGGCCGCGGTGTGCCCAAGCGCGGCGGTGGCGCGGGTGACCTGCTGGTGACGGTGAAGGTCGCGGTCCCGCAGAAGCTGGACCGCGAGGCCGTCGAGGCGCTCGAGCGCTACCAGGAGGCGGAGCGGGCCGGTGGCTTCGATCCACGTGCGGGATGGGCAGGTGCGTGATGTCCTCGGAACCGAAGAACGCGTCCGGCGGGTCGCGGGCCGAGTTCTTCATGATCTCGGTGGCGGCCCAGCTGGCCGGCATGCACGCGCAGACACTGCGCACGTATGACCGTCTGGGACTGGTCACGCCGCAACGTACTTCGGGCGGCGGTCGGCGCTACTCGGCCCGGGACGTGGAGCTGCTGCGCGAGGTGCAGCGGTTGTCCCAGGACGAGGGCGTCAACCTCGCGGGCATCAAGCGCATCATCGAGCTGACCAATCAGGTGGAGGAGCTGCGGCAGCAGGTCGCGGAACTGTCGGCCGAGCTGGAGCGAACCCGGGCCGGATACCGTCCCGACCTCGCCCCGCAACGCAGTACCGCGCTGGTCGTCTGGCAGCCACGGCACCGTCGCGAGGACGGTCAGCGCAGACGATAACCGGCACGACGACGGCCCCGGCCTCGATCGCACATCGCGATCCGAGTCCGGGGCCGTCGTCGTTTCACCGCCGCTGCCGCCGATAATTTGCTGAGGGTAAACCAGAACATGTTCGACGGAAGTCGTGCGGCGGAGTTCATTTCGATGTCGAATCAACTGTGGGTTCCTACCATAGATATGTTTACGGAAACGGTGGCGTTTGCCCGGTTCGGTCCCCGTCCGATGGTCTTCATGTTGCCCCGATGTCGCTAGAACAGACCAATCGGGACGAAATCGACCAAGTGCCACTTACCTTTTCAGTGTGCATATGACTGATTTCTCGTCAGATCTACGGTCTTGCAGTCGGTTTCTGTGGCGTGTCTCGCTGAATATCCTCGTTTCGACGAAATTACACGCGTGATGTTCCTTCGAAAGATTCCGTTGCTGGCAAACCTCGCCTACACTCCTTTCCGTCGGCTGCTGTCGAGTGGCCCCGCAGCACCTCACTCGCCGGCAAGGTTCGTGAACGAGTGCGAAATGGGGTTGTGACATCAATGGATTCACGCGCTGTCGCTTTGATCAGAACAACTTTCAAGGCGGTTGCTGCGGAGGATGGGGGGCCGGAGAAACTGGCGAGATCGTTCTACGCGATCTTGTTCACCGACTACCCGCACGTCCGCGATTTCTTTCCCGCCGCGATGGACTCCCAGCGCGATCGCCTGGTCAAGGCGATCTCCTACGCGCTGGACCGGTTGGAAGAGCCCGACAAGCTACTGCCCTTCCTGGCCCAACTCGGTAGGGATCACCGCAAATACGGCGTGCAGCCCGCGCACTACGCCGCCGTGTCCACCGCGCTGAAGACCGCCGTCAAGGTGTTCGCGGGGACCGAGATGTGGACCGACGAGGTCGACCGGGCCTGGGACGAGGGCCTGAAGATCATCGCCGACACCATGATCGGCGCGGCGGAGAAGGAGACCACGCCGTCGGCGTGGACCGGCACGGTGATCGAGCGCCGCGAGGTGCTGCGCAACCTCGTCGTCGTCCGGCTGCAACTGGACCAGCCGATGCGCTACGCCGCGGGTCAGTACCTGAGCGTGCAGATCCCCTCGCGGCCGCGCATGTGGCGCTATCTCTCGCCCGCCGTGCCCGCGAACACCAACGGCGAGATCGAGTTCCACGTCCGCAGTGTGCTGGGCGGCTGGGTCAGCTCGGCCATCGTCGGCCAGACTGTCGTCGGCGACCAGTGGCTGCTGGGCTCACCGCTCGGCGGCCTCGGCGTTCCGCGCAACGCCAAACGCAAGATGCTGATGGTCGGCTGCGGCACCGGAATCGCGCCGCTGCGCGCCCAGCTGATGTCGATGGCGATGCGGCGGACCAATCCGAAGGTGCATCTGTTCGTCGGCGGGCACCACCCGTGCGACCTCTACGACCTGGAGACGTTGAGCAAGCTGGCGATGGCCAACCGCTGGCTCACCGTCACGCCGGTGAGCGAACACGACGAAAACCCGTGGTGGTACGCGGAACCCGACGAGCCGCGCACCACATGGCCCGGCCTGGAACCCCGCGTGACCGGCCAGATCGGCAAGGTCGTCGCGAGCTTCGGCGCCTGGTCCGACCGCGATGTTCAGATCGTCGGTTCACCGTCGATGGTGCAGACCACCAAGTTCCGCCTCATGGCAGCGGGAACCCTGGCGAAAAACATCCGCCACGACCCGCTGTACTGAATTGGTTTTCCAGCACTGAATTGATTTTCCAGCGCCTGCGGCGCTGGGCGTTCGCGGCCCCTTCATGGCTCGCGTCCGAGCGACCGCCGCTTGCTCCTTCGTCGCGGACGCGGCGGCCACTCGGACGCGAGCCGGGCCGCGAACGGCGCATGCTCGGTCTCGCTTCGCTCGAAACCCGGGGTTGAGCTGGTGTGGTTGCGTCAGAGGGCGGTAAAGGTCAGAGTCAGAGCCCCTCGAATTGGATGCGCTCCGGGGGTGTTCCGGTTTCCAGGAGGCGGTCGACCGTGGTCTGGACCATGGCGGGGGAGCCGCAGACCAGCACTTGGTGCTCGCGGAAGGCGCCGTGGGAGCCGAGAACTTCGGCGAGCGTGCCGTAGAGCAGGTCGTCGGGTGAGAAGCCGATGTCGACACGGGACTGCTCGTACCACTCGTCGACCCAGTGCGGGTCCTCCAGGCTTTCCACCACGGGGATGACGGTGAGCCAGGGCAATTCGGCGGCCAGCAGGAAGAGCATGTCCGAGGCGTACAGGTCGCGGGGGGAGCGCCCGCCGACGAAGAGGTAGGTCGGCGGCGGGGAAGGCTTGCGGGCCAGTTCCAGGATCTGGGCGCGCATCGGCGCCAATCCCGTGCCGCCTGCGATCATGACCACCTCGTCGCCGTCCGGGTCGACCCAGAACCCGCCTGCCGGAGCGCCGATTCGCCACTCGTCGCCCGGCTGCGTGTCGGCGACGATGGCGGCGCTGCACCAGCCGCCCGGCACCGTGCGCACGTGGAACTCCAGCTTGCCGTCCAGGGAGGGCGGCAGCGCGGGGGAGAACCTGCGGCGCACGCCGGGGTGCTGCGGAACTCGCACCTCGACCGATTGCCCGGCGGCGAACGGCACGAACTCGCCGATCAGGCGGATCACCGCGAGATCGTGCCGGAGCCGATGATGGCCGACCACGGTCGAGGTCCACTCCGGCGCTTCATGACCGTTACCGAGCATGCTCGGATCCCCCAACGGGGCCTCCTTCGTTACACAGGGTCGCAGCTGATGTTCTGCTCCGGCGTGCCGACCGCGATGAGCGCGCGCTGGGTATCCGCGATCATCCGGGCCGATCCGGCGATCTGGATCTGGCGGTCCGCCCACGCGCCGAAGCTCGCGACGACGGCGCCTAGATTACCGATCAGGCGCCGGTGCATGCCGTACGGTGCGTCCTGCGGCGGATGCGGATACCACCACGGATTGCTCTTCTGCTCACACACCGGCACGATGGTCAGCCACGGGTTGCTCTGCGAGAGCTGCCACATGTTCTCCACGTCGTACAGATCGCAGGGATAGCGGCCCCCGATGAAGAAGTGCACGCGCGGATTGATGCCGCGCTGGCCCATCTCGATCAGCTGGGCGCGCAGCGGCGCGATGCCGGTGCCCGCGCCGATCATGAGCACGTCGCGGCCGCTGTCCCGGTCGACGTGCAATCCGCCGAGCGGGCCCGCGATCCGCCAGCGGTCGCCGACCCTGGTCTCGTTGACGATCGCGGGGCTCACCCAGCCGCCGCGGATCTTGCGCACGTGGAACTCGATCTCGCCGTACGGGTTGGACGGGATAGCCGGGGAGAAATAGCGCCACATCTTGGGCCGCTGCGGGATCGTGACCGGCACGTACTGTCCGGCCTGGTAGGGCACCGGCCCGTCGGATTGCAGCCGCACGATGGCCAGGTCCTCCAGCACGCGGCGATGGCCGACCACGGTCGCCTCCCACACCGGCTGCGACTTGTCGGAGTTGGCGCCGATGGCCATGGACGCGGAGATCAGGATGGTGATGTCGCGCCAGCCCTCTTCCAGGCTCCGGTTCCAGGCCGCGCCGTTGTAGGCACGGAACGCCGCGAGCAGCGCGCGGCCCGCCACGTCGTAGTGCGCGGCCTCGACGCCGTACTTGCGATGGTCGCGGGCGAGTTGCTCCAGGAATTTCTGTGCTCGGTCCCAGTCCTCCAGGTGATCGAGCACGTACTGGATGGCCGTGGCGATGCGCTTGGCCTGCATCTCCATGGCGGGCGGGAACAATTCGCGCAGCCGGGGATTCTCGGCGAACAAATGTCCGTAGAACGCACTGACCAACCGCTCGGGTCCATTCGGTGACTCGATCACCGAACGAAAATTGGCGCGGACCAGCGCAGCCGAACGCGCATCCACGACGTGGAGCTTCCTTTCCCTCAGTTCTGCCCGGGGACATACCCGTTACCGGCGGTCTCCCGCCGACAAGTATCCCCGAAAATGCCGTGGTCGTGTGGGTATAGGCATACCTTCGCCTCCGCTCCGGCCGGGCACGGGCTGGAGACGAACTACCTCCGGCCGCGACCGTCGGTGCCGTAAGACCCGGCCAAACGGTAATCGGTGGGCAAACGGTAGATGTTGCTGACCCTTCGGTAACCGGAGCCACGGACGGACGGCGCCGCGGCTTCGCGGCCCGTCCCCGCCGAGCAGACGCCGGTCACGACCCGGCGCCGGCCCGAACCGCGGGCACGACCTGCTCGGTATAACGACGGATCTGCTCGACCGGTTCCCCCTCGGTTGGCCAGAAGACGAATCCGTCGATCCGCTGGTCACGGTGCAGAACCAGGAGATCGTCGACCCATCGCGCGGCAGGACCCTCCAGGAAGCCGCGGTCGGTTCCGTCCGCGGTGATGGTCCCGGACACGTTCAACACCCGCCGCACCGCCAGTGGGTCCCGGTCCGCCGCGGCGGCGGCGTCATCGATCCGCCTGCCCGCGTCGGCGAGGAATTCCGGCGGCGCCCACGCGGCCGACGGCACCCAGCCGTCGGCGGCGCGTCCGGTGAGCTCGAGCATGCGCGGGCCCCGCGCGCCGACCCAGATGCCGGGATCGTGCCGCGGACGGGGACCGGGATGCGCGCCCGCGAGGGAGTAGAAGGATCCGGGCACCCGGACCGATCGCGCGTCGCTCCACAGGGCGCGGATGACCGCGATCGCCTCGCCGAGGGCGCGCACCGCTTCGCCACCGGTTCTGCGCGGTCCGCCCATCCCGGCCACAGCGTCCCAGAACGCGCCCGCGCCGAGGCCGAGCTGGATCCGGCCGTCGCTGATGATGTCGAGCGAGGCCACCGATTTCGCGAGCAGCGCGGGGTGGCGCAGCGGCAGGTTCGCCACGTCCGGGAAGAAGGTGATCCGCTCGGTCCGCGCGACCAGAGCGGTGATCAGGGTCCAGGTGTCCAGGAAACGGCGCTGGTAGGGGTGGTCCTGGATGCCGATCAGGTCGAGCCCGGATACGTCGGCGTACACACTCAGCTCGGCGAGCCTGCGGAAGTCCTCGGCGTCCGGGATCAGGAACAGGCCGAATTGGGGCACTCGGGTGATCAGCGCACACCTCCGGGGGTCTCGCGAAAGGCCGGTCCAGCGGGCCGGTACGGCTCAGATGGCCAGCACGGTCTTGCCGCGTGCGCCGGGCGCTCCGATGACCGCGGGTCCCTCCGCGAGCGGGACGGTGGCGTCGATCGGCACGACCACGTCACCCGCGGCGACGCGCTGGATCAGCCTGGCCAGCTCCGGCGCTTTGCCCTGGGATTCGATATTGCCGCCGTTGATCGACCGCGCGCGCAACGCGGCCTCGTCGGCGGCGAAGGTGGTGGAGTAGACCGTGCCGCCGTCGCGGACCAGCGTGGTCAGTTCTGCGAGCGCCTCGGGCGGGCTCACCAGGTCGAACAGCACGTCGATGCCGTCCGGATGCGCGGCGGCGACCTGGTCGCGCACCGGGGCCGCGGAGTAGTCCACCGTCTCGGCCGCGCCCAGCCGGGTCATCTGATCGGCGGAACCGCCGCGCGCCGTCGCGATGACGTGCGCGCCCGCGATATTGGCCAGTTGCACCAGGAAGGAGCCGACGCCGCCGGTCGCGCCCACGATCAGCACGGTCTGTCCGGGCTTGATGTGCGTGGCGTCCACGAGATCCTGCGCGGTGACTCCGGCGGTCGGCAGCGCGGCGGCCGCGACGGTCGGCACGCCGGGCGGGATCGGCACCAGCGTGCCGCCCTCCGGGAGCACCGCGTACTCGGCGAAGCTGCCGTGGCCCACCGGCGGTGTGAGGAACTTGCCGACCACCCGGTCCCCGACGGCGAAGCGGCTGACGCCCGCGCCGATCGTGGCGACGGTGCCCGCCCCGTCCACCCCGAGGATCATCGGGAAGTCGTGGGGCAGTCTGCCGTCCAGGATCCCGGAGGCCACTTTTCGGTCGAAGGGGTTCACCCCGGCGGCCTGGAGTTGGACCCGCACGGCTCCGGGTCCGGGTTCGGGCATCGGCATCTCGGCCAGTTCCGGCGTCGCTCCGAACTTCCGTACCACGATCGCGCGCATCCATTCGCTCCTTGATTCGGGGTGAAGAGTGATGCAACAAGTGACGGCCGAGGTCATCGTAGGCATCCGAACCCCGCCGACGTGCGGAATCACCGCATCGGCGGTGTCGGCGAGGCGTCGCTTTCGCCGGTGTCGGGGCGTAGCGTTCGATCCGATCCCCGGTGACGGGCGGGCGCGCCGAAAAATTCAAACTTGAGCGGAACAGACTCAACCTTTCCGACGTTGGACGGTAAGGAACGGCGGCGAGCCGGTAGACGAGCGGGCGAGCCGAAGCGAGGGCTTCGGTCGCACCGGATCGTGCTCGGCGTCGTGCGAATCGACTAGTAGGAAGGTGACTCGTGGACTCGTTCAATCCCACCACCAAGACCCAGGCGGCGCTCACCGCCGCCCTGCAGGCGGCCTCCGCCGCGGGCAATCCGGAGATCCGTCCGGCGCACTTGCTGGTGGCGTTGCTGGACCAGACCGACGGCATCGCCGCGCCCTTGCTGAAGGCCGTCGGAACCGACCCGGCGACCGTTCGACGCGAGGCACAGGACCTGGTGGACCGGCTGCCGCGGGCGACCGGCGCCACCACCACACCGCCGCTGGGCCGGGAGGCACTCGCCGCGATCACCGCGGCGCAGCGGCTGGCCACCGAACTCGGTGACGAGTACGTCTCCACCGAGCACGTGATGGTCGGTCTCGCCGCGGGCGACTCCGACGTGACCATGCTGCTCACCAAGTACGGCGCCACGGCCGACGCGCTGCGCTCGGCGTTCACCGCGGTCCGCGGCAGCGCCCGGGTGACCAGTCCAGATCCGGAAGGCAGCTACCAAGCGCTGGAGAAATACTCCACCGATCTCACCGAAGCCGCCCGCTCCGGCAAACTCGACCCGGTGATCGGGCGGGACACCGAGATCCGCCGGGTGGTGCAGGTCTTGAGCAGGCGCACCAAGAACAACCCGGTGCTGATCGGCGAGCCGGGCGTCGGCAAGACGGCGATCGTCGAGGGCCTGGCCCAGCGGATCGTGGCGGGCGATGTCCCGGAGTCGCTGCGCGGCAAGTCCGTGGTGGCGCTCGACCTCGGCGCGATGGTCGCGGGCGCGAAGTACCGCGGCGAATTCGAGGAGCGGCTCAAGGCCGTGCTGGAGGACATCAAGAACAGCGCGGGCCAGATCATCACGTTCATCGATGAGCTGCACACCATCGTCGGCGCGGGCGCGACCGGCGAATCGGCGATGGACGCGGGCAACATGATCAAGCCGATGCTGGCTCGCGGCGAGTTGCGCTTGGTCGGCGCGACAACGCTGGACGAATACCGCAAGCACATCGAGAAGGACGCGGCCCTGGAGCGGCGCTTCCAGCAGGTGCTGGTCGGGGAGCCGTCGGTGGAGGACACCATCGGCATCCTGCGCGGCATCAAGGATCGCTACGAAGTGCACCACGGCGTGCGCATCACCGACTCCGCGCTGGTCGCCGCCGCCACGCTGTCGGATCGCTACATCACCTCCCGGTTCCTGCCGGACAAGGCGATCGACCTGGTCGACGAGTCGGCCTCGCGGTTGCGCATGGAGATCGACTCCCGTCCGGTGGAGATCGATGAGGTGGAGCGCGCGGTGCGCAGGCTGGAGATCGAAGAGGTCGCCCTCGCCAAGGAGACCGACGAGGCATCCAAGCAGCGGCTGGAGAAACTGCGCGCCGAACTCGCCGACGACCGGGAGAAGCTCAACCAGCTGACCACCCGCTGGCAGAACGAGAAGAACGCGATCGACCAGGTGCGCACGCTCAAGGAGCAACTCGAAGCGCTGCGCGGCGAATCCGAGCGCGCCGAGCGCGACGGCGACCTGGGCAAGGCGGCCGAACTGCGTTACGGCCGCATCCCGGCGTTGGAGAAGCAGCTCGACGAAGCCGAGAAGACCTCCGCCACAGCGGGAGACGGCGAGGTCATGCTCAAGGAGGAGGTCGGCCCGGACGACATCGCCGAGGTGGTGTCCTCGTGGACCGGCATCCCGGTGGGCCGGATGCTGGAAGGGGAGACGCAGAAACTGCTGCGCATGGAGGAGGAGCTGGGCCGCCGCGTGGTCGGTCAGACCGAGGCGGTGCAGGCGGTGTCCGACGCGGTGCGCCGGGCCCGCGCGGGTGTCGCCGATCCGAACCGCCCGACCGGCTCGTTCATGTTCATCGGCCCGACCGGCGTCGGTAAGACCGAGCTGGCGAAGTCGTTGGCGGACTTCCTGTTCGACGACGAGCGCGCCATGGTCCGCATCGACATGAGCGAGTACAGCGAGAAGCACTCGGTGGCCCGGCTGGTCGGCGCCCCGCCCGGCTACGTCGGTTACGACCAGGGCGGTCAGCTCACCGAGGCGGTGCGGCGCAGGCCCTACACGGTGGTGCTGTTCGACGAGATCGAGAAGGCGCATCCGGACGTGTTCGACATCCTGCTCCAGGTGCTCGACGAGGGCAGGCTCACCGACGGCCAGGGCCGCACGGTGGACTTCCGCAACACCATCCTCATCCTGACCTCGAACCTGGGTGCGGGCGGTGATCGCGAGTTCGTCATGAACGCGGTGCGTTCGGCCTTCAAGCCGGAGTTCCTCAACCGCCTCGACGACGTGGTGATGTTCCACGCCCTCGACGAGGAGCAGCTCGAGCACATCGTCGACATCCAGCTCGAGCAGCTGCAGAAACGGCTGGCGCAGCGCAGGCTGAAGCTGGAGGTCAGCGATTCGGCCCGGTTCTGGCTCGCCGTGCGCGGCTACGACCCCGCCTACGGCGCGCGTCCGCTGCGCAGACTGATCCAGCAGGCCATCGGTGACTCCCTGGCCAAGGAACTGCTCGCGGGCGAGGTCACCGACGGTGACAGCGTCAAGGTGAGCGTCAGCCCCGACGGGGACGGCCTGATCGTCGGACGGTGAGCGAGCGGCCTCGCTCCGGACAGCGCTCGGGGCGAGGCCCGTTCGATGACCACTACGCAACTCGATTCGCGCACAGCATGTTTCATCGACTCGGCAGGGTGGCGACACCGGCCGGAGTAGATCGACGGCCGCCTCGCGGGCAAGGGATCGGGCTTTGGCGTGGGTCTTCCGGAGGGCACACCGGTTCAGCGGGTGCGGGCGCGAGTGCGCGAACAAAGCCTACGCTGGAACGCATGACCAACCCGAACGATCCCTGGGGACAGCGGCCGGAGGATGCGCCGACCGAACACCTGGGTCCGCCGGGCAAGTCCGGATACGGGGACCCCGCGCACACCACGGAGTACCTCGATGCGTACGGCACCGCCGCGCCGTCGGAATATCCCCCGACGGAGCATTACGGAGCGTGGGGGCCGCCGGGCACCAACGCGACGCGCGAGTTCCCCGCCTACGACGCCCAGTGGGCCGCCTATCCGGACAGCGGCGGCGATCGGTGGCCGGGCACGGCGGGGCCGCCCGGTGCCGCGATGCCGCCCGGTGGCGGACCGCCGCCGGGGCCGCCGCAGCCGCCGCGGCGCAACACCGGCCTGTGGATCGCCCTCGGCCTCGGCGTGGTGTTGCTGATCGGAGCCATCGGGGTGGTCGCGGGCGTGCTGCTGGGCAGCAGCGATTCCGGTTCGGCCGACACGGCGGCGGCCACGACGGCGCGCGTCACGACGAAGCCGGCGCCGGGAACCAGGACCGCGCAGCCGACCCCGCCGAGCGGGCTGCCCAGCGTGCCCGGCCTCGGCGACGTCGACGGACTCGGCGCGACGGTGGGCACCATCACCGCCAACGACGGGGGCACCCTGACGGTCAGTTCGGTGATGGGCAACACCATCACGGTGCGCACGGACGCGAGCACCCAGGTGATCGCGTTGTCGGGCACCGCGGTGTCCGATCTGGCCCCCGGTGAGCTCGTCATGATCCAGGGCGACAAGGGCCCGGACGGATCGATCCAGGCCAAGATCATCATCGGTACCTCGCTGCCCGGCGGCGGACGATGAACCGCCCCGGCCGCCTCCGGTGCGCGGCGCCGCGCGTTCACCCGCGGATCGGCGTCCGCTCCTCTTTCGCTCGGCCCGGCGCGGGGGTAATGACGGACCATGTCCGGCCGGGACTATTAGGCTAGGCGTCGATGACGGCAATGTGGTTCGGGTTGGCGGCGATCGCGCTCGTGGGCGCGATCGTGCTGCTGTATTTCGATCGGCTCCAGCGGCAGCGGACCGGTCACGCGCGACAGGTCTGGGCGAAGTCGCAGGGCTATACCTACGTGTCCGTGGAACCCGCGCTGCCATCCACGTGGCGCCGCGGCGCGCTGGCCAAATTGGGCTATCTCTCCGCGGTCGACGTGGTCTCCGGCATCCGTAAGGGCGAGAAGTTCGTGCTGTTCGATCTGGAGGATTCCGCGACGCTGGTCGCGGTACGCCGCCAGATCGGCTCGGACATCGACGTGGACATGCGGTTGAAGACGGCCGCACCGCCCAAGGACCACGATCTGGAGCTGCTCGGCGCGATCGGCGACCGCGTGGTCTTCGCCACCAACCCCGAAATCGCCAGGCACGCCGTCGATCAGCGCATGGTCGCCTTCATCGAGAATCTGCCGGACACCGTGCAGATGCTCTGGAGCGAGGGCAACTGGACGCTGGGCATGCTGCTGGTGGGCACCACTCCGAAGGACTGGGAAAGCGCGATCGACGCGGTGCTGCGCCTGTCCGGCCTGCTGCACGTACTGCCGCCGGTCAGCGAGCCGCGCTTCGACGGCGGCGGACACGATCCGGGCCGTCCGCGCCCCCGTGAACGCCGGCGCGAGAACGACGCCGACGACCGGCCGCGCGCCGAGGCCGACGACGACGAGCTGTCCGACGACGACTCCTACGCCGACGAGCCCGCGGACGAGCCGGGGCAGGAACCGGCGCGCCGCCCCTCGCTCGCCGTCGTGCCGAATACCCGCGCCCGCGGGCGCGAGGACGAGAAGGCGCGGCCGCGCGAGGAGCGCGACGCCGAGGGCCGGGCCGATCCCGAGTCGCGGCAGCGGCCCGCCGACCCGCCCGGCGGACCGTTCCATCCCGGATTCCGGCCCTACCAGGGACCTGTGCCGAAGTGACCGGCCACGCGCCCGCATGACCGAGCATCCACACCCCAGGCTGCCCGGCACCACCCGCCCGGTGGCCTTGATCACCGGACCGACCTCGGGTATCGGCCGCGGTTACGCGACCCGCCTGGCCTCGCTCGGTTACGACCTGGTGCTGGCCGCCCGGGACGAGCGGCGTCTCACGGCCCTCGCGACCGAGGTGGAGCACCGCTTCGGCACCCGCTCGCAGATCCTCGTCGTCGATCTGGCCAGGGCCGAGGACCGCGAACAGGTCGCGGCGCGGCTGACCGAGGGCGTCGAATTCCTGGTCAACAATGCCGGTTTCGCGCACTCCGGCGAGTTCTGGACGCTGCCGCCCGAGCAGTTGCAGGCGCAACTCGACGTCAACGTCACCGCCGTGGTGCTGCTCACCAGGGCCGCGCTGCCGTCGATGATCGCGACGGCGAACGGTTGCGTCGTCAACGTGGCCAGCGTGGCGGGCCTGATCCCCGGACGAGGGTCGACGTATTCGGCGTCGAAGGCCTACGTCGTATCCTTCACGGAAGGGTTGGCAGGGGGATTGGCCGGGACCGGAGTCCGGGTCCAAGCCCTGTGCCCGGGATTCGTCCGCACGGAATTCCATCAGCGAGCAGGCATCGAGATGTCCTCGCTGCCCGAAGCGTTGTGGCTGAGCGTCGAGCAGGTAGTCGCCGGCTCACTGCGTGATCTGGAGAAGGGCCGGGTGCTCAGCGTGCCCGGAATGCAGTACAAAGCGCTCACCACCCTCGCCGGAGCGATCCCGCGAACCCTGGGGGCCCGGCTCAATCGCGGGCTGTTCAACGCACGCGGAAGGACTTGAGATGATCGACGTGATTACCAACGACAGGGACAGGTTGGCCGCGCTGGTACGCGAACTCGCCGTGGTGCACGGCCGGGTGACCTTGTCCTCCGGCAAGGAGGCCGACTACTACGTCGACCTGCGCCGCGCGACCCTGCACCACGGCGCGGGCCCGCTGATCGGCAAGCTGCTACGAGAACTCGTCGCGGACTGGGATTTCGACGCCGTCGGCGGCCTCACCATGGGGGCGGACCCGGTGGCGCTGGCCGTGATGCACGCGCCCGGTCGCCCGATCGATGCGTTCGTGGTGCGCAAGGCGGCGAAGTCGCACGGCATGCAGCGGCAGATCGAAGGCCCGGACATCGTGGGCAAGCGGGTGCTGGTCGTCGAGGACACCACCACGACCGGCAATTCGCCGCTGACCGCGGTGCGGGCGCTGCGCGCGGCGGGCGCTACCGTGGTCGGAGTCGCCACCGTCGTCGACCGGGAAACCGGCGCTGACCAGGTGATCGCCGCGGAAGGACTGGAGTACCGGTCGATCCTCGGCCTCAAGGATCTCGCCCTGGGATAGCCTGGACGATGGTCTAAGTCTTCGAAGGTGAAGGGTCGTGTGAGTCCCCAGTGGTGAGCATTGCAGTCAACAACAGTCGCGAAAACGTTGCGATGCTCGGAATCGGCGCTTACCGACCCAAGCGCCTGGTCAGCAATGCCGAAGTCTGCGAGGTCCTGGACTCCACCGACGAGTGGATCTACGAGCGCACCGGTGTCCGCAACCGGCGCTGGATCAGCGGCGAGGAGACGCTCCGGTCGATCGCCGCGGCGGCGGGCGAGCGCGCGATCGTCAACAGTGGCGTCGATCGGTCGAAGATCGGCGCCGTGATCCTGGCCACCTCCAGCTGGCTGACCCTGACTCCGCACGGCGCGCCGCAGGTGGCCTACGACATCGGGATGAACGGTGTCGCCGCCTTCGACCTGACCTCCGGCTGCGGCGGCTTCGGCTACGGCCTCGGTGTGGCCGCCGACATGATCCGGTCCGGCTCCGCCGAGTACGTGCTGCTCATCGGCGCCGAGACGATGACCGTCGGGCTCGATCCCACCGACCGCGGCACCGCGATGATCTTCGGGGACGGCGCGGGCGCGGTGGTGGTCGGTCCGAGCGACGAGAACGGCATCTCGCCCACGGTCTGGGGCAGCGACGGCGAGAACGCGGCCGCGATCATGCAGGACATCGACTTCCTGGAGTACATGCACCGCGCCCAGGCCATGCAGGGTATGGACCCGGCCGTCGATCCGGTCGGCCGGATGTCGCTGCGGATGGAGGGGCCGCGGGTCTTCCGCTGGGCGGCGGTCACCCTGCCGCGCGCGCTGTCCACCGCGCTCGAGATCTCCGGCGTGGCCAAGGAGGACATCGAGGTCTTCGTCCCGCATCAGGCCAACGCCCGGATCAACGAGCTGATGAAGAAGAACCTCGGACTGGCCGACGAGATCCCGATGGCCAACGACATCGAGAACACCGGCAATACCTCGGCCGCGTCCATTCCGCTCGCGATCGAGGAGATGCTGGTCACCGGCAAGGCGAAGGGCGGGCAGACGGCGTTGCTGCTCGGTTTCGGCGCCGGTCTGAGCTACGCGGGCCAGGTCGTCACGTTGCCGCCCGCCCCGGCCGAACCGAGCTTCTAGTCGTGCGCCCGTTCCGAGCCGGGTATCTCGTCGCGGCGGCGGTCACCGTCTACGGCGCCGTCACCGGGCGCGAGAAGGCGCAGTGGATCGCGAAGCCGCTGTTGATGCCGCTGCTCGCGGCCGATGTGGTGACCGAGGGCAGAGAGCTGCCGTCCACCGAGCGCACCATGCTGATCGGGTCGCTGGGGGCGGCGACCATCGGCGACATCCTGCTCATCGATCCGGATGACGACCGCAAGCTGATCGCGGGCGCGTCGTCGTTCGCGGTGATGCAGGCCGGATACGCCACCCTGTGGTGGCGGATGGGCGGAAGGCCCGCCGCCGGCGTGGCCGTGCCGCGGGTGGCCGCGTGGCTGGGCGCCGCCAAATTGCTGCGGAAGAAGGCGCCCTCGGTGGCCACACCACTGACGGCCTACGGCGTCACCCTGGGCGCCGCGGCCGTGCTGGCATCCGACCCGGCGCTCGCGCCCGCCGCGAAAAACGTTGCGGGCGTCAATGTTCCCGGCGCCGATCCGCGCAGTCGACTCGGCCTCGGGGCACTGCTGTTCACCGTCTCCGATGGGCTCATCGTGCTGCGGCGATTGTTCGCGCGCGGTCAGCGAGCCCGCCGGGTGACCGAAGGCGTGATTCTGGCGACCTATACGGCCGCGCAGTATCTGCTCGCCGATCCGAAAGCGCACGTCGCACCGGTGATCACAGCAGCAGAATGATGCGATCACGGTTCGCCGGGTCGACGCGGATGGACAGGATCTCGCCGACCGCGAGCCGCGGTTTGTCCGCCGGGGTGGCGTCGAAAACGACAGTGCCCCGGTAACTTTCCGAGCCCGGCACGGTCAGTTCGAGATCCAGCTCGGTGAGTTCGGTGTGATGATCGGTGCGTTCCAAGGGATGCACGCCCTCCACGGTCGCCCAGCCTTCCAAGCCGTGCCGCCACAACTGGCGATCCGCCTTGGAAGGCCGCGCGGCCAGCATCATCCCGATCCCGACACACGAGCCGAACAGCCCGACCAGCGCCACGATCTGATAGGGCACGGTCCCCGGCGGCGTTCGATGCACCACCCATCCCAGCCACAGCGCCAGCAGGATCAGATACCCGGCGGTCACCCCGAGCACCGTGCGCAAAATCCGCTCGTGATCCATACCAGCCTCCACCCCGAGTGCCAGACCTCCAGGATAGGCCCCGCACATCCGGTGGTGGAGGGCTATCAGGGTGCGGGACCGCTGGTCAGCGCGGCAAGATCGATCGTGTTCGGGGTCATGGGCCCTTGAGTCGCAATACCGCCAGCACGCGGCGGTGATGGGTCTCGGAGGGCGGTAGGTCGAGCTTGATGAAGATGTTGCCGATATGCTTTTCCACCGCGCGTTCGGTGACGGTCAGCGCGGCGGCGATGGCGTTGTTGGACAGGCCTTGGGCCATCAGCTCGAGCACCTCGCGTTCGCGCCGGGTGAGGCGGGCCAGCGAATCCTGCTGACGCGAGGCGCCCATCAGTTGGCTCACCACCTCCGGGTCGAGCGCGGTGCCGCCGGTGGCCACGCGGTACAGCGCGTCCACGAAGTCCCGTACGTCGGCGACCCGGTCCTTCAGCAGGTAGCCGACGCCGCTCGCGCCGCCGGCCAGCAACTCGGTGGCGTAGCGGGTCTCGACCCACTGGGAGAACACCAGGACGCCGGTCGTCGGGTATTTGCGGCGCAGTTCGATGGCGGCGAGCAGCCCCTCGTCGGTGTAGCTCGGGGGCATCCGCACGTCCACCACCGCGACATCGGGACCGTGCGTGCCGACCACGTCGGCGAGGGCGGTCGCGTCGCCGACCATGGCGACGACCTCGTGGCCGCGTTCGGTGAGCAGTCCGGCCAGCCCGTCGCGCAGGATGGCGCTGTCCTCCGCGATCACGATGCGTAGTCCGTCGCTCATCGCGACCCCGCCAGCGGCAGCACGATCGTCACCACGGTCGGTCCGCCGGCCGGGCTCCGCACGCTAAGCGTCCCGTCCACGGTGCGGGCCCGCGCCGCGAGGCCGGACAACCCGCTACCCGCGCCGAGCGCGCCGTCCACCGGCGTCGACACGCCGCCGATTCCGTTGTCGCGCACCGTCACCACGATGGTCTGCCCCTCGCCCGGCAGTACCGAGACCCACGCGCCGGTGGCCCGAGCGTGCCGCACCACATTCGTCAGCAGCTCGGCGACCGAGAAATACGCGATCGCCTCGATGGCCGGAGTCGGTCGTCCGGGCAGATGCACCCGCAGCTCCACCGGTACGGAGCAGCGCGCCGTCAGCGTCTCCAAAGCCGGTTCCAGCCCCAATTCCAAAGCGGGCGGGTGGATCCCGCGCACCAGTTCGCGCAGTTCGGTCAACGCCTCCTTGGAACCGGCGCGCGCGTCCGCGATGAGATCGCTGGGATCCCCGCCCTCGGCGAGGCGTTCCTCTGCCCTGCCCAGCGCCATCGCGATGGTGACCAGTCTGGCCTGGGTGCCGTCGTGCAGGTCGCGTTCGAGTCTGCGCAGCGTCGCCGCGGAGTCCTCGACCGCGGTCAACCTGCTCTCCCGCAGTTCGGTAACCACGCGGTCCCGAGCCGTCGCGCTGAGCAGGGCGATGGTCAGCAGCCCGTGCACCCAGCAGACGCCGCGCAGCAGCCAGGGCAACGCCAGGCAGCCGAGCAGGCCGATCAGCGCGAAACCGAGCACTTTCGGCCAGCTGTCGAGGTAGAAGTCGCCGAACTGGACCATCGACTGGTGTTCGACGCCGTTCTCGTCGACATTGGTCGGGTGGATCAGCCCCCACGGGATCGGGGACAGCGCGATGAACATGGTCATCGCCACTGTGACGAGCACCAGATATCCCACCGCGACGCCGAGCACCGCTTGGGCGAGCAGGAACAGCGCCGCGCGCCAGCTCGCCCGATCGGTGAAGGCGCTCTTGAGGAATCCGAGCAGTCCGGGCGCGGGCGCGAACGGCGGAGGCGGCGCGACGGCGACGCCGAGCAGGTCCTTGGCCAGCGCCCGGTAGATCCGGCCCCACACCCGTCCACCCAGCAGCACTACCGCGAGCACCGGCAGGCCGATGACAGTGATCGCGAGATACAGTCCGCCCCCGAAGCCGAGGAACAGATAGGCGACGGCCAGGCAGCCGATCACGAAAACGGTGAGAACGTAGACGAGTTCCTTCCAGAACCTGGCGCGCACCGGCGCGAGCAACACCGTGCGCAGCACATGCTCTTCCGGTTCCGGCGCTTGCGGGGCGAGCACGAGGGTCGGTTCGGCGTGTGTCTCGGTCATGGAATCCATGGTCGTCACGGTGCTTTCGAGGTTCGATGGAGCTGCCCGCCGAAGATGTGGTGTAGCCCGCCACACCTACTACGATCCTGCTGATGAGCTATCCGCCGCAGCAGCCGTACGGCTATCCAGCCTATGGGGCCTACGGACCCCCGGACCATCCGAGAGCCACCACGGTCCTGATCCTGGGCATTCTGAGCCTGGTGTTGTGCCAGCTCGTGGGTCCCTTCGCCTGGGTGATGGGTAAGCGAGCGCTCAACGAGATCGACGCCTCCGGTGGGACCATCGGTGGGCGGGGGAACGTCAACGCGGGATACATCTGCGGCATCATCGCGACGGCGCTGTTGTGCGTGAGCCTGTTGTTCCTGCTGTTGTTGCTGGTGCTCGGCCTGGTCGGCGCGTTCGCGGGCAGCTCGTCCAGCTACTGAGCGGAGGCCCGGCCACCCGTCGCGGGCGCGGTGGACGGAATTAGCATCGTCGGGGTGAGTCACCCGGTGCCGGACGCGGCGGAGCAGGACCTACCAGGGCCGACGGAGTGGGGCGAGCACCCGAACGGCGTCGGCCCGTGGGCGAGCGAGCACGCCGAGCCGCCGCCGGACGATCCGCGACTGGACCCTGAGCTGCTGGCCGCGGGCGACCGCCGCAACGTGGTCGACGCCTACCGGTACTGGAGCCGGGAGGCGATCGTCGCCGACATCGACCGCCGCAGGCACCCGTTCCATGTCGCGATCGAGAACTTCGGGCACGACGCGAACATCGGCACGGTGGTCCGCACGGCCAACGCTTTCGCCGCCGCGGCCGTGCACATCGTCGGCAGGCGGCGCTGGAATCGGCGCGGGGCCATGGTGACCGACCGCTACCAGCACATCCGGCACCACACCGACATCGGCGAGCTGCTTGCGTTCAGCGAGCGCGCCGGGCTGACGGTGGTCGCCGTGGACAACGTGCCGGGTTCGGTCCCGCTGGAGACGGTCACACTGCCGCGCGCGTGCCTGCTGCTGTTCGGCCAAGAGGGGCCCGGTGTCACCGACCACGCCAAGCAGGCCGCCGCGATGACGGTGTCGATCGCGCAGTTCGGTTCCACCCGCAGCATCAACGCCGGCGTGGCCGCGGGGATCGCCATGCACGCGTGGGTGCGGCAACACGCCGATCTGACGACCGCCTGGTGAGTGCCTTCCGCGTGTTCAGCCGCGTGAGCAGGAGATCTTCCGGTCCCGGAGCGCACCGGCACGATTGCACATCGCTTTCGTAACAAATCGGGCGCATAAATCCGTTCGGGCCTGGCACCATTGATCCATGACCTCGCGGAGCGACGACATCGAGGTGCCGCGCGTGGAGCACGCCGAAAAGGGCTCCGCGGTACCGCGTCCGCCGGCTGTCCGGGCACGGACGGGCCGGGAGGCCGTCGCGCCCGCGACGCTGTGGTCCGAACGGGCCGACATGGCCGAATCGGCGATCATCTCGCGGCACCTGCGCGCGCTGTGGGCGTTGCCGGGCACCGAACTCGGCGTGGTCGGCTGGCCCGCCACCAAGCGCGAGCGGGTCTTCGGCGGGTGGCACTACTGGTGGCAGGCGCATCTGATCGAATGCGCGATCGACGCCGCGAACCGGGCGCCGACTCCGCTGCGCCGCAGGCGGATCGCCGCTCTGGCGCGCTCGCATCGCATCCGCAACCTCACCGGCTGGACCAACCGGTACTACGACGACATGGCGTGGCTGGCCATCGCACTGGAACGCGCCGAGCGCACCCAGGGTACCGACGTGCGCAGCGCGCTGGCCGCGCTGGAGAAGCAACTGCACGACGGCTGGCAGCCGCAGATCGGCGGCGGCCTGCCCTGGCGCACCGGTTCCGACTATTTCAACGCGCCCGCGAACGGCCCCGCCGCGATCGCGCTGTTACGGCTCGGGCGCATCCAGCGCGCTCAGGAGATGGCCGACTGGCTGGACGCGACGCTGCGCGATCCGGAGACCGGTTTGATCCTCGACGGAATCCATCTGCCCTCCGGTGAGATCGAGCGCCCCGTGTTCACCTACTGCCAGGGCGTGGTGCTCGGCTTGGAGACCGAACTGGCCGTGCAGACGGGCGATCCGAAGCACACCGAACGCGTGCACCGGCTGCTCGCGGCCGTCGAGGAACACATGACCACCGACGGTGTCGTCAACGGCGGCGGCGGGGGCGACGGCGGACTGTTCAACGGCATCCTGGCCCGATACCTGGCGCTGGTCGCGGTGATGTTGCCCGGTGAGGACTCCGAACAGGTCGCCGACCGCCGTGCGGCCGCCGCGATCGTCACCGGGTCCGCCGAGGCGGCGTGGGCGAACCGGCTGCAAGTGGAGGGCGAGCCACTGTTCGGGCACGACTGGAGCAAGCCCGCGCAACTGCCCGGCGGCAGCGCGGGAGCCGGTTACTTCACCGCGGGCGGCTCGGTGACCTCGTCGAAGGTGCCGGGACGCGACATGTCGGTGCAGTTGTCCGGCTGGCTGCTCATGGAGGCGGCCTACCAGGTCAGCGCCGCGGGGCTGTGAGCGCGGATCAGCTCTCGGATTCCAGTACCGCGCTCGGCGCCGTCTCCAGCGCGAAGTCCTCTGCGGGCTGGGACATCTCCTGCCGGTAGTGCCGCACGCCGAGCACCGTCCCGATGATCAAGCCCACCACCAGCGTGCCGATCACGATCGGCATCAGCCACGGCACCCGCCCCAGGAAGTTGCCCGCGTAGTAGCCGATGAGCAACAGCACCGGCGCCCAGACGATCGCGCCGACGGTGCTGGCCACGGTGAATTTGCGGTGGTCCATCCGCGCCGCGCCCGCGACCGAGGGGCACAGGGTGCGCACCCAGGGGATCCACCGGGCGATCAGCACCGCGACGAATCCGTGCCGGTGCAGCAGTTCGGCGACGCGCTGCAGATTGCGGACGTTGATGTATCTGCCGTTCTTGCGGGCGACCAGATGCCGTCCGGTCCGATGCCCGATGACGTAGCCGACCTGGTTGCCCGCGATGGCCGCCACCATCGCGCCCAGCGACAGCGCCCATACGTGCGCCTCGCCCGAAGCGTGCGATGCCATCACGATGCCCGCGGTGATGAGCATCGAGTCACCGGGCAGGAACAGCCCGAGGATCACCGCGCACTCGAGGAAGACGAAGGTCAACACCACTGCCCAGACGAGCGCGGGGCCCGCGGAGAGTAGCGGATCGAAACTGCCCACGGCTAGGGGCGACGAGTCCGTCGTCACCGGCTTCAGCGGGTGCGCTCGCTGGTCGAAGCGGTCAGCTCGCTCTCGACCGCGTCGGACACGGATGTACCGCGGCGAATCTTCTTCACCACGGCGGTGATGCCGGGCAGGATCGACACGAAGACGATGAGCAGGAAGATCGCCTCGACGTGGTCACGGATGAACGCGACGTTGCCCAGGAAGTAGCCGAGCACCGTGACGCCGCCGCCCCACAGCACCGCGCCGACGATGTCGAACGCGACGTACTTGCGGTAATCCATCTTGGAGACACCGGCCAGGACCGGCATGAAGGTGCGCACGATCGGCACGAACCGGGCCAGGACGATCGTCTTCGGCCCGTGCTTCTCGAAGAATTCGTGGGTCTCCGTGACGTAATGCTTCTTGAAGAACCGGGTGTCCTCTTTCTGGAACAGCGCCGGTCCGATCGCCCGTCCGATCCAGTAGGCACACTGGTCGCCGGCGAACGCGACCAGGACGGTGGCGGGCACCAGAACCCAGATCGACACCGGCGGATTCGGCTGCGCGGACAGCAGGCCGCCGGTGAACAGCAGCGAATCGCCGGGCAGGATCGGGAACAGCAGGCCGGTCTCGATGAAGACGATGACCAGGATGGCCGGCAGCACCGCGTTCTTCAGCCACGTTTCCGTGAGCAGGTGCATCGGGTCGAGCAACTCGGTAAGCGCGAGGTTGCTCGTCACCGATTCTGTCGCTGCCTGCAGAATCACGTGGCCTCCTGTCCCGATACGGCTGGCGTGCATTGCTTGCCACCGCGTCGGAAGCTGCCAGCGCAAATTACCGGCCCCACAGTACCGGCTCCGCCTGAGAATGCTCGCGCAGTGCGCGAAATTACCGGTGGGTCACCTGTGCACTCCCTCCCTGCATACCAGGCGAAACACAGCTGCCTTAGGGTAAGGGCTGACAAAATAGGTCTTTGCCGCACAACACGGAGGTCTTACTGTGCCCATCGCGACTCCGGAGGTCTACGCCGAGATGCTCGGTCGGGCCAAAGCCAATTCCTTCGCCTTCCCGGCCATCAACTGCACGTCGTCGGAGACGGTCAACGCGGCCATCAAGGGTTTCGCGGACGCGGGCAGCGACGGCATCATCCAGTTCTCCACCGGCGGCGCGGAATTCGGCTCCGGCCAGGGTGTGAAGGACATGGTCACCGGCGCGGTGGCGCTGGCCGAGTTCGCGCACGTGGTCGCGGCCAGGTACGACGTGACCATCGCGCTGCACACCGACCACTGCCCCAAGGACAAGCTGGACACCTTCGTCCGGCCGCTGCTGGCGATCTCCCAGGAGCGGGTCAACGCCGGTAAGAACCCGCTGTTCCAGTCGCACATGTGGGACGGCTCCGCGATTCCGATCGACGAGAACCTCGAGATCGCCAAGGAACTGCTGAAGGCCACGCACGCCGCGAACATCATTCTCGAGGTCGAGATCGGTGTCGTCGGCGGTGAAGAGGACGGTGTCGAAGCGGAGATCAACGAGAAGCTCTACACCTCGCCGGAGGACTTCGAGAAGACCATCGACGCCCTCGGCTCGGGTGAGAACGGCAAGTACCTGCTCGCGGCAACCTTCGGCAACGTGCACGGCGTGTACAAGCCGGGCAACGTCGTGCTCAAGCCCGAGGTGCTCGCCGAGGGCCAGCGCGTCGCGGCGGCCAAGCTCGGCCTCGGTACCGACGCGCAGCCGTTCGACTTCGTCTTCCACGGCGGTTCCGGCTCGCTGAAGTCCGAGATCGAGGACTCGCTGCGCTTCGGCGTGGTGAAGATGAACGTCGACACCGACACCCAGTACGCGTTCACGCGGCCGGTGGCCGGGCACATGTTCGCCAACTACGACGGCGTGCTGAAGATCGACGGCGAAGTGGGCAACAAGAAGGCCTACGACCCGCGCAGCTACCTGAAGAAGGCCGAGGCGTCGATGGCGGCCCGCGTGGTCGAGGCGTGCAACGACCTGCACTCCGCCGGACGCTCGATCAGCGCCTGACCCTGATTCACCCGTCAGGGGCTTGGTGCACATGAGTCTGGATGTGCGCGTGCTCGGGCCCGTGCGACTGCTCGTCGGTGGTGAACCGGTGGCCGTCGGCGGGCCCAAACCGCGAGCTCTGCTCGCCGCGCTCACGGTGAATCGGCGGCGCGCGGTGTCCTCGGCCGCGCTCGCCGATCTGGTGTGGAACGAGGAACCGCCCGACTCCTATGCCGCGAGCCTGCAGGTCTTCGTCTCGAACATCCGTAAGGCGCTGCGGAACTCCGGGGTCGACCCGGCGAAGGTGCTGCGCACCGAGTCGTCGGGCTATCGGCTGGAGATCGACGAGACCGCCTGCGATCTCGGACGTTTCGAGGCGGCGCGGGAGGCGGGCTCGCGCGCCGCGGAACTGGGCGATCATGCCGGGGCGGCGCAGTTGTTCGGCTCCGCGCTGCGCGAGTGGAGCGGCCGGGCGCTGGCCGATCTGGCCGGTTTGCAGTTCGCCGACGGCTTCGCCACCGCCATGGACGAGGAGCGACTGCTGGCCGCCTCGGCCCGGATCGACGCCGAGATAGCCTGCGGGCGCGCGTCCTCGGTGATCGGCGAGCTGGTCGCGATGACCAACGAGCACCCGCTGCGCGAACCGCTATGGGGTCAGCTGATCATCGCGCTGTATCTGTCCGGACGTCAGGCGGACGCGCTGGAGGCGTGCCGGAAGGTGCGCGGCGTGCTCGCCGACGAACTCGGCATCGACCCGGGACCGGCGCTGGTCGATCTGGAGCAGCGCGTCCTGCGGCAGGAGCCGCTCAGCACGGTCGAACTCCGGCAGGTCGAGCGCCTGGCCGCGGCGATGACCGAGACGGTCACCGAGATGCCGCGCGCGGTGCGCAGCGGCCAACTGCGGATGCCGAACGGTCGCGTGGTGGCGATCGCCCAGGGCGGTCTGCGCATCGGCCGGATGACCGACAACGACTTGGTGCTGGAGGACCCGCGGGCCAGCCGCTACCACGCGCACATCATGCCGAGCCGCGCCGGTCTGCTCATCAAGGACCTGCATTCGGCCAACGGCGTCTTCGTCAACGAGGATCCGATCGACAGCGGAGTGCTGCTCGCGGACGGCGACCAGATCCGTATCGGCGGGACGATCATCACCTTCCAGGCATTGGGCTAGTCGCAGGCGATTCCGTTGCCGTCCCGGTCCAGATGCGCGTTGAAACCGGGCTGCCCGCGCAAGAGCGGTCCGGCGCCCTCCGCGCGCACTTGGTCGCAATCGGTGTAGATCTTCGGCGACCGCCCATCGGATTCCTCGGGGCGCTCGCTGTCGCCCTTCGGCCCGGACCGGTTGTGCGGTATCGGATGGTCATCGTGCGGTCCGGCGATCGCGACGGCCGGAGGCGGGGCGGCGGACGCCGCCGACGGCACGAGCACACTCGCTCCGGCCGCCAGCAGCGCCGCCCCGATCGCGGGCGCGATGCGGAGAACTGACTGGGTCACGCCTTCCATCCTGCTCCCGCGGCGGCCGATGCGCCGGTGCGATTCACTCGCAGGCGATTCCGTCGTTGTCCCGGTCCAGGTGCGGGGCGTAACCCGGCTGTCCGCGCAACAGCGGAGCCTTACCCGCGTTGCGAACCTCGGTGCAGTTCTTGTAGGACGGGCCACCCGGGGGCGCTTGCGGGGGTGGGTTCGAGTGCGGCGGGTTGTTCGGTGGTGGCGGGGTAGCTCGAGGCGGCGCCGCGGGCGGTGCGCAGAACTGTGCGGATCCTGAGTTGCACAGCAGGTCGGTGAGTGGATCGGCCGCCGCGACGGGCGAGCCGATGGCGAGCGCGGCGGTGGTGAGCAGACAGACGGAGCCGATGCCGAGCAGGGTGCGCAAGAGCGTGTTCTTCATGTGATCCGTTCTCGGTCAGCGCCGGGCGCGGCGGAACACGCTCGGCGGCAACAGGTTCGAACAATGACCCGGAGCGGCGCTCCGGACGGCCGCTCTCCCCGACAGGAGCCGTCGCGGAGTGGACGCTAGCAAAGTTCTGGCGTTGCGCCTTGCAAATGAAGCAATTTCATCCTTTTAAATGGGCGTGTCGGTCGGCCGGTTTTCGAAAGTCGAACGGGGTAGGGTCGTTCCGCTGGTTCGTCTTCGCAAGGTTCGTGTCCGCAATGGATTTCGAGGGGTTTGCTATGGCGATGCGAATGCTGGCCGCCGTCGGTGCGATCGTGCTCGGTGCGGGGTTGCTCGTCTACGTCGATGGGTCTGCCGCCGCGGCGCCGGAAGCGGCCGAAGGCCCGGCTGGGGTGGGGCCGTGCGCGACCGATCCGGTGGCGACCCACGAGCCGCTGGTGCCGAAAACGGTGGAGGTGCCGATTCCCTATCCGGTGGTCACCGTGCTCCCACCGCAGGCGCCGGACCCCGCGCCGAAACGAACGCGGATGGAGCTTCCGCCCGATCCGTGCGCCAATCCTTGCCCCGACCTCACCGATCTGCCCGGCGCGCCGCCGAGTCTCGCCGGACAGCTGGGAATTCCGGAGATCCTGCTGAATCCGAAGCCGTTCCACTTCGCGATTCCCGGGCCCGGTCCCGACCCCGGTCAGGTGCCGCCGCGGCCCGCGCCGGTGCGGCCGCCGGTCGAACCCGCGGCGCAGTCACCCGCCCGGCCCGCCCCTCGCGTCGGCCCCGCTCGCGAGGTGGCGAAGCTGACCGGCGCGAATTCGGTGAACCGCACCGACAAGCGGTGGCAGGTGGACGGTACCGACCTCGGCATCATGTGGGAGAGCGCACCGGGCGAGATCGCGACCGCGTTCGGCGACACCGTTGGACGCGGCTTCCACCCGCCGGGTGGCATGGGGCTGGATTGGCGCAGCAACGTGCTCGCCTTCAGCACCGATCGCGATCTCGCCGACGGGGTGACCTTCGACCGGATGGTCACCGACGACCGCTGCCACGCGGCCGAGGTGCTCTCCAGCCGCAAACTCGACAACGTCGAGGTCACCACCATTCCCACCTCGGGTTTCGCGCTCGGCGGGCGACAGTACCTGAGCTACATGTCGATTCGGACCTGGAACAGCCTGCCCGGCACGTTCTTCACCAATTACGGCGGCATCGCCTATTCCGACGACCACGGTCAGACCTGGACCAAGGATCCGCACGCCCGCTGGGACAACATTTTCGGCCTGGCGAATTTCCAGGTGAGCGCCATGGTTCCGCACGGCGGTTACGTCTACATGTTCGGCACGCCCAACACCCGCCTCGGCGCGGTCGGCCTGGCCCGGGTACCGGAGGACCAACTGCTCAACACCACCGCCTACCAGTATTGGCAAGACGGTGTCTGGACGCCCGTCGGCGGCTTCGCCTCGGCCACGCCGATCGTGGACGGCACCGTCGGCGAGCTGTCCGTCCGCTACGACGCGGCCCGCGACATCTGGCAGATGAGCTATCTGGACACGACGAAGGCCGCCATCGTCGTCCGGGAGGCGGACACGCCGCAGGGCGTGTGGTCGGAGAGCACGCCGACGGTGTCCGCGCTGACCTATCCGGAGCTGTACGGCGGGTTCATCCACCCGTGGTCCTCGGGATCGGACCTCTACTTCACCATCTCGACCTGGAGTGACTACAACGTCTACCTGATGCACTCGGTCGTGAACGAGTGATCCGCGCTAGCGCAGTCGAACCTCGGCCACCGCGCGACCGAACAGCTTGCGCCCTTCGGAGGAGCCGCCGAGCAGGATGGTCGCGGTGCGCGCGGCCGGGTCGAGCGACTTGATCCGGCCGGTGAAATCGACCCTGCTCGCCGCGTCGGCGGCGACCGGAACGAAGCCGGAGAACCGCACGCTGAACTTCTGGATGGCGGTCGGATCGCCCAGCCACGCGGTGAGATAGCCACCGGCCAAGCCCATGGTCAGCATGCCGTGCGCGACCACGGTCGGCAGCCCGGCCAGCTGCGCGGCGTGGTCGCTGAAGTGGATCGGGTTGGCGTCGCCGGACACGCCCGCATAGTTCGCCAGGTCACCGCGGGTGAGCCGGAAGGCCGCTTCGGGAAGCTGATCACCCGGGGCGAGCTCGTCGAACGCGGGCAGCGTGTGCACGGTCGTGCGCTCGTGCTCGGCCGGCTCGACCAGCGGGCCGACGCCCAGCGGCACCAGCACGTCGTTGTGGGTGAGATCGGCTCCGGAGTCGACCGGGCGCCCGTGCATCATGATGTTCTCGACCACGTCGTCCAGGGAGGCGTCGACCTCGGCCCCGCGGCGGGCGACGATCGTGGTCGAGCCGACGATGGCGACCTCGCCGTGCTGATTGCTCAGCGCGAAGCGCACCACGATGAAGTCGTTGTCTCCGAACCGGCGGATCGACTCGATGACGATCTCGCTGCGTACCCGGTCACCGGCCAGGATCGGCCGGTAGATCTCGAAGACCTGGTCGGTCTGCAGGAACTGGGAGAGGTCGTACTGGGTGAGCACGGAGTCGAGCAGCGCCCTGGTCGCGGTCATCCCGATCACCGACGCGAAGGTCGGCGGCGCGATGATCCCGGGATACCCGAGCGCGCGTGCGTCGGATTCGCGCTGATGCGCCGCGTGGTGGTTCTGGACCCCGCGGGCGAACTCCCTGACCTTCTCGCGGCCGACCTCGTAATGGTCCAGCACCCGGAATCGTTGTCCGGTCGGCGTCACCGGAACGACCTCGACATCCGGCCGCGCCATCGTCTGTTCCCTGCTCATGATCCGGGCCATGCTACTGCTGAACCGGACCATTGACCAGGTGTGTGTGACGCGCGCGACCGGCATCGATGCGTGTCGGCTATCACGCCGCCGAGTGGCTACTGGGTGCTGCCCGGCGGGTCGCAGACCTTCCATCCGTCGTCGGTGCGCTGCAGGTCGAAGGTGCGCGCGGACCGCTTCGCCGGGTCGGCTTCGGTGTACACCGTGGCCTGCGCGATGGCGGTGGCGTCGGTGATGCGGATGGCGTCGATGCTGTCCACCACCGGAATGTTCTTCCGCTCCATCGACAGCTTGTGCACACCGGCGAACTGGTCGCTCGGGATGCCCTGATAGAAGTCGTGCAGTGGACCGCACGTCGTGGAGCGAAGCGCCTCCAGGTCGCCGGTCTTCAGCGCCTCGGTGTAGGTGGTGATCGCGCTGCGCACCTGAGCCTCGGGAGAGTCGTCGCCGGACATCGTGACGAGCGACACGATCACCGCCACGAGCACGACCACCAGCACGACCGCCCCGCCCGCGATGAGTAGCAAGCGGTTGTTCCGGGCGGGCTCGGTGGCGGACGCCCCGGCGCCTTGCGCGGCCGGGGGGATCCGCTGCGGCGGCGCGACGGGCCGGGTGTGCGGCGCGCGCGGGCCCGTCATCGACTGCGCGGGCACGGTCTGCTGGACGTCCGCGGGTGACGGGGCGGTCGCCACCTGCCGCGGCCTGCCCTGTGGGCGCTGCGGCGACGGCCGCGTCTCCTCCACTCCCGGGCCGTGCTGCGGCGGCGCGGACGGGCCGTGCGGGCCGGGCTGCTTCGGACCGGAAGCCGGGCGCGGCGTGCTCGGGGGCTTCGTGATCGGGACCGGCCCCGCCGGTGACGCGACCACACGATCGGTCCCCGGCCTGCCGCCGTCGGCGGGGCGCTGGATGGGGAGCGCGACGGTTTTCGCGTCGTCCACGCCGATCACCGGCATCGCCATCGTGACGTCGTCCGAACCGGGTGGGTTCTTCTGATCACCCGATGTGGGCTCGTCGGCCGTCTGCGTGGCGGAAGTCGCCGGGCCGGCCGGAGGCTGCGGCCTGCGCATCACAACGGTCGCGCCTTCGGCGCCCTGCGGGATCGAGGCGGCCTTCGTCTCGGGGCCGGTGGCGTCACTCGCCGCGGTCTCGGGCGACGCCCCTCGGGCGGGTTTCTCCGCGGCGGCCTGTCCGGATTCGGGCGCCGCTGTGCCCTGCTTCGATTGCGCCGCGGCGTCTTTGGAAGCCGACTCCCGGGCAGGGGCCGCGCCCGGCGCGGAACTGCGCGGCGGACCGGACGGCGTCTGGTCCCGTTTGATCACCACGGTGCGCGCTTCGGCCGACTGGTTCGGTGCGGAACCGGACTTCGTCGCGCCACCGGACTCCGGTTGTTTCGGCGCGGCCGTCCGATCGATCGCGGCCGTCTCCGCATCGGCGCCTTGCGCCGGGGCCGAGGCAGACGCGCCCGTACCGGAGCGCGCTGGTTCGCCCCCGTCCTTCGCCGAGGCGTTCGCCAGGCCCGCACCCGCCGGTCCGGAAGGTGCTGTGCCCGTGGTGCCGGGTGCGCCCGAAGTGGCCGACCCGGCGGCGGACGGCGTGTTCTGGCCGCTGGATTGGGCGTTAGACGGTTGCGCGGGGCGCTGGCCCGCTGGGGAGTTTGCCCGGCCGGGGCCTGCCGGTCCGGAAGGTGCCTTGTCCGGGGTGCCGGGCGCGCTCGAAGTGGCCGACTCGACGGCGGATGGCGTGTTCTGGCCGCTGGATTGGGCGTTAGACGGTTGCGCGGGGCGCTGGCCCGCAGGGGTGTTCGCCCGGCCGGGGCCCGCTGGCCCGGAGGGTGCTGTGCCGGATGCGGGCGGTGTGTTCTGGTTGCCCTGTACAGGCGGTTGCGAAGGTCGTTGAGCTGCCGGGGTGTTCGCCCGGCCGGGGCCTGCCGGTCCGGAAGGTGCCCTGCCCGGGGTGCCGGGCGCGCTCGAAGTGGCCGACCCGGCGGCGGACGGCGTGTTCTGGCCGCTGGATTGGGCGTTAGGCGGTTGCGCGGGGCGCTGGCCCGCTGGGGGGTTTGCCCGGCCGGGGCCTGCCGGTCCGGAAGGTGCGGCGCTCTTGGTGCCCGGAGCCGCCGAGTCGGCGGCGGGCAAGGTGTTCGGGCTGCTGGACGGAGCGACAGGTGGTTGCGATGGTCGTTGGCCGGCGGGGGACGTCGCGGAAGCGGGTGTGTTCGGTTTACCGGTGCCGCCCGGTGCCGCGCCGGGTGTGCTGCCCGCGGGCCTCGGCGATGAATTCGGGGACGGAGCGTTCGCCTCGGCGGCGAGGCCGGAGGACGGCGTGCCCTCGGCGCTCGTGCCACCGGGCGCGGGTCCGTTCGATCCGGCTGCCGAGGAGTTCGAGGGAGCAGGTCGGGAGGCAGAACCAGTTCGGTTGTCCGGTGTCGAGGGCATCGCGCCGCCGGACGGACCGGGCTGCTGCGTGGAGCCCGCGCCCCGCGCGGGGCCGCCCGCCGCTGCGGAGGTGCTCGAAGTCGTGGCGGAGGACGGTGCGTGAGCACCAGCCGTGGGACCATTCGCCGGTTTCCCACCCGGCGTGTTCGATGCGGGGGCCGGTGAGTTCGGACTGCCCGCGGGGCCGTTCGCGGGTTTCGCGCCCGCCGTGTTCGTCGTCGCGTCGGTGTTCCTCGACGAGGCCGGACCGCTGCCCGGGTTGGCAGGTGCTCGTCCGGGGTCTCCGGCGCGCGGCGCGCTGGGGGCTGGACCGCGGTTACCCGCGTCCGTGCCGGACGCGGATCGGTCCGTACCCGACGGCGAGGCATTGGGCCGCTGTCCCTTGGCGATGCGCTCGGTGGGCGCGGCCGATGCGTCCGGGTTACGTTCCGCGGCGGCACCGGGGCGTGCGTCGGCTCCGGCGGCGTCGGCCGGTTCGGCGCTGTCCCGCGCCGGATTCTTCTCGTCGTTCGGGTCGGACACGCACACCCCTCGTCAAAGCGGAACTGTTTGAACTCGACGGCCAGCCTAATGGTCGCGGCCCGACGAGGTCCGGCATCAGCCCACGTCCAGCCGAACGAACGCCGAGCCGCCCGAGGTTCGTCCTCGGACCTGCGCCTGGCGGGCGAAGCCGCCTGTCGAGCAAACTGTCGTGCCGTGCACAATGAACCGCATGACCTCGTTCGGTGACCTGCTCGGACCGCAACCGGTACTGCTACCCGAAATCCCCGACGCCGAGGACGCGCTGCTCGACAACGCCGATCCGGTGCGGGTCGCGGCCGAGCACCCGGCCGCCTCGATCGCCTGGGCGTACCTCGCCGAGGCGGCGCTGACCCGTGGCGAAGCCAACGACGAGGCGATCAATCACGACATCGTCGCCGCGTACGCGTTCGCCCGCACCGGCTACCACCGCGGCCTGGACCTGCTGCGCCGCAACGGCTGGAAGGGCTTCGGTCCCGTGCCGTGGAGCCACGAGCCCAATCGGGGCTTCCTGCGCAGCGTCGGCGCGCTGGCCCGGGCCGCCAAGCTGATCGGCGAGACCGACGAGTACGCCCGCTGCCTCGATCTGCTGGAAGACTGCGACCCTCGGGCGGCCGCGGAGCTCGGCCTCGACTGAGTCGTAGTGATCGGAGTACCGCGTAGCGATTCGAGCAGGGGTGGCGGCCGGGCGAGGGGTGCGTTCGACCCGATGTCCCGGGTCGGCGTGGCCCGCGCGAACAGTATGGCGAGGCTGCGCACCTCCTGGTCGCGGCTGCGCCGGTCGGTGCTGCCGATCATCCAGTGCTCGGTAGGCGCCGCGCTGGCCTGGTTCCTCGCCCATCACGTGATCGGTCACGCGTTGCCGTTCTTCGCGCCGACCGCCGCCGTGGTGTCGATGGGCATCTCCTTCGGCGCGCGGCTGCGTCGCTCGGTGGAACTGGTGGTCGGCGTCGCGGTCGGCATCGGCATCGGCGATCTGTTCATCTCCCGCGTCGGCACCGGCGTGTGGCAGATCGCGCTGGTGGTCGCGGTCGCCATGGCCGCGGCGGTGTTCCTGGACGGCGGTTCGGTGATCACCGTGCAGGCGGCCGGTTCCGCCGTGCTCGTCGCGACACTGCTCCCGCCCTCGGCGGGCGGCGGCCTCTCCCGCATGATCGATGCCTTGGTGGGCGGTCTGGTCGGGGTGTTGGTGGTCGCGGCGATCCCGCTGCACCCGGTGCGCAGAGCGCGGACGCTCGCCGCGGACATCCTCGCCGTGATGGGCAGATCGATCAGCAGCTGCGCCGACGGACTGCTGGAACAGGATCCGGAGAAGCTGCACCACGCGCTGTCTGCGATGCGCGCCACGCAGCCGCAGATCGACTCCTTGCGCGCCACCTTGGAAGGCGGCAGGGAGATCAGCCGGATCTCGCCGCTGTACTGGAACTCCCGTGACCGTCTCGAACGCATCAGGGCCACGGCGGACCCACTGGACAACGCCATCCGCAACACCCGAGTCCTGTTGCGGCGCTCGCTGACCCTGGTGCGCGACGACGAAATCCTCGATCCCGGCTTGATCGACGAGGTGGAGCGCCTCGGCCAAGCCGTCGACGTGGTGCGCCGGATGATGCTGGCCGATCCCGGTGAGCAGCCCGACCGCGCCGAAGCGGCCCGGGTACTGCGCTCGGTCGCGAAGGGCGCGCGCCCGGAACTGGTAGCGGGTGCGGGGCTTTCGGCGCACGTCGTCTTCGCGCAGGTGCGTTCCACGCTGGTAGACCTGATGCAGGTGTGCGGCGTGCAACGTATCTCGGCGATTGCCCTGCTGCCGCCGACGGTCAAGAATCCCTACGTGCGGCCCGAGGTATGAACCCCTGCTACTCAGCGGTATTCGGACATTAGGGCCCGGCACCGTGGTCCGCGCCCGGCGCGGCGCGGCGGAAGTTCGATCTTCGAGTAGTCCGCTACTCGCGTTCCGTGCGTTGTCGCGCCGTAGCTTTGCGATGTGACCGCGAGTCGAGGGGTATCGCGGTCGACCGCTTCGCACGTGGACGAAAGGACCTCTCGGCCAAGGGGTGTGGTGGCCGAGAGGCGGGGCGGATCGGAAGCGGGCGAAGAAGCGGGGCCGTCCGGCCGACCTGACCGGGCGGCCCTGCGCCGCGCCGGCGTCGCCGAGCGGGCGCGCCGGCGATCAGGTCCAGAATCGCGTCAGGTAGCCGCCGTAGCGCGACCAATTCGACGGGACGCCGGACAGTTCGAACAGCGCGTACACCGCGTCGAAGAACACCTGGTTGATGGCGGGGGTGAACAGCAGCGCGAACAGGATCAGCATGCCGAACGGCTTGAACTGATCGAGCGAGCGTCTGGTCTGATAGCTCAGCGACGGCTCGACGATGCCGTAGCCGTCCAGTCCGGGCAGCGGGATCAGGTTCAGCAGCGCCGCCGTGATCTGCAGGAACGCAAGGAAACTCACGCCGAACCAGAACGCGGCATGGCTGCTGGAGCTGCCCCAGATCCGCACGGTCACCAGGAGCAGCACCGCGCACAGCGCGTTCACGGCGGGCCCGGCGCCGCTGATGATCCGCTGCGTGCGCGGCGCGACATTGTGCGTGTGCACGTAGACCGCGCCGCCCGGCAAGCCGATCCCGCCGAGCGCGATGAACACGATCGGCAGCACGATCGACAGCAGAGGATGGCTGTACTTCAGCGGATTGAGCGTCAGATAGCCGCGCAACTCGACCTCGCGGTCGCCCGCGCGCCAAGCGGTGTAGGCGTGCGCGAACTCGTGCAGGCACAGTGATACCACCCAGCCGGACACCACGAAGACGAAGACCCCGGCCTTGGCTCGGGTCGAGTCGAGTGCGGCGTCCCAGGCCAGCGCGCCGCCCACCGCGGTCAGGGCGATCACGAGCAGGAACACCGGGCTCGGCCGGACCGCGCGCGACCTGCGGCCGATCGGGAACGGGGCGTTCATCGCACCAGCAGCCAGGATTCGTGGTGGCGGTAGAAAGTCGAGCGCGGCACCGGGCGATCGGCGCGGACGCCGTCCCTGGTCACGATCGCGCCGGGCGTGCCGAGCTGCGCGGCCCGCCCCTCCACCCAGCGCCGCTTGCGGAAGCGTTTGCGCACGGTGGCCCGCACACCGGGCGGTTCGAGGCACGGCGAGACGAGCATGGCGGTCACCTGTCCGGAGAACAGCAGCGTGTCGTCGACATAGGCTTCGCCCTCCAGCTTCTCCCCGCCGATGCCCGCGATCACCGCCCGGCCCACGAGCACCTTGCCGGTGTCGTCGCGAACCAGCGGCGTCTCGGCCGCGCGGCCGTCGATGGCGCGTTTGGCGGCGGCGTTGCCGGTGCCGGTCTGGTAGGCGCGGGAACCGTAGGTCTTCTCGACCGGCACGTATCCGATCTCCACGTGTAAGCGCTCGGTGCGCATCAGATGGGTGAGCACCGCGGCCAGCGCGGGGTCCTCACCCAGCACGATCAGGCGCGGGAGGCTGTCGGCGGCCAGTACGGGAAGCAGCTCATCGATCACCGCGGGATCGGGGACGGCGGCTGTCTGGGTGGTCGGCAGCGCCGCGAGGGCGATGGGGACGGGGGCGCCGTCGCAGCGGAGAACATGGGTACTCAAGCTGCCGTACACCCTCCTCGGTTCGAGCCGACACCGTCGGGCCCCTCGCATTGCGGCCGAACCAAGCTGCGGCTCGCCCGTGCACGCCGCGCTTCCGCTCGGCGTGCCGTGCAACCATAGCCCTGCCCGGCCGTGACCACACGGGTGTCGAGCCTACGACGAGATCCGCTTCGATGCCGCCGCGGACGGGTCGGCTAGACTGTCCTTCCGGCCACCGCCTCAGTACGGCAGGTAGCTGCAACACGCCAGTGTTGCCTGTCGAACCGTAGGAGACACGACCATGCCGGCAATCGTCCTGATCGGCGCCCAGTGGGGCGACGAGGGGAAGGGCAAAGCAACCGATCTGCTCGGTGGTCGGGTGGACTGGGTGGTCCGGTACCAAGGTGGCAACAACGCCGGTCACACCGTGGTGTTGCCCAACGGTGACAACTTCGCGCTGCACCTCATCCCCTCCGGCATCCTGACCCCTGGCGTGACAAATGTCATCGGCAACGGCGTCGTCGTGGACCCGGGCGTGCTGCTGGACGAGCTGGCCGGGCTGGAAGAGCGCGGCGTGGACACCTCCGGCCTGCTGCTCTCGGCCGACGCGCACCTGATCATGCCGTACCACGTGGCCATCGATAAGGTCACCGAGCGTTTCCTCGGCAACAAGAAGATCGGCACCACCGGCCGCGGTATCGGCCCGTGCTACCAGGACAAGGTCGCCCGCGTCGGCGTGCGCGTCGCCGACGTGCTGGACGAGAAGATCCTCACCCAGAAGGTCGAGGCGGCGCTGGAGTTCAAGAACCAGGTGCTGGTCAAGATCTACAACCGCCGCGCGCTGGACCCGCAGCAGGTGGTCGACGAGGTGCTCACGCAGGCCGAGAGCTTCTCCCACCGGATCGCCGACACGCGCCTGAAGCTGAACCTGGCGCTCGAGCGCGGTGAGACGGTGCTGCTGGAGGGCTCGCAGGGCACCTTGCTGGATGTCGATCACGGCACCTACCCGTACGTCACGTCGTCGAATCCGACCTCGGGCGGCGCGGCGGTCGGCGCGGGCATCGGCCCCAACAAGATCAACACGGTGCTCGGCATCTTGAAGTGCTACACCACCCGGGTCGGTTCCGGCCCGTTCCCGACCGAGCTGTTCGACGAGTTCGGCGCCTACCTGGCCAAGACCGGCGGCGAGGTCGGCGTCACCACCGGACGCGCCCGCCGCTGCGGTTGGTTCGACGCCGTGATCGCGCGCTACGCCACCCGGGTCAACGGGATCACCGACTACTTCCTCACCAAACTGGACGTTCTATCCAGTCTGGAGACGGTGCCGATCTGCGTCGCCTACGAGGTCGACGGCGAGCGGGTGGAGCAGATGCCGACCACGCAGACCGAATTCCATCACGCGAAGCCCATTTTCGAGCAAATGCCCGGTTGGTGGGAAGATATCTCCGACGCGCGCACCTTCGAGGAGTTGCCCGCCAACGCCCAGGCGTACGTGTTGCGTTTGGAGGAGCTGTCCGGCGCCAGGATTTCCTGCATCGGCGTGGGTCCCGGGCGTGATCAAACCATCGTCCGGCACGACGTACTCGGCTAGAACCTGTTCGAATTCCGCGTGGTCCAGCGGAAATTCGGCGAGGTCACCAGAAATTAACCCCAGTTATCGTGCTCGCCCGGCTTCGATCATGATCGGTGAAGAACTACAGTTAGAGCATGGCTCGGAACTGGCCGATGATCGAGCGCGAAAGCGAATTCGAGGCGATCCGCGCGGCGCTGACCGGTTCGGAGCACGTCGGTGTGGTGCTGACCGGCGACGCGGGGGTGGGCAAGACCACCCTGGCCAGGCATGCCACCTCCGCGATCGGCGGCAATGTCCGCTGGGTGGCGGGCACCGAATCGGCGCGCAGCATCCCCCTGGGGGTCTTCGCGCACATGGTCGGCGTCTATACAGCGCACGATCCGGTCACCTTCATGTCGGCGGCGCGCGAGGCGTTGCTCGCCGACGGGGACACCGTGATCGGCGTGGACGACGCGCATCTGCTCGATCAGCTCTCCGCCACCCTGCTGCTCCAGCTGGCCATCGACAAGGCCGCGCACATCGTGGTGACCGTGCGCAGCGGCGTCCCGGTGCCGGACGCGGTCACCTCCCTGTGGAAAGACGGCCACCTGACGCGCATCGATCTGCGCCCGTTCACCCAGCGCCAGAGCGTCGAGCTGGTGGAGTCGATGCTCGGCGGGCAGCTCGAGGGGTTCACCGCCAATCTGATGTGGGAGTCCTCCGCCGGAAACGCTTTGTTCCTGCGGCATTTGGTCGAGGGCGCGTTGGAGGCGGGCACGCTGCGCCAGGTCAACGGGGTGTGGCAGTTACGCGGCCGCGCCGCGGTGACCTCGGAGCTGGCCGCGCTGCTGGAGGATCGGGTGGAGCAACTGCCCGAGCCGGTGCTGCGGGTGCTGGAGCTGCTGACCTTCTGTGAGCCGATCGATCTGGACGTCCTCGCCGAACTGGCGGGCGAGGACGCGGTGGAAGCCGCCGAAACGCGCGGGGTGATCCGGGTCGTGGAGAATTCCCGGGATCTGATCGTCCGCTACAACCACCCGCTGTTCGGCGAGGTGATCCGGCGCAGGCTGGGCATCGCCTCGGCGCGGCGGCTGCGCGGCAGGTTGTATTCGTCGCTGAAGGAGCGTCGGATCAATTCCGCCGCCGACCGCATTCGGCTGGCCGAATTGGCGCTGGACAGCGACAAATCCGCGGATCTGGAATTGTTCGAGGCGGCCGCGGCCGACGCGATCGGATTGGCGAATCTGCCGCTGGGCGAGCGCTTCGCCCGCGCCGCGGTGGAGCGGCGCGGCGGCGTGGAGGCCGCCGACCTGCTGGCGCGGGCCCTGCTCTGGCAGGGACACCGGATCGAGGCCGAGCGCACCCTGGCCAGCTTCGACCCCGACCAGCTCGACGAGGTGCAGCTGGCCCGCTGGGGCAGCACCCGGGTGGCGAACCTGTTGTGGGCCATGGGCGACGCCGACCGCGCCGACGAGGTGCTGACGTTGGTGCGCGGAAAGGTGCGGCATCCGAAGATCGCGGCCATCTTCACCGGTCTGGCCTCCGCGAGCCTGGTCAACGAGAACCGGGTCGACGACGCGATCGCCGAGGCGGAAACGGTGATTTCCGCCGACGGCGCGCCGCCGTGGGCGGTGTGGTGGGCGGCCTTCGGCGGCGGCCTGGCGCTGGCGTTGATGGGCAGGGGGGAAGCGGCCAGGCAGTACGCGGCCCGCGGGCACGAGGTGGAAGAGCACATCGACGGGCTCAACCGCTTCATGTCCACGCACGCCGAGGTGCTCGCCCTGACCTTCACCGGCGATCTGGACGCCGCGCGACGCCGTGCCGGGTCGTTCGTCGGCTACTCCTCGCCGGGGCAGTATCTGGCCTGGGGGATGTCGAAGATCCTGCAGGGCACCGTCGATGTCGCGCAGGGGCGGTTCCTGGACGGTATCGACAACCTGGAACAGGCGCTGGCCGCACTGGCCGCGGAGGGCGCCGCCGCGTGGATGTTCCCCGCGCGAATCCGTCTGGCGGAGGCGTATTCGGCACTCGGGCGCGCCGCCGAAGCCGCCGAGTCGATCGCGCATGCCACCGCCCGAGGCGGAAGGCACAGCGCGGTGTACGAACCGCAGCTGGAAGTGGCCCGCGCTTGGCTGGCCGCCGCCGAAGGCACCGTGACCCCGGCCATCCGGATCGCGGTGGGCGCCGCCGACGCGGCCGCACACTCGCATCAGCACGCGATCGAGGCCATGGCACTGCACGCCGCGGCCCGCTTCGGCGACCATTCGGTGTCCGGACGACTGGCGGAGCTGGCCGTCCGGGTGGAAGGGCGGCTTGTGCAGACGCAGGCGCGGCACGCGGTGGCGCTCGCCGCCCACGACGGACCCGGGCTGGACGCGGCGGCAGCGGAATTCGAGCGTCTCGGCGTGCTGCTGTCGGCCGCCGACGCCGCGGCGCAGGCCGCGTCGGCCCATGAGCGTTCCGGGGATCGGCGCAGGTTGCTGGAGTCCGCCGCCATGGCCAACCGCCTGGCCGCCGCCTGCGGCGGAGCGAGTACCCCGGCGCTGCGGCAGGCGGCGCAGCCCTTGCCCTTGACCGCGCGGGAACGCGAGATCGCGAATCTCGTTGCCGCGGGTCTGTCCAACCGGCAGATCGCCGACCGGCTCACGGTGTCGGTGCGCACCGTGGAGGGCCACCTCTACCGGGCCTGCATCAAGATGGACGTCACCGATCGCGAGTCGCTCGGAGCGTTGATGCGCGGGGAGTCCGGGAGCGGAGGATGACCTGGCGACCGGCCGCGGTGATCTGCGCGCTGGCAGCCGGAATCGTCCTGGCCGCCGGGTGCTCGGACGGGCAACCGCAACCGGTCACCAGTTCGGTGCGCTCCTCGGCGACGGTGGCGCCGAAGACCGAGACGCCTCAGGAGCGCAACGCCCGGATCCGGCAGAAGCTGATCGAACTCGGCTGCTCGACGAACGCCTGCATTCAGACATACTTCGGCTGCGCGGACGGCTACATCACCGGGGAGGCCTGCGACTTCTTCCGTGCGCACCCCATCGACTGAGCCGCCCGCTACTCGGCGTGCTGCTCGACACCGGTGAGGAACGAACCGGCGACGGGGGCGAGCAGCCTGATGTCCGGGTTGTGGCTGAGCCGGGGAATCTCCTGGAATACGGCGTCGGGAAGTACCGCGGCGATGGCGCGGCTCCTTTGCGGAGCAACGCGTTGCTCTTGCCGCCCGCAATGACCAGAGTGGGAACGCCGACCCGGGACCAGTCCTCGGTCCGCAGCGGCTCACCGCGCATGAACTCGCGCATCACCGCCCAGTCGTGCGCGGTGGACGGTGCGGTGGCGCGCAGGCCTTTCCAGAAGGGGGTGAGGCGCATGGCCGCCACCATGACACGCGGCATCCCCATAGCCTCGGTCATGTAGAACCGCACGGTGTCCGCGCGTCGGTCGGCGGCGATCAGTTCGCGCAGGCGCATTTCCAGGTCGGCCTGCGGCACGAACCCCTCGCGGTCGACCACGAAAGGCGGCTCGAATGCGACAACCTTCGTGATGCCCTTCACCCGACCGGACTCGGCGGCTCGTAGCGCGAGCGTGGCGCCCGAGGACCAGCCGAACAACGCCGCCGCACCACCCGCCGCCTCGACCAACGCGGCGATGTCATCGATCTCCCGGTCGACCTCGTAGACGCCGGGCGAGTCCGTGCTGTCGCCGCGGCCACGTCGGTCATAGTTGATCACGGTCAGGCGGTGCTGCTCGGCGAGTGCCGCGGCCAGCTGGACCATCTTGGGGAATCTGCGGAAACCGAAGGCGCCACCGATCAGGATCACGACGCCGTTCTCGCCGCCGACGTGCCGGTCGAACGCGATCACGGTGCCGTCGGCCGAGGTCACAGTCTCCATGGTTCGCTCACTTTCATTCCCTGCGGGGCGAGTTCCGCCGATGCTTCGCTCATACGGACGAAGCGAGTTCCACGAATTCATCGGAGCGTGGGGACGATCCCCCGCGGGAGTTCGAGCGGCTGGAACAGCGGCGGTCGGGTTGCTCAGAACAACGTGGGTTCGCCGAATCCTGATGTGCGCTCGATGGTCAGCAGGCGCTGCTTGGTGTCGATGCCGCCGGGGGCGGAGAAGCCGTGCAGGGCGTGGTCGGCGGCGAGTACGCGGTGGCACGGGATGATCAGGGGAATCGGGTTGCGGCCCAATGCCTGTCCGACCGCCTGGGCGGCGCCGGGCGCGCCGACGCGGTCGGCGACCTGGCCGTAGCTGAGGGTGCGACCGGGGTCGATGGCGCGCGTGACGGCGTAGACGGCGCGGTGGAACTCCGGAATCCCGCTGGCGTCCACGGCGATCCAACGCAGGTCGTCGAGTTCGCCCGCGAGGTGGGCGCGGATACCCGCGATGGCCTCGGCAATCGCGCCGGTGGGTGGCTCTTCGTGAAGCTTCTCGCCCGCGTGCGCGCGGGTGATGCGCGCCCGGGTGGCCGCCGGGCTCGCCTCCGGGAGCTGGAATCGGATCACACCCGCGCCGCTCCACGCGATCGCGCAGCAGCCGATCGCGGTGTCGAACAGCGCCGCCGCGGCTCGGTGGGCCTGCGCGGGACGGACCGGGATCCGGGGCTCCGTGGCCGAACCGATGGCCTCGGCCGCCGCACGATCGGCGGCGAGGCTCGTGGCGTCACTCATGAGCCAAGTCTGCACCGTGGGACCGACAAATAGACAATTACCAGGCCAGTTATGCAGAACTGGCCTTTGCGGTGTCGTAGCCGAGCCGGGCGCGGGCGGTGAAGAGATCTCGGCAGGACGCGGGCGGCCGCCACACTGGCCTGGTGCGGGCGCATGGCTTTCCGTAGCGCTCTTCCGTGCCTCGACGCAGGCGGCCCCGAGATGGGTCGCGGGAATTACGCGCCGCTGAACGAGCCCGTGTCCGGCGCATCCCCTCGGCCGTGTATCGCGGCGAGATCAGAGTATCGCCGCTGGTAATCGTAGTGTGAAGGGGTGTGGTCGGACATCGGCGTGCCCGGGTGGAAACGCTCGAGACGGAAGGCGCGCTCGTCGCGTTTCGGCGCGAAGCGGTGGATCAGGTAGCCGGACAGGGCGACCAGGAACAGGGTGGCGAGGGCGGTCATGTCCGCCAGCGTGCGCGCTACTGGCCTTGCCAAGGAATATCCAATCGGCCGATACTGGACCGCATGGCGACGAGAGTGATCGGCGCGGGCAGCCTGGCCCGCGATCTGGGCCGTTGGCGGCACGCGCACGACGGTGATCCGGATCCGGCCGGGCGGCGCTCCACCCGTCCGGCCTATCTGGCCCTCGCCGAAGGCATTCGGCTGCTGATCCACGACGGTCGCGCACCGCTGGGTGTCGCCTTGCCCAGCGAACGCGATCTCGCCGCCACCCTCGGGGTCAGCCGCACCACCATCACCTCCACCTACGCGCTGCTGCGCGAGCACGGCTACCTGATCAGCCGCCAGGGCTCGCGCAGCACGGTTGCCCTGCCCCGGGACGTGCAGCACGACGGCGTCAAACCGGCCAGGAGCATCCTGGCGATGATGGCCTCGCCCGAACTGCCGACCATCGACATGACCTATGCCGCGATGGCCGCCCCGCTGGAGATGCAGGACGCGTATTCCGCTGCCCTGGAAGGAATTCCGGCCTACCTCGGCACGCACGGCATGGACCCGGTCGGTGTGCTGGCGCTGCGGGAGGCGATCGCTCGCCGCTACACCGCGCGCGGGCTGCCGACCGAACCCGACCAGATCCTGGTCACCCTCGGCGCCCAGCACGGCCTGCGCCTGCTGCTGAACGTGCTGACCGCGCCCGCCGCCCGGGTGCTCATCGATCACCCGACCTATCCGAACGCCATCGAGGCGATCCGCGACGTCGGCGCCCGGCCGGTGCCGGTGCCGCTACGGCCGGAGGACCCGGCGGGCGGCTGGGATCTCGACGGAATCCGCAGTGCCGCCCGGCAGACCGCGGCGAGCCTGGCCTACCTGGTGCCGGACTACAACAACCCGACCGGCCTGCTGCTGGACGCCGACGGCCGCGCCGAACTGGCCGCCATCGCCAGGGATACCAGGATGACCGTCGTGATCGACGAATCCATGGCCGATCTCGGCCTCGGCGCGGACATCGCACCGCCGCCGGTCGCCGCCTTCGCCAAAGGCTCCGAGATCGTCACCATCGGCTCGGCCTCGAAATCGTTCTGGGGCGGTCTGCGGGTCGGCTGGATACGGACCAATCAGACGCTGATCACCAAGCTCCTCGGCATCCGCTCCACCGTCGACCTCGGTACCCCCGTCATGGACCAGCTGGCCACCGTGCACCTGCTCGAGCACGCGGACGTGATTCTCGACCGCCGCCGCGACCAGTTGCGTTCGCAGCGTGCCGCTCTGCTCGACACGCTCGCCGAGGAACTACCGGACTGGCGCGTCACCGTCGGCGCGGGCGGCATGTCGGTGTGGGCGCAGCTGCCGACCTCGGTCTCCACCGCACTCGCCGCCACGGCGCCCAACCACGGCGTATTGCTCGCGGCCGGGCCTCGATTCGGCGTACAGGGCGCGTTCGAGCGGTTCCTGCGGCTGCCGTTCACCCACCGGGAGCCCGAATTGCGCTTGGCGGTCAAGGCCATCGCGTCCGCCTATGCCGCGTTGACGCCTCGCGCCGCGGACCCACTGACGCCGTTGACCTGCTACTGAGGAGATTTCGCTGTTCCGGCCCTGGGAGGGGGCCTCCGCCGGCGGCACTCCCCTCCGAGCGCCGCCGGGCACGAGTGGCCGGTCACCCCTCGGGACTGGCCCTGGTCGTGCTCGGGCGGCGTGCGGAAGCTCGCACGGTGCCTCGGCCTCCAACTCGAGCGGTGGTCAAGGAGCGGACCGGACGATGCCCGGGGAAGTTCGCTGTCCTCGAAAGCCACCTGCTCGCGGACAGTATGGCAGGCCCGGTGCCGAACTGTCGAACCGGTTGGTATGTTGAAATTTTCAATTACCCGCAGCAGGGCGGAGTGCCGGGCGCCGCGCCACGGCACCCCGCCGGGTGCTCAGTCTGCCCAGACCGACTCGATCGGCGTCGCGGTGGTGGGCGGCGGGGTCGGAATCCCATTGGGAGTGCGGGAGAATCGCGGGGCGGGGGCATGCTGGGTGATGGCGTCCAGCTCCAGCAACGAGCCGCGGGCCGCGATGTGCTCGTTGCGCGTCGCCTCCTCGAAGGTGAGCACGGGCGAGACGCACGCGTCGGTGCCGGTGAAGATCTCGGACCACTCGTCCCGGGTCTTGGTCCGGAAGCGTTCGGTGAACAGCTTTTTCAGCGTGTCCTGCCCGGCGGGGTCGAGCTGGAAGGGCAGGCCGTCCGCGTCGATCTCCAGGCCGGCGAGCAATTGGGCGTAGAACTGCGGTTCGATCGCGCCGACCGCCATGTACTTGCCGTCGGAGGTCTCGTAGGTGTCGTAGAACGACATTCCGGTGTCGAGCAGGTTGACGCCGCGCTCGTCGGACCAGGCGCCCGCGCCGCGCATGCCCCAGATCATGTGCGAAAGGGCAAGGGCGCCATCGACCATGGCCGCGTCGATCACCTGGCCCTTGCCGGACTGCTGCCGCTCGACCAGCGCGGCGAGGATGCCGAACACCAGGAACATCGAGCCGCCGCCGAAATCGCCCACCATGTTCAGTGGCGGGACCGGGCGTTCGCCCTTGCGGCCGATGGCGTGCAGCACGCCGGTGATGGAGATGTAGTTGATGTCGTGTCCCGCGCGGTCGGCCAGCGGGCCCTCCTGGCCCCAGCCGGTCATCCGTCCGTAGACCAGGCGCGGGTTGCGGGCCAGCGCGTCGTCCGGACCCAGGCCCATCCGCTCGGTGACGCCGGGGCGGAAGCCCTCGATCAGCACATCCGCCTTCTCGACGAGGCCGAGCACCTTCTCGATGTCGGCGGGATCCTTGAGGTTGGCCTCGACGATGGTCCGGCCGCGCAGCTGCGGCCGGTCGAATCCGCCCGGCAGCTGACCCGCGCGCTGTACCCGCACCACGTCGGCGCCCAGATCGGCGAGCAGCAGCGCGGCGTGCGGACCGGGGCCGATGCCGGCCAGCTCGATGACCTTGATGCCCGCGAGCGGGCCCTGCTTGGCGGTGGATGGAGTGCTCACGCCCTACCTCGGTTCGTCGTTGATCCAGCACACCGGTGACCGGTGCGTCCTCCCGGCCGCGACCGGGAGGGGTGTATTGACAGTATGACAATAACGCCGCGCTGCTACGGCTCGCCCGCGGCTGTGCGCCGCTCTAGGCTGCACATGTGGAAGCGCTGTCTGATCAGGGGTGGTACAACCTTCTCGCCGGCCTCGCGATTCTGGTCGGCCTCGTCGGGGTCGTCGTGCCGATCCTGC
Source organism: Nocardia sp. NPDC047654 (assembly GCF_043205035.1). Taxonomy (NCBI): domain Bacteria; kingdom Bacillati; phylum Actinomycetota; class Actinomycetes; order Mycobacteriales; family Nocardiaceae; genus Nocardia; species Nocardia sp. NPDC047654. The sequence continues at coordinate 768,422 of NZ_JBIDDF010000002.1, forward strand.
CGGGCGTGATCCTGATCTGCGCGGCCATCGCCGTCTGGGCCTTCCTCACCGGTGGCGCGACGGCGTGGACGGTTTTCGCGATCAGCGCGTTGTTGCTGGTGCTTTCCGGCGTCGTCAAATACACCTGGCCCGGACGCAAGATGAAGGACGCGGGCGTGGCGGGCCGGGCGGTCTTCCTCGGCGCGGTCCTCGGCATCGTGGGTTTCTTCGTGATCCCGGTGATCGGCCTGTTCGTGGGTTTCGTTCTCGGCGTGTATCTTTCGGAACTCCAGCGGCTGCGGGTCAACCGGGAGGCGTGGCAGGCGACGGTGCACGCGATGAAGGGCGTCGGCCTGTCCATCCTGATCGAGCTCTTCGGCGCCTTGCTGGCCACCGGGGTCTGGCTCGTCGGCGTCTTCGCCGTCTGAGCGCTACCGATCGATGGCGGGAAACGGAATCGTGTCGCCCGCCCGGTTTTCCGGGAGTTCGTCGCGGCGCAGCCGCAGCGTCGGCGGTTCCGGGCGGTAGAGCGGCAGCGTGGGGGCCGGATCGTCGCGGACCACGCGCTCACGGGCCGGGAGCCGGTAGAACGCGCGCGCGTTGTCCTCCAGCACCGCGTACATATCGGTGCCCACCACATCGCAGAGCAGATCCACGTCCGAGTCACGGAACGGGCGTCCGGCCCTGGTGCCGGGCAGGTCGGTGCCGAACATGAGGGCTTCGGGATTCACCGCGTGGACGCGGCGCAGCGTGTCGGCCACGTTCATCGCGACCCGGCCGAAACCGGTCGCCTTGACCTTGGCTCCGCGGTCGACGAGATCCAGCAGGAAGGGCAGCCCCTCCGCGGACATGCCCAGATGGTCGACCGACAGCGCGGGCAGCTTCGAGATGACCGGTTGCAGTGACGCCAGCATCGTGCCGTCGATGTAGACCTCGACGTGCCAGCCGGCCAGTTCGTGCGCGCGCAACGCCTGCAACGTCATTCCGGTGATGTCGGCCGCCGCCCGCTTGAGGTTGAATCGCAGCGCGCGCACGCCGATGCGGTCCAGTTCGAGGATTTCCTCGTCGGTGGCGTCCAAGTCGAGCCGGGTGACGCCGACCCAGCCCTCGCCGAGTTCGGCGAGGGCGGCCTTCAGATAGGTCTGGTCCGTGCCCTGGAACGACCCGCTGACCACCGCACCGCCCGCGACGTCGAAGCGCGACATGCGCTTGCGGTAATCGGCGATGGTGAACGGGTCGGGCAGGTAGCCCTCGTTCTCGGCCAGCGGAAATCGCGGGTCGAAGATGTGCAGGTGGGCATCGAACACTTGTACAGAATGCCTCAGGGTCGAATTTTCCGCTGCCACAGCTGGGGTGTCGTTGTGGCAGCGGAGTCGGTCGCAGCCGGGGTGATCAGACCTTGTGCGGTTCGCTGGCGCGCAGCATGTCCTCGCGCTCGACGACCTTGACGCGCTCGCGGCCCTCCGGCTCGCCGAGGGAGCGTTCGTGTGCGTCGAGGCGGTACCAGCCGGCCCAGGTGGTGAACGGGATGCCCTTGCTCTCCAAGAACTCGGTGACGGCCTCGGGTTCGGGGCGCTGCGCCGGGGTGAAGCCGGGCGCGTCGTCCAGCAGGCAGGCGATGGTCTCGTTGGCGTCGCCCTTGGTGTGGCCGATCAGGCCGACCGGGCCGCGCTTGATCCAGCCGGTGACGTAGGTCGCGGGCATGTAGCGCGCGGCGCCGTCGGCGTTCTCGTCGGCGATCACGCGACCCGCTTCGTTCGGCACGGTGCCCGCTTGGTCGTCGAACGGCAGCTGGGTCAGGTTCTGCGACAGGTAGCCGACGGCGCGATAGATCGCCTGCACGTCCCAGTCCTTGAACACGCCGGTGCCCTTGACGTTGCCGGTGCCGTCGAGCTGGGTGCGCTCGGTGCGCAGGCCGACGACCTTGCCGTTCTCGCCGAGCACCTCGGCGGGGGATTCGAAGAAGTGCAGGAACAGCTTGTGCGGCCGGTCACCGGCGTCGCGGATGGCCCACTGCTCGAGCGTGTTGGCGACCATGTCGACCTGCTTGGAATGCCTGCGCGCGGCTTCGGAGCCTTCGTCGTAGTCGATGTCCTCGGGGTCGACGATCACCTCGATGGTGGGGGAGTGGTCGAGCTCGCGCAGTTCCAGCGGGGTGAACTTGGCCTGGGCGGGCCCGCGGCGGCCGAAGACGTGCACCTCGACGGCCTTGTTGGCCTTGAGGCCCTTGTAGACGTTCGGCGGGATCTCGGTGGGCAGCAGCTCGTCGCCGGTCTTGGCCAGCACGCGGGCCACGTCGAGAGCGACGTTGCCGACGCCGAGGACGGCGACCTTCTCCGCGTCCAGCGGCCAGGTGCGGGGGACGTCGGGGTGGCCGTCGTACCAGGAGACGAAGTCGGCGGCGCCGAAGGATCCGTCGAGATCGATGCCGGGGATGGGCAGGGCGCGGTCGGCGTTGGCGCCGGTGGAGAAGATCACCGCGTCGTAGAAGGCCCGCAGGTCGTCCAGCGTGATGTCGGTGCCGTAGTCGATATTGCCCAGCAGGCGCACCTGCGGCTTGTCCAGCACCTTGTGCAGGGCGGTGATGATGCCCTTGATGCGCGGGTGGTCCGGCGCGACGCCGTAGCGGATCAACCCGAACGGCGCGGGCATGCGCTCGTACAGGTCGATGCTCACCTCGGCATCGGACTTCATCAATGCGTCGGCGGCGTAGATCCCGGCCGGTCCGGCGCCCACGATCGCGATGCGGAGCGGGCGGGTCCTCGCGGTGTGCGCGTCAGGCCCGGCGGAGGAAGCCTGCGTCACCACGGAGGGCTCGCGAACACCGCCATCCTCTACTGCACTCTGTTCGGTCATCTCTTTACGCGCACCTTACGGTCGAAACAATTAATGACGTCTGGCTTAGCTTAGGCTAAGTTGACGCACCGGCTCGGTCGCGCCCTCGGGGCGCACGCCTGCGTTGCCGGCTCGTGGCTGCACGGTGCTCCGTTCGCCGCGGCGTGGAGCTGCCGATTCGCTATGACAGCAGGCCGCCGTCCCGCGATTCTATCGGGATGGCCGATGCCACCCCGCGTCGGTGCGTGAACTCGGCGGCTGCCGTCGAAAGCCACAATCGTCGCTTACCCGCTCGCGCGCGGCCTATCGCGGACGCCCGGACCCGGCCGGCGCCACCCCGGTCCGCAGCCGGGGGTCGAGCGCTCGATACCCGCGCCGACCAGGGATCATCGAGCCATGACCGAACAGCAGCCGACCCCGGGCGAGGACGAGATCATCCGGGTCGATCAGACCGACAAGCGCTCGGCGGCCCCGTTCATCGCGGCCGCGGTGGTCGCGGCGATCGTGCTGATCGCGATCGTGCTCGGCGGCGTGCTGTCGCCCGCTGAGAAAAATGTCACAGAAGCCGACCGCATCGCGGCGGCCGTCCGCAACTTCGTCGACGGCTCCAACCGCAGCGACGCCGTGCCGCCGCCCGGCACCGCGTGCCAGGGTTTCGACGCGACCCGCTCGCCGCTGGCGGGGCAGGACGGCGCCGGAAAGCTGGTCGAGATCACGAAAATCGACAGTCCGATCATGGACGGCGACCGAGGGAAGGCGACCGTGACCACGAAGGTGGACGGGCAGGAGCGGACCTCGACCTGGAATCTCACCCGATCCGGCGGTAAGTGGCTGGTCTGCACCTGAGCGTTCGCGCAGTGTGCGCCACCGTTTGACAGGGTGACCCGGGTCGGTGCAATCTCAGTCGAAGGTCATGAGAACCAGTGTCAAGCCCCGGCATTACTGGTCGGCAACCCTCCTCCGCGGTGGGGTGCTCCGGGTGACGACCTGGCGGCGCCCTGGTCCCGGGCGCGGCAAGTGCGGATTCGCAGGAGGTGCACATGAGTTATGCCGGTGACATCACCCCACAGCAGGCTTGGGAGCTGTTGCGGGACGATCCCGAGGCCGTCCTCGTGGACGTGCGGACGGAAGCGGAGTGGAAGTTCGTCGGCGTCCCCGACACCAGTTCGATCGAACGGCCGACCGTGCTGATCGAGTGGGTCGATTCCACGGGCGCGCGCAACGAGACGTTCGTCGAGCAGTTGAAGCAAGCGCTCGACGGCCACGATCCCGAGGCTCCCGTCGTCTTCCTCTGTCGCTCCGGTCAGCGTTCGATCGGTGCGGCGATCGCCGCCACCTCAGCGGGTTACCGCACCTCCTACAACGTGCTCGAGGGCTTCGAAGGCCCGCTCGACGAATTCGGGCATCGCGGCGGCGCGGGCTGGCGTGCCCTCGGATTGCCCTGGCGGCAGTCGTGATCACCGGCGGCGCGTTCGACAAGCCGCTGCCCGACGGCGTCGGTCCCGCGACGCTGGGCGTGCGCGGCGGGCTGCGGCGCTCCGGTTTCGAGGAAACCGCCGAAGCGCTCTATCTGACCTCCGGCTTCGTCTACGAGAGCGCCGAGGCCGCCGAGGCCGCGTTCACCGGCGAGGTCGAGCACTTCGTCTACTCCCGCTACGGCAACCCCACGGTGGCCATGTTCGAGGAGCGGATGCGCCTGATCGACGGCGCCGAGGCGTGCTTCGCCACCGCCAGCGGCATGTCCGCGGTGTTCACCGCGCTGGGCGCGCTGCTGAAGGCGGGTGACCGGCTCGTCGCCGCGCGCAGCCTGTTCGGCTCGTGCTTCGTGGTGTGCAACGAGATCCTGCCGCGCTGGGGCGTGGAGACCGTCTTCGTCGACGGCGAGGATCTCGATCAGTGGGAGCAGGCGCTGTCGGTGCCGACCCAGGCGGTGTTCTTCGAGACGCCCGCCAATCCGATGCAGACCTTGGTCGACGTGCGCCGGGTGACCGAGCTGGCGCACGCGGCGGGTGCGAAAGTGGTGCTGGACAACGTGTTCGCCACTCCGCTGCTGCAACGTGGCTTCGAACTCGGCGCCGACGTGGTGGTCTACTCGGGCACCAAGCACATCGATGGGCAGGGCCGCGTGCTCGGCGGCGCGATCCTCGGCGCCCAGGACTACATCGACGGCCCGGTGAAAACGCTGATGCGCCATACCGGTCCGGCGCTGAGCCCGTTCAACGCGTGGACCCTGCTCAAGGGCCTGGAGACGATGCCGCTGCGGGTACGCCACTCGGCGGAGTCCGCCTTGCGCATCGCCCGTTTCTTGGAGGACAACCCGGCCGTCAGCTGGGTGCGGTACCCGTTCCTGGAATCTCATCCGCAGCACGCGCTGGCCACCAGTCAGATGAGCGCGGGCGGCACCGTGATCACCTTCGAGCTGAGCGCACCCGAGAACGAGGCGAAGAAGCGCGCTTTCGAAGTCCTCAACCGGTTGCGCATCGTCGACATCTCCAACAACCTCGGTGACGCGAAGACCCTGATCACGCACCCGGCCACCACGACCCACCGCGCCATGGGGCCCGAAGGCCGGGCCACCATCGGCCTGACCGACGGCGTCGTGCGTATCTCGGTGGGGCTGGAAGACGTCGAAGACCTCCTCGCCGACTTGGACACCGCCCTCTCCTGAGCCGCGAACGGTCGCACGATCGGTCAGCCGATCGGCACGGTGACGCCGGGTGACGACGGTGCGCCGTGCAGGATCAGATGACTCGGTGCCTCGTCCTTCTTGTCGTTCTTCTTGCCGTTCTTGTTCTTGCCGGGCAGGTCGAAGGCCAGCCGGACGGTGCTGACACGGCCACCGGCGATGCGCGTGAAGTCCTCGCCGGGCGAATTGAGTTTCGCGGTGACCGCCGCGTCGGGTGCGACGGAGCGGCCGCCAGTGGTGACCAGCCGTTGATCGGCGACGGCGAGAACTTGTTCGTCGCCGGACACATTGGTGACCGTCAGCGTCACGACCGTGTGGGAATCGCCGGTGCTCGCCGGGTCGGTGGCGCGTACATCGATCACGGTGAAAGCGAGGTTCCCGTCGCGCACCGCGGGACCCGGCCCGGGTTGCCCGTCGCTCGGCGGCAGCGAAGTATCGGCCGGCGTAGGGGCATCGGTGGTTGTCGGGCCCGCGACGGGTCCGGACCCGATGTCGATGCCGCCGCCGAACAGCCACAGCGCTGCCACCGCGACGAGCGCCGCCCCGGCGGCGACGGGCAGCCACCGGCGCTCGTGTCGGCGAGCGAGTTGCCCGGCCGGAGTGGGTGAACCGGCCTCGGGCGTCGTCCGCGCCGGGAGGGCGGAAGTCATGATCCGGGTGGATGTGCGGCCTGCCGGTGCCGGAGCAGGTGCGACCGGCGGGGTCGGTCGCGCGGACGCGGACCGGAGAAGGGCCGCCGACGCCGCCGCGGCGAATTGTCCCGCGCTGCGGTAGCGCGCGTCCGGCTCTTTGGCCATTCCCCGGGCGATGACGGCGTCGAGTGCGGGCGGGACGTCACGGGCGGCCAGCGAGGCGCGCGGCGGTTCGGTCATGAGGTGGGCCCGCATCTGCTGTGCCGGATCGCCCGCACCATAGGGCGGCTTTCCGGTAAGGGACTCGTAGAGCACGCAGGCAAGCGAATAGACATCGGACCGGGCATCGGCGGCGCCGGTGAATCGCTCCGGCGCCATGTAGCCGAGCGTGCCGACCACCAGCCCGGTGGCGGTGAGCGCGGTGCCGTCGGCGGCGCGGGCGATACCGAAGTCGATCAGATACACGAAACCGCTGGTGTGCAGGAGGATATTGCCCGGCTTCACATCGCGGTGCACGAGCCCGGCCGCGTGGGCGGCATCCAGCGCCTCGGCGGCCTGGGCGATGACGTCCACGGCCCGATCCGGCCGCAGCGCGCCCGATCTCAGCCGCGTGCCGAGGTCTACGCCCTCGATGTAGGCCATCTCCAGGAACAGATGACCGTCGACCTCGCCGAACGTGTGGATGGGCACGATGTGCGGGTTGCGGGCCCGGGTTCCCAGCCGCGCCTCCCGCTCGAAACGCTGCCGATAGAGCGAATCGGCGGTATATGCCGCGGACAGCACCTTCAATGCGACGGCATGCCCGGCGCCGTCGTGCGCCAGCCACACCTCACCCATGCCGCCACGACCCAGCAAGCGTTCGAGGGAATAGTTCCCGAACGTGCCACCTGGCCTCTGCATGGACATGCCTCGACCGTATCGCCGGGTTTCGTCGCCGTCGCGGGCGGGAGGCTGCGCGCTCGCTCTCGACGCCGTGCGCCGCACGGAGTGCGCGGAGGCTTCCTCAGGCGTCGGCGGCGCGTTCGATGTCGGCGAGATGGGTGATGTTCGCCTGGTCGTCCGGGGACGAACTCGGTTCGGTGGTGAACCAGGCGTCGAGGATCTCCCGGAGTTCGGCGCTGGAGGTCGAACGCAGGCTCAGGGCGAGGACGTTGGCGTCGTTCCAGGTGCGGGCGCCCGCCGCGGTCGAAGCGTCGGCGCAGAGCGCGGCGCGCACCCCGGGGACCTTGTTGGCCGCGATCGAGGCGCCGGTGCCGGTCCAGCAGCAGACGATCGCCTGGTCTGCCGCGCCGGAGGCGACGTCCCGGGCCGCCGCCTCGCTGGCCCATGCCCAGTCGTCGCGTTCCGTGTCGCACAGCGCGCCGTGCGGCACGATCTCGTGGCCGCGCTCGCGCAGCTCGTCGATCAGTTCCTGGGCCACTCCGGCCCGCTCGTCCGCCGCCACCGAGATCCGCATGCTCCCAGCGTAGTTGCCGGTTCATCGAGGGGGCCGACTCTTCGCTATTGACAGCATCCTGTCAAACATGACAGCATACTGTCATGCCTACGAAGACCGTGCACATGGCCGTTTACGACACGCTCGCCGATTGGGAGGTGGGCGCGGCCACCGCGCACATCAACAAGCCGAGCTGGCACCGGGAGCCGGGAACATGGCAGGTGAAGACGGTCGGCCCGAGCGCGGAGCCGATCACCACCATGGGCGGCATGCGCATCGTGCCGGACGTCGTGCTCGCCGATCTCACGCCCGCCGACAGCGCGATGCTGATCCTGCCCGGGGCGGAGACCTGGGAAGGGTCGGAGCTGGACCCGTTCACGCACAAGGCGCGCGATTTCGTCGACGCGGGCGTGCCGGTCGCCGCGATCTGCGGCGCGACGTTCGGACTGGCCAAGTCCGGCCTGCTCGACAACCGCAAACACACCAGCAATGTCGCGGAATTCCTGCGCTACAGCGGATATTCGGGCGCGGACCACTATGTCGAGGCCCCGGCCGTCACCGACGGTGACGTGATCACCGCCAGTGCGAGCGCGCCGTTCGAATTCGCCCGCGAGGTGCTCGGCAGGCTCGGCGTGTACGAGCCGCACGTGCTGGACGGCTGGTACCGGTTGTTCGCACACGCCGATCCCGCCGGCTGGGCGGTGCTCGCGGAGTACGACGCGCAGCACGCGTAAGCGAGAATTGCCGGTGATCCGGCCGGATCGCCGACATCGGGAGGTGCCGCATGACCCCTGAACAGGAGTTGTTCGCCACGGCGGCGATCACGTCGTTCCGCCTGAACGGTCAATTCCTGGCGGTGGCCGAGGAACTGGCCCGACCGGCGGGTCTGACCGCCGCTTGGTGGCAGGTGCTCGGTGCGGTGACGCGCGCGCCGCTGCCTGTCGCAGGCATCGCCCGCGAAATGGGCATCACCCGGCAGAGCGTCCAGCGCATCGCGGATCTGTTGGTGGACAAGGGACTCGCCGAATACCGACCCAATCCCGCGCACCGCCGCGCGAAACTCGTCGCCGTCACCGAGGCGGGGCTGGCCGCGGTACGCCGCATCAACCCGCGGCACAAGGTGATGGCCGAACGGCTCGTGGACGAGCTCGGCTACGAGCAGCTCGCGCGCGCGGTCGAGGCGCTCACCGCGTTGTCCGCCGCGATAGAGGCGATCACCACGGACGGCGACTGACTGCGGCAGTCATCGGCGATCGCGTTCGGCGCGCTCGCGGCGATATACGGGGTCCGCCTGCCGAGTCCCTGCGCGCCCTCCGGCAGTGCGTCGTCTGCCCCGGAGACGCACCCTCTCATTCGGTGAACGGGGACCCGGTCTTCCCGATCAGGTCGGCGACGGAGTCCACCACCATCGTTGGGCGGTAGGGGAAGGCTTCGAAGGACCCACGGGTGGAGATGCCGGAAGTGACCAGGATGGTGCGCATGCCCGCCTCCAGGCCGGAGATGACGTCGGTGTCCATCCGGTCGCCGATCATCACCGTCGACTGGGAATGGGCGCCGATGCGACGCAGCGCGGAGCGCATCATCAGCGGGTTCGGCTTGCCGACGTAGTACGGGTCGCGGCCGGTGGCGCGGGTGATCAGCGCGGCCACCGAGCCGGTCGCGGGCAGCGAGCCGTCCCGGGACGGACCGGTCGGGTCCGGATTGGTCGCGATGAAGCGGGCGCCTCGCTCGACCAGCCGGATCGCGGTGGTGATCGCCTCGAAGGAGTACGTGCGGGTCTCGCCGAGCACGACGTAATCGGGATCGCTGTCGGTCAGCACGTAGCCGATCTCGTGCAAGGCGGTGGTGAGCCCGGATTCGCCCACCACGTACGCGGTGCCGTTGGGCCGCTGTTCGTTCAGGAAGGTGGCGGTGGCCAGCGCCGAGGTCCAGATCGCTTCTTCCGGGATGTCGAGCCCGGTGTGCCGCAGCCGCGCCTGTAGATCGCGTGGCGTGCGGATCGAGTTGTTGGTCAATACCAGGAACGGGGTGTCGTTGGCGCGCAGTTCGGCGAGGAACTTGTCGGCGCCCGGGATCAGATGGTCCTCGTGCACCAGCACGCCGTCCATATCGGTCAAGTAGGACAGGATCGGCTCGTCTGCGGTCACGCGGGCCATTATCCGCTATCGCCCCGCGACCGGAACGGCCACGACCGGCAGGCTGCGCAGATCATCCGCGCCAGGCCGTCGGCGCGGCGGCGGCAGCGTTGACTACTGTCGAGAACGGATCGCGATGGCGGCGAAACGAAACGCGAGGAGCGTGGCAGATGAGCGGACTCAAGCTCGGATACAAGGCATCGGCGGAGCAGTTCGGCCCCCGTGAACTCGTCGAGATCGCGGTGCTGGCCGAGCAACACGGCTTGGACAGCGCCACGGTGAGCGACCATTTCCAGCCCTGGCGGCACAAAGGCGGGCACGCGCCCTTCTCGCTGGCCTGGTTGGCCGCGGTCGGCGAGCGCACCCAGCGCATCCAGCTCGGCACCTCGGTGCTCACCCCGACCTTCCGCTACAACCCCGCGGTGATCGCGCAGTCCTTCGCCACTCTGGGCTGTCTGTACCCGGATCGCGTCATGCTGGGGGTCGGCACCGGTGAGGCGCTCAACGAGATCGCCACCGGATACACCGGCGAATGGCCCGAGTTCAAGGAGCGTTTCGCACGGCTGCGCGAGGCGGTCGACCTGATGCGCGCACTGTGGACCGGCGACCGCGTCGACTACGACGGCGAGTACTACAAGACCGTCGGCGCCTCCATCTACGACGTGCCCAAGGGCGGCATCCCGATCTACATCGCCGCGGGCGGCCCGTTGGTCGCGCGGTACGCCGGACGCGCGGGCGACGGCTTCATCTGCACGTCGGGCAAGGGCATGGATCTCTACACCGAGAAGTTGATGCCCGCCGTCGCCGAGGGCGCCGCGAAGGCCGGGCGCAGCGTGGAGGTCATCGACCGGATGATCGAGATCAAGCTGTCCTACGACACCGATCCCGAACTGGCCAGGGAGAACACCCGGTTCTGGGCCCCGCTCTCGCTCACCGCGGAGCAGAAGCACAGCATCACCGACCCGATCGAGATGGAGGCCGCCGCCGACGCGCTGCCCATCGAACAGATCGCCAAGCGCTGGATCGTCGCGAGCGATCCCGACGAGGCGGTTGCCCAGATCAAGCCCTACCTCGACGCCGGCCTCAACCACCTGGTCTTCCACGCCCCCGGCCACGACCAGCGCCGCTTCCTCGACCTCTTCCAGCGCGACCTCGCCCCTCGCCTGCGCGCCCTCGCCTGACGTTCACGAGTGGCACACCACGCCGGAGGTCCTTTCGGCCGAGCCGCGGTGGTGTGCCACTCGCGGCGCTATGCCCGGCGGAGGGCGAAGATGCGGAGGTCGCGGGTGGTGCGGGAGCGGTAGGCCGCGTAGGCGCCGGTGATGTCGACGAAGCGTTGGAAGATGCGGGTTTTGTCGGGGTCTTCGAGAGGCGTGGCGGTTACGGGGATGCGTTCGCCGGCTATCGCTACCGTGGCGGTGGGGTTCGCCAGGAGGTTGGCGGTCCAGGCGGGGTGGTGTGCCTGGCCGAAGTTGCTGCCGATCACGTAGAGCGTGTCGCCGTCGTGCACGTAGAGCAACGGCTGGGTGCGCGGCTGCCCGGATTTGCGTCCGATGGTGGTGAGCAAGATGACCGGCGCGCCGATCGGGCCGAGCACGGTGTACTTGGCGCCGGTGCGCTCCAGGACCGCCCGGTCCAGCGGGGTGAGGGCGCGGACCAGGCGGGAGCCTGGCTTGGTGGCCGCGAATCTGCCTGCCGCGCGGGCGAACAGATTGGTGCGCGAACCCCACTGCCGATCCGGAAATTGCTCAGCCATGCCCGGACTATAGCGGGGCGGAAACCGACCGGCGAGGCGCCACCGATACCGCTGAACCTTCGCTATCGCCGGGCCGGCGGACCGGTTGCCGTCGCGGCCTGGAGTGTTCCGGGACGGCCCTGCGGCGGGCCGCGCTCGCTTGCCCGGCGAGTGATCACCGTCGCGCGGCGCGGCCCGGTTGCCCTCGGTTCACTAAGCTCTCCGGCATGGCCGACAACGCTCTATCCGCCGTGTACATCGCCTCTCCCGAGGGCGACACCGGCAAGTCGACGGTGGCCCTCGGGGTGCTGCAGATGCTGTGTGCGACGACCGCGCGGGTCGGCGTGTTCCGGCCGATCACGCGCTCGACCACCGAGCCCGACTACATCCTCGAACTGCTGCTCGAGCACAGCACGGCGGACATCGACTACGCGCAGGCGATCGGCACCACCTACGAGCAGGTGCACGCCGACCCGGACGCCGCGATCAGCGAGATCGTGCTGCGCTTCCACGAGGTCGCCAAGATGTGCGACGCGGTGGTCGTGGTCGGCAGCGACTACACCGACGTGGCGAGCCCGAGCGAGTTGCGCTTCAACGCCAGGATCGCGGTCAATCTGGGCGCGCCGGTGCTGCTGGTGCTGCGCGGCGCCGGCCGCACCCCGGACGAGGTGAAGCAGCTGGCCGACCTGTGCGCGGCCGAGCTGGCCCACGAGCACGCGCAGCTGGTCGCCGTCATCGCCAATCGCTGCGACCCGCAGGGGCTGGACGAGGTGGCCGCGGCGCTGCGCGGCTTCGGCGTCCCCTCCTGGACACTGCCCGAGGTCCCGCTGTTGATCGCGCCGACCATGGCCGAGCTGTGCGCCGCCATCGGCGGCGAGATGTACAGCGGCGATCCGGAATTGCTGCACCGTGAGGCGCTGAAGATCATGGTCGGCGGCATGACGGCGGAGCACATCCTGGAACGGCTGGTCGAGGGCGTAGTGGTGATCGCGCCGGGCGATCGGTCGGACGTGCTGCTCAGCGTCGTGAACGCGCACGAAGCGGAGGGCTTTCCGTCGCTGTCGGGCATCATCATGAACGGTGGCCTGCTGCCGCATCCCGCGGTGGCGCGGCTGATGACCGGGCTCAAGCCCAAGCTGCCGATCCTCACCACCGAACTCGGCACCTACGACACGGCAGGGGCCGCCTACCGCACCCGCGGCCGGATGTCCGCGGGCAATCCGCGCAAGGTGGACACCGCGCTGGCGCTGATGGAAGAACGCGTGGACGCCGTGGAACTGTTGCGGCGCATCGATGTTCCGCCCAGTCCGGTGGTCACGCCGCAGATGTTCGAATACCAGCTCATCGAGCGCGCACGAGCCGATCGCAAGCGCATCGTGCTGCCCGAGGGCGACGACGACCGTATCCTGCGCGCCGCGGGCCGGGTGTTGCAGCGCAAGATCGCCGACCTGGTCATCCTGGGCGACGAGACGACGGTGCGCGCGCGTGCCGCCGAACTCGGGGTGGACATCTCCGCCGCGCAGGTGCTCGACCCGCGCACCTCCGGTTACCTGGACGAGTTCGCCGCCGAGTACGCCGAACTGCGCAGACACAAGGGCATGACAGTGGAGCGGGCCCGCGAAACCGTCGCCGACATCTCGTATTTCGGCACCATGATGGTGTACAAGGGGATCGCCGACGGCATGGTCTCCGGCGCGGCGCACACCACGGCGCACACCATCCGGCCCTCGCTGGAGATCATCAAGACGGTGGAAGGGGTCTCCACCGTCTCCAGCGTGTTCCTCATGTGCCTGGCCGACCGGGTGCTCGCCTACGGTGACTGCGCGGTCGTGCCGGACCCGACGGCACAACAGCTGGCCGATATCGCGATCTCCTCAGCGGCGACCGCCGAACGCTTCGGCATCGAACCCCGGGTCGCGATGCTGTCGTATTCGACGGGCGAATCGGGCAGCGGGGCCGACGTGGACAAGGTGCGCGTGGCGACCAAGCTGGCGCGTGAACGCGCGCCGGAGCTGCCGGTGGAGGGCCCGATCCAATACGACGCGGCGATCGAACCGACCGTCGCCGACGCCAAGCTGCCCGATTCCGAAGTGGCCGGCCGCGCGACGGTGTTCGTGTTTCCCGACCTCAATACCGGCAACAACACCTACAAGGCGGTGCAGCGCAGCGCGGGGGCGATCGCGATCGGACCGGTGCTGCAAGGTCTGCGCAAGCCGGTCAACGACCTGTCGCGCGGCGCACTGGTGGCCGACATCGTCAACACCGTGGCGATCACCGCCATTCAGGCGCAGGAGAGTTGATGCGGGCGCGCGGGACGCGGGAGGTTCGATGAGCGAGACGGCCGAGAACATGGTGCTGGTGATCAACTCCGGCTCCTCGTCCATCAAATATCAACTGCTGGATCCCGATTCGGGTGTGGTCGCGGCCTCCGGCATGGTGGAGCGGATCGGGGAGGACGAGGGCGGGCTCGAGCACCGCGTCGACGGCGAGACCACCGAGCGCCGCGAGCCGATCGCCGACCACGCCGCCGGGTTGCGGCTGGTCTTCGACACCTTCGCCGCTACGGGCCATGATCTGGTACGCGAGGGCGTGCGGGCGGTCGGGCACCGGGTGGTGCACGGCGGCGAGGTGTTCTACCGGCCCACCCTGATCGACGACGACGTGGTGGCCTCGATCGCCGAACTCGCCGCGCTGGCGCCGCTGCACAATCCGGCCAACGTCGCGGGGATCGAGAGCGCGCGGGCGCTGTTGCCGGGAGTGCCGCAGGTCGCCGTGTTCGACACGGCGTTCTTCCACGGCTTGCCCGCCGCCGCCAAGACCTACGCCATCGACGCCAAGGTGGCCGCCGCGCACGGCATCCGGAAGTACGGCTTCCACGGCACCTCGCACGAGTACGTGTCCGGCCGCGCGGCCGAGCTGCTCGGCCGCGAACCCGCCGAGCTGAACCAGATCGTCTTCCATCTCGGTAACGGCGCGTCGGCGTCGGCCATCCGGGGGGGTCGGCCGGTCGACACCAGCATGGGCCTCACCCCGCTGGAAGGGCTGGTGATGGGTACCAGGTCCGGCGACCTCGATCCCGGCATCGTCGCGCATCTGGCGCGGTCGGCACACCTGGACATCGACCAGATCGACGCCCTGCTCAACCGGGATTCCGGCATCAAGGGTCTGTCCGGCGTGAACGATTTCCGCGAACTGCGGCGCCTCATCGCGAGCGGGGACGAGGCCGCGCGGCTGGCCTACGACGTGTACATCCATCGGCTGCGGCGTTACCTCGGGGCGTATCTGATCGAACTAGGCGGGGTCGACGCGATCACCTTCACCGCCGGAGTCGGGGAGAACAGTCCGCAGGTGCGCGCCGACGCCCTGGCCGGGCTCAGCCGGTTCGGCATCGAAGTCGATCCGGTGGCCAACACCGCGGAAAGCCGTGCCGCGCGACTCATCTCCCCGTCCGGCGCGCCGGTAGCGGTGCTCGTGGTGCCGACCAACGAGGAGCTGGCCATCGCCCGCGCCGCACGGCAACTGGTCGAGCGGCGCGGCTAGATCCAGGTCTTCGCGCGAATAGCGTTCGCCAGGTCGACGAGCGCGTAGCGATGCTTGCGATCGGGCGCTCCGCGGGCCAGCGAGCGCAGCCCCGCCTCGGTGCCGGTCCGCAGTTCGCGTTCGGTGAACGGCGCGCCGAACAGTGTGGCATCGGGACGTTTCGGCGTGTTGCCCGCTTGTAGCCAGGCCAAGGCCGCACCGAGCACCAGCACCCGCATCTGCACCGCCCGACTCTCGCCCGTGGGCAGGCTCAGCACCCGGGACGCCGAGATGTGCAGGGTCGCCTCGTCGAGATCGGCCACCGGCGCGGCCGTGAGCAGGAACAGCACGGCGGTCATCCGCGCGGCGGTGAAATGCCGCGACGCGGCGGGCACGGCGTCCAGCGCCCGCACGGCCTCGTCCACCCGCCCGTCCGCGGCCAGCTGCCTGGCCAGCCCGAAGGCAGCGCTCACCACGGTGCGGTCGGTGCGCCACACGGTCTCGTACGCCTTCTCGGCGTACGCGCGCCATTGCTCGGGATCCGGCGAATCCCAATGCTGGAGAATGAGTTCGGCAGTGGCGGCGAGGGCGAGCTGAGGAGCCAGCTCGCCGGGGAGCACACGGAGGACCTCGTCGAAATTCGAGAAGGCGCGCTCGTACTCCCGATCGAGCAACTCGGCCATACCGCGATACCAGCTCACCCGCCACTCGCGCTCGGGCAACCGCGCGAGCAGGTTCAGGACGGTGGCCGACTCCCGCAGATCGAGCCGCACGCGCGCCTCGGCGAGGGTGAGTTCCAGATCGAGCGTCTCCGGGGCGTTGCCGGGATCGGCCTCGGCTCGTTCGCGGACGGTGCGCAGCGCCTCCAGCGCGTGGTCCGGCTCGGGATGCACCGCGGCCGAGAGCAGGGATGCGGACGGATCGGCTGGATCGAGCAGCGGGATCGGCAACCCGGCCACTACGTCGCGTGCGTCGAGCGTGCTGCTGCGCGGACGGCCGTCGGTGTAGGCGTCGGTCTGGCTGATCAGCTCCTCGGTGCCGAAACTGGTCCGCGGCGGCGCGAAGACGGTGGACAACTGCGGGTGCTCGGTGTCGGTCTCCAACGCGAGGATCTCCCGCAGCACGCCGGACAACTGCGCGGACATCACACGGGCGGAGGGGAAGCGCCGCCCTGGGTCCGGGTCGGTGGCACACAGCAGCAGTCGATGGAAGAACTCGTAGCGCGCCAGCACCGGCTCGTCGGCGGGATCGGGGAGCCCGTCGAGGTAGCGTCCGTGCTCCGAAGGCATGCGCAGGGTCAGCACGGCCAGCGTGCGTCCCACGGTGTAGATGTCGGAGGCGACGGTCGGGCCGGTTCGCGCGATCTCCGGGGCCTGGAAACCCCGGGTGCCATAGAGGTTTCCGTACGCCTCGATGGTGGCGACGGCGCCGAGGTCGATCAGTTTGACCTGGTCCTCGGTGACCATGACGTTGTCGGGCTTGAGGTCGTTGTAGGTCAGGCCGGTCGAGTGCAGATACTCCAGCGCGGGCAGGATCTCCAGCAGATAGGCGATCGCCTCGGCGACCGGCATGCGCTTCGGGCGTTCGTAGGAGTCGAGGATGTCGCGCAGCGACCGGCCGCCCACGTACTCCATGACGATGTAGCCGACCGGTGTGCCATCGGCGCCGGTGTGCTCGACGAAGTTGTAGATCTTGACAATGCTCGGGTGCGCCACCTCGGCCAGGAACTGGCGTTCGGCCATGGCCACCGCCTGCGCTTCGCCGTCACCGCTGTGCAGCAGGCCCTTCAACACGACCCAGCGATCGCTGACATTGCGGTCGATCGCCAGGTAGATCCAGCCGAGTCCGCCGTGGGCGATGCAGCCCTGCACCTCGTACTGCCCCGCCACCATGTCGCCCGCGTGCAGCGTGGGGCGGAAGTCGAAGGGCGCCTCGCAGGTCGCGCACGTGCCCGCCGTGGTCGCGGGCCGGGTCGCCGTCGCCCGGCCGACCGGTTTGCCGCAGCGCCAGCAGAATCGCCTGCCCTCGGAGACCACCGCGTCGGTGAGGACGGCGTCGCGGGGATCGGCGGGCGTCACCGTCGGGATCGGCACCAGTCCCGCGCCGAGCCGCCGCACCGCCGGACGGGTGCGCGCGCTGCGCACGCTGCGTCCGGAGGTGCGCAGCGGCGACGACGTGGGCTCGGATGCGGTGCGGCGCGTTTCGTCGGGTCCCGCCGCCGCGGTCAACGGCTGGTCGCCCACCTTTTCCGTGCCGGGGATTTCGTCCGGCGCGAACGCCGGGGGCTTTTCCGGTCCGGAGTCGCGCATCCACGCGACAGTGCCCGACGGCGTGTCCGGCTGGTCGACCTGTACCCGGTTCGCGATCGAATCGTGCTCGGCCGCTGTTTGTTCCGCCGTGCCCGATGGCGTGTCCGGACGGTTGACCTGCATGCGGGTCGCGTCCGAGTCTTGTTCGGCGGCTGTCTGTGCCGATGTGTCCGGACGGTCGACCTGCGTGCGGGTTGCGTCCGAGTCTTGCTCCGTCGCCGGCTGTGGCGATTTCGCGGACGATGCTTCTCGCCCGGCGCCCGCGGTCGGAGTCGATGCGGCGTGCTGGTCTCCACCGGTGCCGGGCGGTGCTGCGCCGGAGGCGGCTCGCGGGGTGTCCGGAGCGACCGATGGATCCTGCGCCGCACCTGGCGGGTCCGCGTCCTCGGCACGGTGCCAGGCGACCGTGCCCGGCGAGACAGCCGTACGGTCGACCGGCGTGTGGACCGTGTGCTGAAGCTCCTCGGCCACAGGCGATTCCGGATCGATCGAGCCCACCCGCCTACCGGTTGCCGGCGAGTGAGCATCCAGCTGTCGTTGGCCCGCGTGGTCTCCGCGCGGCGGTTTGGCCGCCGCGCCCGGATGACGCCCGGCCGCTCCGGTGCACCCGTCCTCGAACACCTCGGCCGGGCCGGGCCGCCCCGGGGCGGTTTCGTCCGGGTCGGGCTCGGGGGCGGGCCGTGTGCTCATCGGCCGGTCAATCCTGATAGGTAGGGGCGGGTGGGGCGGGAACGGGACCTAGGACGGTGAGATATTTCTGGTACAACCCGACCCACGTGCCGTCGTTACGGATGCGTTCCAGCGTGCCGTTGACGAATCGCACGAGATCGTCGTTGCCTTTGGTGATGCCGATGCCGTACGGCTCTTCGCTGATGCTGCCGCCGACCAGCTCGGTGTACGGGTCCTGCGCGGCCAGGCCTGCGAGGACGGCGTCGTCGGTGCTCACCGCGTCCACCTGGCGCTGTTGCAGGACGACCAGGCAATCGGCCCAGCTCGGTACGGTGAGGATGGTCGCGGCGGGTTGGTCGCGGCGCATGTGCTCCAGCGACGTGGTGCCGGAGACGATGCACACCCGTCGGCCCGCCAGATCGGCCAGACTCCGGATCCCGGAGTTCTTCACCGCGAGCACCCGTTGGTTGGCGTGCAGGTAGACGGTGGAGAACGCGACCTTCTCGCGCCGCTCACAGTTGATCGTCATGGTTTTGGCGACCAGGTCCACGGTGCGGTTCTGCAACGCGGTCTCGCGCTCGGCGGAGCCGAGACTGCGGAATTCGATCAGATCCGGGCTGCCGAGCAGGTCGCGGGCCACCTCCCTGGCGATGTCGGCGTCGAAGCCGACGATGGCGCCGGAGATCGGGTCACGGTAGCTGAACAGATTGCTGCCGGTGTCCAGGCCGACGAGCAGCCTGCCGCGCGCCCGGATCGCATCGATCGTCGGTCCGCGCGCGCCCGCCCCCGCGCCGCTCGGGCGCAGACTGGCGGTCGGGTCTCCGCATCGCGGTGTGCCCGGCGGCGGCGGGACCGGCGAATCGGTCAGCACCGGAACGGCTCTGGCGGGAAACGGGGAATCGGTGTACTTCGGCGTCTTGGTCGACACCGGCGCGCTGGAATCGCTCGCACAGCCGCCCGTCAGCGCGACCACGAGGACGGCGGCCACCAGAATGCCGCGGGCGGATCTCATCGGTACTCCCGAAGCCGGGGCCATATGCCCAGTCCGACATAGCCTGCCGCCAGGACGCCGAGCACCATCGCTCCCGCGCCCAAGAAGTCCAGGACGCGTGCGGCCTGGGAGATCTCGTCGCGCAGCGTGTTCCTGGTCGCGGCGATACCTTGCTCGAGCGAACGATCCAGCGCCTCCACCTGCACGGTGGCGTCGGCGGAGCCGGGACCGGTCGCCACCACGGCCGCGCTGTTGAAATCGCCCTTGGCCAGGGCGTCGTTCATCCGCTGATGCGCCACCCGCCAGCGCGCCAGCGCCGGAACGGCGTTGCGCACCTCGCCCGCCGCGGGCGCGGAGCCGGGATAGTTGCCGATCAGATCGGCCAGCCGTTCGATGTCCGCGTCGTAGGTGCGGTCGTAGTCACCGGTCGCGTCCCGGCGCACCAGCTTCAACGTCTCCGCGGCGCGCGCCTGCTGCGCCAGGATCCGGCTCTCGGTCAGACGCGAGGAAGGTACCGCGCCGTCGTCGCGGGCGCTGATCATCGACGCCGCCGACACCGAACCCGCGATCACCGTCCACGCCAGCAGGATCAGCATGGCCACCGACGCGAGCAGCAGGCCGGGATTGAGCACCCGCCGCCAGCGTCGCGCCAGATCCCGCTGTACCCAGACCAGCACGCCGAGGGTGAGGATCAGCAGGCCGATGGCGGCCCACGGCGGGCGCACGTGGTTGCGCTGCGCGTCGGTCACCGCTGCCGAGCGATGGTTGTGCAGCTCCTCGGCCATCGGTAGCAGCGTCGTCTGCATCTGGTTGGACGCCTCGCTCAAATACGCGGCGCCGACCGGATATCCGCTGCGATTGTTCGTCCGTGCGGTTTCCACCAGACCTGAGTACACCGGCAGGCCGGTGACTATGCCGGTGCGCAGCCTGGCATCCGGATCGATCGCCGCCCCCGGCCCCGCCCGGTCGGATTGGGTCACCAATTCCGCGGCCGCTTCGCCCAGTGCCTGCGTGTAGCGATCCCGCACCGCCTGCGGCTCCAGCCCGCCCGCGATGAAGGCGGTGCTCGCCGCGGCGTCGGCGATCGACAGCGAGGTGTAGAGCCGATGCGCGGAATCGGCGTCCGGTTCGGTGTCGTAGAGCAGCACGTCCAGGCTCTGCTGCCGGTCACCGACCGTCGCGGCGGTCATCGAACCCGCGGCCAGGCACAACCCGATGAGCAGCAGCCCGAGCGCGATCAGCCGTCCGGGTGAGGAATTGGCGAACGAGCGCAGGTTGGCCAGGTCGAGACGTTCGCGCACCACCGCGACGCTCAGCCCGCCCGGATCGTCCCGACCGGCGGGCTCGGGCACGGACGATGGCCGGAGTTCGGCCGTCGTCGGCTCGGAGCTAGCCATGTCCACCTCCCCAGTTTGGGCCGCGTACGCGGATTTCTCGACGGTTGGACCGAAGATCCGATCGACCCGTGCGTGTTGGTGCGGAGTTTATTGTGGTCGTACGGGAGCCGTTGCGTGTGAAACACCCTCGGTTGGGAGGAAACGATGGTGGGCGCTGCCGCAGCTGGACGAGGATGGGTACGAGATGCGTGGTGACGGTGACGGTTGGTCGCTGGGCCCGGACGGGCTGCGGCACTGGGGTCGCTTCGGGGCCGCCGGACTTCTCCTGCGCGCTCCGCTGGCCGAGGGCGGTTCGGCGGTGCTGCTGCAACACCGCGCTCCGTGGAGTCATCAAGGCGGCACCTGGGCATTGCCCGGCGGGGCGCGCGACAGCCACGAGACGCCCATGCACGCGGCGGTCCGCGAGGCGTGGGAGGAGACGGGCATCGACCCCGCCGACGTCCGGGTGCGCGGCGAGCGGGTGACGGCGTCGGCCCTGAGCGGCTGGACCTACACGACGGTCGTCGCCGATGCGGTGATGACGCTCCCGACCACCGGCAATCGCGAAAGCACCGAGCTGGCCTGGGTCCCCGAGGACGAGGTCGACGCCCGCCCGCTGCATCCGGGCTTCGCGGCGTCCTGGCCCACCCTGCGCGCCGCGCCCGCGCGGGTGCTGCTCGCCGAGATCGCGGGCGACCGAGCCGTCGCCGCCGCGCTGCCGCGCACGCTCGACCTCGCCGACCTCGGTTTCGTCTGGCTGCATTCGGATCCGGCCGGGCCCGGCGATTACGCCAGGATCGTCGACGAGCCGGGCGCGCAGGTCACGGAGCCGGCCTCGGCCGGAAGCACGGCGGTGGAGACCGCGCTTTCGTTCACTCGCGGACAGGTGCTTTCCTGACCGCGCCGCTCACGCGTTCGCCAGCAGCGCCGTTTTCAGCTCGCGCGCGGCGGCTTCCGGATCGCGCGCTTCGGTGATCGCGCGCACCACCACCACCCGCTTCGCCCCGGCTTCCAGCACCTGCGCGAGGTTCTCGGCGTTGATCCCGCCGATCGCGAACCAGGGCCGGGTGGGATGGGCTTCCGCGGTGGAGCGGATCAGGTCCGGGCCCGCCGCCTGCCTGCCCGGTTTCGTCGGGGTCACCCAGATCGGTCCGGTGCAGAAGTAATCGATGTGCTCGTCGATCGCGGCGAGCCCGGCCTGCGCGCGATTGTGCGTGGATCGTCCGATCACCACCTCGGGCCCCAGAATCCGGCGCGCGTACCAGGGCGGGAGGTCGCCCTGCCCGAGGTGCAGCACGTCGGCGCTGGAGGCGAGGGCGATGTCGGCGCGATCGTTCACCGCGACCAGCCCACCGTGCCTGCGCGCGACGGATTTCAGTTCGGCCAGCGCGCCGAGTTCGGCCCTGGCCTCGAGCGGACCGAACTTCGCTTCGCCCGGTGATCCCTTATCTCTGAGCTGGATGATGTCGACTCCGCCTGCGAAAGCGGCCTCGGCGAACTTCGCCAGATCGCCCTTCTCCCGGCGTGCGTCGGTGCAGAGATACAGCCGCGCGTTCGCCAGACGCTCCCGCGGCGAGGCGGGTCGATTCGGGTGGGAGGGTTGCACGCCTTCGACCGTAGCCGCGCTACCGTGGGGATGCGAAACAGGAGGCAGGTGGATCGGGATGCGGACTCTGGCCGTCGTCGGTGGCGGCGCCATCGGGCTCGCCGTGGCCTGGCGGGCCGCCGAGGCCGGTTGGTCGGTCACGCTGCTCGATCCGGCGGTCGCGACCGGGGCCTCCTGGGTGGCCGGAGGAATGCTCGCACCGCTGTCGGAAGGCTGGCCCGGCGAGGACCGGGTGCTGGAATTCGGCGCGGCGTCGCTGGCCCGCTGGCCCGGCTTCGCCGCCCGGCTCGAAGCCGCGACCGGCGTGTCGGTCTTCGTGGCGGACGAGACGATGACCGTCGCGCTGGACGCGGCCGACGCGGCCGACCTGCGCACCGTGGCCGACTGGGTCGGCAGCCGCGGGCACGAACTGCGGATGCTGGACCGCGCCGGAGTTCGCGAGCGGGAACCCGGCCTGGCCCGAACGGTGCGCGCCGCACTGCTCGCGCCCGCCGAACCCGCGATCGACAACCGCAAGCTGCTCGCCGCGTTGCGGCAGGCGGCCGAGGCGGCGGGCGTCGTAATGCGCGCCGAGTCCGTAGACTCGCTGACGGAACTTCCACACGACCAGGTCGTGCTCGCCGCGGGAGCCGCGTCGGCGGCGTTGTGGCCGGAACTGCCGGTCCGCCCGGTCAAGGGCGAGATCCTGCGCCTGCGGCACCGGCCGGGCGTCGCGCCCGCGCCGCGCCGGGTGATCCGGGCCCGGGTGCACGGGCGGGCGGTATACCTGGTGCCGCGCGCCGAGGGCATCGTCGTCGGCGCCACGCAGTACGAAGCGGGTTTCGACACCGCGGTCACCGTCGCGGGGGTTCGCGACCTGATCGCCGACGCGGAGGCGGTGTTCCCCGGCATCGGCGAATACGAACTCGCCGAGGCCGGCGCGGGTTCCCGGCCGGGCAGCCCGGACAACCTGCCGCTGATCGGCCGGCTCACCGACCGGATCGTGGTGGCCACCGGGCACGGCCGCAACGGCATGCTGACCGTGCCGCTCACCGTGGACGCGGTGACCGGCCTGCTCGGCGGGGCGGTGCTGCCCGAAGCGGAAGTCGCCGACCCGCAACGCTTTTCGACGACTGTAGGAGGAAGCAGATGACGCTGTCATCCGTCCCCATCGGTGTCACGGTGAACGGCGACGAGCACGAGTTCGCCGAGCCGCTGACCGTACGCGAGCTGCTGGAGCGCCTCGACCTGCCGTGCCGGGGCGTCGCGCTGGCGGTGGACGGCGCGGTGTTCCCCAAGTCGCGCTGGGACGAACCGGTCGGGCGCGGCTGGCAGATCGAGGTGCTGACGGCGGTCCAAGGTGGCTGAGGCTGCGGCGGAATCCGGGCGGGCCGACGCCCCGCTGCGGATCGCGGGCCGCGAGTTCGGTTCCCGCCTGATCATGGGCACCGGCGGCGCGGAGAACCTCGCCGTCCTCGAGGAGGCGCTGATCGCCTCCGGCACCGAGTTGACCACCGTGGCCATGCGGCGCATCGACGCCGCGGGCGGCACCGGCGTGCTCGACCTGCTGAAACGACTGGACATCGCGCCGCTGCCGAACACGGCGGGCTGTCGCACCGCCGCCGAAGCGGTGCTCACCGCGCAGCTGGCGCGCGAGGCGCTGGACACCGACTGGGTGAAGCTCGAGGTGGTCGCCGACGAGCGCACCCTGCTGCCCGACACGATCGAACTGCTCACCGCCGCCGAACAACTCGTCGACGACGGGTTCGTCGTGCTGCCCTACACCAACGACGACCCGGTGCTGGCCCGACGCCTACAGGACGCCGGCTGCGCGGCCGTGATGCCGCTCGGCGCGCCCATCGGCACCGGCCTCGGCATCGGCAACCCGCACAACATCGAGATGATCGTCGCGGACGCCGAGGTCCCGGTCATCCTGGACGCGGGCATCGGCACCGCCAGCGACGCCGCCCTCGCCATGGAACTCGGGTGCTCGGCGGTGCTGCTCGCCACGGCCGTGACCAGGGCGAAGCGCCCCGAACTGATGGCCGCGGCGATGGCGGACGCCGTCCGCGCCGGGTATGCGGCCCGGCTGGCCGGGCGCATCCCGAAGCGGTTCTGGGCACAGGCGTCGTCGCCCGCACTGTGATCGGGTTCGCTCGTGTCGGGGCTGCGGACTTCGGGTGCGCGGCGATGTTGTCCGCCTCGGCCGGACCGGGGCGCCCCGCCCCAGCTGACGGCCGCTGCCGTGGCGGACGTGGCGCCGGTGGATATGCGTCCGGTCGGCCGGGCGCATCCCGAGCGGTTCGGGTGCGGGCGTCGCCATCCCCGGTCCTCGGACACGTGCGGAGGTACGCCGTACCCCCGCACGGTGTTGTCGCGGCTCAGCCGTTGACGAAGGTGAGGTTCGTCGCGTCGTAGCGCGTACCCGCGATCTGCTCCGGTGGCGCGGCGGCCTCGATGGCGGCGAGATCCTCGGGGGACAGTTCGATGGCCAGGGCCGCGAGGTTCTCCTCCAGATAGCGCTGCCGCCGGGTGCCGGGGATCGGCACCACGTCCTCGCCGCGGTGCTGCACCCAGGCCAGCGCGAGCTGGCCCGCCGTGACCCCTTTCGCCGCGGCCAGCTCGGTCAGCTTCGCGACGATCGCGAGGTTCCGTTCGAGGTTGCCCTCGGCGAAACGCGGCTGGCTGCGCCGCACATCGGTCTGCGCCAAACCCTCGACCGAGTTGTAGCGACCGGTCAGGAAACCGCGCCCGAGCGGGGAGAACGGGACAAGGCCGATGCCCAGTTCACGGCAGACCGGCGCGATCTCCGCTTCCAGATCGCGGGTCCACAGCGACCACTCGCTCTGCAACGCGGTGATCGGATGCACGGCGTGCGCGCGCCGGATGGTCTGCGCTCCGGCCTCTGACAGCCCCAGGTGGCGCACCTTTCCCGCCTGTACCAGTTCGGCCATCGCTCCGACCGTCTCCTCGATCGGCACCTTCGGGTCCACCCGGTGCAGGTAGTAGAGGTCGATGTGGTCGACTCCGAGCCTGCGCAGCGACGCCTCGCACGCCTGTCGCACATAGGGGGCGTCGCCGCGGATATGGGTGGGCTCGCCCAAGCGGTTGGCGAAGCCGAATTTCGTCGCCAGCACGACCTCGTCACGCCGCTTCGCGATGGCCCGCCCGACCAATTCCTCGTTGTGCCCGGCGCCGTAGAAGTCGGCGGTGTCCAACAAGGTCACGCCGAGGTCGAGGGCGTGGTGCAACGTGGCGATCGACTGCGCGTCGTCCGCCTCGCCGTAAGCGTGACTCATGCCCATGCACCCCAGACCCTGCGCGGAGACGGCGAGTTCGCCGAGCCGCCGAGTGGAAACGTCGATCATGCTGCAACCTCCTGGGTTCGAATCGGTCGCTCCCGACGCTAGGTGTTGGAGCGCACTCCATGTCAACCGCGCGGGCGTAACCCGCGAGTGGCACACCGTGGAGATCCTTCTCGCACTTCGCCGCGACCATGTGCCACTCGCGGGAGTGGTCAGTCGGGGGTTGGGGTGGTGCGTCGGTTGCGGCGGGAGCGGGCGAGGTCGTATGCGGTGCACAGGAGTTCGCGGGTTGGTTCGGCGGTTTGCGTGCCAGGGTTGATGACCGCGAGCCAAGCGGCGGAGCCGTAGACGGGGTGGGGGATCATCGTGTCCGTCGTGCTCGGATCGTGCGGGGACGGTTCGCGGGGGGTATGGCCGGTCCACTGGATGAAGGCCTCTTTGCCTGCGGCGATGTTGACGCGGAAGGTATTCGGGCGGTCCAAGCGGGATCCCTCGTCGCCGGGATAGTTCTTCGTGACGATTGTCGCGAAGGGCTGGGTCTTCGTCGGCACGACGCCGTCCGGTGCGTAGTAGAAGAACGTGTCGCCCCAGCTGATCTCCGGTGATCCGTCGCCGGGGCCGGGACGCAGAACCAGTACTCCCTCGAGGGCGGAGACGAAGTCGATGATCTCGTCGATGGTCATGTGCTCCAGCGTTTCATTAAGGTGCTTGTAGCGACTTCGGCCCGGATATCGAGGACCAATAGCGTGGAAACTCTCAACTCACGATTGCGAACGGTCGATGTGGCGCGGCGTGCCGGGTACTCGGTGCAGCAGATTCGCAACCTCGAGCGAGACGGTGTGCTGCCGCCCGCGCTGCGCACGGCAGCGGGCTATCGCGAGTACGGGGAGGTCCACGTGCGATCCGCGCTGGCATACCGCGCGCTGGCGGCGGGCGTCGGTCCCGTCGAGGCCAAGCGGATCATCCGCACCGCGCACGACCGCCCGATCTCCGAGGCGCTCGCGCTTGTCGACGCGGCGCACGCGCGGCTGCACCGTGAGCGAACGGACCTCGCGCTGGCGAAGCGGGCGGCAGCGGCGATCTCGGCCGAGCCGATCGGTGACGTCCGGCCATCGGATTCGATGAGCGTCGCCGAACTCGCCGCCGCGCTGGGCGTACGCCCCTCGACACTGCGGCATTGGGACGCCGAGGGACTCGTGGTCCCCGACCGTGCCGCCACACACCGGACGCGGCGGTACTCACCCGCTCAGGTTCGCGACGCGCGGATCGTCCACCAGCTTCGCAGCGCCGGATACCGCGTCGACACCCTTCGGACCTTGATGCCCGACCTGCCGCGCGGCCACCGATCCGCGGACGTCGAAGCCGCCCTCGCGGCCAGGGACGCGAGCATCACCGCTCGCTCCCACGCCCTGCTCGACGCGGCCGCCGCGCTCACCGCCGTCATCGCGCTCGCGGCCTCCTGATCTCGGCAGCCGGGCTCGCTCGAGGCCGCATCGCAACGATCTCTTAAGCGTCTCGGAAGGCTGATTGCCAAGGATATGGAGGGTCCGGCACCGAGCAGCGCGCGAAGGAGGAGCGGCGATGGAAGCGGGAGTCGTCTTCTTGGCGGTGGCAGCGATATTCGTGCTGGTCTGTGTTCTGGTCCTGGCGGTGCGGCACTCGATTCGCGCCGAACGCGCTCGCAAGGCGACGCTGTGGCACTGGGCGACGGCGCAGGGGTGGACGTTCGCGGAGTCGGGCCGCGCCCCCTGGACCGCTTGCTTGCCGGGCCGCAATTCGCGCGGACTCGGTGTGATGGTGAGCGGGCAGTTCGGCGGCCGTTGGGTGGCCGTGGCGGAGTACTCGTATCAGACGACCTCTTCGAGCGATTTCTCGACGACCCGCACAAGGACAACCACCACCAGCACTACCACGACGCATCGCTTCGTCGTAGTGCTGGTGCGGCTGGATCGGGTGTATCCGCCGGTCGCGGTGGTTCCCCGGGGCCTGCTCTCGCAACTGGGCCGCGCGATGTTCGGCGACAAGCCGACCGCGACCGGCAATGCGCTGTTCGACTCCCGGTACCGGATCGTCGCGGCGGATCCGGCCTGCGCCAAGGCGCTGATCGGTCCCGCGTTGATCGACGCGCACATCGCCCGGACGGTGCCGCACTGGAACATCGTCGGGGCCGACCTGCTGACCTGGATCCCGGTATCGAGCGTGCTGCGTGATCCGAGCACGATCCCCGGTTACGTCGCGCCGCTCCTGCACGTCGCCGAACTGCTGGGCCGCTGAGGCTTGACGCTTCGGCGCGCCGGTTGTCGCGACGTAACCGGAAGGACTGAGTTACCCGTCGCCGGCTGTGTTGTCCGGCTGACTGCCCGTGCCGCATTCACGGAGCCACCTCTGAGCGGACAGCTTGCGCGGGCACGCCGGGATGCATGTGGCATGGAGCTTCAGCAGGCCTTGCGCGTGCTGCTCATCGGCGGGCGAATTGCCGTCCTCGCAATAGTCCTGGATCCAGCTGCGCCGCGGCGTCATCGCTGTTCCTCGCGGTTGATGCGGTCCATGACCTCACGGAACGGGACGCGCTCCTCCGGATCGTCACCCAATTCGAGTAGCCAGGGAAGCACCCAGAACAGCAGGATCAGAAGACCGCCGACAGCGGCGATGACGATGAGGACGGCTGCAAGTTCTTCGGTCATTCGATAGACCCCCTGGCACGTTGCGGTGTGGTTGGTGACACCCGGCACCGAGGAGTTCGGGGCTCGACCCGGCGACGGGTGCTGATCTCAGTCTCAGGCGATTCACCTAGTTGTGACCCCGTTGCCGTGTTGACACCTGTTTTCCGTCGCTACCGTGGGGAAATGGACCAGGGGGCATTACTCCGCACGGCACGCGAAGCGGCACGGGTGTCGCTGCGCTCGATGGCGCGGATGACGAATTACAGTCCCGCGTATCTGAGCCTCATCGAGTCCGGGAAACGGCCTGCTTCACATGAGGTTGTCTGTGCCTACGAACGGACGCTGGGCATGGATCTGGAACGGCTGGCGGCAGTTTCGGACTCGCCCGCGAAAACCGATTCGAGCAGCCTCGATGACGTGGCAGTCATGCTCTCGGCAACACGACGCATCGAGGACGCGGTCGGTCCGGCTTCGGTTCTTACTGTCGTGCAAGGCATGTCGACGATGACGGAGCGGTTCGCTGACCAGGCTCGATCACGGCACGCTTCCCGTGCTGCGGCGCTGGCAAGCGAAGTCACCCAGTACCGCGGTTGGCTCGAGCACGCGACCGGCGCTGGGAAAGCCTCCCTGCGCAGCCTGGACCGGTCCATAGCGCTCGCGGAACATGCCTGCGGTAGCGACCAGCTCGCGCACGGGCTCAGCTTCAGCGCGTACGTGCGTCTCGAGCGTGGGCGGCTCGACGAAGCGGCGCAGATGGTCGACGCCGTGCTGTCCGTGCCTCGTTTGCACCCACTGATTCGGGTGTACGAGCGCTATCAGCACGCTCGTGTGCTCGCAGTGGCGGGCGATCGGCACGGTGCCGAGCGTGCCCTCCTACTCGCCGACTCGGCAGCTGACGCAGCCGCCGACGAACCGCCACCAGACGCAGGATATTGGTACACCCCTGGATTCTTCGGTCTGCAACACGCTCGCGTCCTGCGCACCCTGGGAGAAACCGAACGCAGCCGAGAAGTCGTGGCGCAGTCGCTCGAGTCGATGCCGGAGGATCACCGCACCGCAGAGTGGGCGGCGAAGTGGCGACGAGCGGCGGCCGGAGACGACGACGTACCGCACTGACGCGGGCTATCACAACAGCAGTTCGGCATGAGGCCCGCAACCAGGTCGATGCCCGTACGGGCTTGCACCCACCCGGACGCCTCTCCCTCATCCTCGAGGATGATCCAACTCGGCACTATTTACCGACGCGCGCGGCCGCGATTTGCGGAATGCTGGGCGCATGATCGAACTGAGAGGCCTGACCAAGCACTACGGGCAGACCGTAGCGGTGCAGGATCTGTCCTTCACCGTTCGACCCGGCCAGGTGACGGGATTCCTGGGGCCCAACGGCGCGGGCAAGTCGACCACCATGCGGATGATCCTCGGGTTGGACAAGCCCACCGCGGGCACCGCGCTGATCAAGGGCAAGCCGTACCACGAATTGGACCATCCGCTGCGCACCGTCGGCGCGCTGCTGGATGCCAAGTGGGTGCACCCGAACCGGTCGGCGCGCGCCCATCTGGAGTGGATGGCCGCGTCCAACGACATCGCCAAGTCCCGGGTGGAGGAGGTGCTGCGGCTGGTCGGCCTTTCAGAGGTGGCGGGCAAGACGGCGGGCGGTTTCTCGCTGGGCATGTCGCAGCGCCTCGGCCTGGCCGGCGCGCTGCTGGGCGACCCGGAGGTGCTGCTGTTCGACGAGCCGGTGAACGGCCTGGACCCGGAGGGCATCCTGTGGATCCGCCGGTTCATGCAGCGGCTGGCCGCCGAGGGCCGCACGGTACTGGTCTCCAGCCACCTGCTGTCGGAGATGGCGCAGACCGCCGAGCACCTGGTGGTCATCGGGCGCGGCAAGCTCATCTCGGACTCGACCACCCAGGAGTTCATCGAACGCGCCTCCGAGCAGTCGGTGCGGGTGCGCAGCCCGCAGCTCGACCAGCTGCGCAGCGTGCTCACCTCGAACGGGATGACCGTCCGCGAGGACGGGGCGGGAGCCGACGGCCCCGCGCTCATGGTGGCGGGCGTGGCCAGTGACGCGGTGGGCAAGCTGGCCGGCGAGCACAACATCACGCTGTTCGAGCTGGCCCCGCAGCGCGCGTCGCTGGAAGAGGCGTTCATGCGGATGACCGGTGGCGCCGTGCAATACCACGGCGAAGGCTTCGACCCGGCGGGAGCGTCGGGCCCGGAGGCGGCAGCTCGCGTAACGGCGGACGGCGGCTCCTACACAGCGATGGGAGGTGCGCTCTGATGGGCGTGCTGGCAGCGGAACGAATCAAGCTCACCTCCACCAGGTCGCCCTGGTGGTGTTCGGCGATCGTCGTCGCCCTCGCGCTCGGGATGGCCGCGCTGCTCGCGTCGGTGGCGCGCGCGTCCTACGGCAAGGAGGGCGCGATCGACCTGACCGTCTCCACCGCGGTGGCCGGGATCAGCGGCTTCGGCGTGATGGTCCTGATGATCATGGCGACCTTGACCGTGACCAGCGAATATCGCTTCGGCCTCATCCGGACGACGTTCCAGGCGACGCCGCATCGGGCCAAGGTCGTCGCGACCAAGGCCGGGTTGGTCGGCGGCTACGGCGCGGTGCTGACCCTCGTCCTGGTGTTCCTCGCCTACCTGGTGGCCAAGGCGCTGAGCGGACCGGACGCGGGCGCGGCCCTCACGCTGTCCAGCCCGGAGGACTGGCGCGAGGTCTACGGCATCCCGATCTACGCGTTCCTGTGCGTCCTGCTCGCCATCGGCGTCGGCGTGCTGGTGCGGCAGTCCGCCGCCGCGATCTCGCTGATCGTGCTGTGGCCGCTGCTCATCGAGGGGCTGCTCGGAGCGTTCGGCAGCTTCGGCCGCAACGTGACCCCGTTCCTGCCGTTCGCGAACGCGAACCACTTCTTCAGCGCCTCCGCGTCCACGGCGAACTGGCACTGGGGGCCGTGGGGCAGCCTGCTGTACTTCACCGTCTTCGTCGCGATCGTCTTCGGCGCGGCCTTGGTCGTGGTGAACCAGCGCGACGCCTGACGCGCGCGGGCGAGGCCGCTCGACCACCCGAGTCGCCATCCCTCGCCACTCGGGTCGGCGGGGCGCCGACCTTGTCGGGAGGTCCGGCGCTCCGTCCACCGCCCGCCACTGCCCGGCGGACGGTGCGTCGATCGGCCCGGCGCGAATGCTCGCGCCGGGCCGATCGTGCGTGTGAACATCGCGGAAACTATGCCGCATGCCGCTTCCGAGACCCCTTCTCGGCCGAGTAGCCTCGGTTCAGCAACCAGCTCGTTATCCAACGCGGAGCCCGCCGACGTGCTCGCTGTGTTCGTCGCGGAGGTGAGAGATGGCGATGATCGGTAACCTGCCGACGTCAGATCGGCTGAGATACTCTCGGGGCGTGAATGAAACACCTTCCGGCGGCCCCGAGTCGGGGCCGGGGCCGGAGGCCGATGGAGGCGTACCGCCCGAGGTGGTCATTCCGTTGGAGCCGTCCGATGGGATCGATCCTTCCCGCCGTTCCGGCGGATTCCGTCGCGGGCAGCTGTCCGCCCTGGTGAACGCCGCGAATCAGCGGGCTGATCTGATCGGCGCGCTGCGCAGGGCGCGCCAGCAGCTGCCGGGGGACCCGGCTTTCGGCGATCCGCTGTCGGTTTCCGGGCCCGGTGGCGCGCGGGCGGTCGCGCGCGCGGCGGACAAGCTGGTCGGCGACGCCCCCAGCGCGGCGCGCGAAATCGGTTTCGGGGCCTTGCAGGTCTGGCAGGCCGCGCTGGAGCGGATGGGACGCGGCAAAGGTAGCCAAGAAATAACTGTTATGTTCACCGACCTGGTGGCCTTCTCGCGCTGGTCGCTGTCGGCCGGTGACGAGGCCACCCTCGAACTGTTGCGCAAGGTGGCCAAGGCCATCGAGCCGCCGATCGCCGAACGCGGCGGTCAGGTGGTCAAGCGCATGGGCGACGGCGTGATGGCGGTGTTCCCCTCGGCGGACCGGGCGATACGCGCCGCGGTGACCGCCAAGCGCAACCTGGCCGACGTGCAGGTGCGCGGCTACACCCCGAACATGCGGATCGGTTTGCACACCGGTTCCCCGCGCGAGATCGGGGGCGACTGGCTCGGGGTGGACGTCACGATCGCGGCCCGGGTGATGGAGGCCGGTGGCAACGGCAACACCATGCTGTCGGAGGCCACGTTGCTGGGGTTGCGGCCGGAGACGCTGGCGGAGCTGGGTTTGACGGTCAAGCAGTATCGCCGCGGCCTGTTCGCGGCTCCGCTCAGCGGCGTCCCCGATGACCTGCGGATCTTCCGGCTGTCCAGGGGCTAACCGAGCCACCGGGCCAGCGCGCCGCCCGCCGCGAGAACGGCGCAGACGGCCAGCGCGATCGACAGCGGCCGGGCCGTCTTCCATGTGGTGTAGGCGCCGCCGAGCAGGAACCCCGCCAGGGCGAACAGAACGATCACGGTGACGTCGCTGGACACCGTGCCCATCTTGCTCCGGCCCGCTCGACCACCCCCGTGCGGGTGGGGATCGTTCAGGGTGCAATTAACAAGCACGCATGCTTGCTTTTTTCTGGCCCGGGTGTGATGCTGGTCGCGGAACGCGGACTTCACGGGTGCGGCATGCGGCCCATCCTGACGGTTCGCCGTACAGGAGGCATTCCCGCTGATGAGTATGCTGGCCGCCGATCCGGACGTGCTCCGGATCGGCAACTGTTCCGGCTTCTACGGTGATCGGCTCGGCGCCATGCGCGAGATGCTGGACGGTGGCCCGCTCGACGTGCTCACCGGCGACTATCTCGCCGAGCTGACCATGCTGATCCTCGGCCGGGACCGCATGAAGGACCCGGACCTCGGCTACGCCAAGACCTTCGTCAAGCAGATCGAGGACTGCCTCGGGCTCGCACTGGAACGCAACGTGCGCATCGTGACCAACGCGGGCGGCCTGAACCCGGCCGGGCTGGCGGCGAAACTGCGCAAGGTGGCCGCCGACCTCGGACTGGACGCGAAGATCGCACACGTGGAGGGCGACGACCTCCTCGCCCGCGCCGGTGACCTCGGTTTCGGCGCGCCGCTGACCGCCAACGCCTACCTCGGCGCCTGGGGCATCGTCGAATGCCTGAACGCGGGCGCGGACATCGTGGTCACCGGCCGGGTCACCGACGCGTCGGTGATCGTCGGCCCGGCCGCCGCGCATTTCGGCTGGGGCCGAACGGATTACGACCGGCTGGCCGGCGCGGTGGTGGCCGGGCACGTGATCGAGTGCGGCACCCAGGCCACCGGCGGCAACTACGCCTTCTTCACCGAACTCGCCGATCTGGGCAGGCCGGGCTTCCCGATCGCGGAGATCCGCGCCGACGGCAGCAGCGTCATCACCAAGCACGCGGGCACCGGCGGGGCGGTCACGGTCGACACCGTCGAGGCCCAGCTGATGTACGAGATCCAGGGGCCCCGCTACGCCGGACCCGACGTGACCTCCCGCCTGGACACCATCCGGCTCGACCAGGACGGCCCGGACCGGGTGCGGATCAGCGGCGTCACCGGCGAGGCCCCGCCGCCCCGGCTCAAGGTCTCGCTCAACACGCTCGGCGGCTTCCGCAACGAGATGGAGTTCGTGCTCACCGGGCTGGACATCGAGGCGAAAGCCGAACTGGCGCAACGACAGCTGGAATCCTGGCTGCCGACCCGGCCCGCCGAGCTGACCTGGACGCTGGCCCGCCTGGACCGGCCGGACGCGCAGACCGAGGAGCAGGCCAGCGCGCTGCTGCGCTGCGTGGTCCGCGACCCGGACCCGAACAAGGTCGGGCGCGCCTTCTCCAACGTCGCGGTGGAACTGGCGCTGGCCAGCTATCCCGGATGCAGCTTCACGACCCTGCCCGGCAACGGATCGCCCTACGGCGTGTTCACGCCCGGGTTCGTCGACGCCGCGGAGGTCCCGCACACGGCGGTGCTGCCCGACGGCACCCGCGTCGGCGTGCCGCCGTCCGCCGAAACGGCCGAACTCGCCGCGGTCGCCGAGCCGCCCGCCCCGGAAGCGCTGCCCGCCGGGGAGACCCGCCGCGCGCCGCTGGGGACGATCGCGCTGGCCCGCAGCGGCGACAAAGGCGGTGACGCGAATATCGGCGTGTGGGTCCGCACCGACGAACAATGGCGCTGGCTGGTGCACACCCTCACCGTGGCGCGCGTCAAAGAACTTCTGCCGGAGACGGCTTCGCTGACGGTCACCCGGCATGTGCTGCCCAATCTGCGGGCGCTGAACTTCATCATCGAAGGCCTGCTCGGTCAGGGCGTGGCCTATCAGGCCCGCTTCGACCCGCAGGCCAAGGGACTCGGCGAATGGCTGCGGTCTCGTCACCTCGACATTCCAGTGGAGCTGCTGTCATGACGAAACTCTGGGAAACGCCGGAACGGCGCGAATTGCGCGCCACGGTCCGTGGCTTCGTGGAACGCGAGATCCTGCCCTACCTGGACGGCTGGGAGCGCGCCGGGGAGATCCCGCGCGAGCTGCACAAGAAGGCGGGCGCGCTCGGCCTGCTCGGTGTGCAGTTCCCGGAATCCGCGGGCGGTTCCGGCGGCGACGGCGTGGACGCGATGATCGTCTGCGAGGAGATGCATCAGGCCGGTGCGTCCGGCGGACTGTTCGCCTCGCTGTTCACCTGCGGCATCTCCGTTCCGCACATCATCGCCTCGGGCAACGTCGAACAGATCGAGCGCTGGGTGCGGCCGACGCTGGCGGGCGAGAAGATCGGTTCGCTCGCGATCACCGAACCCGGCGGCGGATCGGATGTCGGGCACCTCACCACCACCGCGCGCCGCGACGGCGATCACTACATCGTCAACGGGGCCAAGACCTACATCACCTCCGGCGTCCGGGCCGACTTCGTGGTCACCGCGGTGCGCACCGGCGGGCCGGGCTCGGGCGGCATCTCGTTGCTCATCGTCGACAAGAACACGCCGGGCTTCACGGTCAGCCGCAAGCTGGACAAGATGGGCTGGCTGGCCTCCGACACCGCCGAGTTGTCCTACGTCGACGTCCGGGTGCCGGTGGAGAACCTGGTCGGCCCGGAGAACTCCGGCTTCTTCCAGATCGCGGGCGCGTTCGTCAGCGAGCGCGTCGGCCTCGCGGTGCAGGCGTACTCCAGCGCGCAGCGCTGCCTGGACCTGACCCTGGAGTGGGTGCGCAACCGGGAGACCTTCGGGCGTCCGCTGATCAGTAGGCAGGCGGTGCAGAACACGGTCACCGAGATGGCGCGGCGCATCGACGTCGCCCGCGTCTACACCCGTGATGTGGTGCAGCGCAGCGCCGAAGGCGAGACCGACCTGATCGCCGAGGTGTGCTTCGCGAAGAACACCGCCGTCGAGGCGGGCGAGTGGGTGGCCAACCAGGCCGTCCAGTTGTTCGGCGGTCTCGGCTACATGCGCGAATCGGAGATCGAGCGCCAGTACCGGGATATGCGCATCCTCGGCATCGGCGGCGGCACGACCGAAATCCTCACCGGACTGGCGGCGAAGCGATTGGGGTACCAGAAATGACCGTTCTGCGCAGCGCCCTGGACACCGCGGCGCCCGAGTACGAAGCCGCGGCCGACGCGATGGCGGCCAAGCTCGCTGAGGTGGAGGCCGAGTTCGCCAAGGCCATCGCGGGCGGTGGACCGGACAAGCTGGCCCGGCACCGCAAGCGCGGCAAGCTCACCGCGCGTGAGCGCATCGAACTGCTCGTGGACGAGGACTCGCCGTTCCTGGAACTGTGCCCGCTGGCGGGTTGGGGCAGTGAATTCCACGTCGGCGGCAGCACCATCGCCGGGATCGGCATCGTGGAGGGCGTCGAGTGCATGATCGTCGCGCCCGACCCGACCGTGCGCGGCGGCACCTCCAACCCGTGGACGCTGCGCAAGACGTTGCGCATCAACGACATCGTGCGGGAAAACCGGCTGCCGGTGATCTCGCTGGTGGAATCCGGCGGCGCCGACCTGCCCACGCAGAAGGAGGTGTTCGTGCCCGGCGGCCGGATGTTCCGCGACCTCACCCAGGCGTCGGCGGCGGGCATCCCGACCATCGCGCTGGTGTTCGGCAACTCCACCGCGGGCGGCGCCTACATTCCCGGCATGTCCGACCACGTGGTGATGATCAAGGAGCGCTCCAAGGTGTTCCTCGGCGGTCCGCCGCTGGTCAAGATGGCCACCGGTGAGGAGTCCGACGACGAATCCCTCGGCGGCGCCGACATGCACGCGCGGGTCTCCGGCCTCGCGGATTACTACGCGCTGGACGAGCAGGACGCGATCCGCATCGGCCGCTCCATCGTCAAGCGGCTGAACTGGCGCAAGCAGGGCCCGGCTCCGCGCGCCGAGGTGATCGAGCCGCTGCACGACCCGGAGGATCTGCTCGGCATCGTGCCGTCGGACCTGAAGATCCCGTTCGACCCGCGCGAGGTGATCGCCCGCATCGTGGACGGTTCGGACTTCGACGAGTTCAAGCCGCTCTACGGCAGCAGCCTGGTCACCGGATGGGCCGAACTGCACGGCTATCCGGTGGGCATTCTGGCCAACGCGCGCGGCGTGCTGTTCTCCGAGGAATCGCAGAAGGCCACCCAGTTCATCCAGCTGGCCAACAAGACGAACACGCCACTGTTGTTCCTGCACAACACCACCGGTTACATGGTGGGCAAGGAGTACGAGCAGAAGGGCATCATCAAGCACGGCGCGATGATGATCAACGCGGTCTCCAATTCGAAGGTCCCGCACATCTCGGTGCTGATGGGTTCGTCCTACGGCGCGGGCCACTACGGCATGTGCGGCCGTGCCTACGACCCGCGCTTCGTCTTCGCCTGGCCCAGCGCCAAATCCGCCGTGATGGGCGGCGCGCAGCTGGCGGGCGTCATCTCGATCGTCGGCCGGGCCGCCGCCGAGGCCAAGGGCCTGCCGTTCGACGAGGAGGCCGACGCCGGGATGCGCGCCATGGTGGAGGCGCAGATCGAGGCCGAATCGCTGGCGATGTTCATGTCCGGGCGGCTCTACGACGACGGCGTCATCGACCCGCGCGACACCCGCACCGTGTTGGGAATGTCCCTGTCGGCCATTCACAATGCCCCGATCAAAGGCGCCGACGGCTTCGGCGTCTTCCGAATGTGAGGCCGGATATGACTGCATCGCATGGCGATTCGAATACGGGTGGGCAGATCACGAACGTTCTCGTCGCCAACCGTGGCGAGATCGCCCGCCGGGTCTTCGCCACCTGCCGCCGGATGGGTCTGGGCAGCGTCGCGGTGTACTCCGACGCGGATGCCGCCGCGCCGCACGTCACCGAGGCGGACGCCGCGGTGCGGCTGCCCGGCAACACGCCCGCCGAAACCTATCTGCGCGGTGAACTGATCATCGAGGCCGCGCTGGCCGCGGGCGCCGACGCCATCCACCCCGGCTACGGGTTCCTCTCCGAGAACGCCGATTTCGCCAAGGCCGTGCTCGACGCCGGGCTGGTCTGGATCGGCCCGCCGGTCGAGGCGATCGAGCAGATGGGCTCGAAGGTCGCGTCGAAGAAGATGATGGACGCCGCAGGCGTGCCGGTGCTCGCCGAGCTGGACCCGGCCGAGGTCACCGAGTCCCACCTCCCGGTGCTTATCAAGGCATCCGCGGGCGGCGGCGGGCGCGGTATGCGGGTGGTGCGCGAGCTGGCCGATCTGACCTCGCAGATCGAGGCCGCACGTCGCGAGGCGGAATCCGCCTTCGGCGATCCGACGGTTTTCTGCGAGCGCTACCTGGAGACCGGCAGGCACATCGAGGTCCAGGTGATGGCCGACACGCACGGCGCCATCTGGGCGGTGGGCGAGCGCGAGTGCTCCATCCAGCGCCGCCACCAGAAGGTGATCGAGGAGGCTCCCTCCCCGCTGGTGGAACGCACCGAAGGCATGCGGGAGCGGCTGTTCGAGGCGGCGCGCCTCGCGGCGGGCGCGATCGGCTACACCGGCGCGGGCACCGTGGAGTTCCTCGCCGACGAGCAGGGCGAGTTCTTCTTTCTCGAGATGAACACCCGCCTGCAAGTGGAGCATCCGGTCACCGAGTGCACCACCGGCCTGGACCTGGTCCGGTTGCAACTGGACGTCGCCGTGGGCGCCGCGCTGCCCGCCGAACCGCCCGCGATGCGCGGACACTCGATCGAGGTGCGGCTCTACGCCGAGGACCCGGCGCAGGACTGGCAGCCGCAGAGCGGAACCGTGCACCGGATCGACATCCCCTCGGTGCGCGCGGAATTCGATCTGCTGGACCGGCCGGGCGTGCGCCTGGATACGGGCGTCGTGGACGGCTCGGTGGTCGGCGTGCACTACGACCCGATGCTGGCCAAGGTCATCTCCTACGCCGAGACGCGCGGCGAAGCGGCTCGCTTGCTGGCCGCGGCCCTGCACCGCGCCAAGATCCACGGCCTGGTCACCAACCGCGACCTGCTGGTGCGCGTGCTGCGTCATCCGGCATTCCTGGCCGGTGACACCGACACCGCGTTCTTCGCCACGCACGGGCTCGACGTCCTCGCGGCGCCGCTGGTGTCGGCGTCCGACGAGGCGCTGTCCGTCGTGGCGGCGGCACTGGCCGAGGCCGCCGCCAACCGTGGCCGCGCGCGGGTGGGCGGCGGGCTGCCCAGCGGGTGGCGGAACCTGCCGTCGCAGTCGCAGCGCAAGTCGTACGAGAGCCGCGCGACCGGGACGCACGAAGTGGGATACCGCTTCGGCCGGACCGGCGTCACCGTGGACGGTCACGACGGCCTGGAACTCGTCGAGTCGGCTCCCGATCGGGTCGTGCTGTCGGTTCCGGGCGAACGCGGCCCGGTGCGCAGGCGATTCGAGGTCGCCCGCTACGGCGACCAGGTCTATGTCGACTCGCCGCTCGGCCCGGTGGCGCTGCGCCGGGTGCCGCGCTTCAGCGACCCCGCCGACCAGGTGGCCACCGGCTCGCTGCTGGCGCCCATGCCAGGCAGCGTGATCCGGCTCGGCGCCAAGGTCGGCAGCCAGGTCGAACAGGGTCAGCCGATTCTGTGGCTGGAGGCGATGAAGATGGAGCACACCATCGCCGCGCCCGCCGCGGGCGTGCTCAGCGCCGTGAACGTCACCGTCGGCCAGCAGGTCGACGTCGGCGCCGTGCTCGCGGTCGTCGAACCCGTGGAAACCCAGGAGAACTGATGAGCCACAATCGCGCAGCGCTCATCGAGCCGACGGGGTGCGGGAGCCCCCGCAAGATACAGGAGAACTGATGAGCTTCATCGAAACCGA
Source organism: Nocardia sp. NPDC047654 (assembly GCF_043205035.1). Classification (NCBI taxonomy): domain Bacteria; kingdom Bacillati; phylum Actinomycetota; class Actinomycetes; order Mycobacteriales; family Nocardiaceae; genus Nocardia; species Nocardia sp. NPDC047654. The sequence continues at coordinate 807,527 of NZ_JBIDDF010000002.1, forward strand.
CGAGCAGAAGGCGCTGCGGGCCGCCGTCGCCGCGCTGGCCGCGAAATACAACTATCGCGACTACGTGCTGCCGAAGGCGCGCAAGAACGAGCCGCTGGACGAATTGTGGCAGGAGGCAGGCAAACTCGGCTTCCTCGGCGTGAACCTGCCCGAGGAGTACGGTGGCGGCGGCGCGGGCATGTACGAGCTGTCGCTGGTGATGGAGGAGCTGTCGGCGCAGGGCGCGGGCCTGCTGCTCATGGTGGTCTCCCCGGCCATCTGCGGCACCATCATCACCAAGTACGGCACCGACGAGCAGAAGCAGGAGTGGCTGCCCAAACTCGCCGACGGCTCCGGCAAGATGGTCTTCGGCATCACCGAGCCGGACGCCGGCTCCAACTCCCATCAGATCACCACCACCGCGCGCCGCGACGGCGACGACTGGATCCTCAACGGCCGCAAGATCTTCATCTCCGGCGTGGACCAGGCCGAGGCCGTGCTGATCGTGTCCCGCACCGAAGACCACAAGACCGGCAAACTCAAGCCCGCCCTGTTCATCGTGCCGACCGACGCCGAAGGCTTCACCAAGACGGCGCAGGAGATGGACATCATCGAGCCCGACCACCAGTACAGCCTGTTCCTCGACGACGTCCGGCTGCCCTCCACCGCGCTGGTCGGCAAGGAGGACGCGGCGTTGATGCAGCTGTTCGCGGGCCTCAACCCGGAGCGCATCATGGGCGCGGCCATGGCGATCGGCCTGGCCCGCTACGCCATCGATCGCGCCGTGGAATACGCCAGGGAGCGCACGGTGTGGAAGACGCCGATCGGTGCGCACCAGGGCATCTCGCATCCGCTCGCCCAGGTGAAGGTCGAACTGGAGCTGGCGAAGCTGATGATGCAGAAGGCCGCGACCCTGTACGACACGGGCGACGAGATGGGCGCGGCCGAGGCCGCCAACATGGCGAAATACGCGGCGGCGGAGGCCAGCATCAAGGCGCTCGACCAGGCCATCCAGACCCACGGCGGCTCCGGCCTGACCAGGGACGTCGGGCTGGCCGCGATGCTCGCCGCCGCGCGCATCGGCCGCATCGCGCCGGTCAGCCGGGAAATGGTCCTCAACTTCGTCGCCCAGTACTCGCTGGGCCTGCCGAAGTCGTACTGAGAGGACGCCGCATGACCGAGACGGCTCCGTTCGTCCGCTACGAGGTGAGCGACGGCGTCGCGACGCTCACCTTCGATTCGCCGCACAACCGCAACGCGCTGTCGTCCAAGTTGGTCGCCGAGCTGCTGCGCGGGCTCGACGACGCGGCCGCCGACGACGCGGTGCGCGTCGTCGTGCTCGCGCACACCGGCAACACCTTCTGCGCGGGCGCTGATCTCAGCGAGGCCGCTGACGCCGATCCGGCCGTGGCCGCCGACGAGCGCACCCGGGTCATGATCGGCGTGCTGCGCAGGCTGGTGGAGATTCCGAAGCCGGTGATCGCGCGGATCGACGGCAACGTACGGGCGGGCGGCATGGGCATCGTGGCGGGCTGCGACCTCGTCGTGGCCGGACCGGCCAGCAGTTTCGCGCTCACCGAGGTGCGCATCGGGCTGGCGCCGTTCATGATTTCGCTGACCCTGCTGCCCAGGCTCAGCCCGCGTGCGGCCGGCCGGTACTACCTGACCGGCGAGAAGTTCGACGCCGCCGTGGCCGAGGAGATCGGCCTGGTCACCGTCACCGCCGACGACCCGGCGGCCGAGGTGGCGCGGCTGTGCGCGGAGGTGCGCAAGGGCTCCCCGCAGGGGCTGGCGGAGGCCAAGCGACTGGTCAACGCGGGCATCCTCGCCGAGTTCGACGCCTCCGCCGAGGAACTCGCGCGGCGTTCGGCGAGCTTCTTCGGCACCCCCGAGGTGCACGAGGGCATGCTGGCCTTTTTGCAGCGCCGCCCGCCGAGCTGGGCAGAATGACGACCATGGCGACACCCCACGAACCCAAGCAGGACCGCAGCCGCGCCACCCGGCAGCGCCTGCTCGAGGCGACCATCGACTGCCTGGCCGAGATGGGCTGGGCGGCCGCGACGGTCGCCGTGGTCGCCGAACGGGCCGGCGTGTCGCGTGGCGCGGCGCAGCATCACTTTCCCACCAGGGAGGATCTGATCACCGCCGCGCTGGAGTACATGTTCGACACGCGCAGCGGGCAGGCGGTGCAGGAAGCCGCGACGTTGACGGAGCTGGGTGACGGGCTGGCCCGCACCGAGGCGGTGGTTGCGGGGCTGGTCGAGTCCTACACCAGCCCGTTGTTCAAGGCGGCCCTGCAAGTCTGGACGCACGCCGCCGCCGACCCGGTGTTGCGGGAGCGGATCGTCCCGCTGGAGGCCCGCTTCGGGCGCGCCTCGCACCGCCGCGCGGTCGAAGCCCTGGGTGTGGACGACTCGGACCCGGTGACCCACCATTTGGTGCAGGCGACCCTGGACATGGCGCGCGGTCTCGGCCTCGCCGACGTTCTCACCGACGATTCGGCCCGCCGTAAGCGGATAGTCGAACAGTGGGCGGCCACGCTTCACGCCGCCTTGCACGCCTCCCGCTGAACCGGAGCCCGCGACCGGGCCGGACGCGACGCCTCGAGTGCCGGTCTCGGTGTGCGCGAAAGCAGGACGACGGCGGTGACGAGCGCGGCGAGGGTAAGCAGGGCGTAGGAGTTGCCGTCCAGGAATTGCACCGGATCCCAATGGAATTCGCGGCCGTTGGTCTGCGGCACGAACCAGATCAGCCCTTGCGGCAGCAGCGGAAGGGTTTCATCCCAGGCTCCGATCGAGTCCACCTGCATCGGCCAGGCGAAGGCGAACAGCGTGATCGCGGCGGGCACCGCGATCGCGGCCGCCCGCGATCGGCGGGACAGCGCGTGCCCGGCCCAGACGAGCGCGGGCACCATCCACACCCAGTAGTGGGTCCAGGAGATCGGTGAGCACAGCAGCGTCACACCGGCGGCGAGCAGGATGCCGAGCATCTCGTCTCCTCGTGCGTGCGCGATCCGCGCCGCGGCCAGTCCGGCCAGGCCGAGCGCGCCCGCGCCGAGCAGCCACAGCACGTGGCTGTCCCATGTGGTCCATTGCAGGCGGCCGAGCAGACCGTTGAGCGACTGATTCTGCACGTAGGCGAAGCCGATCCGGTTCTGGGACGCCACGGTCGTTGTCCAGAACTGGGCCGCCTCGGTCGGCCGATACCAGAAACCGGCCGCGACCGTCGCCGCGAAGGCGCCCATGGCGATGGCGGCGGCCTTCAGCTGGCGCGTGACCACCAGATAGACGATGAATACCGCGGGCGTGAGCTTGATCCCGGTGGCGATCCCGATGAGGATGCCGCGACTCCAGTGCTCTTTCGGTATCGCGAAGTCGCCCAGGACCATCGCCATCAGGATCATGCTGATCTGTCCGAAGCGGAAGGTCTGCTGGACGGGCTCGAGCCAGAGCGCGGCGCTGCCGACGGCCAGTGTCACCGCGAGCATGCCGAGCCCGCGCCGATACCGCAGCAGCACGGCGGTGCACCACACGCTGAGATACAAGGCGATCAGTGTCGCGACCACCATGCCGGTGCCGACGTAGTTGATCGGGAACCGCGCCAATTCCGCGCAGATCCACGCCGCGAAGACGGGATAGAGGAACGGCAGGAACAGCGGGCCGCGTGCGGTGTACAACTGGGCCGGGTGCAGCGCGGCGGCGTTGCCGCCCCACATGTAGACCTGCAGATCTATTTGGTGCCAGTACATCTCCCAGTTGGGGCGCAAGAACAGCAACCAGAGCGTGAGCGAGGCGGCGGTGAACACGATGGCCGCGCCCAGCGCGAGCCGGGTTCGCGGACGAGGGCTGCGCGCGACCGGTAGCTCCGTCGCAGGCGCGACAACGACAGTTGTCGCCGGTGCGACAGTCGCCATGCCTTTTCCTTCATCAGATGTCGGTTGAATCAGGCGGGATCTGAGCCGGAGATGGTGACCGGGCCGATCCTGCGGGCAACGCTGAAACCGTAAGCGGGACTAACGATACGGTTACTACTCCTGTAGTACCAGGAGGGGGAACTGTAACCTGTATCACTACCTACGTAGTATTCGAAGGGTGTCCACCAAACGCGACCTCGTCTTGGACGCGGCGATCGACCTGCTGGGATCCCGCGGTACCCGCGCGCTCACCCACCGCGCGGTCGACGAGGCCGCGGGCATGCCCGCCGGATCGGCGTCCAATTACTTCCGCACCCGGGAAGCGCTGCTGATCGGCATCACCGAGCGCCTCGAGGCGCGCGACTACACGGATTGGGAGGTGCTCACCCGGCAGCCCGCGCCCGGCACGATCGACGAACTCGTCGAGGGCATGGCCGCTTTCGTCGTGCACGCGGTGCGCGCCGACCGGGTGCGCACCCTGGCCCGCTATGCCCTGTTCCTGGAGGCGCAGTGCATTCCCGCGCTACGCGAGACCATCCGCCGAGGACATCTGCGGCTGACCGAATGGACCGCGTCGCTGCTGGCGGGTATCGGCGTGGATCGGGCGGTGGCGCGGATCCTGGTCGACCAACTCGACGGGATCATCCTGCATCAGCTGGTGAACCCGGCAGCGGACTTCGATCCACGCCCCGCGCTGGACCGGCTGGTGCGCGCGCTGGCCGCCGGGAGCGATTGACCTGCGGCGCTCGCCGAGCGGCCTGCGCGTCGCGGCGCGCCGCGACGCGCTGCTCAGCACAGACCTTGCTGCTCGAGCCTTCCCGAATCGATGGCGTAGGAGGACGCTCCGATGGCGGCGCCGATCAAGCCGACGATGATCGCGCCGGGAATCGCGCCGACGAAGAAGACGGGCAGGCCGACGAGCGCGCCGATGGCGGCGCCGATCGCCGCGCCGATTCCCGTGCGCAGTTCGATGGTGTCGCCGGGCGGCAGGCATGCCTTGATGTAGGTCACCTGCGGGGGTTCGCCGGTCGCCGCGACGACCGATTCGGCTCGGTCGGCGGGGGCCGCCGACGCGGTGGCGGCGAATCCGACGGTGAGCGCGGTTGCGACCAGTGCGCTGACCACCGTCACGGCCAGCTTCATGAAAGCGTTCAATTGTTTCCCTGAAAGTTCGCGGTGGACACGTCAGCTGATGGTCCCGGCTACCGGCCCGGAGCCGTCACGCGTCCGATCATCATCGCTGGAGTTTTGCGGGATGCCAAGAGCGGGCGCTCGAATCATCGGCGCCGGTCGCATGTTCGACGTTCCACCGCTGTGCGCCCGCGCGCATTCGCGGGATTGTGACCAGGGAAGGTGATTGCCGCACAACGCGATCCGCACCGGCGCCGAGGTATGGCGCCGGTGCGGATGCGGTGTTCAGCGGGCGCAGGGGTCGCGCTGAACACCGGGAGGCGATGCGGCCCCGGGGAATGCAGGGCGACAGGACCGCATCGCGCGGTTTCAGTGGGTGGCGGTCAGGTCGTACAAAGTGACCCCGTCCACCTGGGTGGCGGTGAAGTTCTCCTGGACCCACTGCGTGATCTGGGCGCTGGGGGAGGAGTCGGACGAACCCGGCCCGCCCCGTCCGCCGCCGACGAAGTAATGGATCTTCCCTTCGGCGACATATTGCTTGAACTGCTCCAGCGTCGGCGAGGGGTCGCTGCCGTTGAAGCCGCCGATGGGCATCACGGGCAATTCGGTGGCCAGCTGCAAGCCCGCGGCGCTGTTCGAGCCGATGGCCGCGGCCACCCAGGTGTAGTCGCCGCCGTTCTGCTCGAGCAGGGACACGACCTGGGCGCTGGGTTCGCTCGCCCCGAGCAGGCCGCCGATTCCGCCGCCGTTGGGGCCGGGACCGCCGTCGCCGGGCGCGCCCTGCGTCGCGGCGGTGCCTTGCGGGGCCTGCCCATCGGGCAGCGTTCCCGGCGGGAACATCGTGCCGTCGCCGGGCGGGTTGCCCTGCGGCGCCGCGCCGGGCGGCGTGCCCGCGCCGTCCGGGAGCTGCCCGTCGCCCGGCATCCGGCCGCCGGGTGCGCCGCCCGGTTGAGGAATGCGGCCGTCCGATGTCGTGCCCGCTCCCGGCGAACGCCCATCCGGCGGCGTACCGCCCGGAACCTGTCCGGCTCCATCGCGGCCGGTGGTCCCGGCTCCGTCCGGCATGCGGCGATTCATCCCCGGCATTCCCTCACCCCACGGTGGCCGACCACGCATCGCGACGTTCGGCCCGGCCGAGGGAATCGAACCCGCGTGCGGCGTCGCGATCGTGTCGACGGCGTAGGCGACCGGTCCGGCGAGGAAGGTGAACGCCACGGCCAGCGCCGACGCCACGGCGAGCTTGCGCGGCGCGGGCAAGAGCACGGCGAGCGTCGCGATCACGCCGACGACCAGCACCGTCCAGCGCAGCCACGACTGCCATTCCGGACTGCGGGACAACAGCATCCAGGCGGTCGCCGTGGTGAGGCCCACCGCGAGCGCCGACGCCATCCGCACCCACAGCCGGTGCCGTCCCCGCCACGACAGCACCGCACCCGCGCCGACGAGCGCGGCGATGGCCGGAGCCAGGGCCACGGTGTAGTACTGGTGGAAGATGCCGGCCATGAAGCTGAAGACCAGCCCGGTCCCCAGCAGCCATCCGCCCCAGAGGACGAGCGAGGCGCGCTGCGGATCGGTGCGAGCGGCTCTGCCGCGCAGCAGTATTCCCACGACGAGCGCGACCAGCGCGGCGGGGATCAGCCACGCGATCTGACCGCCCTGCGCCGGTTCGAACATCCGCGTGATGCCGGTGCTTCCCCACATGCCGTTGCCGCCCGGCGGAAGGTCGCCGCCCGGTCCGACGCTGCCACGCTCGTTGCCGTTGAGCCTGCCGAGCCCGTTGTAGCCGAGGGTGAGTTCCAGGATCGAGTTGTCGTGCGAGCCGCCGATCCACGGACGTGACGAGGCGGGCCACAGTTCGACCGCCAGCAACCACCAGCCCGCGGCCACCACCATCGCGGCCGCTGCGGCGAAGAGTTGCAGGATGCGCTTGCCGAGTTTCGGCGGGCCCGCGATCGAGTAGGTCAGCGCCAGCGCCGGAACCACCAGCAGCACCTGCAATTGCTTGGTGAGGAAACCGAAGCCGATCAGCGCGCCGGTCGAGACCAGCCAGCGCCAGCGGCCGTCCTCCACCGCCCGCGTCATCGCCCAGGCGGCCGCGACCATCAGGAACACCAGCAGCGCCTCGGGATTGTTGAACCGGAACATCAGCGCCGCGACGGGCGTCACCGCCAGCGCCAACCCGGCGAGCAATCCGGCCGCGGGCCCGAACGGCCTGCGCACCGTCGCCCACAGCAGTGCCACACTGGCCACCCCGAGCAGCACCTCCGGCACCAGGATGCTCCAGCTGCTCAGCCCGAAGGCCCGCACCGACAGCTCCATCAGCCACAGTGAGGCGGGCGGTTTGTCCACGGTGATCGAGTTCGCCGCGTCGGAGGACCCGAAGAAGAACGCCTTCCACGAGACCGAACCCGCCTGTACCGCAGCCGAGTAGAACGAATTCGCCCATCCGTTGGCGCTCAGGTTGCACAGATACGCCACCGCCGTGCCGATCAGTAGTGCCGCCAGCGCCGGATACTCCCAGTTCCGGCGCGGCCTCGGCCGCGGTTCGGTCGCGGCGGGTCGCGCGGTGAGCGTCGCCGTCATCAACGGTCTCCCTCGGCGGCGCTTCCGGCGGCGGCGAGAGCCGGTGCGTTCCGCGCGCCCTCGCCTCCGCTGTCGCGAAACACCCAGCGCAGCCCGACGAACCGCAACAGCGTCGCCACCAGATTGGCCACCACGAGAACGAACAGCTCCAGGTGCACCGAGGCGTCCGGCGCCCACCGATGCAGCGCGAACAACGATCCGCTGGTGAGCGCCAATCCGATGCCGAAGATCACCAGTCCTTGGAACTGATGCGACACGGCTCTGTTCGAGCCGCGCACGCCGAAGGTGAAGGCCCGGTTGGCGGCGGTATTGCCCACCGCCGTGATCAGCAGCGCAGCGAAGTTCGCCACCTGCGCGCCGGCGAGCGGCTGCAACAGCACGTAGAGCAGCAGATAGGCCAGCGTGCTCAGCACGCCGACGATCGCGAACCGCACGAGTTGCCCGACCATGCCCAGCGGCACCCCCGGCACCAGCGGTTCCCGGCCCACCGACCGGCGTAGTTCGTCGAGCGGCAGCGTGCCGGTGGCCAGTGCCCGCCCGAGCCGCCAGATACCGAGCAGGTCCTTGCGCGCGGTGTCGATGATGTCGACGCGGCTGTCCGGATCATCGATCCAGTCCACCGGAACCTCGTGGATGCGCAGCCCCGCCCGCTCGGCGAGCACCAGCAATTCGGTGTCGAAGAACCACTCGCCGTCGTGCACCAGCGGCAGCAGGCGGCGCGCCACGTCGGTGCGCATGGCCTTGAAGCCGCACTGGGCGTCGGAGAAGTGCGCGCGCAGCGAGGCTTTCAGCAGGAGGTTGTAGCAGCGCGAGATGATCTCGCGCTTGGGCCCGCGCACCACCCGGGACGCGGCGTCGAGCCGGGTGCCGACGGCCAGGTCGGAATGCCCGGTGATCAGCGGTGCGACCAGGGGCAGCAGCGCGTTCAAGTCGGTGGACAGGTCGACGTCCATATAGGCGACCACCTGCGCGTCGGAGCGTTCCCACACCGCTCGCAGCGCCCGCCCGCGTCCCTTGGCGGACAGGTGCACCACCCGTACGTCGTCCAGTTCTTCGGCGAGCAGTTGGGCGACCTGTAGCGTGTCGTCGGTGCTCGCGTTGTCGGCGACCGTGATGCGCGCCGGGAAGGGGAACCCGTCGCGCAGGTAGGCGTGCAGTCTGCGGACGCACACGCCGAGGTCGGCCTCTTCGTTGTAGACGGGTATCACCACGTCCAGCACGGGCGCACCCGTGGTCTCGGTCCGTTCCGCCGCCGCGACGGTCAAGGTCTCGGTCATGCGAACAACATTCGACGGCTACGCTGCCACGGTGCTGGGCCTCAGCTGTGAGGTTCCTGGGGGTGCCGCCCGAGCCGGATCACGCCATGGGCAGGCCCCGTAGCGTACGGTCGATGACAGCGGGACCATTCAGGTTCTCCGAGCAAAGGACCACGTTTGTCCGACAAATCTCCGCGCAGTTCGATGTCCAAGAAATCCGGGAAGTCCCTGAAGGAAAAGCGAGCGGAGAAGAAGGCCAAGACCGCGGGTGACAGCGGCGCTGGTTCCAGCAAACACTGACCGGTGGGACGGGACCCGGCAGACGGCCGGGTCTCCGTACCCGGGCCGACAGGTAGCATCCGGATTCGTGATGCTCAGCGGCCGGACGGAAGACGACCCGCCGCGCAAACGTGTGGACGCGCGCACCGAGCGTTGGCGCGAGCATCGCAGGAAGGTGCGCGAAGAATTCGTCGACGCGGCTTTCCGCGCGCTCGACAAGTTCGGCCCCGCGGTCAGCATGGGCGATATCGCCAAGGAGGCGGGCGCGGCCAAACCGAAGCTGTATCGCCATTTCGAAGACAAGACCGACCTCTACAACGCGATCGTCGACCGGGTGCGCGACATGCTCTGGGAACAGATCATGACCAGTTTCGACCTGACCGGCGACTCGGCCGCTGACCTGGTGCGCCGCGCCGCGTCCGAATACGCGCAGGTGGTGTCGCGGCAACCGAACGTCTTCCGGTTCATGCTGCACAGCCACTTCACGCAACGCTCCGACGACGCCGACCGCGCGCTGCAATCGGCCCGGCAGTCCGCCCACCGCGCCGCCGAACTGTTCGCCGGTGTCGTGGACGAGGAGTCGGTGCAGGTCGCGAGCGCGGAACTGGTGATCTATTCGATCTTCGGTGCGGTGGCCTCGGCCACCGATTGGTGGCTGGGGGTGAACCGGGTGGAGCCGCCCGCCATGCCGGTCGAGCAGTTCGCCGCCTATCTGAGCGAGATCATCTTCGCGCTCGTGGCGGCCAGCGCTCGGCTGCACGGCATCGCGATCGCAGCCGATCTTCCACTGCACCGCGCCTTTTCCGCTATGTGACCGCCAGCGCCCCCCGGGCCGGGCGCCGAGGTCTTCGCCGCATCCACGCCGAACGTCGTTGTTCCGATCGCCTCGCCGTTGAAGCCATCCGTGTCGGCGACGTCTTCAGTATCGCAGCGCCCACCGACAGGAAATGGCGTGCGCCGAGCGGTTGCCCCGCTCAGTTTCCATGCAATCGCCACAGCGGGGAGACCGGCCCGTGGCCCGCGCCCAGATCGTAGGACGCGGCCAGGCAGCGATAGGTCCACTCCTTGGCGAACTCGATCGCTTCGGGCACCGAATAGCCGTGGGCCAGCGCGCAGGCGGTCGCGGCGGCCAGCGTGTCGCCGCCGCCGTGGTCGTTGCCGGTCGCGATGCGCGGGGCGGTGAACTCGAGGAACCGCTCGCCGTCGAACAGCAGGTCGGTGCTGTACTCGGAGGAACGCAGGTGCCCGCCCTTCACGATCGCCCACCGCGGCCCCAGCTTGTGCAGCGCCTCGGCGGCGCGCCGCGCCGAATCATCGTCGTCGACGTCGATACCCGTGAGCAGGCGAACCTCGTCCAGGTTCGGTGTCACCACGGTGGCGAGCGGGATCAGGGTGCTGCGTAGTGCGTCGAGCGCCTCGGCATGCAGCAGCGGATCGCCGTGCATCGAGGCCGCGACCGGATCGACGACCAGCGGAATGTCGCCGTCGCGACCGATGCCGACCTCCTGGCACACCGCCGCGACCGCCTCGATGATCGCGGTGGAGGCGAGCATGCCGGTCTTCGCGGCGCCGACGCCGATGTCCGTGGTCACCGAGCGCACCTGATCGGCGACGACCTGCGGCGGAATCTCGTGAAAGCCGCTGACGCCCACCGTGTTCTGCACGGTCACCGCCGCGACGGCCACCAGTGCGTGCACACCGCACAGCGCCATGGTGCGGGTATCGGCTTGGATTCCGGCGCCTCCGCCGGAATCGGTACCGGCGATGGTGAGCGCCCGGACGGGGGTCTGCCCCTCGGCGGGCAATGGCAGCAGTTTCACGACACAAACCCTACGGCGACCCGGTCCGGTGGCCACCGGCAACCGGAACCCGCTCGCGGATAGCAAATGAAAATCGTTATCATTAATGTCATGGACTCCGACCTGCTTCCCGTCACCGTGCTGTCCGGCTTCCTCGGTGCGGGCAAGACGACGCTGCTCAACTACATCCTGGCCAACCGGGAGGGTCGCCGGGTGGCGGTCATCGTCAACGACATGAGCGAGGTCAACATCGACGCCGCGCTGGTCGCCGGCCATGGCCACCTGGACCGCACCGAGGAGAAGCTGGTCGAGCTGACCAACGGCTGCATCTGCTGCACCCTGCGCGAGGACCTGATCGAAGCCGTGGCCCGGCTCGCTCGCGAAGGCCGCTTCGATCAATTGGTGATCGAATCGACCGGCATCTCCGAGCCGATGCCGGTGGCCGCGACGTTCGACTGGGAATTCGAGGACGGCTTCCGGCTCGGTGACGTCGCTCGGCTGGACACCATGGTGACCGTGGTCGACGCTTCGACCTTCCTCGCGGAGGTGGCGCGCGGGCAGGCGCTGGCGGAGCGGAACCTGCAAGCGGGCGACGGCGACGCGCGCACCATCGCCGACCTGCTGGTGGATCAGGTCGAGTTCGCCGACGTCCTGCTGGTCAACAAGACCGACCTGGTCGGCGCGGCCGCGGCGGGGGCGGTGGAGGCGACGGTGCGCCGCATGAACCCGCGCGCCCACGTGCTGCGCACCAGCAACGGCGTGGTCGATCTGGCCGAGGTCCTGGACACCGGCCGCTACGACCCGGTGGTCGCCGCGGAGGCCGAGGGCTGGGCGGAGGAGCTCGCCGGTGGGCACACGCCGGAGACCGAGGAGTACGGCATTCGCAGCCTCACCTACACCGCGGATCGGCCGTTCCATCCGCTGCGCCTCTCCGACGCGCTGGAGCAGTTGCGAGGGCTCCTGCGCAGCAAAGGATTCTGCTGGATCGCGAGCCGGTCGACGCTGGCCGCGGTGTGGTCGCAAGCGGGGCCGAACCTGGTCTTCGAACCCGCCGCCTGGTGGTCGTCGCTGGAAGTGCCGCCGGGGCAGGAGATCGTCTTCATCGGGATAAAGCTGGATTGCGACAAGGTGCGCTCGCTACTGGATGGCGCCCTGCTCACCGACGCGGAGTTCGCCGAGGGGCCGGGCGCTTGGGCTGAGTATCCCGATCCCTTCCCGGCGTGGGGTGAACTGCACGAGCACGCCTGAAGATTGCGGCCCGTGCTCCCGGTTCCGGGGCACGGGCCGCTGCCGCGCCACCGCATGGCGCGCTCAGTTCGAGATTCCAGGCGCCTGGCGGAGGTAAGTCGTGTCGGTCAGTTGCTCGATCATGAAGTCGGCGATGTCGGCACGGGCGATCTTCAGGCTCAGACCGCGCTCGCCCGCCGGGAATCCGCGCCGGTAGCTGCCGGTGGCCGGTCCGTCGGTGAACGCGCTCGGCCGCACTATCGTCCAGTCCAGGTCGCTGGCCAGGACGTATTCCTCCTGCCGGACGTGATCGGCATAAGCGGGGCGCAGCAGCAACCCGAACATCACGTACTTCCACAGGAAGTTCAGGTTGCCCCGGCTGTCGCCGACGCCGAGCGTCGTCTGGCAGATCAGCCGCTTGACGCCAGTGTGATTCATCGCGTCGATGACCGCTGCGGTGCCGCCCGCCCGGACCACGCCCTTGCGCCCGTTGCCGAGCGAGATCAGCACCGCGTCCTGCCCCTGCACCGCTCGCCGCACCGAATTCGTGTCCAGCACATCGCCTTCCATCACGCGCAGCCGCTCGTGCCGCTGCGTGACGCTCGCGGCGCTGCGGGTGAAGGCCGTCACCTCGTGGCCCTCCCGCAGCGCCCGCTCGACGACGAGACGGCCGACGGTCCCGGTGGCTCCGAAGACTGCGATTTTCATGGTTTTCTCTCCTGTTTCGAAAGCTGCTGTGTCGTTGATGAATCCAGTACATCAGCCGGAAACGAGACGAACCATGGCCACAAGTCTCGATGCCATAAGCGACAGTCTCAGCGCAGCTTCGCGAAGAACTCCGTGATCTCCTCCGCCATCAACGCGGGCGCCACGTGGTGCAGGTAGTGGGTGAACACGTCGTGCGTGCGCCACGACACGATGTTGTGGTCGCGCTCGGCGAAGCGGCGGATGCCGTGGAAGTCCCCGGTGGAGCCGCACAGCGCGAGCGGAACCGTGGTCGGCGCCGTGGGGTGCTCGGCCTTGTCCTTCTCGAAGTAGTGCCGGATCGCCGAACCCGCGGTGCCGGTGAGCCAGTGGATCGCGATGTTGGTCAGCACGAAGTCGTCGTCGAGGTCCGCACCGAGCAACTGGCCGTTCCAGCCGACCAGCCCGGCGGGCGAGTCCGTGATCGCGTGCGCCAGCGTCTGCGGTTGCTGCGATTGCAGCACGTTGAAGCCCATCTTGTTCTTCGCGAACCAGTCCAGGGTGGCCAACGACCGCTGCTCGTCCTCATCGAGATCGGCCAGCTCCGCCGGATCGCCGGACGGGAACGAGTACACCTGCGTCACGTGCACGCCGACCACCTGGTCCGGCGCCACCCGCCCGAGTTCCGGCGAGATCTGCGAACCGCCGTCGTTGCCCACCGCGCCGTAGCGGGTGTAGCCGAGCCGCCGCATCAGCTCCGCCCAGGCGCGCGCGATCCGGCTGTCGTTCCAGCCCGCTTCGGTGGTGGGGCCGGAGAAGCCGTATCCCGGCACGGAGGGGATCACCAGATCGAACCCGGCGGCGGTGAGCGGCTCGATGACGCCGACGAACTCGACGAAGGTACCGGGCCAGCCGTGCGTGAGGATCAGCGGAAACGCGTTCTCCCGGGTGGACTTCACGTGCAGGAAATGGATGTTCTGGCCGTCGATCTCGGTGGTGAACTGCGGGTAGGCGTTCAACGAATTCTCCACCCCGCGCCAGTCGAACCCGTCGCGCCAGTAGTCGACGAGGTGGCGCACGCGCTCGACGCTCACCCCGTAGGTATCGCCCGAGCCCGGGATCTGCTCGGCCCAGCGGGTGCGGGCGAGGCGGTCGCGCAGGTCGTCCAGGTCGGCCTGGTCGACGTCGATGCGGAAGGGGGTGATCGCGGACATTTCCTGCTCCTTTTGAAACGGAATGCTCTGTTCTGATTGAACCGTAGCAGAACGGATCATTCCGTTCAAGTGCTATCCTGGTGTCATGCCGAAGACATCCGACGCCCCAGCTCAGAAGGGTCTACCTGGCCGTAAGGCGCAGGCCGCCCGCAACGACGGCTTGATTCTGGAGGCCGCCCGAGCCGTGTTCCTCGCCGACGCCACGGCCCCGATCTCCGCCGTCGCGGAACGCGCGGGCGTCGGGATCAGTGCGCTGTATCGCCGCTATCCGAGCAAGGAGGTGCTGCTGCGCACGCTCTGCCACGACGGTCTGCGCCGGTACAACGCGGAAGCCGATGCGGCGCTGGAAGATCCGGACGGCTGGCACGGCCTGGTCGGCTTTCTCGAGCGAGTGGTGGACGCCGACGTGCACTCGCTGGCAGTGCATCTCGCGGGCACTTTCACCCCCGACGAATCGATGCTGCCCGATGTGCAGCACTCCGCGAAGGTCACGGAGGATCTCGTGCGCCGCGCCCACGCCACCGGCGAACTGCGTTCGGACGTCACCCCGCAGGATCTCGGCCTGATCCTGGAGTCCTGCGCGGCCGTCGCGGTGCCTGATCCGCAGCGCACGGTCCAGCTGCGCCGCCGCGTGCTCGCGATGCTCCTGGCCGGGCTGAGCGCGGACGGCGAACTCCCCGGCCCCCCGCCCGCGCCGGACGAGTTCAACTGGCGCTGGGCTCGGCGATGATTTCTCCCGCGCCCACCGGTCCGCACTGGTAGGAATACCGCTGTCCGCCCCGAAAGGATGCGCCGTGAACTGGACACTCGAGGTCGTCATCGTGCCCGTGTCGGATATCGACCGGGCCAAGAACTTCTACGCGGAGCGACTCGGCTTCGCCGTCGACCACGATACGAAGATCGACGACAACGTCCGCATCGTGCAACTGACCCCACCCGGCTCGGGTTGTTCGATCGTCATCGGCAAGGGCGCGGTGCCCGACATGACACCCGGCTCCCAGCAAGGCCTGCAACTCGTGGTCAACGACCTGCGCAAAGCCCACGAGGAGCTCACCGCCCGAGGCGTCGAGGTCACCGAAATCCAAGTCTTCGGCGAGAACCCCACCCCCATGCCCGACCCACTCGACAACGTCGGATTCTTCTTCTTCACCGACCCGGACGGGAACGGCTGGGGCGTCCAGCAGATCTCGACCCGTCCGTGAGCGTTGTCGCGACGAACGCCGAGTGGGTCTGCCTCGGCTATCGGTTGCCGAGTAGGAGGGTTTGCGTGCTGCGGCCCAAGGGGCCCTTTTCGTCGTAGAGCGCCGATTCGGCCATACCTATGCCATGGGGTTGGGGGTAGGTGACGGCGTCGAGGCAGACCCATTCACCTGCGGGCTGGCGGTGCAGGGTGACCGTCAGGTCGGTGTTGATGAACAGGTACTTCGACCAGTCCATGACCGCGCTGACGCCGTTTCCGGAATCCGCCGCCGCGAGGGTGCGTTCCAGCGGACTCGGGTCGGTGCCCGCGACGATCGGATATTTGATCCTGATCCAGCACACCGCCGGGCCGGGCTCGGTGAAGGAGCCGCTGACGAAGCGGTATTCGATGGCGGTGTGGAAGCCCACCGGTTGGGTGGAGGGGAACGGCGCGGGCACGTCCGCGTGTTCGGGACCGGGACGTGTGCCGGTGGGCAGGAAACGTTCCGGCAGCGGCAATTCCGGTTCGGACAGCTTGAACCGCCAGGCATTCGCGCGCATCACCGGCCCGCGCTCGGTGGACAGCGTCGCCTCGATGAGTTCGACGCTGCGGCCGGGGCGGACGACCCGCGCCGCGGCGGTCAGCGGTGCCAGCGGCACCGGGCCGAGGATTTCGACCGCGACCCGGCCGACCTGGAACCCCGGGCGCGGCTCGCACCGCTCGATCACGTGCCCGAGCAGCGCCGAGGGCGGACCCGCGTGCTGGGCGTCCGGCG
This sequence comes from Nocardia sp. NPDC047654, assembly GCF_043205035.1. NCBI lineage: Bacteria > Bacillati > Actinomycetota > Actinomycetes > Mycobacteriales > Nocardiaceae > Nocardia > Nocardia sp. NPDC047654. Next base: position 823,547 of record NZ_JBIDDF010000002.1, read on the forward strand.
ACCAGGGGCCGCGGGTCAACTCGGTGGACAGAAAGCGATCCGGCCGGTCGGGGTCGGGAAGGTAGAAGGCGTCGCTCACAGCGCCCCGCCCGCGCTCGATTCCGTCGTGCGCGCCCGCGCGCACGGTCCTCGGTTCCTTCGCCGGTGCTCGCTCACGTCGCTGTCCGTCCTTCGGGCCGATCGGTCGGTTGTACAACGACGGTAGCCCGCTCCGGAACGGAACTCGAGGTCAGACCCGGCCGAACGCCAGCGCGACGTTGTGCCCCCCGAAGCCGAACGAATTGTTCAGCGCGAAATCGATGCGCTGGGTGCGCGGCGCGCCCGCCACGATGTCCAGGTCGATCGCCGGGTCGAGATTGTCGAGATTCAACGTGGGCGGGACGACCTGATCCCGCAGGGTGAGCATGGTGACCAGCGACTCCAACGCGCCGACCGCCCCGATGGAATGCCCGAGCGCGGATTTCGGCGCGTAGACCGAGGCATCGGGCACGACGGAGGCGATCGCGTTGGCCTCCGACGCGTCGCCGATGGAGGTCGACGTGGCGTGCGCGTTCACATGCTGGATGTCCGAAGCTCGCAGTCCCGCGGTCTCGATGGCCTTGCGCATCGCGCGAGCGGCGCCGATGCCCTCCGGCTCGGACGCGACGATGTGATAGGCGTCGGAGGTGATGCCCGCGCCCAGCACCCGCCCGTGCACGGTGGCCCCGCGCGCGCGAGCGTGCCGCTCGGACTCGAGCACCAGCAGCGCGCCCGCCTCGCCGAAGACGAATCCGTCGCGGTCCCGGTCGAACGGGCGCGACGCGCGTTCCGGGTCGTCGTTGCGGGTGCTCATGGCGCGCATCATGGCGAAACTCGCGATGGGCACGGCGTCGATATGCCCTTCGACGCCGCCCGCCACCACCACGTCCGCCTCGCCGGTGGTGATCAGCCGCCACGCGTGCGCGATCGCCTCCGAACCCGAGGAGCAGGCCGACACCGGAGCGAAAACGCCGGCCCGCGCTCCGATCTCGAGCCCGACGGTGGCGGCGGGACCGTTCGGCATCACCATCGGCACCGACATCGGCGACACCTTGCGATAGCCGCCCGCGCGCATCGCGTCGACCGCCGAGATCAGCGCGTCGCCGCCCCCGAGTCCGGTGCCGATAGCCACCGCCAATCGGTCGCAGTCCACCTCGGGCGCGCCGGCGGAACGCCAGACCCGGCGGCCGAGCACCAGCGCCATCTGCTCGACGTAGGAATGCCTGCGCTGTTCGACCCGGGTGAGTTCGGCGCCGGGCTGTGACTTCAGCTTGCCGCCGATGCGGACCGGCAGGTCGTACTCGGCGACGAAATCGTCCTCGAGCGCGCCGATTCCGCTTCGGCCCGCCAGTAATCCGGACCAGGTCGTGTCCATGTCGTCGGCCAGCGACGTGGTCGCCGCGTACCCGGTGACGACCACCGAATCCCGAGTTTCTGAAGCGATTGTTACAGTCACGATGTCATGAATACCTGTACCAATCGCTACAGTCAACCCATGGCCCGCCCCCTAGACCACGCCAAACGCGCCGAACTGCTCGCCGCCGTGGTGCGCTACATCGCCGACCACGGTCTCGCGGACCTGTCGCTGCGCCCGCTGGCCGCCGAACTCGGCACCAGCTCGCGCATGCTGATCTACTACTTCACGACCAAAGAAGAGCTGCTGGTCCAAGCGCTGGCGACGCAGCGACCCGACATCGCGGCCTTCTTCGCCGACATCGGTGACGCGTCCGAACTTCGCGACCGGTTGTGGGACTTCTGGACCGCCAACACCTCGGGCGAGGGCCGGACGAGCGTCCGGGTGATGCTCCAGGTTCTCGGCGCGGCGTGCGCGCCACGGAGTCCGTATGCCGACTACGCCGTTTCGGCCATCGCCGTGTTCGTGTCGGCGCTGGCGGACGGGCTGCGCACCCTTCAGTCCATTGAGGACCCTGAAGTCGTCGCGACTCTGCTTGTGTCGGGCCTGCGCGGGATTTTGCAAGACAGGATGATCACCGGCGAGGTCGAGCGCACCGATCGCGCGGCTCGCCGCCTGATCGAGCAGACGGTGCTCTGATCTCGCGTATCGGCGCACCCAGGCCGGGCGGCGGTGTAGCCGGTCATGGTACGACGGTGACCGTGCATCCGACTCGTAGGAGCGACAAAACAAGGTTGTCGTGACTCGCCCGATGCCGCCGGAGATCCTCGCGCAGCGGGTCGTCGCGGAGTCACTCGATAGCGGACTCCGGATGCGCATGCGCGAAGACGCGTTCCAGCATCGCATGTAGTCGATCGCGCTCGGCCGGGTCCAACGGGGCGAGGATTTCGTCGCCGACCCGACCGGCCTCGCGATCGAGGGATCGCAATGCGGCGCGGCCGGTGCGGGTGATGCGCACTGTGATTCGGCGACGGTCGCGGTCGTCGCGCGCGCGTTCGACCTGACCGGCGGCTTCCAGTTCGTCGACGATCTTGGCGACGTCGCTGGGGTGGATGGCCAGGCGCTCGGCGAGATCCCGTTGGGCGTGCGGGCCGAAATCGGCCAGCGCCGCGAGGATCGCCATGTGCCACAGCCGCAGGCCGCGGGCGGCCAGCCGGTCGGCGAATCGGCCGCGCGCGGTCTTGCCCACCCGGGACAGGAGGTAGATGTCGAGGCCGAGCAGGCTCGGCGGCAGTGCGCGTCCGGAGTCCATCGATCTATTGTAGGTGCCGACCTACAATAGGTCCGCACCAACTAGTTGGAGACGCCGTGGACGCACTTCATCCGAGACTCCTGGTCACCCGATTCGCCGAATGCTTCGAGTTCTACGCGGCCGTGCTGCCCGAGCTGATCGGGGCGACCCTGATCAAGGGAACCGCTGCGGGTCCCTATGCGAACTGGGACGTCGGGGACCAAGGTGCGCTTGTGCTCTTCGATCGCTCCGCGATGGCGGAGGTCGTCGCGACGTCGGCGCTGTCGGAGCGAGCCGCGCCGTCGCAGGACGCGGTCATGTTCGTCTGCCGGGTCCGCGATGTCGACGCGGGTGCGAAACTGTGCGCCGAGCACGGCGCGACGGTTGTCGCAGGTCCGGCCGATCGGCCGCAGTGGGGCCCCGGGCTGCGCACCGCCCACCTGCGTGACCCGGAGGGCACGCTGATCGAACTCCAGTCCTACTGATCGCCGAGCGGTTCTGATCGGAAAAGCGCCGGCCATGTGTGGACGGACGCTTTCGATCCGCACCTCTTCCCGGATCAAGCTGACCCTATGGAGGGGTGGACGTATCCGTGGTCAGCGACGCGGAGCCGTGAAGAACGGCTCCGCGTCGCTCGACCGACCTGACCGCTGTCAGCGCTCCGGCTTCACAGCCTGTCAACCGTGAAGCCGGGCAACGGTGTTCGATCTCCCAGTGCTCCTAGGACATCGCAGGCTCGTCTCGGCAGCTACTCGGCGTATGGCTGATCCTCGCCCTGAGCGCTGTAGCCGATGCTCCAGATGTAGCCGTCCGGGTCCGCGAAGGTGCCGCCGTACCCACCCCACTGCGTGGCGGCGGCCGGCTTGAGGACCGTGGCACCGGCCTTCTCGGCTTCGTCGAGAATCTCATCGACCCGCGCCTCACTGCGGACCACGTAGGTCAGGGCCAGCCCGCCGAAACCGCTCCCTTCCGGACTCGTGCCCATCTCGGCGGCCAGACCCTCGCGACCGTAGAAGCCGATGAGCGGCCCGTCCTCGGCCGAGAAGAACACCGACACGCCGTAGTCCCGATCGACCTTCCAACCGAGCCCGTCCACGTAGAAACGCTTGGACCGATCCATGTCCTGGACGCCGAGCAGGATCGAGCTGATATTCGCTTTCATTCCGTTTCTCCTTAGGTCATAGAGGCCGGGGACGCACACGACGGTCACGCTATTGGTGGCCCGCTGGGCAGCGCTTCTTGAATCCTGACCGGTTCGGCCGCCGGGCCGGTTGGGCAAGGAAGCCCAGTAGCGGCGCTCGTGCACGAGTACCTGGATCGGCAAGCGCTGGGTCGCGGTCAGATCGCCGAGCACCTTTTCCAGCGTGGCGATTGCACGCCCTACTGCTGGGGATCGGACGCTTCGCAGAAAGGTTGTAGAACCTCGAAGGGCCGTCCCGGAACTTGGGGACGGCCCTTCGCTGCGCTGGTTCCCTCAGTCAGGGAGATAGGTTGAATTAATCGAATCGATGACCGCGTTCTCCGCCTCCCGCAGTAGGAGTTCCGGGATATCGGTCGCGGAAGTGACCTCCACCAGGAAGTATGTGCGGTCGGCGGCGTCCCGTCCTGGGTGCTGGGCAGCCCAGTCCAGGTGCATTTCGGATCGTCTCCGTTTCAAGGGCGTGCCGTTGACCGATATCCGGTAGTCGTACCCGCCTGCTACATAGGCTATATATCAGGCAGCCGGGTGTCTCGATCGGCTGTCTCGTGTATGCCGGTTGATTATTTCGGCGCCGCTTCGAACTGCCCCATCCTGCGATTCGGATTTACTCGGGTGCGTAGAGATCGGGCTCGAACAGTGCTTTGGCACCGGCGCGGGTATGGAGCTTCCGTTGCAGGGAGCGCAAGATCTGGATCGCTTCGGTATCGCGGATCGCGTTGACGAGTTGGAATTCGACGCCCGCGCCGAAGAGGTCACTGCCGAAGGCCAGTTCGCTCAAGAACAGCACCCTCGCGGTCTCGACCTCGGTCAGTATGGCTCCATCGCGGACCGCGCGACGGAGCCTGGAGGCTTCGTCATCGAACCGGTCACGGTCGGCGAACCCCAGTGCCCGCACTGGGATCGGTGCGTTCGTCGACACTCCGACCCAGCTGGCCAGAGCTCCGTCCACGAACTCGCGTTCCGGGGGTGTCAGCTTCGACATATCGAATTCCAATAGTCTCTCCTGAAGTCGTTGTCACTGCCTACCGATTTCCGCCGGGTTTTCCGGGGGGCGTCCCTCCGGTGCCGCCGGGGACCCTTGAAGGGTCCAGCGATGGATCCGTGGTCTGGTTGGTGAGGCGGATGAATTCGCCCAAGGGGTCCTTGGGCCGGTAGACGGTACCGTGATCAGTAGTGCTGGGGTCGACGATAACGATGAACCCGTCGTAGCTCATCATGACGGGATTGCCGATTTTGTCCTTGCCCAGACGCTCCATTTGTGGACCCTGAATGATTTGGTAAACCTTCTCCGCGAGTTCGTCCTGCGTCATACCCTTGAAGTCGTCGCGGTGCTTGGTCCAGGCGTGACCGTAGGCGATCTCCTGAGCCATCCTCATGCCCGGATCCTTGCTCCACCCGCCCGGCGGTTGTACCAGCCCGTCGTTGGCGGCCTGGAACAGAATCTCTGTCGAGTCGAGCAGTTGGAGTTTCTCGTTGGCCTCGGCGATCTTCGCGCCCCACTTGGCATCGGCCGTCGCCAGAGTCAACACCAGGCCGTTAAACCGCGAGAGTTGCGTGCCCGCTTCCGAACTCCAGTCATCGACCCCGGTGATGCTCCAGTCGTGGGCAACGGTGACCGGTGCGATGACGTAGTGCTGGAAAATCGTCTTGATCTCCGCCAGCGGGTATTCCATGTCGCGGGCAGCGCCAGCACAGGCGGTACCGAGGTCATAAAACGCGGTGGCGATCGTGCGCATCTGATCTTGCTCGCGGTCGGCCTCGACCTCGGCCGCGTCGCGAGCTTGTCCCTGCCATGCGAGGTCGTGGATCACGGTGTGCATCGAGTTCGATGTCTTCAAGATCAGGTCCGCGATCTGGTCAGACCTGTCTGCGATGCCGGCCAGCGCCGAGACGTCCCAGTTCAGCACCTCCACCGGGGTGGGTGTCGCTCTAGTTACCATCGTGGACACCTGTCGGGACCGAATCGGTCACAGCAGCCAGTTGGGCGGCGGCGGCCATATCGTCATCGTGGTAGATACTCGCCGCATGCTCGAGGAGTTCTGAGAATCGGGTGAACCTAGCCTTCAAAGCATCTCGCGCTTGGGCCGCCAATTGGGTCGTCTGCTCCAGGCTGTGCCCGACTGCGGATCCATTCAACTTACCGTCGACCTGATCGGCGCCCAGGGGCGCAGCTCCATCTATCTCGGTCGGCAACACGGCCAACGCTTGCGCTGCCGTCCGCAGGTTCTCCGGATTGACGTCGAACACAACGATTCCCCCTCCAACTCGCCCCTCGTCCGGCACGATCCAGCCTAGTTCACCGTCTCAGCCGCTCATCGTGAACGATTGGCCGTGGACTCCTCGACAATGGTGAGCACCTCCGAAGCCGCTCTGGTCGCTGCGCCGGGCGCGTCCTTCCCGATGCTGAGCATGCAGATGGAGCCGTGCTCGAGGTGTTCAACCGGCTGCACGAGACATCGTTGCGGGACCGCGCTGCTGCGGGACGCAGGCAATGGAATCCCGCCGCCCGCCGGATCGCGGCGGGCGGCGGTGGTCGTTACGAGACGACGGGCAGGTAGACGGCGTTGCCTTTGCCTGCGAATTCGGCGGACTTCTCCGCCATGCCCGCTTCCAGCGCCTCGACCTCGTTCAGGCCGTGGCGCTCGGCGTATTCGCGCACGTCCGCCGAGATTCGCATCGAGCAGAACTTCGGGCCGCACATCGAGCAGAAGTGCGCGGTCTTGGCGGGTTCGGCGGGCAACGTTTCGTCGTGGTACTCGCGTGCGGTGTCCGGGTCGAGGGACAGGGCGAACTGGTCACGCCAGCGGAATTCGAAACGGGCCTTGGACAGTTCGTCGTCCCGCTGCTGGGCGTGCGGGTGTCCCTTGGCCAGGTCGGCGGCGTGCGCGGCGATCTTGTAGGTGATCACGCCGACTTTCACGTCGTCGCGGTTGGGCAGGCCCAGGTGTTCCTTCGGCGTGACGTAGCAGAGCATGGCGGTGCCCGCCTGCGCGATGATGGCCGCGCCGATGGCCGAGGTGATGTGGTCGTAGGCCGGTGCGATGTCGGTGGCGAGCGGGCCGAGCGTGTAGAACGGCGCCTCCTCACACCACTCCTCCTCGAGCCGGACGTTCTCCACGATCTTGTGCATCGGCACGTGACCGGGGCCCTCGATCATCACCTGCACGCCATGGGATTTCGCGATCTTGGTCAGCTCGCCCAGGGTGCGCAGCTCGGCGAATTGCGCCTCGTCGTTGGCGTCGGCGATGGAGCCGGGCCGAAGGCCGTCGCCGAGGGAGAAGGTGACGTCGTAGCGCGCGAGGATCTCGCAGAGTTCCTCGAAGTGCGTGTACAGGAACGATTCCTGGTGATGCGCCAGGCACCAGGCCGCCATGATCGACCCGCCGCGCGAGACGATGCCGGTCACCCGCTTCGCGGTCAGCGGGATGTAGCGCAGCAGCACGCCCGCGTGCACGGTCATGTAGTCGACGCCCTGCTCGCACTGCTCGATCACGGTGTCGCGGTAGATCTCCCAGGTGAGCGCGGTCGGGTCGCCGTTCACCTTCTCCAGCGCCTGGTAGATCGGCACGGTGCCGACCGGGACGGGGGAGTTGCGCAGAATCCACTCGCGCGTCTCATGGATGTTCTTGCCGGTGGACAGGTCCATGATGGTGTCCGCGCCCCAGCGGGTCGCCCACACCATCTTCTCCACCTCCTCGGCGATCGAGGAGGAGACGGCCGAGTTGCCGATGTTCGCGTTGATCTTGACCAGGAATTTCTTGCCGATGATGGTCGGCTCGAGTTCCGGATGCTTATGGTTGGCCGGGATCACCGCGCGGCCGGCGGCGACCTCCTCGCGCACCAGCTCCGCCGCGACGCCTTCGCGCGCGGCGATGAAGCGCATCTCGGGCGTGACGATGCCCTCGCGGGCCCAGGCGAGTTGGGTGCGCGGGCCCGACCCCTCGGATCTGGTCCAGGTGTCACGCAGCTTCGGTAGACCGCCTTCGAGATCGATCGTCGCAGTCTCGTCGGTGTACGGCCCCGACGTGTCGTAGACGTCGAAGTGTTCGCCATTGGTCAGATTGATCCGGCGCACCGGTATGCGCAGGTCTTCGACTTCGAGATAGTGCTTGACGCTGCCCTCGATGGGGCCGGTTGTGACGCTGTCGACGGGTGTGGTTGCGCCGTCGGACGCAGCGGCGGGTGCCATCTTTTCCTCCCTACGCCGGCATTACCCGGTCAGGTTCATACGGTCGACGGCCCTGACGCCTCTCGGCTAGCCGTCCTCTCAGCCCACTGGTGCGAGCCCCCGTTGGTTGTGAAATTTTCCCGCCCGACCATACCCGGACCGCCCGGCCGCGTGCCCGGCGATTCGCCGCGATCGAGCGAACTCCCAGGCAGCGGCATCGGGGGCGAGTGCCGAGGCGCGGTCGAAAGTCGCGTGCGGGGACGAGGCGCTGCTGAATACCCGGGCGACCGGTCAGGCGCTCGGGAAGGTGTGGCGGCGGACTCCGCGCGCCGAACAGGCGGTGGAATCGGCCTGGCAGCATGCGTGTCCGGTCGGTGTGCCGCCGACGGCGAGGGTGCCCGACCAGGCGGCATGCCCGGGATTTTCGGTCGAGATCACGAGTCTTCCGGCTCGGCCGAATGGCCGGGCGCGCCGCGGGTGCGGCGGGCTTCTTTCATCTCGGCTTCGTAGAGGTGGCGGCGGCCGTCGAGCAATTCGTCCCGGGCGGCCCGTTCGATGTCGCGGAACAGGGCGTAGTAGCCGTCGTCGTATTCCTCGATGATCTGGAACGTCCATCGTCCGGCGAGCACGTTGCGACCGATCAACTCGGTGGATATCCGGTCGGCGATGTGGGCGTGGCCCGCCTCGCGGAACAGCTCCACGGCATCGTCGAGCGCCAGGTCGGCGCCGCCGGTCAGCTGGTGGAAGGCGTACAGGTGACCGCGGGCGCGTTCGATGATCTCCAGGGCCTCCGAGAGTTTGCCGGTGGCGGCGACGGTGGTGTCGTCGACGCCATCGGGCCTGCGGTGCGCTACGTCCGGGCGATCGGTCATGACCTCGCTCCTTGTCTGGCGGATGCAACCGTAGCCGCGGCGTACCCGGAAGGGGGCGAGCTCAAGCGCTGGAAGATTGCTGCTGCGCTCGGCGGAGCGGGGGACTTTCGCCGCCGTCGGCGCGTTCCACGCGGATCGGTGGCGAGTCTTCAGCGACGGCCGAACCGCTGCCGAACGGCCGACGACAGACCGCGGCACTACCGCTCGGCAGCGGGACTCAGCGCGGATGCGCGGGACCGATGCGGCCGGTGACCTCGCCAAATCCGATGCGGGACGTGCGGGGACCGGGAGCCGATGCCGTGATCGTCACTTCGTCGCCGTCTTCGAGGAAGGTGCGTTGCCCGTCGTTCACCGGAATCGGTCGACTCCCACCCCAGGACAACTCGATGAACGACCCGCGCTGGTCCGGTTCGGGGCCGGAGATGGTGCCCGAGGCGTACAGATCACCGGGACGGGTGGAAGCTCCGTTCGCGGTGAGATGAGCGAGCATCTGGGCCGGTGACCAGTACATCCGGGCATAGGGCGGGTGCGCGACCGGTTGCCCGTTCCACGCCACGGTGAGATCGATGTCCAGGCCCCACGCCTCGTTACCCAGCAGGTAGGGCAGTGGCGGGGGCGACTGCTCGGGCAGCGGTATGCGCGCGGGCTCCAGGGCGGCCAGCGGGGTGATCCACGGTGAGAGCGAGGTCGCGAACGACTTACCGAGGAAAGGCCCGAGCGGTTGATACTCCCAGGCCTGGATATCGCGTGCGGACCAATCGTTGACCAGCGCGACGCCGAAGACCCGGTCGGCGAACTCGTCGATGCCGACCGGCACGCCGAGCCGCGAGCCGACACCGATCACGAAGCCGAGTTCGGCCTCGATGTCCAGCCGCCGCGAGGGGCCGAACTCCGGCGCGCCGGATTCGGATCGGCGCTGCCCGCACGGCCGCGCCACCTCGGTGCCGGACACCACCACGGTCCCCGCCCGCCCGTGATAGCCCACCGGCAGGTGGCGCCAGTTCGGCAGCAACGGGTCACCGTCCGGCCGGAACAGGCGGCCGAGGTTCGTCGCGTGATCGATGCTCGCGTAGAAGTCCACGTAGTCGCCGATCCGTACGGGCAGCCGCAGTTCCACGTCGGACAGGGGATGGACGGCGGCGCTGTCCAGCTCGCCTTCGACCGCCTCGCGAATCCGGTCGCGGACCGCGCGCCAGCGTACGGGGCCCTGCGCCAGGAAGGCGTTCAGGCTCGGTTCGGCGAACACCGGATCATCCAGGAGCGCGAGCACATCGATGACGTGTTCGCCGAGCCGCACACCCACCCGGTGGCTTCTTCCGCGCGGCGCGAACACCCCGTACGGCAGGTTGTCCGGACCGAACAAGGACTCCGGGGGTACCTCGACCCTGGTCCTCACGCGGGGCCCCGCCCCGACCAGGTCCACGCGTAGGTCGGGTCCTCGCAGGCCAGGGCGCATTCACCGAGTTCCAGCGGGCGGAAGGTGTCCACCATGACGGCCAGCTCGTCGAAGTACTCGATGCCGATGCTGTTCTCGTAGGCGCCGGGTTGCGGACCGTGGGCGTAACCGCCGGGGTGCACCGACACCGATCCCTGGGTGATCCCGGAACCCTTGCGCGCTTCGTAATTGCCGCCGCAATAGAACATGACCTCGTCGGAATCCACGTTGGAGTGGTAGTACGGCACGGGGATCGACAGCGGGTGATAGTCCACCTTGCGCGGCACGAAATTGCAGATGACGAAGTTGCCGCCCTCGAATGCCTGATGGACGGGCGGCGGCTGATGGATGCGCCCGGTGATCGGCTCGAAGTCGGCGATATTGAATATGAACGGATACAGGCAGCCGTCCCAGCCGACCACGTCGAACGGGTGGGTGGCGTAGACCATCCGGGTGCCGACGACCTGCCCGCTTGTCCGGTGCTTGACCAGCACTTCCACCTCGGTGCCGGTCGCGGTGATCGTCTCGGCCGGTCCGTGCAGGTCGCGCTCGCAGTACGGGGCGTGCTCGAGCAGCTGACCGAACTTCGACAGGTAGCGCTTCGGCGGAGTGATGTGGCCGGTCGCCTCGATCACATACGCCCGCAACGGTTCCGGGCCGGTGGGCCGCCAGCGATGCGTGGTGGCTCGCGGAATGAGCACTTGATCGCCCTGCCGCGCGGGCAGTGCGCCGAACACGGTCTCGACCACCGCCGCGCCGGACTCCACGTACACCAGTTCGTCGCCGATCGCGTTGCGGTACAACGGCGATCCGCCCTTGGCGACGACGTAGGAGATGCGCACGTCGGCGTTGCCGAGCAGCAACCGCCGCCCGGTGACCGGATCCGTCTCCGACGGCGTGTCGCCGGGAAACAGGTTGTGCAGCCGCAGATGACGATGGCGCAGTGGATGATTCGGCGTGGTCCGCTGATCGGGCAACTCCCAGACCGTCGAATCGACCAGCGCAGGCGGCAGGCCGCGGTGATAGAGCAGCGAGGAGTCGCCGGAGAAGCCCTCCTCGCCCATCAGCTCCTCGTAGTAGAGCCGGCCCTGCTCATCCCGATGCTGGGTGTGCCGCTTCGGCGGTACCGCACCCACTTGCCGATAGAACGCCATGACCGTTCCTCCGCCAGCCGGTGGTCGGATAGTTGATCACCATCGTAGTGCGGCCGCGCCGCCTATCAGGCGTTTCGCAGGGCGCGGTAGACCGCAGCCCCGACGAACGCGCCGAGATCCGCCGGTGTCCAGCCGTCCTGGTCCGCGAGCAGCGCGCGCACCGCCCCCTCGCCCGCGGAGACCCACTGCTCCACCAGCACGGGCAGCTTGCGCTCGGCGTCGGCGGTGCCCCAGGCGCGCAGCGTCGGTCGCAGAAGCTTGGCGCAGCGCTCGATGACCAGCTTCCGGCCGCGACCGAACGAGTTCGCCACGGCGGGGTCGGGGTTGCCGTAGACCAGCCGCCAGGCGTCGGGGCGGCTCGCGGCCTTCGTCAGCAGCGCGCGGAACCCCTCGACGAACACGGTCTCGTCCGCGTCCACGTCGCGCGGCGTCACCACCTCCAGCACGCCGCTGACCAGGTAGCCCTCCTCGCGTTGGATCAGCGCCTCGATCAGCTCGACCCGATCGGCGAAGCAGGCGTAGACCACCGGCCTGGTCACGTTCATCCGCTCCGCGATCGCGGCCATGGTGACCGCGGCGATGCCGTTGTCCACGGCGATGGCGAGCGCGGTGTCGAGTACCTGCGGGCGGCGGCGCTCCGGGCCGAGGTGCTGCGCCCGCTGCCGTTGCCCCATGGCCGAGTCGCTGTTCACTGCGCCCAGCCGGGCGCCGGTTGCCCTGTTCCCGCTGCTGCGGCGGGGGAAGGGCGGCTGCGCCGGGCGGGTCACGAGGGCCCGGATCCGTCGGCGAATTCGGCGATCACCGGAGCGTGGTCGCTGGCGCCCTTGCCCTTTCGTGCCTCGCGATCGACCATCGCGTCCGTCACGGTGGCGGCGAGCGCGGGGGAGGCGAGGATGAAATCGATGCGCATCCCCTCTTTGCGCGGGAAGCGCAGCTGGGTGTAGTCCCAGTAGGTGTAGACGCCCGGCCCGGGCGCGAACGGACGCATGACGTCCGCGTACCCGGCGTCCACGACGGCCTGGAAGGCGTCGCGTTCCGGTTTCGACGTGTGCGTCTTGTCGGCGAAGTACTCCACGGACCAGACATCGTCGTCGGTCGGCGCGATGTTCCAGTCGCCCACCAGCGCGATCTCGGCCTGCGGGTCCTCGGCCAGCCAGCGTGCGCCGTTGTCCCGCAGCGCGGCAAGCCATTCCAGCTTGTATGCGTAGTGTGGGTCGGCCAAGTTGCGGCCGTTGGGCACGTACAGGCTCCACACCCGCACGCCACCGCAGGTGGCCCCGATCGCGCGGGACTCGACGACCGGCGTGCTGATCAGCGACTCGCCCGCGTCCTTGTCGAAACCGGGTTGATCGGGGAAGGCGAATTCCACGTCGGTGAGGCCGACTCGGGAGGCGATCGCCACTCCGTTCCACTGGTTGATGCCCAGGTGGGCCACTTCGTAGCCCAGTTCGTCGAAGCGCTCGAACGGGAACTGGTCGTCCCGGCACTTGGTCTCCTGAAGGGCCAGCACGTCGATGTCCTGGCGGTCGAGCCAGTCCGCGACACGGTCGAGCCGGGAGCGGATCGAGTTGACATTCCAGGTGGCGAGACGCACGGCGGCCTTCCTTCGCGCGGGTGACAGGTCTGTTCTACCGCAGGCCGCCGGGCCCGGCGAGTGGCTCCGGCGCGGCGTAGCGGTAGGCGTGGTGTTCGACGAAGCCCAGTTCGCGATACATCGCTCGGGCCGCCTCGTTGGTGGCCTCCACCTGGATGTAGGCGTGGGTCGCGCCGCGGTCGTGGCCCCAGCGCACCAGTTCGGCGCAGACCAGCGAACCGAGCCCGTGCCTGCGATGCGCGGCGGCGACGGCCACACAGGTGAGGCCGACCCAGCGGCGTCCGTCCGGGGCGGTGGTGAGCGCGCCGCGGCCGATCGCGATGGGACGCGGCAGGCCGAGCGAGGCGAAGCCGAGTTGGCCGTCGAGGACCGCGGTCAGCACCTCGGGATCCGGTGCGGCAATCGCCTGCCCGGTGTGAACTTCGCCGCCGTAACGGTGCGTCTCCAGCCAGTCGGCGTCGGGGGCGGCGGCGATCCGCACCATCGAAGGACCCTGAGGCAGCACGAAATTGTCGATGTCGATGGCGAGCATGAGCGTTTCTCGCCAGCTGTGCCAGCCGGGCGGCACGGGGGCCAGCCGATCGGGCAGCGCGAGCTGCAACGGCAGGCCGTGCGCGGTGTACCACTCGCCGATACGGTGCAGCGTCTCCGCGGACACGGTGGCGGGCGCCTCGGAACTGCCCAGCGGCACAGCGGAGTTCGCCCGCCCGGTGTACCCACCGCCCGCACGCGCCAGCCAGCCGTCGATCCACGCGTGTTCCACGCCCGGCCAGGCGTAGGCGGCCGCGGCCTCCAGTGCGCGGATCTCCTTGGTGCGAATCGGCCTTGGACCGAGCGCTTTCAGCGCCACCACGCGCTCCGGCGCCACCGAGACGACCGTGCCGTCGGCGCCGCGCACGGTCGGCGGATCCAGCGCGACGAGTTCGCCGATCACGTCGGTCAACGGTTGGGGATAACCCGCGGGCAACCGATAGCGCAGCACCACGCGGCGGCCCAGCGGAATATCGGGCAGGCCGGCGGCGGGGTCAGTCGTCATGCCCGAACGGGTCGGGATCGGTGCCGGGCAGCCAGCTCAAACCCGGTGTGCCCCAGCCGTTGCGTTTGATCGCCTTCTTGGCGGCCCGTGCGTTGCGGCCGATCAGCACGTCCACATAGAGGAACCCGTCCAGGTGCCCGACCTCGTGCTGGAGCATGCGGGCGAAGAAACCCTTGCCCTCCACCTCGACCGGCTCGCCGTGCTCGTCGGTGCCGGTCACCTTCGCCCATTCGGCGCGGCCGGTGGGGAACTGCTCGCCGGGTACCGACAGACAGCCCTCCTCGTCGTCGTCCGGGTCGGGCATCGACTCCGGGATCTGCGAGGTCTCCAGTACCGGGTTGACCACCACGCCGCGGCGCCGGGTCGCGGCGCCGTCCGCGCCCAGGTCGGGACAGTCGTAGACGAACAGGCGCAGCGGAACACCGACCTGGTTGGCCGCGAGACCGACGCCGTGCGCCGCGTCGAGCGTCTCGTACATGTCCGCGATGAGCGGAGCCAATTCCTCCGGCGATCGGGTGACCCGTTCGGTCGGGTTGTGCAGAACCGGGTCGCCGACGATCACGATCGGGAGGATTGCCATGGGCCAATTATTGCCGTGGGTGCCACGTCACAGCGCTCCGGGTACCGCAGCTACCGGCAGGTAGGGAACACGCCGCGTCGTGGCCCGGGCGATTCCCGGGCTGCGTGGTTGAATGTTCCGCGACGTACAAGCACCATTTTCGTCTGGTGGTCACTCGGCGAGGGAGCGAGATGGACGGCGCAGCGGCACGGAATCTTTCCGAGAGCCAGGACGACCCTTCCGCGAGCGAAGATGTCACGACAGGGCAGGCTCCGGCCGACCAGGCGGACGGCTCCGGGTTGAGCCGTCGCGAACTAGACATCCTGGCTTTCGAGCGGCAGTGGTGGAAGTACGCGGGGGCCAAGGAGGAGGCGATCCGCGAGCTGTTCGCCATGTCGCCGACCCGCTACTACCAAGTGCTCAACGCGGTGGTCGACCGGCCGGAGTCGCTGGCCGCCGACCCGATGCTGGTGAAGCGGCTGCGCAGGCTGCGCGCGAGCAGGCAGAAGGCGCGTGCGGCGCGGCGGCTGGGATTCCAGGTCTGACCCGGCGATGCGGACCCGGACCCGCCCCGTGCGACTAGGCTCGCGAGGGTGAGCTACCCGAATCCCACCTCCGGTGGGCCACCGTTGCGCGCCCTTGCGATGGTGCTGATCGCGTTGGCCATCGTCTTCGCCGGTCTGGGCGCGATGTCGTTGTCGAGTTCCGACGCCGACAGCGACGCCTCGGGGACCAGCGAATCGCCCACCTCGAGCGCGACGGCCGCGCCCCAGATCCCGGCGAGCACGACCACGCCCAAGGCGGCGACCTCGGTCGCGTCCTCGTCCACCGCGGTGGCGACGGTCACGCCGACCACGACCGCCGCGCCGACCACCTCCACGGCGGCCCGTTCGGTCCCGGTGCGCGTGCTGAACAACAGCATGGTGCCCGGACTCGCCGCCAAGACGGCGGGCCAGCTCTCGGCGAGCGGGTGGACGATCGCGGAAACGGGTAACTACCCCGGCGCGAGCATCTCGAAAACCACCGTGTACTACGGCACTTCGCCCGGCGACAAGGAGGCGGCGCAGGCCGTCGCGGACGAGCTCGGCGCGTCGGTGGCGCCGAAGACGGACGGAATCGGGGACACCGGACCGGGTGTAACGGTGATCGTCACGGGTAACTGACCCGTGAGGCCGCTGTTCGCACGCTCGGACCGGCGAACGTGAGGTGAGGGCGCGCCGCCCTGTCGGGGACACGGCATGGCGGCGTGGCATCATCTTGTCCGGTAACGAACGTGTCCACCCAGCTTTACTCGTAAACTCGGTACTCGTAAAGGAGTTCCCCGATGGCCCCGTCCACAACTCGCCGCCCGTCCTGGCGGACTGTGACCCCGGTGCTCGCGGTCGCGGTGTTCGGCCTCGCCGCCTGCTCGAACAGCCAGGAGTCGAGTGACGTCCAGGGAACCACCCCGCCGGTGTGGACCGGGTCCGCCGCCCCCGCCGGGCAGTCGAGCACCGAGCACGGCGCGCCGAGCACGGAGCAGGGGGTGAACGTGCAGTTGAAAGACCCCTCGGGCGCCTCGGTCGGCACCGCGAACTTCGCCAAGGACGGCAACCACCTGCAGGTCACCGTCGAGGCCCACGGGCTGCGCCCCGGCTTCCACGGCCTGCATGTGCACCAGGCGGGCAAGTGCGAGCCGAACTCCGTCGCACCGACCGGCGGCCCGGCGGGCGATTTCCTGTCCGCCGGTGGCCATCTGCAGGTGGGCAGCGCCAACGCGCACCCGGCCAGCGGTGATCTGACCTCGCTGGAGGTGCGTGGCGACGGCGTCGCCAAGCTGGTCACCACCACCGACGCGGTGACGTTGGACGACGTGAAGGGCAAGGCCCTGATCATCCACGCCGACGCCGACAACTTCGGCAACATCCCCAATCGTTACAACCGCGCCGATGGCGTCGCGGGTCCGGACGAGACGACCCTAGCGACGGGTGACGCGGGCGGCCGTGTCGCCTGTGGCGTGATCCAGTAGCGCGGTGGTATATGGCCGGGGCAGGAATCGAGCACGTTCCCTTCGAAGGTTCGCCCCGGCCCACGATCGGGGTCGAATGGGAGATCGCCTTGGTGGACAAGGTGACCCGCGACCTGTCGAATACCGCCGCCGCGGTGTTCGATTCACTCGGTGAGCTGCGGGCCCACGACGGCACACCGCAGGTGACCAAGGAGTTGCTGCGCAACACCGTCGAGTTCGTCACCGGCGTGCACGACACCGTGGGGGCGGCGGTGGAGGACCTGACCGGCACCATGAACACGGTGCGGCGCGCGGCCGACCCGCTCGGCGTCGACCTGTTCTGCGCGGGCACCCATCCGTTCGCGCAGTGGTCGGCCCAGCAGCTCACCCGGTCGGAGCACTACGACGAGCTGATCGAGCGCACGCAGTGGTGGGGGCGCCAGATGATGATCTGGGGCGTGCACGTGCACGTCGGAGTATCTCACCGCGACAAGGTGTTTCCGATCCTCAACTCGTTGCTGCTGTCGTATCCGCATCTGCTCGCGCTGTCGGCGGGCTCGCCGATGTGGTCCGGATCGGACACCGGCTACGCCAGCAACCGGACGCTGATGTTCCAGCAGCTGCCGACCGCGGGCCTCCCGTTCCAGTTCGAGAACTGGACCCAGTTCGAGCATTTCGTGCACGACGAGGTCAAGACCGGTGTGTTCACCCAGCTGGGCGGCATGCACTGGGATATCCGCCCGGCGCCCAAATGGGGCACCATCGAGGTGCGGGTCTGCGACGGCATCTCCACGCGCGCCGAACTCGCCGCGCTGGCCGCGCTCATCCATTGCCTGATCGTCGACCTGGATCAGCGAGTCGAGAACGGCGAAACCCTGCCCACCCTGCCGCCGTGGCATGTCCAGGAGAACAAGTGGCGGGCCGCCCGGTACGGGCTGGACGCGATCATCATCACCGATGCCGACAGCAACGAGCGCTTGGTCACCGACGACCTGGACGATCTGCTGAACCGGCTGGAGCCGACGGCGGCGCGACTGCACTGCGCGGACGAGCTCGCGATGGTCGCCGAGATCCCCAAGCGGGGCGCGTCCTATCAACGGCAGCGCCGCGTCGCCGCGGCGTCGCAGGGCGACCTGATCGCGGTGGTGGACGCGCTGGTCGAGGAGCTGAGACAGTAACGTCCGGGCGCGGATAGGTCGGCTGTCGTTCAGCTGGCCAGGGGGATGGCGTTCATCCCCCGTTTACTATGGTCGGATGCTAGTCGAAGACCCGGGTGCCAAAGCAGGAAGCGCGGTATCGCGCCGTCCCGTACCGCGGACCCGGGTCCGTGTCGCCGCGGCGGTGGCCGCGGTGCCTGTCCTGCTGATCGTGTTGCAGGTCGTCGCTGTCCGGCAGGGGTTCGACGGCCCGCTGGAGAGCGTGGCGCGGGACTACATCGGCACCCCCAAGTCCATGTCGGTGCCCTGGGCCGGGCTGGTCCTCGCGCTGGTGGGCATCTCGGCCCGCCGCAGGCTGGTCGCGGTGGGCGCCGCGGTCGCCGTCGACGTGGTGTGGGCGGGCGCCCGCTTGCTGGCCGGAGAGCCGTTCGTGATCGGGAACGGACCGGTGATCGTGCTGACCGGCCTGGCGCTGGTGGCCTGGCTGCGCTGGTCGGGCGCCGAACGGCGGAACGCGCTGCACGCGGCCGCGCTCGGCGCGCTGCTCATCCTGGCCACCAAGGTCGGCGATGTCTGGCTGCACGTCACCGTGATCGGCAGGCCGACGGTGCTCGACGAATACGTGATCCTGGCCGACCACGCGCTGGGCGATCCGTCGTGGGTGCTCGGCCGGGCGGTCGACGCGCTCGGGCCGGTGGTCTACGCGGTGCTGCACTGGGTCTACATCGAGCTGCCCGTAGCGGCCATCGTCGTGGCGGTGTGGCAGCTGCGCGGGGTGGTGTCGTCGGGCCGGTGGCCGTCGCACTATCTGGTGCGGACCTTCCTGGTGCTCGGGCTGATCGGTCCCCTGGTGTACGTGCTGTTCCCGGTGGTCGGGCCGATGTTCGCGTTCGGACCGGACGGAAACGGGCTGCAATTGGGCAACTACTGGCCGGGTGTGGTGCCGCCGATCGACCGGAATCCGCTGCCGCTGCCGTTCGACGCGGCGATTCCGCGCAACTGCATGCCCTCGATGCACACGGCCTGGGCGCTGTCGGTGTTCCTGCACACCCGCCGCGACAGCGACGGCGAGCCGGCCCCGGCCTGGCTGCGCTGGGGCGGCGCGTTCTGGCTGCTGGCCACCCTCACCGCCACCCTCGGTTTCGGCTACCACTACGGCGTCGACCTGGTCGCGGGCGCGGTGCTGTGCCTCACCGTCGAATCGGCGCTGCGCGAGCCGGAGCGCGGCTGGGGATGGTTCCGGGTCCGGCTGATCGGCTCCGGTGTGGTCGTCTTGGCCGCGCTACTGCTGGCCTACCGCTACCTCGCGGTGCCGATGGCCGAGTACCCGGTGCTCGCGGGCACGGTGGTGCTCGGGCTGCTGGCCGGACTGGCGGCGGCGTTCCACGCGACGTGGTTCGTGACCGTGCGGCAACCGCTGCGGGCCGAACGAGAGGTCGAGCCCGCCACGCCCTGAGCGGGGTCCGGCCGAGCCGGCCTGCGCGGGGTCGAGCCCGCCACGCGCTGAGCGGGCTATTCCACGTCGTCGTCGCGCAAAGCGTTGACGCGCAACAGACCGTCACGGTAGCGCTGCTCGCGGTAGGCGGTGCGGCCGATGAGGTGGGCGATCACCGGGGCCGTGAGCAGGGTGAACAGCCCGACCAGCACCAGCGTCCAGACGTTGCCGTGCCCGCGCAGCTGGATCGCGGCGCCGGCCAGCACCAGGATCAGCCCGATGACCTGCGGTTTGGTGGCGGCGTGCATCCGGGTGAGCGTGTCGGGGAAGCGCACGATCCCGATCGCCGCGGTCAGCGCCAGCGTCGAGCCGAACAGGATCAGGGCGCCCGCGAGCGTGTGCCAGAGGTTCATTTGTCGTCCCGCACGCGGAATCGGGACACCGCGGCCGAGCCGAGGAATCCGACCAGCGCCAGCGCGACGATCGCCGGCACCACGGTGGTGTCGGCGCTGTAGGCCGCCCACACGGCCAGGCCGGAGGCGGCGATGGCCATCAGCGAGTCGACCGCGACTACCCGGTCCAGCGTGCTGGGCCCCATGACGACACGGTATGTGGTGAGCAGCCCGGCCGCGGTCAGGATGACGGCGGCGATCACGGCGACGACGGTCACGATGGCACCTCCGGGAGCGCGGCGGTCCGGGAGCGCGGCCAGCCGGTCGGACGCTCGAACGCATCGATCAGCAGGCGTTCCAGCCGCCGGGTGATCCGGTGGAACTCGTCCACGGCGGCGTCGCTGCCGACGTCGAGGACGTGGACGTAGACGACCCAGCGCTTGCGATCGATCTCCAGCACCATCGTGCCGGGGATCAGGTTGAGCACATCGGTCCACAGCACCAGCACCAGATCCGATCTCGTGCGGGCGTATACCCGCAGCACCCCGGACACCGGCATCGGAGCCGGGCGGATCGCGAACCAGGCGACCTGGAGGCTCGACTCCAGCGCGTAATACGCGCTCGACACGATCAATGCGACCAGCGGAAGCGGGTTCAACCGGCCGGACACCGGCACGCGCGGCAACGGCAGCGCCAGCATGATCAGCGCGGCGACCACCAGCCCGCCCAGCAGGTTCGCGACGCTGAGATCGCCCCACAGGGCGAGCCAGACCATGGTGAGCCACGCGAGTACGCCGATTCGGACGACCGTCTCGCGCTGTCGGCCGCGTCCGCTCTGCTCGACGCTCATCGCGGGCCTCCCGGATCGCCGCGCGAATCACCCAGTACCGCACCGATGTACACGCCGGGGTCGCGCAGGTCGGCCGCGGCCCGGTCGGCGATCGTGAGAATCGGGCCGGCCAGCACGGTCAGGCACAACCCGACCGTCACGAGCGCCGCGGTGGACAACACCATCAGCGGCGGCATCCGGCCGGGGTCGGTGCGCTCGTCGTAGTGCACGTCGGTCGCATCCTCGATGAGCGTCGGAGGCTTCGCCGCCGTGAGATGGCCCTCCGGCGCGTCCGCGCGGGGCCGCCAGAACGCTTTGCTCCACACCCGGGCCACGGTATAGAGCGTGAGCAGGCTGGTGAGCACGGCGCCCCCGACCAGCACCCAGGCCAGCGCGCTGCCGCGCTCGGCGCCCGCCTGCAAGAGCGCGACCTTGCCGATGAACCCGGAGAACGGCGGTATTCCGCCGAGATTCAGCGCGGGGATCAGGAACAGTACCGCGAGCAGCGGGCTGGCGGCGGCGAGCCCGCCCAGTCTGCGCAGCGAGGTCGATCCGGCTTGCCGCTCGATCAGGCCGGCCACCAGGAACAGCGCCGTCTGCACCAGGATGTGGTGCGCCACGTAGAACACCGCGCCCGCCAGCCCGGACGCGGTGGCCAGTCCGACCCCGAACACCATGTATCCGATGTGGCTGACCAGCGTGAACGACAGCAGACGGCGGATGTCGCTCTGCGCTATGGCGCCGAGGATGCCCACGAGCATGGTGAGCAGGCCGCACACCAGCAGCACCGAGTCGAAGCCGCCGTCGGGGAACAACAGCGAGTGGGTCCGGATGATCGCGTACACACCGACCTTGGTGAGCAGGCCGGCGAACACGGCGGTGACCGGAGCCGGGGCGGTCGGGTAGGAGTCGGGCAGCCAGTTCGACAGCGGGAAGACGGCCGCCTTGATGCCGAACGCCACCAGCAGCACCGCGAAGATCGCCGTGCGGGTGCCGTCCGGCACGGCGCCGAACCGGACGGCGAGCTGGGCGAGATTCAGCGTTCCGGTGGCCGCGTAGGTCAGCCCGATGCCGGTGAGGAAGATCAGCGACGAGACCATCGACACCATCACGTACGCCACGCCCGCCCGGATGCGCTCGGTGGTCGCGCCCACCGTCAGCAGCACGAACGAGGCCGCGAGCAGGATCTCGAAGCCCACGAAGAGGTTGAACAGGTCACCGGCGAGGAAGGCGGCCGAGACACCGGCGGTCAGCACCAGATACGTGGGCCGGTAGATGGAGGTGGGCTGCCGTTCGTCGCCGTCGCGGATGTTCTGGCCAGCGCCGTAGAGGGCGACCGAGAGCAGCACGATGGACGAGACGACCAGCATCGCCGCGGAGAGCCGGTCCACCACCAGCGTGATGCCGATCGGGGCGGCCCAATTGCCGACCTGCAACGCGGTGGTTCCGTCCCGGTCGGCCAGATACAGCAGCAACCCGCAGATCACCACGACGGCGGTGAGCGCGCCGACGATGACCACGCTCTGGATGCGGGGCCTGCGACCGAACACGAGGGTGGCGGCGGCGCCCAGCAGCGGAACGAGCACCGGCAGCGGCGCGAGGATCGGCAGCAGGCCGGGCGAGAGGTTCACGTCTCCGGATCCTCTCCGGCACGCCGCCGGGCGACATCCTCGTCTTCCTGGTCGTTGGCGACATCGTCGCTGGTGGTGAGCATGTAGGCGCGGTAGGCGAGGGCGAGCACGAATGCCGCGATGCCCATGGTGATCACGATGGCGGTGAGCACCATCGCCTGGGCGAGCGGGTCGGCCATCTCCTCGGTCTCGGCCGTGCCGCGGATGGGCGGCTTGCCGTTGCCGCCGCCCGCGGTGAGGATCAGCAGGTTCACCGCGTTGCCGAACAGGATCAGCCCGAGCAGCATCTTCGACACCGCGCGTTCCAGGAGCAGATACACCCCGCACGCGACCAGGATGCCGATCACGATCAGCAGGGTCAGATTCGCCGTCATGCGCCGGAACCGCCCTTCGTGGCCGGGGTATCGGCGTCGGCCAGCTCGCTGTCCAGCCTCGCGCCGAGGCTGCGCAGGACGTCCAGCACCAGGCCGACCACGATGAGATAGACGCCGAGATCGAACAGCAGCGCGGTGACTACTTTGACGTGGCCGATCACCGGCAGCGAGACCTCGATGATCGCCGAGGACAGCGGCGGCGCGCCGAGCAGCAGCGACGAGACCGCGGTGCCCGCGGCCAAGGTGAGGCCCGCGCCGAGAACATGGCCCGCGTCGACGGGGAGCGCCTCGCCCAGTTCGTAGCGGCCGCCCGCGAGATACCGCAGGGTCAGCGCGAGCCCCGCGGTGAGTCCGCCCGCGAACCCGCCGCCGGGCGCGTTGTGGCCGGAGAAGAAGAAGTAGACCGACAGCACCATGATGGTCGGGAACACCAGCCGCGTGGTGATCTGCAGGACCATCGACCGATCGGCCCGGTCGACCAACCGGCCCGCGGGCAGCCAGCTCACCAGTTCCGGGTCGTAGTCGGGGGAGTCCGCCGCGCGCGGGGCGCTGCCGAAACGCCTGCTGCGGAACACCAGGGAGGCGACGCCGGTGGCGGCGACGACGAGCACCGAGATCTCGCCGAGGGTGTCCCACGCCCGCAGGTCTACGAGCAGGACGTTCAGGGCGTTCTTTCCACCACCGAATGTGTAGGCGGCTTCGGGAATCCTGGGCCAGACGGGTTCGGCGGTGCGCGCCGCGACGGCGAATCCGGCCAGGACCGCGACCACCGTTCCGGTCCCCGCGGCCAGAATCGCCCTGCGGATCTTGAACGCGGTCCTGCGGCGGGCCTCGATCCGCGCGGGGAAGGCGCGCAGGACGAGGACGAAGATCACCAGTGTCAGCGTCTCCACCAGGAATTGGGTCAGCGCGAGGTCGGGCGCGCCGTGCAGCGCGAAGATCACGCCGCTGCCGTATCCGGTCACGCCCACCACCAGCACGCTCGCCAATCGGTTGCGCAGCACCGTCGCGGCGAGCGCGGTCACCGCCATGATCACGCCGACGGCCGCTTGCAGCGGCGAATC
Source organism: Nocardia sp. NPDC047654 (assembly GCF_043205035.1). Taxonomy (NCBI): domain Bacteria; kingdom Bacillati; phylum Actinomycetota; class Actinomycetes; order Mycobacteriales; family Nocardiaceae; genus Nocardia; species Nocardia sp. NPDC047654. The sequence continues at coordinate 847,098 of NZ_JBIDDF010000002.1, forward strand.
CCACAGGCGCAGCGTGACGCCGGTGCGGGTGCCGAGGGCGAGCAGGACGGTCGGCAGGATGATCAGGGTGACCAGGATCGCCGCCTGGCTCAGCGGCAGCGACCCGCGTTGCACGGCGCCGGTCATTCGCAGCGAGAGCGTATCCATCGCGCGCAGCGTGGCGTCGTAGGCGCGGTCGGCGTTGCCCAGGCGCGGGTGCGCCGATTCGGTGAAGCGGGCGCGCAGCCGGTACAGCCCGACACCGACCGCGACGATCAGCAGCGTCCACGCGAGCGCGGGGGTGAAGCCGTGCCACAGCGCCAGATGGGAAAGCGGGGGTCCGGCAAGCGTTTCGGCATAGGGGCGCAACCGTGCGTCCAGCCAGGACGGCGCGAGACCGGCCGCGAGGCTCGCGGCGGCGAGGATCACCGGTGCCGCCAGGAAAAGCGCGCCCGGCGGGTGCCAGCGGAGGCGATCCTCGGATTCCCGCCCGACGACGGGCACTTCGCTCGGATGGTGGGCCAGGGGCGCGGCGCCGGGAGCGGGTTCCGGCTCGACACGCTTGTCCGCGAAGGCGCCCCAGACGAACCTGATGCTGTAGCCCACGGTCAGCATCGAGCCGAGCACCACCCCGGCGAACACCGCGCCGCGGGCGGGCGCGGCGAGTATGTCCGCGTCCAGCACGGCGCTCAGTGCGCTCTCCTTACCGACGAAGCCGAGCAGCGGCGGAATGCCCGCCATGCTGAGCGCGGCGAGGATCGCGGTGGCGCACAGCACCGGCGCCCGGCGGCCGAGACCGGACAACCGGCGTAGGTCGCGGGTTCCCGCACCGTGATCGATGATCCCGACCACCAGGAAAAGGCTCGCCTTGAACAGCGCGTGCGCGACGATCATCGTCACTCCGGCCAGCGCTGCGGCGGGCGTGCCGAGGCCGACCAGCACGATCAGGAAGCCCAGCTGGCTCACCGTGCCGAAGGCAAGCACCAATTTCAGATCCACGACCTGCAGTGCGCGCAGCCCGGCCAACAGCATCGACGCCAGGCCGAGGGTGAGCACCAGCGGGTGCCACACCGGGTTGTGCGCGAACGCCGGTGCGAGCCGGGCGATCAAGTACACACCGGCCTTCACCATGGCCGCGGCGTGCAGGTACGCGCTCACCGGCGTCGGCGCGGCCATCGCGCCGGGCAGCCAGAAATGCAAGGGCACCACGGCGGATTTGGTGAGCGCACCCACCAGCAGCAGCGCCACCGCCACGTCGACGGCCGTCCCGCTCGGGGCGCCGGACAGCAGATCCGACAGCAGATAGCTGCCGTTCGCGGTGCCGAGCACGACGATGCCGGCCAGCATCGCCAATCCGCCGGCCCCGGTCACCAGCAGCGCCTGGATCGCGGCTCGTCTGCTGGCCGCCTGCTCGGCGTTGTGGCCGATCAGCAGGAACGACAGCACCGTTGTCGCTTCCCAGAACACGTAGAGCAGCACCATGTTGTCGCTGGTGACCAGCCCGAACATGGCCCCGGCGAACGCGACGAGCTCGGCGGCGAACACCCCCAGCCGCGGCTCGTCGTTGGCGAAGTACCTGGCGCAGTACACCAGCACCAGCGCTCCGATGCCCAGCACGAGCAGGCACAGGATGGCAGCGAGGGTGTCGAAACGCAGATCGATGTTCAGGCCGATGCTCGGCGCCCAGGTCAGCCGGACGCGCTGCGGCTCGGACCAATTCGCGATCACCCAGGCCGAACTGCCGAGCGGGACCGCGGCCAGCAGGTAGAAAGCATTGCGCCCCAGTGCCCGCACCCCCAGCGGAGCCACCAGGGCGGCTGCGGCGTGCACGAGCAGGATTGCGAGCAAACTTCACTCCGTCGAGTCGGGGCGGCGGGGTGTTCGGGACAAGCCTACGGAAAGCCTGCGTCTTTCGCGGCAGGGGTGAGTATGGCGTCCGCCATCCCCGCGAATCGGGGCTATATATCCGCTAACGATTCGCTTTCCGGTTGCCCTTTCGGTTGCGGCTTGCAGCGCGGCCGCAATTTCCGCAGCATGATCAGCCCGATCGCACTGCCGATGACGATGGCCAGCGCGGTGCGCCCCGGCGTCGCGTCGTGTACCGCCACGTCCTCGCGCCAGTCGTTGACCCGGTCCGGCATCACCGACACCGCCGAAGGAAGGTAGAGCGCGGTGAGCGCGAGCACACCGCCGGGCGGGTAACGCGGCCGCACCGTCCCGCAGCAGTAACCCGCGGTCAACGCGATGATCGCGCTGATCACGGCGAAGGCGACGGTACCCGAGGACGTCGAGGTGACCTGGGCGAAGACCGTGATGCCGATGAGGAACAGAATGGCGAGAGCGGTCGAGGGCATCCGGGAGCCGATGAACAGTCCGGCGGCGGTCAACGCGATGAGCACCGCCGAGGTCCAGCCGGGCCGGACGGCGTAGCCGACGGCGTCGACCGCCGCGGTGAGGCTCACGGCCAGGTACACGCCGGTGCCGTCGCGGCCGGGCAGCAGCATCGCCGCGGCGGTGGCGCTGACGATGGTCGCGGCGACGACGATCCCGATCTCGATCGCGTGACTCTCGGCGGGCAGTTTGCTGTACTGGCGACCCAGCCATTCCGTGCCGGCCAGTACCACCAGCGCGAGCACCATGGCGGCGAGGATCGGGGTCACCGGCAGAGCGATCGCCATCCGCGGCGTCTCGGGCTCCTCGGTGCGCTTCCAGTTGTGCAGGGTGCTGATCACCAGCAGGGCCAGTGCGGCGCCGATCATCCAGCGGGTCGGGGTCTCCAGGACCGCGTACGGACCCGCGTTGACGTCGAGCAGGTTCGCCAGATCGCCGAAGCCGAAGAATCCGACGCCGCCCACCGCGAACGCGGCGCCCGGCCACGGTCTGCGCAGCACCACGGCGCCCAGCGCGCCGAGCAGCACGGCGGCGCAGATCGAGTCGATGTAGTTCTGCGTGGTGAGCATCTCGGCCGTCGCCACGTGGCGTCCGGCGAAGTGATTGATCAGCTGGGCCAGCGCGGCGGCCGTCGCCGTGGCCCACCCGATCAACGGCCGCTTGGTCGTGGTGACCAGTACCGCGACCGCCACGGCGACGATCACTCCCAGCGCCGCGCTGCGCGGCACGCTGTCGAGCAGACCGGCGATCCGGTACGACGTGGACTGGCCTCGGGTGCTGACGGTGACCGGCAGGAACAGCGTGACACCCGCGACCGCGGCTCCCGTGAAGGCCGTGGTCGCGTCGACAATGTCGCCGACCCTGCGCACGGTTGTCGAACATACCCGTGGTGCGTGTGCGATCTAGCGATTGCCAGATATTCGCTCGAAAATGTCTCCCGTGGGAAAAGCGCGGATCACGCTAATTTGCCAGAGATTGACTGAGGTGCGCTGACTGCTCGTCGCCTACCCCCGGCTGTCCGCATAGCGGCGCAGCGTGTCGATCTGCGACGGATCCAGCGAGGGCCGGACCACCGTCTGGGCGGCCAGCACGTCCGCGGCGCTGACATCGGCGGCACGCATGTCCCGGCGCATCGCCGTGAGCGCGGACTCGCGCAGCAGCGCGGCGCAGTCGGCGGCGGAGTAACCCTCCAGTTCCTCCGCGAGGGCGTCGAGATCGACGTCGGCGGCCAGCGGCACCGCACGCCCCGCGGTGCGCAGGATTTCCCGTCGGGCGGCGGCGTCCGGCGGCGGTACGAAGACCAGCCGTTCGAGCCTGCCGGGGCGAAGCAACGCCGGATCGATCAGCTCCGGCCGGTTGGTCGCGCCCAGCACCACCACGTCGCGCAGCGGCTCCACGCCGTCGAGTTCGGTGAGCAGCGCCGCGACCACCCGGTCGCCGACACCCGCGTCAGCACTTTGCCCGCGGCGTGGCGCCAGCGCGTCCACCTCGTCCAGGAAGATCAGCGACGGCGCGGAATCGCGTGCGCGCTGGAACAGTTCCCGCACCGCTCGTTCCGACGAGCCGACCCACCGGTCCAGCAGTTCGGCGCCCTTGACCGCGTGCACACTGAGCTGACCGGTACCGGCCAGCGCGCGCACCAGGAAGGTCTTGCCGCAGCCGGGCGGGCCGTAGAGCAGCACCCCGCGCGGGGGCTCGATGCCGAGGCGGGCGAAGGAGTCGGGGTGCCGCAGCGGCCACAGCACCGCCTCGGTGAGCGCCTGCTTGGTTTCCGCCATGTCGCCGACGTCGTCGAGGTGCAGGCTGCCGATGGCGAGTTCCTCCGTGCCCGAGCGCGACAGCGGCCGGATGACCTCCAGCGCGCCGACCAGGTCGGGTTGGGTGAGCTGTGGATTGCCGTGCTCCCTGGCCCGCGACGCCGCGCGCAGCGCCGCCTCCCGGCACAGCGCCGCCAGATCGGACACCACGAATCCGGGTGTACGGGCCGCGATCTCCTCGAGTTTCAGACCCGCGGTCGGCACCCGGCGCAGCAGCTGCTCCAGCAGCGCCTTGCGCACGGCGGCGGTGGGCAGCGGCAGCGCGAGTTCGCGGTCGCACAGGTCCGGCGCCCGCAACCGCGGGTCGATGTCGGCGGGATGCGCGGTGGTGGCGATGAACGCGACGCAGGGTTCGGCGATCGCGGCGCGCAACTGGTCCAGGATGAGCGTGGCGACCGGCTCGGCGTCGGCGGGCAGCAGCGCGTCGATGTCGGTGATCAGCAGGACCCCGCCTTTGCCGCAGCCGATGTCGGCCACCGCCTCGGCGACCTCGCGCAGCCGCGCACCGCTCTCGGCCGCGCCGATGGTGGGGCCGTCCAGTTCCACTATGCGCCGCGGCGCCGCGACCGCGCGGGCCAACGTGGCCTTGCCGACGCCTGCCGGGCCGGTGATCAGCACACCGAGATGCGGTCGTGCGCCGAGGGTGCGCAACAGCTCCGGCTCGTCCAAGGCGAGGCTGAGCCACTCCTGGAGCTTCGCGGCTTGGGTGCGCGCGCCCGCCAGGTCTTCGACCGAGATGCTCGGTGTGACATCGCCTGCCACCGCGACGCCGTCGGCGTCCGTGACCACACCCGGGGCGACGGCTCCGCCCACGCCGCGGGATGCCGCGTCCACCGTGAGCGGTGCTCCGGCCGAAGCCGGGATATCCCACCCGCCGACCGCGCCCGCACCCCAGGTCACCGCGGTATTCGGCTGCACGCTCACCGGGCCGCGCGGATCGGTGGCGGTGACGGTGAGCAGCTCTGTGGTCCAGGCGATGCCGAAGGTGCGCGACAGCGCCTGGGTGGCCGCCGCGGAGCTGATGTCGGGACCGAGGTCGCGCGGTAACAGGGAGACCGCGTCGCCGATCGTGACGACCTTCCCGAGCAACGCCTGCCGCAGCGTGGCGGCCGGAATCGTGCGGGTGGCGTGCAGCGAGCCGCTCACCGTGATCTGTTTCGCGCCGTAGACGGTCGCGGGGGAGACCACCACGGTCGCGTCCTCGCGCAGCCCGGCGTTGGACAGCGTCACGTCGTCGAGCAGGGCGACTCCGGCGGGCGTTCCCGGACGGGCGACGCCGACCACCGCGGCCGTGCGGCGGGAGCCGACCAGCATGATTCCGTCCCACTCGCGCAACCCGAGCGCGGTCAGCGCCTCCGGATGCAGCCGGACCACCCCGCGACGGGCATCGGCGGCCGAGGGATTCAGGCGGGCGGTGAGTGCCAGTTCTGCCACTGTGCCATTCTGCCGCGCGGCCCGCGATCGGTCACGGTTCGTCGTCCCGCAATACGTGGACGGCTACTTCTTCACGATTCCGGCCGCGACCGCGACCGAGGTGTCGGCAACGCTCGGCGCCAGGCAGACCAGCTTGGCGGTGCCCAGCGCGACGTTCGGGCTGCCGTCGAACGGGCCGCCGGGGTTCTCCGCCAGGATCTGCTCGATCAGCGCTTTCTCCTGGTCGGTGTCGAGCTTGCGGAACTCACCGCAGGTGGTGCTCGACGCGGGACCGAGGGAGGAGTCGCGCTGCTTGGTCGTGACCGGGGCGGCGGTGTCCGACGGGGAACTCGGCGTCGCGGTGCCGGGAGCGGTCGTGGTGTGCGCGACCGAGGCGGAGGTGCTCGTGCTCGCGGCGCCTTTGCGCAATCCGTTCGCGTCGGCGGATTCGTCCCCTCCGCCGCAGCCTGCCAGCAGGAAACCCACCGTCCCGGCGATCAGGACGATGGCGGAAGTTCGTTTCATACCGTGCTTTCCCGGGTGGATCGTGGTGCCGGAGGCCCCGGCGTTCGCAGCAGCGTACCGGTTGCGGCGGGGTCAGTGGATGTGTGCCTGCCAATCCGCGGGAACCCGTTCGCGCGGGCCCGGCACGCCCTGATCCGCAGGATGACTGCGCGGTGGCGCCAATTCCGGTCCGCCGCTGTACATCTCTTCGGTCTCGAAGTTGTAGAACCACTCCTCGCCCGGTTCGAAACTCTGGATGAACGGATGGCCGGTGCTCTCGGCGTGCGCTGAGGCGTGCTGCGCGGGCGAGGTATCGCAGCACCCGATGTGCCCGCACTGCGCGCAGCGGCGCAGATGCACCCACCAGCCGGAGGTCTGCTCGCACTCCAGGCAACCCGGCCCGCTGGGGGGTATCGCGGGGTCGATGCCTGCGAATTGCTCGGTCATGACTGCCCTTCCGTGTCGGTTGCGGCGACAGGTTCCTGTTCGGGGCGGCGCAGCGGCAGCCAGACGGTGAACCTGGTATCGCCCGGCTCGGAGTCCACCCGGATGTCGCCGTTGTGCTTGTTGACCACGATGCGGAACGAGATGTCCAGCCCGAGGCCGGTGCCCTCGCCCATCGGCTTGGTGGTGAAGAACGGTTCGAAGATCCGGTTGCGGGCCTCCGGCGCGATGCCAGGCCCGGTGTCGCCGATCTCCACGACGGCGCAGTCGTTCTCGTGCCTGGTGCGGATGGTCAGCGTACCGGCGCCGTTCATCGCGTATACCGCGTTGTCGATCAGGTTGGTCCACACCTGGTTGAGCTCGGCCGCGTAGCACGGCACCTGCGGCAGGGTCCGGTCGTATTCCTTGACCACGCGGACGCCGTCGCCGATCTTGCGGCTGAGCATCACCAGCGTGCTGTCCAGCAGGTCGTGGATGTCGACCACCTGGAACGGCGCACGGTCCATCTGCGAGTACTGCTTCGCGGCGCCGACCAGCGAGGAGATGCGCGTCGTCGAGTCGGCGATCTCGTTCATCAGCAGCTCGGTCTCGATGGTGTAGTTCAGCCAGCGGATCGCCCCTTGGAACACCTGTTCCGGAGCGCCATCCAGGGTGGCGGCCACCCGCTCGAGCCAGTCGGTGTCGAATCCGGCCTGCACGAAGTTCGGCGCGAGGTTCCAGCCGTCGGTGATCCCGTGCTCCTCGAGCCATTCGCCGAGCATGTCCTCGCGGTCGGCGGCCTCCATCGGCGTCAGTTCCGGCGCCTTCGCGACTTGGGCCGCCGCCTCCTCCTGCAGGCGCACCAAGGCTCCCAGCGACGCCGGGTCGAACTTGCCGTCCGCCATCATCGCCAGCTTGTGCCGCATGCCCGCGACCCGCTCGCGCAGGCCCGAGGTGGCGCGCACCGCGGCGGCGGCCGGGTTGTTCAGCTCGTGGGTGAGGCCCGCCGACAGCGAGCCGAGCGCCAGCAGCCGTTCCCGCTCACCGATGCGGGCGTTGGTGTTGCGGTTGCCGAAGAACACGCCCTCCAGCAGGTGCACGGCCATCGGGAACCACTCGTGCATCATCCGGGAGAAGATCTCGGCGTCGAGCACGTAGAACCGCGACGGCCGCGTCACCTGCATGGTCCCGCTATAGGTCTGGTCCACCTTCTCGCCGATATAGGACATCCAGGCGCCCGCGTAGGAACCCCGGTGCTCGGTGCGGACCAGCTCGATCTCCGCGCCGCCCGACTGTTTGGTGAGCACCACCTCGCCGTCCATCAGCACGTACAGGCAGGTGGCCGGATCGCCCTCGCGGAAGACGACGCCCGGTTCGATGGTCTCGATCCGCCCATCGGCGCACAGCCATGCCAGCTGCTCGTCGGTCAGCTTCTCGAACAGGAACAAACCGCGCAGCTCGGCGGGGTCGCACACCGACCGGCTGCTGCGGTCGGCGGTCTGGTTCGAAGTCATCTGCGGCCTCCTGGTTACGCGAGATAGCGGTGCACGAGCATGACGGCCATGGCGCCCTCGCCGACGGCGGAGGCGACGCGCTTGGCGGATTCGGCGTGCACGTCGCCCGCCACGAACACGCCGGGCACGCTCGTCTCGAGATGATGCGGTGGCCGCGACAGCTCCCAGCCCGCGGGGCGCGCGCCGTCCACCATCAGGTCCGGACCGGCGAGCACGTACCCGGCGCTGTCGCGGATGATCACTCCGTCGAGCCAATCGGTCTGCGGCGCGGCGCCGATGAACAGGAACAGCCGCTCCGCGTCGGCCTTCTCCTCGGCGCCGGTCTTGTTGTCGCGCAGCACGATCTGCTGCAGGTGATCGTCCCCGTCGGCGGCGATCACCTCGGTGTTGGTGTGCACCTCGATGTTCGCGATCTGCGCGATCTGCTGGATGAGGTAGTGCGACATGGACTGTTCCAGCGAATCCGCCCGGACCACCAGGTGCACGGCGCGCGCGTTGCGGGACAAGAACACCGCCGCCTGGCCCGCGGAGTTCGCGCCGCCCACGATGTAGACGTCGTGATCGGCGCACTCGGACGCCTCGGTCATCGCCGAACCGTAGTAGACGCCGCGCCCGGTGAAGTCGTCGACGCCAGGCGCCGGGTGGCGGCGGTAGTCGACACCGGTCGCGATGATCACGGTGTGCGCGCACAGGCTGCCGCCGTCGGCGAACCGCACGGTGCGCGCGGACCCATTGACCTCGAGCCCGACCACCTCGCGCGTCGTGATCACCTCGGCGCCGAACTTCGCCGCCTGCCGCCGGGCCCGATCGGCCAGCTGCGCGCCGGACAGGCCGTCGGGGAAACCGAGGTAGTTCTCGATGCGCGAACTCTGCCCCGCTTGCCCGCCGGTGGCGGTCCGCTCGACGAGCACGGTGCGCAGACCCTCGGACGCGCCGTAGACCGCCGCGCCGAGACCGGCGGGGCCGCCGCCGACCACGATCAGGTCGTAGAACTCGCCCGCCGGATCGACGGTCAGGCCGACGTTCTGGGCCAGTTCGCTGTCGGAGGGCTGCACGAGCGCCTCGCCCGCCGAAGTGATCACCACCGGACAGCGCTCGGGGTCGGCACCCGCCGCTTCCAGCAGTCGCGCACCCTCGGGCTCGTCGGCCAGGTACCACCGGTAGGGCAGCTGGTTGCGAGCGAGGAACTCGCGCACCTGCGAGGATCGCGGCGACCAGCGATTGCCGATCACCTTGGTCTCGGTGACCGGCCGGTGCTCGCTGCTGCGCCAGGCGTCCAGCAGGCCGTCCAGCACCGGGTAGAGCTTCTCCTCCGGCGGGTCCCACGGCTTGAGCAGGTAATGGTCCAGGTCGACGACGTTGATCGCGTTGATCGCGGCGTTGGTGTCGGCATAGGCGGTCAGCAGCACGCGGCGCGCGTACGGGTGCAGGTCCATCGCCTGCTCCAAGAATTCGATGCCGTCCATGCCGGGCATCCGGTAGTCGGCGATCAGCACCGCGACGGGCTGGCCGCGAAGCTTCATCTCGCGCAGCGCGTCGAGTGCCTGAGCCCCCGATTCCGCGCGCAGAATCCGGTAATCGGCGCCGTAACGGCGGCGCAGGTCGCGCACGACCGCCCGGGAAACCCCCGGGTCGTCGTCGACGCTCAGGATGGCCGGTTTCGTAGCAGCGGGTGAAGTCACCTGACGAGTATGGAGCCTGTCGGCCCGGTCTGTCGTGGGCGTTCGCGCAGGGCTCAGAGCCGATGACGCAAGACGAGATCCAGCTCACTCGGCGTGAGCAGACGCTCCAGGCGTTCTTCCGGGGCCGCGGCGCGAGCGCCGTGGGGGAACGCCGACCCGGCGCGCGCTGTCCGCCCGTCCTCGGGCTCGACAGCGGGAAGCAGCGGAACCTGGTCCGCCGGTTGCCGATGCAGCAGGGAGCGCAGTTTCACGGCCGATCACCTCACGTTGGTACGCCGAAATGTTGGAGGCAGTGTCTGTGCTTCGTGTATCTGCGATTGTGCGCCGTTCATTACAGCGGCCGGGGCGCGAGTGGCGGAAATGTGACGCAACTGCCCGTCCGTTTAAAATGTGCGTGACCAGTACCACCGCGGTCGGACGGATGGCCGTCGGTCCGTCACTCGTATCCGGAGGCAGCGTTGCCGAAAAACCTCGAAGCCAGCATCGACATCTCCGCGCCCCCGGAGCGGGTGTGGGCGGTGGTCTCCGATCTGAAGCGGATGCCGGAGTTCAGCCCGCAGTGCGTGCGCATGCTGACGCTCGGCTCGCCCAAGGCGGGCGCCTGGACGCTCAACTTCAATCGCGACGGCAAGAAATACTGGCCGACCACCTCGCGGATCGTGCGATTCGAGCCGAACCGGGCGTTCGCCTTCCGGGTCAACGAGAACCGGACGGTGTGGAGCTACACCCTGGAACCGACCGAGTCCGGCACGCGGCTGATCGAGCGGCGGGACGTGCCCAACGGCACCACCTGGTTCTCCCGCAAGGCGATCGAGGCCGCGCTCGGCGGCGAGGCCCCCTTCGAGGAAGTGCTGGTGCGCGGCATGAACGAGACGCTGGGCAAGATCAAGACGGCGGTGGAAGCCGGCGCCTGAGCACGGGTCGCGCCAGGCGACCGGAATGCGCGTCACGCGGCGCTCGCCGCGGTGGTGTCACCGCGGCGAGCGCCGCGAGCGGCCTACTTCCAATGGGGCAGGTTCACGACCTGAGCCGCGTAGGACAGGCCGGCGCCGAACGCGATCAGCAGCGCGGTGTCGCCCGGCTTCGACTCGCCCTTGCGCAGCAGCGCCTCCATGGCCAGCGGGATCGAGGCGGCCGAGGTGTTGCCCGCCTCCTCGATGTCGTTGGCCAGCGCGCAGTGCTCCGGCAACTTCAGCACCCGGGCCATGATCTCGATGATCCGGCCGTTGGCCTGGTGCGGGATCATCGCGTCCAGGTCCTCGGGGGACAGGCCCGCGCGGTCGATGGCGTCACGGCAGACCTTCTCCAGCGAGTGGGCGGCCCAGCGGAACACCGCGGTGCCCTCCATGGCCAGATAGGGCCGCACCGCGTCCAGGCCCTTCTCGTCGATCTCGTGGAAGTACTCCATCCAGTCCTTGTCCTGCCGGATGGCGTGGTGCTGGGTGCCGTCCGAGCCCCAGACGGTGGGGCCGATGCCCGGCTCGTCGGAGGGGCCGACGATCACCGCGCCCGCGCCGTCGGCGAAGAGGAAGGCGGTGGAGCGATCGGTCGGATTGACCGTGTTCGTCAGTTTCTCCACGCCGATCACCAGCACATGGGCTGCGGTGCCTGCCCGGACCAGGTCCGACGCCAGCGCGATCGAATGGCAGAAGCCCGCGCAGCCTGCCGAGACGTCGAAGGCGGCGGCGCCGTTCATGCCGAGTTCGGTGGCGATGCGCGGGGCGGCGGCCGGCGTCAGCAACAGATGGGTCGACGTAGCAACGATCACGCAATCGACTTGGTCCACCGCGATGCCCGAGGACTCCAGCGCGCCGCGCGCGGCCGCGACGCTCATGCTCTGAATGGTCTCCGATTCGTCGGCGAACCGCCGGGTCTTGATGCCCGACCTGGTCCGGATCCACTCGTCGCTCGAGTTGATCGGACCCGCCACCTCGTCGTTGGTGACCACTCGAGCAGGGCGGTAAACGCCGAGCCCGAGGATCGCCGTGTGCTCTGCCCCGGTGGTCTGGGCGATTCGAGCAGCCATCTGCGTCTCCTATGTACCTGCGGCGGCGCCGCCGGGGATTCCCCGAAGCATCGAAATCGGTCCCTCATCAGCCACTGCCCATCAGCGAGATAGACATGAGGCTTCCTCATATTAGCTTGAAAGTCGCTCATCTGCCGCGCGTATTCCGACAATCGGTGGGTATCTCGTCCTCGCACGCCACCGCTGTACGAGGCGTGGCCCAACTAGGATGCGAGGACACCATGCTCGGTCTCGGGATTATCGGATGGATCATCATCGGCGGTCTTGCCGGATGGATCGCCAGCAAGATCATGAAGACGGACGCCCAGCAGGGCATTCTGCTCAACATCGTCGTCGGCATTGTCGGCGGCCTGCTCGGTGGGTTCCTTCTGAAGTTGTTCGGAGTCGACGTCGAGGGCGGCGGGCTCTGGTTCAGCTTCTTCACTTGCCTGGCTGGGGCGGTCATCCTGCTGCTCCTGGTGCGACTGGTCACGGGGTCCCGGGTCAGGTCGTGACCGCGCGTGCCACAGGCTCCTTCCCGTAAGGTGTGAACGCTTGCGCCCGGCCTATCGTTGGGTAGGCGCAACCCGTTTGCATCGAGCACGAAAGAGGAGCCTGTGGCCCGCCGTCCCACCCCGCCCGGCACGCCTGAAACGACCGGAGTCGGCCATGTCGTCGACCTGGTCCGCAACGCGATCCCTCCGTTGCATCCCGCCGGGCTCCCGTTCGTCGCCGCACCTCTCGCCGTCGCCGTAGTCGGCGGCAAGCGCAAATGGGTGCGGCGCACGGGTCTGTTCGCCGCGGCGGCCTGCGCGACCTTCTTCCGTCACCCGCATCGCGTGCCGCCGAACCGGCCGGGCGTCGTGGTCGCCCCCGCCGACGGCGAGATCGCGCTGGTCGACACCGCCGCTCCCCCCGCCGAGCTGGGTCTCGGTGACGCGCCGCTGCCGCGGGTGAGCATCTTCTTGTCCGTGCTGGACGTCCACGTGCAGCGCACGCCGGTCTCCGGCGTCGTGCGCACGGTGCTGCACCAGCCGGGACAATTCCATTCCGCTGACCTGCCCGAGGCGAGTTCGGTGAACGAGCGCAACAGCATGGTGCTGGAGACGCCGGAGGGCAGTCAGGTCGTGGTGGTGCAGATCGCCGGACTGCTCGCGCGCCGGATCGTCTGCGACGCCCAGGCCGGCGACGTGCTGACCATCGCGGACACCTACGGCCTGATCCGCTTCGGCTCGCGGGTCGACACCTACTTCCCGGCGGGCACCGAACTACTCGTCCAGCCCGGCCAGCGCACTATCGGCGGCGAGACCGTGCTCGCTGTGCTCGGCTCACCCGCCGACGCGTGATGGAAGCGGCGGTACCCACCCAGCGGCGCAGGCGGCGGAGCATCCGGCTGCTGCCCAGCATCGTCACCATCCTGGCGCTGTGCTCCGGGCTGTCCGCGGTGAAGTTCGGCCTGGACGGCAAACTCGGTATCGCGCTGGCCATGATCGGTGCGGCGGCCGTACTGGACACCCTCGACGGCAGGCTGGCCAGGATGCTCGACGCCACCACGAAGATGGGCGCCGAGCTGGACTCGCTGTCGGACGCCATCTCCTTCGGCGTCGCTCCCGCGCTCGTCCTGTATGTGACGCTGCTCAGCAGCAATAGCGTGGGATGGATCGTCGCGCTGCTGTTCGCGGTCAGCATCGTGCTGCGCCTGGCGCGGTTCAACACCCTGATGGACGAGGACAACCGGCCGGACTGGGCACGGGAGTACTTCGTCGGTGTGCCCGCCCCGGCGGGCGCGCTCATCGCGATGGTTCCGGTGGCGCTGTTCGTGCAGTTCGGCGACGGCTGGTGGGTCGGCTTCTACGAGGTCGCCGCGTGGACGGTGTTCGCGGCCGCACTGGCGGTCAGCACCATCCCGACGCTGGCCATGAAATCGGTGTCGGTGGCGCCGCAGGCCGCGGCCGGGCTGCTGGTGCTGGTCGCGCTCGCCGCGGCGGCGCTGGTCACCTATCCGATCGTGCTGCTGCTGGTGCTGGTCGTGCTGTACCTGGGACATATCCCGTTCGCCTGGCATTCCCAGCGCTGGGTGGCCGCGCGTCCGGAGACGTGGACGCACAAACCCGCCGAGCGGCGTGCGCAACGGCGGGCGAACCGGCGGCTGCCCGCGATCCGGCGTCCAGCCATCCCGCGTCCGGCGATCCGCGGCTCGGCGCGTCTGCGCCTGCGCCGACCCGGGGCGAAGCAACGCGAGAACGGCCATCCGCCGCGGGATGCCGATTAGTCGGACGGACAATCGATCTCGTGAGCACATGGGGAACTCGTCGGGTACGCCCGAAGCCCGAGCGGCGCCGAACGCGGGACCTGCACGCGGATCTCGCGGCACCGACAGGTACGGCCTGAATACTCGGAGAGGCGGGACAGCGATGGAGTCCGACGGGTTGCGGGAATTCGAACTGCATCGGCCGCGCCTGTTCGCGCTCGCCTACCGGATGCTCGGCTCGGCGAGTGAGGCCGAGGACGCGGTGCAGGAGACCTACCTGCGCTGGGACGGCGTCGACCGAGCCGGTATCCGCTCCCCTGAGGCGTGGTTGACCACCGCGCTGGTGAATCTCTGCCGCACCTGGCTCGTTTCGGCGCGGGCGCGGCGGGAGAGCTACGTCGGGCCGTGGCTGCCCGAGCCGGTGCCGACCGCGCGCGGCGAACTCGGCCCGCTGGAGACCGTCGAGGAGCGCGAACAGGTCTCGCTCGCGCTGCTGACGGCACTGGAGCGGCTGACCCCGGTCGAGCGCGCCGTCTTCGTGCTGCGCGAGGCATTCGGATACGCGCATCGCGAGATCGCCGACATGCTCGACGTCACCGAGTCGAACTCGCAACAGATCTTCCGCCGGGCGGCCCAGCGCGTGCGAGAAGGCCGGGCCCGCTTCGGCATTCCGCCGGAGCACGCCCGCGAGCTGATCGAACGATTCCTGAAGGCGGCGCGCGACGGTGACATCGCGTCGCTGGAGCGGATGCTCGCCGCCGACGTGATCGCGACGGCCGACGGCGGCGGCAAGATCACCGCGGCGCGGCGGCCGATACACGGCGCGAATCAGGTGGCGCGGTACCTGGCGGGTCTGTTGCGCTGGGAGGTGCCGGGGACGCGGTTGCTCGTGGAAGAGGTCAACGGCGCGCCCGCCGTCGTCGCGCGGGTAAACGGTGCGCCGCTGGTCGTGCTGGGAATCGATGCGGCCGACGGCTTGGTCACCGCCCTGCGGTTGATCCTCAACCCGGACAAGCTGGCCTATTTCGCCGGCTCGGGTGGTTCGGTGGGCACGCTGCCGGACCGGCCGCGCCGTCCGCTGTGACGCGCTTCACGGCGCGGGACTGTCAGCAATCGGGGGGCTGTCCGGTCTGAAGGGTGATGGCCGATCGAAAGGAGCCACATCATGACCGGACAGCATCGGATCGTCGTCCTCGGCGCCGGGTACGCGGGGCTGGCGGCGGCACGCAGGCTCGCTCGCACGGCGGGGAACGCCCGGATCACCGTGGTGGACGCCCACGCGTCGTTCGTCGAGCGAGTGCGACTGCACCAGCGGGCGGCCGGGCAGCGGATCGCCGCGTTGGACCTGCGGGAATCACTGGAACGCAGGGATATCGACTTCGTGCGCGCCCTGGCGACGGAGATCGACACGGTCGCGAAGCGCGTAGTGCTCGACGCGGGGCCCGCGGTCGAGTACGACGCCTTGGTCTACGCCCTCGGCAGCATCGCCGATGTCCAGAGCGTCCCGGGCGTCGCCGAACACGCGTATTCCATTGCGACGCAGGACGACGTGCGCGACCTGTCCGACCTCGGCGGGCCGGTGGCGATCGTCGGTGCCGGAGCGACCGGCATCGAACTGGCGGCGGAACTCGCCGAATCCCGGCCGGGGACCCGGGTGCTGCTGCTCGGGTCGGAGGAGCCCGGCGCCTGGCTCTCGCCGCGGGCGCAGGCGCACATCAGGCGGACGTTGGAGCGGCTCGGCGTCGAGATCGTGTCCGGCGCCAAGGTGATCGAAGTGACGTCCGAGGGGCCGCGCTTGGCCGACGGTTCGCTGGTCGAGGCCGCGGCGACGGTGTGGACCACGGGTTTCCGGGTGCCCGACCTGGCCGCCCGCTCCGGTCTGGCGGTCGATTCCGACGGCCGGGTGCGCACCGACGCCACCCTGCGTTCGATGTCGCACCCGGACATCTTCGCCGCGGGTGACGCCGCCGTCATCGCGGGACCTGGCGGGCGAGATCTGCGCATGGCATGCGCCACGGCGCTGCCCACCGGCAAACACGCGGCCGATGCCGTCGTCGCGCGGATGCGTGGTCGCGAGCCGAAGGAGCTCCGGTTCCGCTATGTGCTCCATTGCCTCAGCCTCGGCCGCGGAGACGGAGTCGTGCAGGCCGTGCGCGCCGACGACGCACCGGCTCGGACGGTGCTGACCGGGCGGACGGCGGCGTGGGTCAAGGAGCGCATCGTGCGCTTCGCGGCGGGGGCGGCGCGCCCATGAATCCAATCGTCAACTAACGGTTGACGGTGGATCATCGTCAACTTATGGTTGACGTATGACCGCACAATTCCGCCTCGACGACCTGATCGACGGC
This sequence comes from Nocardia sp. NPDC047654, assembly GCF_043205035.1. Classification (NCBI taxonomy): domain Bacteria; kingdom Bacillati; phylum Actinomycetota; class Actinomycetes; order Mycobacteriales; family Nocardiaceae; genus Nocardia; species Nocardia sp. NPDC047654. The sequence goes on from NZ_JBIDDF010000002.1 coordinate 863,425, forward strand.
ATCAAGAAAGCCCGTCCCGACAACGTGCTCGAGCAACTGTCCGATGCCGTTGTCGTGGCGAATCACCTCGACGAAGTGGCCGACCACCTGATCGGCCACTTCGTGGACCAGGCCCGGCGCTCCGGCGCCTCGTGGACCGACATCGGCGCCAGCATGGGCGTCACCAAGCAGGCCGCCCAGAAGCGGTTCGTGCCCAAGGTGCCCGAGCCGGGCGCGGCGGCGGCCATGGACCCGAACGCGGGCTTCGCGCGCTTCACTCCGCGGGCGCGGGCGGTAGTGATGGCGGCGCAGGAGGCGGCGCGCGCGGCGGGCAACCGCGAGATCTCGGTCGGGCACGTCGTGCTGGGGCTGCTCACCGAACCGCAGGGCCTCGCGGTGCACGAACTCGTTCACCAAGGCGTCGCCGTCGACGCGATCTCCGCCGCCGCCTCCGCGTCCCTGCCGCCGGGTGAGGGGGACGTCCCCGCACTGGTGCCGTTCGGCGCGGAGGCCAAGAAGGTCCTCGAGCTCACCTTCCGGGAGGCACTCCGGCTGGGGCACAACTACATCGGCACCGAGCACATCCTGCTCGCCCTGCTCGAGCAGGAGAACGGTGCCGGTCTGCTCAGCGATCTCGGCGTCGACAAGGCAAAGGCCGAAACGCATCTGGGCGAACTGCTGGCGTCCATCATCTCCGAGAAATCCTGATCCTCATGGGTGGCGGGAAGTTCCGTGCGCGGATCGCACTCGCCCTCGCGGTGGGCTTACCGATGTCCGCCGTGGTCCGGCGATCGGCTGCCGGTCACCGCATCCGCGACGTCCTCAACGGGGTGCGCGGCGCGCACGCCGCGCGGGCGCGTCATCGCCGGGCGTTGCGCACCCGGGGAGCCGGTATCCGCGGGCCGGGCCGGGCCGCTTCGGTCGAGCACCACACGACCCGAGCGGCCTGATCACCCGCGCCCGGCCAGGCCGCCGCCCCACCGGGGCCACCGGGCCTGCGGTTTCGGCTCGGCGACCAGCGGCTCGCGGTGGATGTCGGTGATGTAGAGAGGTAGTCGCGGTTCCAGCTCGGCGAGCAGGGACAGTCCGCGTCCTCCTTGTGCCGCACGGTATTCCGGCATGGTCAGCCCGACGATCTGCAAGAACCGCACGCGGCCGTTCGTGCTGTCGACGGCGCCCAGTTCGGGGTCGGTCGTGAAGCAGACGGCGTGACAGGTGCAGTCGGGGTGGTCGGCCGCGATCGGCCCGTTCGTTTTGATGGTGTGTCCCGGTTCGAACCACTTGCCGGACTGGAAGACGTAATGGGCCAGGTTCTGCATGAAATTCGCCGGCCACGCGGGCGGTTCGGTGTCCTCGGGCCCGCGCGCCAGCCGGAAGGTGAATTCGAAGCCCCAGCCGGACTCCGCCGGGTCGTCCCACTCCTTCTCGTGCAGCTCGGTCATCCCGTAGCTGATGTAATGCCAGTGCGGCACCGGGTCGGCGCGGGAGTACGCGCTGATCCCGTCGAGCGGGTCGGACCCGCCGAGGGACCACGGGTGGTCGGATGCCCAGTGGAAGGGCTCGATATCGCCGTACAGCGGCCGCAACGCATCATCGATCGCATCCCAGCCGGGTCGTTCACTCACGCAGCCACCATAGGCAGGGCGCATCCGGCCGTAGTCGGGGCGTCGAGCGCCGCGACGCCTCAGGCATCCGGCACGTCGCGGGCGAGTTCCTCGAGCCAGGCCGCCGCGGACGCGTCGCTGGGCGCGCGCCAGTCGCCGCGCGGCGAGAGCGAACCGCCGGAGCCGACCTTCGGCGCGTTCGGCAGCGTCGAGCGCTTGAACTGGCTGGTCTGCACGAAGCGCAGCAGGAACTCACCCAGCCAGTGCTTGATCGTGGCGAGGTCGTAGACGTTGCGCTGATCGGCGGGGACGAGGTCGGGCCAGCGGCCGGTGGCGGCATCGGACCAGGCGTGCCTGGCCAGATAGGCCACGCGGCTGGGGCGGTAGCCGAAACGCAACAGGTAATAGAGGTGGAAGTCCTGTAATTCGTACGGGCCGACGGTTGCCTCCGAGCTCTGGCCCGGTGCGGAGGAGTCGGCGTTCGGGATCAGCTCGGGGGAGATCTCGGTGCGCAGGATCGACGAAAGCACCTCGCCCGCTTCCGCGCCGAGCTGCTCGGTGTCCACCGCCCAGGCGATCAGGTATTTGATCAGCGTCTTGGGCACCGACGCGTTGACGCTGTAGTGCGCCATATGGTCCCCGACGCCGAATGTGCACCAGCCCAGCGCCAGTTCGCTGAGGTCGCCGGTGCCCACCACCAGCGCGCCGTGCATATTGGCCAGCCGGAACAGGTGCGAGGTCCGCTCACCGGCCTGCACGTTCTCGTAGGTGATGTCGTACTGCGGCGCGCCGTCGGCGGCCGGGTGGCCGAGATCGCGCAGCATCTGTGTGGCCGAGGGGCGGATGTCGATCTCGCGCGCCGTGACGCCGAGGGCGGCCATCAGCCGGTGCGCGTCGGTCTTGGTCCTGGTACTGGTCGCGAAGCCGGGCATGGTGTAGGCCAGCACGTTCGCCCGCGGCAGGCCGAGCCGGTCCATCGTCTTGGCCGCGACGATCAGCGCCTGGGTGGAGTCCAAGCCGCCGGATACCCCGATCACCACGCGTTGCGTGCCGGTCGCGCGCAACCGCGTGCTCAGGCCCTCGACCTGGATGTGGTGCACCTCGGCGCAGCGCTCGTTGCGCAGCGCCGGGTCGGCGGGAACGTAGGGGAAGCGCTCGATCTCGCGCTCCAGTGCGACCGGGTTCTCGGGGATCGGCAGCCGCACGTCGATGCGTCGCAGCGCGGCCAGCCGGTCGCGGTGGTCGTGCACGTTGTCGGCGAAGCTGGTGGTGCGCAGACGATCCGCGGCGAGGCGGCGCAGGTCCAGGTCGGCGGTGACCAGCTGGGGATGATCGCAGAACCGCTCGCCCTCCGCGAGCAGGTCGCCGTTCTCGCAGATCAGCGCCTGCCCGTCCCAGGCGAGATCGGTCGTCGACTCCCCGGTTCCGGCGGCGGAGTACAGATACGCCGCGAGGTAGCGCGCCGAATGCGAGGTGCACAGCGATCGCCGGTAGTCCGCCTTGCCGATCACGATATTGCTCGCGGACAGGTTGATCAGCACGGTCGCCCCGGCCAGCGCGGCGAAGCCGCTGGGCGGCAACGGAACCCACCCGTCCTCGCAGATCTCCAGGTGGAAGACGAAGTCGTCCAGATTGCTCGCCCGGAACAGCAGATCGGAGCCGAACGGCGCCCGGTGCCCGGCGACGGTGACGTGATCCTCCAGCACCTCCCGCGCCGCCGCGAACTGGCGTTTCTCGTAGAACTCCCGATAGTTCGGCAGGTAGCTCTTCGGCGCGACGCCCAGCACGATGCCACGGCAGATCGCGATCGCGCAGTTGAACAACCGGTGGTGAGCGCGCACCGGGGCGCCCACCACGAGCACCGTGTCGATATCCGTGCTCGCCGCGACGAGCCGGGCCAGCGCCGCCTCGACCGCGGCGTCCAGCGCGTCCTGGTGGAACAGGTCGTCGGCGGTGTACGAGGAGAGTCCCAGCTCGGGGAACACCGTCAGCACGGCACCGGCCGCCGCGGCCCGCCCGGCCAGCTCCACGGTCTGCTCGACGTTGTAGGCGGGGTCGGCCACCCGTACCCGGGGGACCGCGACCGCCACCCGCGCGAAGCCGTGCCGGTACAGCGAATCGAACGGCAGGTCGGTCACCCGCGTCCCCTTCCGGGCTGAGGTCGATCATGATCCCCTCGGAATCTACGCCGCCACGGGCGAGGGGGCGCGGCGGCGATTCTGCGGATGACCCGGCAGCGGCCTCGTGACCTGCACTTCTGCTGACGGGGGCGGGAGGCGCGAATCGTCCGGCCGGAGATGTGAACCGCCGGCGGCTAAGCTATAGCAATGGCGGATGAAACGGATTCCGACCTAATAGCGGGGGAACGGCGCGCAGATCTGCTGCGCGCGCTTTCGTATGTGTCCACCGAGTCCCAACCGGACGGCAGCTACGTGCTGAACGGCGACCTTCCGCCGGACGTCGCCCCGCCGTTCATTCGCGCCATCATGCGGGTGGAGGCGGAGTTGCTGCTGCACGATGCCGAGCTCGTCACCGTCGAGGGCGGAGAGCCCCGCACGCCGGAGGAACGGCGCACCGACGCGTTCGTCGCGCTGGTCTTTCGCGTGGACGACCGGCGCTAGCCCGGCGCGGACCTTGCACTCGCCACCCTCGAGTGCTAAAAATGCTTTTGGCACTCCCTATCGGTGAGTGCCAGGTCGGGACGGTGAGACCGGGTTCCGTAGACACCCTCGGTCGTCCGTCGCGGGCACCGAACCTGGCCAGCGTAACTGGGGCGACCCGACCAGCGGTCGTCCTGTGTGTCAGCCATCCACATGGAGGATCTCAACAACGCCATGGCCAAGACAATTGCGTATGACGAAGAGGCCCGCCGCGGCCTCGAGCGGGGCCTCAACAGCCTCGCCGACGCGGTCAAGGTGACGCTGGGCCCCAAGGGTCGCAACGTTGTCCTGGAGAAGAAGTGGGGCGCTCCCACGATCACCAACGATGGTGTGTCCATCGCCAAGGAGATCGAGCTGGAGGACCCGTACGAGAAGATCGGCGCCGAGCTGGTCAAGGAAGTCGCCAAGAAGACCGACGACGTCGCGGGCGACGGCACCACCACCGCGACCGTGCTCGCCCAGGCGCTGGTGCGCGAGGGTCTGCGCAACGTCGCGGCCGGCGCGAACCCGCTGGGCCTGAAGCGCGGCATCGAGAAGGCCGTCGAGGCCGTCACCGCCAAGCTGCTCGACACCGCCAAGGAGGTCGAGACCAAGGAGCAGATCGCCGCCACCGCCGGTATCTCGGCAGGCGACGCGTCCATCGGTGAGCTGATCGCCGAGGCCATGGACAAGGTCGGCAAGGAAGGCGTCATCACCGTCGAGGAGAGCAACACCTTCGGGCTCCAGCTGGAGCTCACCGAAGGTATGCGCTTCGACAAGGGCTACATCTCCGGCTACTTCGTCACCGACCCGGAGCGTCAGGAAGCGGTCCTCGAGGACCCGTACATCCTGCTGGTCGGCTCGAAGATCTCGACCGTCAAGGACCTGCTGCCGCTGCTGGAGAAGGTCATCCAGGCGGGCAAGCCGCTGCTGATCATCGCCGAGGACGTCGAGGGCGAGGCCCTGTCGACCCTGGTCGTGAACAAGATCCGCGGTACCTTCAAGTCCGTCGCCGTCAAGGCGCCCGGCTTCGGCGACCGCCGCAAGGCGCAGCTGGCCGACATCGCCATCCTGACCGGTGGCGAGGTCATCAGCGAAGAGGTCGGCCTCTCGCTGGAGAGCGCGGGCGTCGAGCTGCTCGGCCAGGCGCGCAAGGTCGTCGTCACCAAGGACGAGACCACCATCGTCGAGGGCGCGGGCGACCCGGAGGCCATCAAGGGCCGGGTTCAGCAGATCCGCACCGAGATCGAGAACTCCGACTCGGACTACGACCGCGAGAAGCTGCAGGAGCGTCTGGCCAAGCTGGCCGGCGGTGTCGCGGTGATCAAGGCGGGCGCGGCCACCGAGGTGGAACTCAAGGAGCGCAAGCACCGCATCGAGGACGCCGTTCGCAACGCGAAGGCGGCCGTCGAGGAGGGCATCGTCGCCGGTGGTGGCGTGGCCCTGCTGCAGTCGGCTCCGGCGCTGGAGGAGCTGAAGCTCTCCGGTGACGAGGCCACCGGCGCGAACATCGTGCGGGTCGCGCTGTCGGCTCCGCTGAAGCAGATCGCGTTCAACGCGGGCCTCGAGCCCGGTGTGGTCGCGGAGAAGGTGTCGAACCTGCCCGCGGGTCACGGCCTGAACGCCGACTCGGGCGAGTACGAGGACCTGCTGGCCGCCGGCGTTGCCGACCCGGTCAAGGTCACCCGTTCGGCGCTGCAGAACGCGGCTTCGATCGCGGCCCTGTTCCTGACCACGGAGGCCGTTGTCGCCGACAAGCCGGAGAAGTCCGCCGCTCCCGCCGGCGACCCGACCGGTGGCATGGGCGGCATGGACTTCTGAGTCCGGCCACCCGGCAACACAGTTCGAACCGGAAGCCGGTCCACCGCGAGGTGGGCCGGCTTCCGGCGTTTCGGCGCGTCAGATTCCGTCGAGGGTGACGACGGCGAACGGCGTCCTCGGGCTGCCGGGCCCCATCGGGCCGCCCTTGTCGAATTGGGAGGAGACGATCAGGGTTCGGTCACCGGCGCGGGCCAGCGTCGTCGGGATGGCCAGCGCCTCGTCGGTGCGCTGCTGAGCCAGCGTCACGGTGGCGCCGTCGTCGGAGACGGTCCAGCGGCTGATCGTGTTGGTCGTGTTGTGGACGGCCCACAGCGTGCCCTCGCGCAGTTCCAGCCCGTCGCCCTGCCGGAGATCGCCGCCACGCAGGGCGACCTTGCTGATCGGATTCGCTTCCGGCGTCAACGCGATGCGGTACAGGTCGCCGCGCGGCATGTCGACCGTGAGCAGGTAACGGCCCGCCGGATCGGCGACGATGCCGTTGAGGCTGAAGCCGCCCGGCTCGATCGGCGGCAGGATGGAGCGCAGGTCGAACTGCGGAGTCAGTTCCCCGCGCCCGCCCTGTGCTCTGGCGACGGCCAGTTGATCGGGAGTGACGCGATAGACCACCGCTCGCGTGCTGTCGGTCAGATACGCCGTGCCGTCCGGGGTGATGGCGAGATCGTTCACGAAGCGGGGGTCGCTTCCGGGCACGGTGAACTCGGCGAGCAGGGCGCGGGTCGCGACGTCGTACACCGCGACGCCCGTGGTCGAGTCCGTCACCCACAGCCGCCCGGCCGGGTCGACTTTCAAGCCGTTGGCGGTCTTGTGGTTGTTGGCGCCTTCGGGCAGGAAGACCTCGGCGCGATGGGCATCCGGTGTCGCGCGGTAGACGGCGCCGGTGGTGTAGGACCCGACGTAACTGTCTCCGGTGCGTGCGTCGACCGCGATCCCCTCCGGGTAGACGTGGTCGCCCGGCAGTTCGTAGGCGGTGTGGACGGGGCTGCTCGGCGTATCGCCGGTGCCGCAGGCCATGAGCGTGATGCAGGCGCTTCCTGCGGCCAGGCTCGACAGCAGGCGGGACAGGGCATGGGACATCGGACTACCTCTTAGGGTTCGCTCTGACGAATATGTTCACACTTAAGAACGTGTCCAAATTTAAGTTAGAACTCTAATGATCGTCAAGGCTGGAATGGCAAGTTGTGCGGATACCATGCGCTTATGACGTCCTTGCCCGCCGCCGAACGGATCGGTTCGTATCTCAAGCGTGCCGAGCAGTCCCTCAACACGGCGAAGAACGCCGCGTTGAAGCCGGCGGGCGTCACCGTGCCGCAGTACGCCGCACTGTTGTTCCTCGCGGAGAATCCCGGCATCTCGGCCGCCGCCCTGGCCCGGCTCTGCGGCGTCACCCCGCCCTCGATGAACACCGTGCTGAGCAACCTTCAAGACCGCGGGCTGATCGAGCGCACGCCGCACCCGTGGCACAAGAACGTCCTGGAGACCACGCTGACCGAGAAGGGCGCGGCGGTGATGCGCGACGCGGACGCTCGCGCGGTCCGCGTCGAACGCGCGTTGGCCGAGGAGTTCACCGACGACGAACGAGCTACCTTGCGGGACTTGCTGATTCGATGCGCTGATCGGCTCGACTCGATCCGGCCCGATCCGGCCGCTTAACCATCCGCGGGCGGAAATCGGACGCACCCGCGACCGGATCGGCCGCGCACGGCCATGGAGTCACCGAACGACGATGCTCGGCGCCCTCCGCTCGGTGTGGCGATGGGGCGACCGGCCGCTGTGGTGCAACCGTGGGAGTGGATGGGATCGACTCACCGGCGGCGCGAGTCGTGGTCGCGTCGCTGCTGGACAGGGCTAGGCGGGAACCGGAGTTCGGACGACGGGCCGAGCCTTCCGGAGCGCGAGTGCGAGCGCCAGGCACGCGATGAGCGCGGATGTCCACGGCAGCCACTGGCTACCGGCGGAATCCAGCACGGTCGCACCGACGATGGACCCGATGCCCGCGCCGAGGTAGATGGCCGATCCGTTCAGGCCGAGGGCGACGGTGGGCGCGTCGTGGGCGATGCCGAACAGGCGATGCTGCTGCGGTACCAGGATCGCCGCACCGAACACCCCGGTGACGGCGAGCACGACGAACACCGCCCACGCGGCATGGACGGCCATGCCGAGCAGGGCCAGACCCGCCAGTGCGCCGAGCAGCCCCACCGTCAGCGTGCGCTGCGGGCCGTACCGGTCGACCGCGCGCCCGGCCTGCGCGTTGCCGATCACCTGGCCGATGCCCATGGCCAGCAGCAACCAGGCGAGCATGCTCTGCGGCACCGAGGTCGCGACCACCACCGGCAGGTAGACGACGGTGGTGTAGACGGCGGTGATCTGCGTGGTCGTCACGATCAGCACGCGCAGCACCGCCGGGCGGGTCAGCACGCGGATCCGGTCGCGCAGGCCGGTGCTCGGCAGCGTCACCCGGGGCAGCAGGAGGACCAGCGCCGCCGCGACGGCTCCGCTGACCGCGATTCCCCACAGCACGCCGCGCCAGCCGATCCAGCGCTCGGCGAAGATGCCGATCGGCACGCCCGCGACGCTGGACAGCGTGATGCCCGCGGTCACGATCGACAGCGCCCGTCCTCTATGGGCGTCATCGGCGACGACGCCGGCGACGGCGAACGCGTTGGCCTGGAAAGCCGCCGCTCCGATGGCCGCCACCACACGCGCCGCCGCCATGACGCCGAAGCTCTCCGCGGCGGCCTGCCCGATCATGCCGAGCACGAAAAGCGCGGCGCCGCCGCCGAGGAGCCCGCGGCGGTCCCAGGAGCCGGTCGCGGCGGCGATCAGGGGTGAGGCGATGGCGTAGGTCCAGGCGAACATCGTGGTCAGCTGGCCCGCGGTGGACACGGAGACGTGCAGGTCGGCGGCGATCAGCGGGAGCAGTCCGCTGAGCACGAAGCCGTCGGTGCCGAGCACGAAAGTGCCCACGGCGAGCGGTAGGAGCGAACGATACAAATTGTTCGATGATTGTCGAAGCATCATAGGATGAGAGTGGGATATGATTCGATTGTTGTCAAATGATCGGAGAATGGAGATGCGCCCGCTGCCGCAGCCGAGTACCGCCGACATCGACCTGGTCCGGGTGCTCAGCGCCCTCGCCGACCCGGTCCGGCTCGAACTGGTGCGCGCGCTCGCCGGCGAGCGCGAACCGCTGAGCTGCAATGTCCGGGAGTTCGACGTGGAGATCACGGCGGCGACCGCCTCGCACCACTGGAAGGTGCTGCGGGACGCGGGCATTACGACGACCTTCGTCTCCGGCCGCAACCGGCTGGTCGAATTACGGCGCGACGATCTGGAGCAGCGCTTCCCCGGCCTGCTGGACGCGGTCATCACCGGCGCCCAGCGCTGAACCGGCCGCCGGGCGCGTGCTCCACCCAGCACGAAGGCCGCGAGAACCGTGCCGCCGTTGGCATTCCGAGCGTCGACCACCTCCACGGCGAGCCGTCTGTCATCGCGATCGTCGCGCTGCCGGCGAACGCCTGCCTGCGCGGAGTTCGAGGACATCGCCCCGGCCATCGCGCCCGCGCCCCCAGCGAACAGCCTCCGGTCGAGATCGAGTGACCGTGCGACGGCCCGGCAGCGCGAGCGGCGGGTTCGGGCAATCGTGTGCGCAGGCGGCGTCCAGGATCAGCGGCGACGGCCCGCCTCGAGTTCGTAGCGCGGCGCATTCGGCATGGGATCACTCTGAGTCCGTGTGCCCGGCGGGCGCGCCGGTCGTACGCTGAACCCATGCCTGACCGCGGTCGGATCCGAGGCGTGCTCTACGACATCGACGGCGTCCTGGTGACCTCCTGGCAGGAGATCGAGGGCGCCGCCGCCGCGGTGCGCCGGATCGGTGAGAGTGGGCTGCGCCGCGCTTTCCTGACCAACACCACCTCGCGCACTTGCGCCGAGATCGCGCAGCGCCTGTACGACACCGGTATCGAGGTCGAGCAGGCCGAGATCGTCACCGCCGCAAGGCTCACCGCCGAGTTCGTGCGCGGACGCTACCCCGATGCCGCCGTCTGGGTGCTCAACCACGGCGACATCACGGCGGATCTCACCGGTCTGACGCTCGACGACGATCATCCGGACGTGGTCGTGATCGGCGGAGCGGGACCGGAATTCGATCACGCCGCGCTGAGCCGGGTGGTGGAACTGATGCTGGACGGTGTGCCCGTCGTCGCCATGCACAGCGGATTGACCTGGGCGACAGCGGAAGGGCTCCGCGTCGACGCGGGCGCCTACCTGCCCGGCCTGGAGGCGGCGGGCAATGCGCGCATCGAGGTGGTCGGCAAGCCCGCCGCGGCCGGTTTCCGGACCGCCGCCGCGCTGATGCGGCTGGACCCTTCGGAGGTCATGATGATCGGTGACGATCTGTATTCGGATGTACTCGCGGCGCAGGACGCCGGGTTGACCGGAGTTCTGGTACGTACCGGTAAATTCCGTCCCGGCGTACTGGCGTCGGCCGGCCGCGCGCCCGATCACGTCATCGATTCCGTGGCCGCGCTGCCGGAATTACTGGCCGGGTCGGCGGAGTCGGGCGAACTTGCCGTAACCGACGAATCGGAATGAAACAAAAAATTCTACAGTTTCCCTCTAAAATTGCCCGCAAACGCGACGCCGCTAGGTATCGTCTGTTCCGGCAAATGGCCAGTGACAAGGAATGTCTCACGGACAGATCGGAGTTGCCGGATGCTCGATTCGCTGATGAGCGTGCTTGTGCGCAAACTACTATGGTCGCCGGGCTTCGGCTCGGCGACCGATCAATGAGGTAGCAACTGCTCAGCCAACTTTCGGCTAACGCGATGTAGGCCGCAGGTTGTAACGAAGGGCCCGATCGATGACGATGAGTTCGGGCCCTTCTGTATTGTCTGCCCCAATGTCACAGGATGCGAATACGGGTCGAATGTATGCCGGGCAACCCGTGGAGGACCGGCAGCGTCAGCGGCGTGCGCGTTTTCTGGAGTCAGGCCTGACGGTCTTCGCGCGGGACGGCTACGCCAACAGTTCGGTCGGCGCCATCTGTAAGGACGCCGGCCTGTCCTCGCGACAGTTCTACGAGGAGTTCACCGGTCGCGAGTCCCTGCTCCTAGAGCTGTACGAGCAGATCGACCGGGAGTCGCGCGATGCCGTGAAGAAGGCGTTGGACGCGAAGTCCGGCGCCAAGTCGCTGGACGTCATCGATGCCGCGGTTCGCGCGTATGTCGAATCCATCGGATCCGATCCGCGCAAGGCGCGCGTCGCCTTGGTCGAAGTGGTCGGCGCGGGCCCGAAGGTGGAGAAGTTCCGTCTCGCGGTGCGCCGGGAGTGGGGTTCGCTGCTGGCCGGCGCGGCCGAAGACGCGGCGCTGCACGGCGAGATACCCGCGGGCGACTACGAGATGCGGATGCTCGCCATCATCGGCGCCGTCAACTACGTGGTGGACTCGTGGAGCGGTGCGGAGCCGCGTCCGCCGCTCGACGACGTGATCCGGGTGCTGAGCAGAGTGATCATCGGCGCGGTCCGCGCATAGCGTCCCGGCCTGCGGGACCGGCAGCGACGAGCGCGGTAGCGTGCGGGGATGCAGACAGTTCCGATCCAGATGCCGGACGGCACCACGGTTCCGGTGCGGTTGATCCCCGCCGGGGGCGTGCACCGGCACCCGGTCACACCGGACGCGCCGCGTCCGGTGCTGGTGATCGTGCCCGGACTCGGTGTTCCGGGGGGTTACTACGAACTGTTCGCCTCGAGCCTGGCGGCGCGCGGGTTCGACGTGGCCATCGGTGAGCTGCGCGGCAACGGCGACAGCAGGCCGAAGCCGAGTTCCACCAGCACTTTCGGCTACCACGAGCTGGTCTCGGTGGACTTCCCGGCGATCTTCGAGGTGGTCCGCGAACACTTCCCGGACAGCACGCCGTACCTGCTCGGCCACAGCATGGGCGGCCAGCTCGGCGTCATGTACGCCGCGCGCATCCGCGGCAGGCTCGGCGGACTCGTCCTGGTCGCGTCCGGAACGCCGTATTACCGGGGCTATCGCGGACTTTCGGGCCCGGGCATGCTGGTGGGCACCGCGGCGATCTCGCTGACGGCCAACTTGGCGGGCTTCTGGCCCGGCGACCGGGTCTCGATGGGCTTCGGTCGCCAGTCCAAAGTGCTGATCTCCGACTGGGCCCGGCTCGCGCGCACCGGCCGGTTCGTCCCGGTCGGCGCGGACATCGACTACGAGGAGCGCATCGCGCGGCTGCGGCTTCCGGTGCTGTCCATCACGATGACCGGCGACGACCTCACCCCGCCCAGCTCCGCCGAGCATCTGCTGGAGAAACTGCCCAACGCCGAGGTGACGCGCTGGCGACAGCCGGAACCGCTGGGCCACAACGGCTGGATCCGGCAGTGCGCAGGCACCGTCGACCAGATCGAGAAGTGGCTGCGCGACCGCTGAGGCGTACCTCCGCGTTCGCTGCGGCCGTGCGCGGGCTGAGGACGGACTGCGTCCGCCGTGTCTGTTGGGCGTACCTCCGCGTTCGCTGCGGCCATGCGCGGGCTGAGGACGGACTGCGTCCGCCGCGTCTGTTGGGCGTACCTCCGCCTTCGCTGCGGCCCGGCCATTAGTCAAGCGCGTCGCTCGATCAGCATCTGGGTGAAGAACTCGTAGATCAGCGCCGCCTGGAATGCCGACTGCTTGTTGTCGGCGGCGCCGCCGTGGCCACCCTCGATGTTCTCGTGGTACCAGAACTCGTGGCCCTGCTCCTCCAGCAGCGCGGCCATCTTGCGGGCGTGGCCGGGATGCACCCGGTCGTCCCTGGTCGAGGTGGTGAGCAGGATCGGCGGGTAGGCGCGGTCGGCGCGCACGTTCTGGTAAGGCGAGTACTTGCCGATGTACTCCCATTCCTCCGGCTTGTCGGGGTCGCCGTACTCGGCCATCCACGAGGCGCCGGCCAGCAGCAGGTGGTAGCGCTTCATGTCCAGCAGCGGCACCTGGCAGACGATCGCGCCGAACAATTCGGGGTAGCGGGTCAGCATCACGCCCATGAGCAGTCCGCCGTTGCTGCCACCGACCGCGCCGAGCTGATCCGCGGTGGTGATACCGCGCCCGACGAGGTCTTTCGCGATCGAGGAGAAGTCCTCGTACACCTTGTGCCGGTTGGCTTTCTGCACCGAGGTGTGCCATTGCGGCCCGTACTCGCCGCCACCGCGGATGTTCGTCATCACCCAGGTGCCGCCGCGCTCCAGCCAGCCCATCCCCGATGCGCCGCTGTAACCCGGAGTGCGCGACACTTCGAAACCGCCGTAGCCGGACATGACCGTCGGCCCAGGCTGGTCCTTGCGGTCGCGATGACGGATCACGAAGTACGGCACCGGCGTGCCGTCATCGGATGTGGCGAAGAACTGCTCGGTCTCCACGCCGGCGGCGTCGAAGAATCCGGGCTCCTGCTTGAGCCGCTCGGTGCGCCCGCCGACCGCACTGGCCAGCAGCGTGGCCGGAGTGGTGAACCCGCTGGTGCTGAGCATGAACTCGTCGCCGCCCTCCAGTGGGTCGAGATTCAGCACGCTGGTGGTGGCCATCGGCGGAGTGTCGGTCAGCGGCCGGCGACGCCAGCCGTCCGGCGCCGGGGTGAGCACGTGCAGCTTGGTCTGCACGTCCTCGAGCGTGACCAGCAGCAGGTGATTCTCGGTCCAGCCGTAGCCGTGCAGCGAGGTGTGCGCGTCCGGGGTGAAGAGGACCTCGAAATCCCGTTCGCCGCCGAGGAACTTCTCGAAATCGGTGGCCAGCAGCGCGCCCGCGGGATAGCTCGCGCCGCCGATCTCCCACGGTGACTTCAGCCGCACCAGCAGCCAGTCCTTGTACCAGGACTCACTGGCGTCGGTGGGGATGTCCAGGTGCCGCAGGGTGCCGTCGTCCTCGAGCAGATAGACCTCTTCGTTGAAGAAGTCGGTGGCGCGGCCGACGTAGTGCCGTTCGTAACCCGGCGTGCGGTCGTAGCCCGCCGAGACCGCGACATCCTCGGTCTCTCCCTCGAAAACGGTGGTCGCCTCGTCCAGGGCGGTGCCGCGCCGCCAGCGTTTCGCGACCCGCGGATACCCCGAATCGGTCAGCGAGCCGGGGCCGAAGTCGGTGCCGACGTACACCGAGTCGATATCGATCCAGCGGATCTCCGACTTCGCCTCGGGCAGGAAGAAGCCGCCGTCGGCCGGGTCGAGGAACACCCGCCGCTCGAGGTCGAATTCGCGGACCACCTTCGCGTCCGCGCCGCCGCGCGACAGGCTGATCAGCGCGCGGGACTGTTCCGGGCGCAGCACCGCGGCTCCGCCCCACACCCAGTTCTCGTCCTCGGCGGCGGCCAGTGCGTCGAGATCGATCAGCACGTCCCAGTCCGGCGAGTCCTCGGCGTACTCGGCGAACGTGGTGCGCCGCCAGAGGCCGCGCGGGTGCTCGGCGTCTCGCCAGAAGTTGTAGAGCCAGGGGCCGCGGCGAGACGGGTAGGCGATCTTCGTATCGGTGTCGAGCATGTCGAGGATGCGCCGCTCCAGCTCGCGAAAGCGATCGGAGTCGGCGAACCGGGAGTGCACGACGGCGTTGTGCGCGCGTGCCCAGTCCAGGGGCCGCTCGCCGGTCACTTCTTCCAGCCAGAGGTAGGGGTCGGTCACATTCTCCACACCGCTCATCCCCACATTGTGGACGAGCCGCCCGGCGCGGGGTTACCAGGAGTGCGCTACGTCGACCACGATGCGCGATCCGCTGCCCGGTCCGTCGAGGGTGTAGGTCTGGAACGGCAGCCGGGCGCGGGTGCCGAGACCGACCGTGGTCTGGCCTTCGAAAGAGCCCGCCCAGGCCACCTGACGGAAAGTCCGGTAGTCCCGCACCTCGGTGAGCTCGGCCCGGTTCGCAGGGTTGTAGGTGGGGATGAACGAGTCGTCGTAGGCGGGGGCGTTGACGGTGATGCTCAGGTACGCCTCGCCGCGCAGCGGGACGGGTGCGCCGGAGCCGTCCATGGTCACCCGCTCGACGTAGCCGACGTGGTAACCCGTCACGGGCCCGGCGACGTCGAACACCAAGCGGTCGAAGCAGTCGTGCCGCCCGGCGCGGACCCCGGTCAGCGGCGTGAGCGTGCGGGCCTGGCTCGTCTTGGGCATCGAGCCCCAACCGGACGCGCACGCCGGGGCGGCGGAGGCCGGAGCGGGCGCGATCCAGAGACCGGCGACGGTCAGGAAGGAGAAGAAAAGGGGAAGCAAGCGACGCATGGTCGCACCGCCTTCGGGGCACGGGGGATTGATGTACTACGTGCATCGGTCGAGGTGAGCGCGCTGTTACCGGCGATTGCGGCGAAAAGTGTTGGCGAACGGGACAACTCGTCCACCGCAGCCGAGTAGCGGCGGCTCGCCGTTCGCTGGGGGCCGATGCCCGCTCGGCGTGGACAAGTAGGATCGCTGCTGGCGAGGCCGATCCGAACAGGAGGTTCGAGGTTGCCACCGTTTCTCTGGGAGCAGCACTGCTGCCTGCCGCTCTCGCCCGCCGCGCGCATCGGCGACCTCGCGCGCTACCCGGCCGGATCGTACTTGTCGGTGAACGTGGGCTACTCCCGGCAATCGACCGCGGACTCTCTGGCGTTGCTGGACCGATTCCGCCGCGAGGCGTCGGCGGACGGCCGGTTTCGCCTGGTCCGCGGCATCGATGACATCGGGGCGCCCGGCGCCATCGCGCTCGCGTTCGATCTGGAGGACTCCGGCCCGCTGGGCGGCGACCTGGACAACGTCGGGCGGTTCTACGACCTCGGCGTGCGGTCGTTGCTGCCCACCTACAACCACGCCAACGCCGCGGGCTGCGGATGCCTGGACACCGAGGACACCGGACTCACCGGGTACGGCCGCGATCTCGTCCATGCGCTCAACGAAGTCGGCATGTTCGCCGACGGCTCGCATTGTTCCCGGCGCACCGGGCTGGAAGTGGCCGAGTTGAGCGTCGTCCCGATGATCTACAGCCACTCGAACTTCGCGGCCCTGTGGGACCATCCGCGCAACATCACCGACGAGCAGGCGCTGGCCTGCGCCGCGACCGGCGGCGTGATCGGAATCAACGGCGTCGGAATCTTCCTGGGCCGCAACGCCGCCGACGAACGCGCCGAGCGGATCGCGGCGATGGCGCGGCACATCGAATACGGCGCCGAACTGGTCGGCATCGAGCACATCGGAATCGGCTCGGACTACTCCTTCGACGCCGAGGACTTCAACGCCGAACTGGCGAACAATCCGGACGCCTTCTCCGAGGCGTACACCACATGGGGCGCGCTGCAATGGGTGCCGCCCGAGGATCTGACCGGGGCCGCCGACGTACCCGGCCTCGACGAGGTGCTTGCCGGTCGTGGTTTCACCACAGCGGACCGGGCAGCGGTCTTCGGCGAGAACTTCCGCCGCGTCGCCCGCCAGGTCTGGCGAACCCAGCCCACGAGTGGCACATAGCCGAGAGGTCTACTCGCGTTCGCCACAGCCATGTGCCACTTACGAAAACTTCACAGGCGGACGAGCATTTTGCCGGTGTTGGCGCCGGAGAGGACGCCGAGGAAGGCGGTGGGGGCCTGGTCCAGGCCGGTGTAGACGGTTTCCTTGGTGCGCAGGGTGCCGTTCGCGAGCCAGTCGGCGGCCTTGGCGATGTATTCGCCGAAGAGCGGGAAGTGGCTGGTGACCAGCATGCCGCGCAGGGAGAGTTCCTTCGTCGCGGCGAGGTAGAGATCCGGGCCCGGCTCGGCGGTGGCGCCGTTGTAGCCGCTGATCGCACCGACCAGCGCGATGCGGCCGCCCGGGCGCATGGCCTCCACCGCGACGCGCAGGTGTTCGCCGCCGACGCTGTCGAGGTACACGTCGATGCCCTCGGGCGCGGCCGCCGCCAACTGCCCCGCGAGGTCGCCTTTCCGGTAGTCGACGGCGGCGTCGAAGCCGAACTCGTCGAGCAGCAGTTCCGTCTTGGCCGCGCCGCCCGCCGACCCGATGACCCGCGCCGCGCCGAGCTTTTCGGCGATCTGCCCAGCGACGCTGCCGACCGCGCCCGCCGCCGCGGAGATGAACACCGTATCGCCCGGCTCGACCCGCGCCACGTTCGTCAGCGCCGCGTACGCGGTCAAGCCGGTGGTGCCGAGCACGCCGAGGTAGTGCTGCGGTGCGGCGAGCGAGGTGTCGACGGGTGTGGCGGTGGCGGCGTCGATCACCGCGTAGTCGCGCCAGCCGGCGAAGTGGGTGACGGTGGTTCCCACCGGAAGATCCGGCGCGGCCGACGCGATCACCTCGCCGAGCGCCGAACCCTCCAGAGCCTCGCCCACTCGGAACGGTGGAATGTAGGACGGACGATCGTCCATCCGTCCGCGCATGTACGGGTCCACCGACATCCAGGTGTTACGCACCAGGACCTGTCCGTCGGAGAGCTCGGGGACCGGCCGCTCGACCAGCGCGAAGTTCGCGGCGGTCGGTGCGCCGACCGGCCGTGCGGCGAGTTGGAACTCACGCGAGGTGATCGGGAGGGTCGAGGTGGTCTCGGTCATGACGATGCCTTTCCGAAGCTCCGTGGAGCGACTTTCTTCGGGACTCGCACGGGTGCGATCCGGTACCGATGACGCTATGAGCGCTCCGCTTCCGTTCCCAGGTCCTGCGCCGCCACCAACCGGTCCTTGCGCGCCGAACCGCTGCGCGACGTGGCAGGTCTGTCGCGGGACCCAGTGCCGCGACCGGTGTCCGTGACTACGGGCTGGTACGTCTCTCGGCCGACATACAGAACCCCGGATGGTCCCCGCGATGCCGGGGCGGACCGCCTGCTCCACCGCACTGGTCGCGGTTGCCGGTTTCGATGCGGGCGCTATCGCCCTCTGGCCTGAGAGGGCGGCGAGCCGCTCCACCGTCGATAGGCCTTGCGCAATGCGCGGTCGTCGGTGAACCCGAGCCGCCCCGCGATCGCGGCGGTGGTCAATCGTCCTTCGGCGAGCAAGGTACGCGCGTGCTCGTAGCGGGCGCGGTCGTATTCCTCGCGCCACGTGGTGCTCTGCTCGGCAAGGTGGCGTTGCAAAGTGCGGGTGCTCACCGCCAGTCGGCGGGCCACGGCCCCGAGCGAGGCTTCGCCGTCGGCGAGCGCCGAGGCGAGCGCGAGCCGGAACGATTCCAGTGGTCCCGGGATCGGTCGGGCGGTGGCCAGTACCAGATCGGCGTGGCTGCGCAGCAGGTCCGCCAGCAGGGGATCGGCGCGGACCAGCGGCGCGGTGGCGTCGGCCTCGGTGAAGGTGATCTCGTCGACCGGGGCGCCGAAGTCGATGCGGTCGGTGCCGAAGGCGTCGGCGAGGACGCGGTGGTCGGGCGGCGCGGGGCGACTGAAGGCGACCCGTTCGGGGATGACGGGGCGACCGGTGGCTTCGCGGGCCCTGCGCAGGTAGTAGGCGAGCACGTATTCGTTGATCACCGCGACCGCCTCCGGGTCCGGCGCGGTGGTGCGGAAGCCGACGGTCAGGGCGCGGTCGTGCGTCAGGTCGAAGCCCTCCTCGGCCGCGGTGACCAGGCGGTGATACGGCTGTGCCGTGCGCAGCGAATCCGCCAGCGTCGAACCATTGGCGAGCAGGTAGTCCCAGGTGGTGAGGGTGCCGAGCGGTGCGGCGGCGGCGACGGCCAAACCGGCGCCCGGCCCGGTTCTCGTCCGGGCCAGCAAGTCCCACAACCGCGCCAGAGAGTGCAGGGGTATCCGGTTCAGTTCGCTCGCCAGCGCTGCGTCGTCGGTACCGGGGACGGCGGCCAGCCGGTCGGCGGAGACTCCGGCGGCTCGGGCGGCGTCGCGGACCAACCGGGTCAGGTGGGTGGAGGCCGTCCCGTCCAGCGGGTTCGGCGGTGTCGCGCTGCCACCGGAAGACGTCTCCGAGACCGGATCGACACCGCTGTTCACGGGGCATGCTAACCGCACAGGTGCACCCCTTTCTTCCCGCTCGAGGGAGCCCGCCGTTCGGGTGTGGTCCACGCCTCACCAGGGTGGGGGATGGGTGGGTGAACATACCGCTGCGGAGTTAGGCTCGGTTCGTGACTTCCCACTACGATGTCGTCGTTCTCGGTGCTGGTCCCGGCGGATACGTCGCCGCGATCCGCGCCGCTCAACTCGGCCTGCGAACAGCGATCGTCGAGCAGAAATACTGGGGCGGTGTGTGCCTGAACGTCGGCTGCATCCCGTCCAAGGCGCTCCTGCGAAACGCCGAACTCGCCCACATCTTCACCAAGGAGGCGAAGACCTTCGGTATCTCCGGCGAGGTGAACTTCGACTTCGGGGTCGCCTTCGACCGCAGCCGCAAGGTCGCCGACGGCCGAGTCAAGGGCGTCCACTTCCTGATGAAGAAGAACAAGATCGACGAGTTCGACGGCAAGGGCACCTTCACCGGCCCGAACTCGCTCTCGGTCGAGCTCTCCAAGGGCGGCACCGAGGCGATCACGTTCGACAACGCGATCATCGCGGCGGGCACCGTCACCAAGCTGCTGCCCGGCACCCAGCTCAGCGCGAACGTGGTCACCTACGAGGAGCAGATCCTCACCCGTGACCTGCCCGGCTCGATCCTCATCGTCGGTGCGGGCGCGATCGGCATGGAGTTCGGCTACGTCCTGAAGAACTACGGCGTCGACGTGCGCATCGTCGAGTTCCTCGACCGCGCGCTGCCGAACGAGGACGCGGACGTCTCCAAGGAGATCACCAAGCAGTACAAGAAGCTCGGCGTCACCATCACCACCGGTGCGGCCGTGCAGTCCATCGAGGACGACGGCGCCAAGGTCACCGTCGCGATCAAGGACAACAAGTCCGGCTCGGTCGAGACCGTCACCGTCGACAAGGTGCTGCAGGCCGTCGGCTTCGCGCCGCGCGTCGACGGCTACGGCTTGGAGACCACCGGCGTGGTGGTCACCGACCGCGGCGCGATCGGGATCGACGACTACATGCGCACCAACGTGCCGCACATCTACGCGATCGGCGACGTCACCGGCAAGCTGCAACTCGCGCACGTCGCGGAGGCCCAAGGCGTGGTCGCGGCCGAGACCATCGCGGGTGCGGAGACCGTCACCCTCGGCGACTACCGGATGATGCCGCGCGCCACCTTCTGCCAGCCGCAGGTCGCCAGCTTCGGCCTGACCGAGCAGCAGGCCAGGGACGAGGGCTACGACGTGAAGGTCGCGACCTTCCCGTTCACCGCCAACGGCAAGGCGCACGGCCTCGGCGACCCGACCGGTTTCGTCAAGCTCATCGCCGACGCCAAGTACGGCGAGCTGATCGGCGGGCACCTCATCGGCCCGGACGTCTCCGAGCTGCTGCCCGAGCTCACCCTCGCGCAGAAGTGGGACCTCACGGTCAACGAGCTGACCCGCAACGTGCACACCCACCCGACGCTCAGCGAGGCCCTCCAGGAAGCCTTCCACGGCCTGGCCGGGCACATGATCAACTTCTGATCCGGTCACGGAGCGAGGGCGTGCGGTCGTAGATCGCACGCCCTTTTCATTTGTCGGCCAATGGTTTCCGCCTCGGTAGGGCCGCTGGAGATCGGCGCGGGCGCGGGCGGTCTGCTATACAGCGTGCATGCTTCGCAGGTGGTTGATCGGAAGTGTGCCGGTGCTCGTCGTGGTGGTGCTGCTGGGGACGGGCACCTTCTACCTGATGAACGCGCGCACCTTCCAGTTGGCTGGTCACGTGGTCAGCAGGGTGGACACCGACGCGCGGGTCGTCGCGCTGACGTTGGACGACGGGCCGTCCGATCGCGCTCCCGAGGTTCTGAAAGTCCTTGCTGACGCGCGAGTTCCGGCCACGTTCTACCTGAACGGGCGTGATCTCGCCGCGCGTCCGGAGCACGGCAAGGCGATCGCAGCCGCGGGCCACGAGATCGGCAACCACACCTATTCGCATCGGCGGATGGTGTTCGTCACACCCGGCACGGTGCGGGACGAGGTGGAGGGGACGGACGCCGAAATCATGAAGACCGGTTACGCCGGCCCGATCACCTTCCGGCCGCCCTACGGCAAGAAATTGTGGATGCTGCCGCATTATCTCGCCGAGCACGACCGGGTCACCGTCACGTGGGACGTCGAGCCCGATTCGGGCCGGGCGGACGTCACCGCCGACGACATCGTCGCCGAGACGCTCGGCAAGGTCCGTCCCGGCTCGATCGTGCTGCTGCACGTCATGTACGGGAACGCTGAGGCGTCGCTCGCCGCCATCCCCCGCATCGTCACCGAATTACGCGCCGCGGGCTATCAATTCGTCACCGTGTCCGACCTGATGTCCCGCTGATCCGACCGGTGCGCCGAGCCGGTCGACCGGTGGATCGGAGCCGCGTCGCAGCGGCCGCCACTCGGTCGTAGTCGCTGCGGACCTCGGCCGGTCTGCTAACCGGCGGCCGGGAGCATGCCGTAGGTGTGGGTGGGGGTGAACAGGACCAAGGCGCGGCGGTCGGTGACCATCGCGGCGCGGTACTCGTCCCAGTCGGGGTGCTCGCCGTTGGCGGTGCGGTAGTAGTCGACGAGCGCGTCGACGGTGGGGTCACCGGGCGCGGCGGCGACCGGAGTGAGTTCCACCGTGCCTTCGAGCACGGCGTAGGCGAAGAAATCCTCGCGGGTCACGTGCAGTGCCGCCCATGGATCGCGCACGAGGTTGTGATACTTCGCGCGGTCGGCGGTGATGGAGATGCGGATCCGGCCGTCGGCGCCGACGACGTGCAGCACGTTGGACAGTTGCGGGCGCCCGTTGCGGCGGATCGTGGTGAGCACGGACCTGCGATGTTCGCGTGCGAAATCGACGGCGTCGGCGAGTTCCATGTCCGTGTAACCCGCGGCGCGGGGAGTCTCTTCCCCGGTCAATCGCGGTGGTAGGCCGCCTGTGCCTCGCGTACGCGGGGCATGTTGGTCTCCAGCACCTGGATCAGCGATTCCAGGTGAGCGGCCACCTCCGCGCCCAATTCGGTGAGGGTGTATTCGACGCGCGGCGGAATCGTCTCCTGCACCTCGCGGTGCACCATGCCGTCGCGTTCCAGCGCTTGCAGAGTCTGCGACAGCATGCGTTCGCTCACGCCGTCGACCCTTCGCCGCAGGGCGCTGAACCGGTACGGGCCTTCACGCAGCGCGACCAGCGCCAGGGTGCCCCAGCGACTGGCCACGGTTTGCAGGACCGGCCGTGAGGTGCAGTTGCGCGCGAAGACGTCGGCTTCCAGCGTCGGGTCGTCGGCCTCCGCCGAGCCGGTGTGCTGGGTCGTCATGACCGTCATCGTACCCAACTTGACCGCAGTGGGTACGGTATGCATAGTACTTACGAATAATTAGTGCATGTAAATCAGTACACACCGGAGGTAGTCATGACCATCGCCGTAACCGGAGCGAGCGGGCAGCTGGGCCGACTCGTGGTGGAGGAGTTGTCGCGCGCGGGATCGACGCCCGTCGCGATCGTGCGTGATCCGGGGAAGGTGGCCGACCTGGCCGAACGCGGCGTGGACGTCCGCGGGGCCGCCTACGACGACCCGGCCGCGCTGTCGCGCGCACTCGACGGCGTCGACCGGGTGCTGCTCATCTCGGGCAACGAGTTCGGCGCGCGAGTGGCGCAGCACACCAATGTCATTCGCGCGGCCGAACACGCCGGCGTGGAACTGCTCGCCTACACGAGCATTCCGGGCGCTACCGACAACCCGCTGATCCTCGCGCAAGAACACAAGGGCACCGAGGCGGTGCTCGCCGAATCGGCCGTGCCGCACGTCCTGCTGCGCAACGGCTGGTATTGGGAGAACTACGTGGGCGGTCTCGCGCACGCGGTGGAGTCGGGCGTACTGCACGGCGCCGCGGGCGAGGGGCGCGTTGCGGGCGCGGCGCGCGCCGACTACGCCGAAGCGGCCGCCCGGGTGCTCACCACCGATGGCCACGCGGGCCGGGTATACGAACTCGGCGGTGGTGAAAGCCTCACCTATGCCGAACTGGCGCAGGCGATTTCGGAAGCCGCTGGTAAGCCGGTGCGCTACGAGAACCTGCCGGAGGCGGACTACGCCGCCGCGCTGATCCAGGCCGGGTTGCCGCAGGCCTACGCCGAGGCGCTCGCCGACGCCGACGCCGGCATCGCCCGTGGCATCCTCGACGTGCGCTCCGGGGACCTGGAGAAACTGCTCGGCCGACCGGCGACCCCGGCGGTCGAAGTCTTTCGGGCAGCGCTGAACTGATACCGATCGGCTCCGCGTCGGGCCACTGCCTAGTCGCGGTCGCCCGGGTGGCATCGCGAGTCACCCGGGCGACCGGTTCGAGCGGAGCCCGAGTCCTACACCCACTGCACCAATTGGATGATGATCCCGTTCGGATCGCTCATCTGGAAGTACCGCTCACCCCACTCCTCGGTTTCGATGGGCGTCACGATCGGCACCCCCTCGTCCTGCAACCGGGCGTATTCGGCGTCGATGTCGTCGACGACGAAGGCGACGAGCAATCCCTCGCCCGCGCTGCCCACCTTGCTCTTCGGCTTGAAGCTCGCCAGGCCGGTGTGCAGGTAGACGACGTTCAGGCCGGCGTCGCTCCGGTCCAGTGAGACGAACCCATCGGCCGACATCTTCTCCTCGAAGCCGAGGTGGTCGATGAGGAACTTCGCCGAGGCGACCGGGTCGGGGACGTTGAGTGAGATGGCGGAAGCGGTGATGTTCAAGGGCCCTCCTCGGTGGTTAAATCTGTACTAGGTACACTGTACTTTGTAGAGGTTTTATTGGCGACGCGCATTATGAGCTGAGTCACACCGATACCATCGGTGGTTCGAGGTGAGCGAGGAGGCGGCGGTGGGACAGCCGAAGGAACGCAGCAGCGCGGGTGACCCGGTGCGCACGCTGGAACTGCTCTGGCGGATCCCGCCGGAATCGAGCACCGGCCGGGGCCCGAAGCAGCGCAGCAGCGTCGAGGCCGTCGTCGCCGCCGCGATCGAGATCGCCGACGTGGAGGGGATCGGGGCGCTCACGATGCGCGCGGTCGCCAACCGGCTCGGCCTGACCCCCATGGCCACCTACACCTACGTGCCGGGCAAAGCCGAGCTGATCGACTTGATGCTGGATACGGTGTACGCGCGGATGGAGCGCGCGGACCTCACCGGTCTGCCCTGGCGCGAGCGGGTCGTCCGGATCGCGGCCGAGAACCGCGTCATGCTGGCCCGCCATCCGTGGGTGGCGTATCTGCCGACCACCCGACCGCCACTCGGACCTGGCCTCGCCGCCAAGTACGAACACGAGCTAGGGGCCTTCGCGGACCTCGGACTCGACGACGTCGCGATGGACGCCGCGCTCACGTTCGTGCTCGGGTTCGTCACTTCCGTCGCTCGTATCGCCATCGACAGCGCGCGGGCGGCGGCGGACAGCGCGCTGTCCGACGGGCAGTGGTGGGAACGGGCCGCGCCCGTGCTGGCGCAGGTGTTCGACGCGGAGCGCTACCCGCTCGCCGCCCGTGTCGGCACGGCCGCGGGCCAGGCGCACGACGCCGCCTACAGCGCTGACCATGCCTACGAGTTCGGGCTGACGCTGGTGCTCGACGGCCTGGCGCGCCGCATCGAGGGGCCGTCCGCGAGGGACTAGACGTCGTCGCGCTGGATGCGCAGGGCGGTGATCGTCGCGGCCAGTCCGTCGTATTGGTTGATCAGCAGCACGATCTCGATGAGGCTGCGCTCGTCGTAGTGCTTCGCCAGCTCGGCCCAGGTGTCGTCATCGAGGTCGCGAGTCTCGACCAACTGGTCCACCGCGGCCAGCAGCGCGCGGTGCTTGTTCGACCAACCTGCCGCTTCGGGACCCTCGCGCAGCCGCTCGAGGATTTCGGTGGTCACCCCCGCACGGCGACCGAGCCGGATGTGATGATCCATTTCGTAGTCGCAGCCGCGCAGATGCGCGACCCGGATGATCACCAGTTCCGACTCGTGGCGCGGTAGCCGCCCGCCCGGCATGAGTTTGCCCGAGTAGTGCAGCCAGCCGCGGAACAGTCCGCGGGTGCGGCCCAGGGTGCTGAACAAGTGGGCGTCGCCGGTGCCCGCGGCGCGGGAAAGCACCTGCCAGACAACCCAGTTGAGCGGGCCGAGTTCCCGCAGCCGTCCGGGCGAGATGCGTGGTTGCAGCGCTGAAACCATCGTGGTTGCCACCTCCGCGTGGTCTGTGCGGCCGGCGTCGGTGCCTGCCGAGAAAGAGCCTACTCGGCAGTATCCCGCGCGGCGCCCGCCATTCTTTCGCTTTCGGAGTGGTTTTCGGCCGGGTACCCCGTCATCATCAGTACCGGTGCGGGTCACCGCGGCCGCGATGAGTTGGCGCGGCGTCAGGTGTGGACAACAGGTCGGCAGGGGAACAGATGCTGGTGAGGATCAGGCCCGGAGCGGAGCTTTCCGGCGCCGAGCGGGAATTCGTCGCGTGCCTGCGGTCGTATCCGACCACCGGTTTCGCCGTGATCGATCTCGAGGCGGACAACCGGCGCGTCGACGCGGTGGTGTGCACCCCGCGGGGCCTGACCGTGCTGGAGGTGCACGGATTCCAGCGCAGGCAGAGCGGCATTCTGAGCACACCGGCCGAAGGGCCGTGGAAGATCAGCGACGCGCCGGTGGAATTGGACGACCCGGAATCCGGGAGCCCCGCCGAACGCGTGGAACACGGCATCTACGCGGTCAAGCACATGCTCCAGCGGGCGTTGCAGGACCCGGGGCACATCAGCGGCGCCGTGGTGCTCGTCCCGTTCCGCGGTGCCGTGGTGCGTCCGGCGCGCACGAACCTGCGCCCGGGGTTGGACGTGGTGGTCGGAAATGTCACCGACGCGACCGAGTTGCGCATCTACCTGGAGGGATTCTCCGCGGGACCGCGCGACTGGACCGCGGACCGGGTGATCGGCGCGTGCGGTGCGCTCGGGCTGGCGGAAATCGCCCCGACCCGCGCGGAACTCCTCGAGGCGGGCTTCGAGGAGAACGCGCCGGAGCCGGTCACGACCATTCCGCGCGCACCGAAGCCGCGGGTCGAGCCGAAGCCCGGCGCCGCGACGAAGAGCCAGGCCTACGCGGGCTGGTCGGTCGTCGTGATCGCCGTGGTCGGGGTCCTGTTCGTGCTCGGCGTGATCGCCACCGCGCTGGCGCACGACTCGGCGCAGCCGATTCCGGCGACCGGTACGACGACTACCACCCCGTCGCCGCCGTCGCACCGGCCCACCGAATGCTTCCCCTTCCAGCAGAACTGCTGATCCCTCAATCCCGCACGGCGCGGCCCAGTTTGGTCAGCCGCAGTGCGTGCTGGGCGCGAGCCAGCACGTGTGTTCGGGAGGTGTCGATATGGGCGGTGAGGGTCTCCGCCGCCGCGTCCACCGCACCCGACACCAGGAGTTCGGCGACCGCGATGTGCTCGGCGGTCATGGTGGCGATCCGCTCCGGCGTCGGCACGTCCAGCGTGCGCACCGGGCGCACCCGGATGTGCACGGCGGTGAGCGCCTCGGCGAGTGCGGCGTTGCCCGCGGCGGCGAGCAAGGTGGTGTGGAACCGTTCGTCGGCGGCCACCAGCGCCGGTCCCGGTTCGGGCGGGTCGTCGCGCAGCGCGCGCCAGGCGTCGAGTTCCGCGCGCACCAGATCCAGATCGTGCGCGGGCGCCTCACCGGGCGCCCGCACGCGTTGCATGCCCCTGGCTTCCAGGACCAGCCGCAACTCGTAGAGGTGATCGAGTTCGTCGAGCCGGGGCCGGTACGGGTAGAGGCCGTCGGCGAGCCGCTCGACCAGGCCGTCGGCCTGCAACCGGGCCAGCGCCTCGCGCACCGGGGTGCGCGACACCCCGTAGGCCTCGGCGAGGCGTTCCTCGCCGAGCCGTTCGGTCGGCACGATCGCTCCGGTGGCCAGATCCCGCCGCAACGAGTCGTACACCTGCTCGCGCAATGGAATCCGACCCCTGTCGCGGGTCATGGCGGCGCTCAGATCGCCATCGCCGAGCGGACTTCGCTCTCGGCGCCCGCGCCCCCCGCGCCCGTGGAGGTCACCCGGCCGGACCGCAGCACGTAGTAGCGCTGCGCCGCCTGCAACGCGAAGCCGATGTGCTGTTCGACCAGCAGCACGCTCAGTCCGCCCCGGCGGGTGAGATCGATGATGGTGCGCTCGATCTCGGCGACCACCGAAGGCTGGATGCCCTCGGTCGGCTCGTCCAGGATGAGCAGCTTCGGCTCGGTGATCAGCGCCCGCGCGATGGCCAGTTGCTGGCGCTGGCCGCCGGACAGCAGGCCCGCCTTCCGCGCGAGCAGTTCGCGCAGCGCGGGGAACAGATCGAGCGATTCGTCGATCAGCGCCTTGCCGCGTTTACGGCCGTCCGCGACCACCTGCAAATTCTCCGCGGTGGTCAGTTGCGGGAAACTCTGCTGTCCCTGCGGCACGTACGCGATCCCGCGACGCACCCGCCGCGAGGGCGACAGTTTGGTGATGGCCTCCCCGTCGAACTCGATCCGGCCCGACTTCGTGCCGATCAGGCCGACGGCCGTGCGCAGCAGCGTGGTCTTCCCCGCGCCGTTGTGCCCCATGACGGCGACCACGCTGTCGTCCGGGACGGTCACCGAGACGCCGTGGATGACTTCGGTGCGGCCGTAGCCGGCGTGGATATCGGTGAGTTCAAGCATCGCTGTCCCCTTTCCGGGGTGACTCCGGGCTCGGCGCGGTCGAGGCGTCCTCCAGTTCGGTGCCGACGGCCGCGGCGGTGCCGAGGTAGACCTCCTGGACCTTCGGGTCCGCCTGCACCTGTTCGACGGTCCCCTCGCTGAGCACCTTGCCGCTCGCGAGAACGGTGACCGAGGTGGCGAAGGCGCGCATGAAATCCATGTCGTGCTCGACCACCACGACCACCCGGTCGCCGCCGATGCGGCGCAACAGGTTTCCGGTCTCCTCCCGTTCCTCGGCGCTCATACCGGCCACCGGCTCGTCCAGCAGCAGCACCGACGCGTTCTGCACCAGGAGCATGCCGATCTCGAGCCATTGCTTCTGCCCGTGCGCGAGTACCCCGGCGGGCTTGTCGCGCAGGCCGGTCAGACCGGTGGTCTCCAGCGCCTCCTCGATCACGGGGAGCGCCGATTTGCGGCGGCGCAGCATGGTGAGCGCCGAACGGCCCGCACCCGCGGCGATGTCGAGATTTTGCAGCACGCTGAGCTGCTCGAACACGCTCGCGGTCTGGAACGTCCTTCCGACGCCGAGCCGGGCGATCCGGTGCACCTTCTTGCCGAGCAGTTCGACGCCGGTCTTCTGCGCCGACCCGGTCGCCGGGACCAGACCGGTGATCGCGTCGATGAGCGTCGTCTTGCCCGCGCCGTTGGGACCGATGAGGAAGCGCAGATCGCCCTGCAACACCGTCAGATCGACATCGGTGACGGCCTTGAATCCGTCGAAACTCACCGACAGGCCACGGATCTCCAGGTACTCGCTGGACATTCCCGCGTTGCCGCCGAGCTTCGGTTCGTGCGTCGTCTCGGTCATCGCGATTCCACCTTCTCCGTCGCGGGTTCCGGCAGCGCCTCGACCACCGCGGCCGCAGGCGGGTCCGCGGGCCGCCGCAACCGGTTGCCCAGCAGACCTTTCAGCAAGGGCCACAATCCGGCGAGGCCCGCGGGCACGAAACCGACCACCACGATGAACAGCACGCCTTGCAGATACGTCCAGCCCGACGGGAACTCCTCGGAAAGCGCCGTCTGCGCCCAGGCCACGCCGATCGCGCCGAGCACCGGCCCGAGCAGGGTGGTCCGGCCGCCGATCGCGACGCCGATGAGAAACGCGATGGACGGAACGACGCCGATGTCGGCGGGGGAGATGATGCCGACGATCGGAGTGAACAGCGCACCGGCGATGCCTGCGAAGAACGCCGCGACCACGTAGGCGACGATCTTCACGTTCGCCGGGTCGTATCCCAGGAAACGCACCCGCTCCTCCTGGTCGCGCACCGCGACGAGCAATTCGCCGTATCTGCTGTGCATCAGCTGTCGCACCAGCGCGACCACCACCAGCAGCGTGCCCGCCGCGATGAAGAACAGCATCTGCCGGTTGACCGGGTCGGACAGCTTGAACCCGAAGAACGCGCGGAAATCAGACAGACCGGTGAATCCGCCGATGGCCTGCTGTCCGGTCAGCAGGATGGCCAGCGCGGCGGCGAGCGCCTGACTGAGGATGGCGAAATACGCGCCCTTCACGCGGCGCTTGAACACGCCGTAACCGAGCGCCGCCGCGACCAGCGCGGGCAGCACCAGGATGCCCAGCAGCGCCACCGGACCCGACGCGAACGGCGTCCAGAACGACGGCAATTCGCGAATGCCCGCGATCTCCATGAATTCCGGCACGTCGTTCCCGAGCCGGGCGGCGTCGGCCATCTGCAGATGCATGGCCATGATGTAAGCGCCGATGCCGAAGAACACGCCTTGCCCGAGGGTGAGCATTCCCCCTCGGCCCCACGCCAATCCGATGCCCACCGCGACGATCGCGAAGCACAGGAACTTCGCCAGCAGGTTGAGCCGGAAATCGCTGAGCACCGCGGGCGCGACCGCGAACAACAGGACAGCGGCGACGGCGAACCCGGCCAACGCGGTGAGCGAGGTATGCGCGCGCCACCGTTGTACGAGTGTGGTCATGCCAAACTCCTTGTCCGGACGGTGAACAGGCCCTGCGGGCGGACCTGCAGGAAGATCACGATGACGACGAAGACGACGACTTTCGCGATGGACGCGGTGGTCGAGTATTCGATGTAGGAATTGAGCAGGCCGAGCGCGAACGCCGCGATCACCGTGCCCTTGATCTGGCCGAGCCCGCCGATGACCACCACGAGGAACGCGTCGATCAGGTAGCTCTGGCCGATGGTCGGGCTGGTCGAGCCGATCAAGGTGAGCGCGACACCGGCCACGCCCGCCAGACCCGAGCCGATGAAGAACGTGCTGATATCGGTGAAACGGCTGGACACACCCGAGGTTTCGGCCAGGCCGCGGTTCTGCACCACCGCGCGGATGCGGCGGCCGAGCGGAGTGGCCTTGAGCACCGCGGCCAGCGCGGTCACCGCGACGACCGCCAGGACGAGGATGAAGATGCGCGTCTTCGGCACCACCGCGCCCAGGATCGTGACGCCGCCACTGAGCCACTCCGGCGCGATGACATTCTTCGCGGGTGCGCCGAAGATATCGCGGGCCAGCTGTTGCAGCACCAGCCCGACGCCGAAGGTGACCAGCAACGTGTCCAGCGGCCGGTCGTACATCCAGCGGATGAGGCCCATCTCCAGCGCGGCGCCGAGCAGGCCGCCGACCAGGAAACCGATCAGCAGCGAGACGACGAGCGAGACGCCCGCCGAGGAGATGACCTTCTGCACGACGTAGGTCGTGTAGCAACCGGCCATGATGAACTCGCCGTGCGCCATGTTGATCACGCCCATCTGCCCGAAGGTCAGCGAGAGGCCGAGCGCGGCGAGCAAGAGAATCGATCCCAGACTCAGCCCGGTGAAGAGCTGTCCGATCACAACGTCCATGCGAGCTCCTGTGTTTGATGTGCCGCGACTTCATCGCGGCGTGTTCGCGGCCCCTTGATGGCTCGCGTCCGGGCGACCGCCGCTTGCTCCTTCGTCGCCTACGCGACGGCCACTCGGACGCGAGCCGGGCCGCGAACGGAACATGCTCGGTCTCGCTTCGCTCGAAACCGGGAGTTGAAGGCGCTCGGGGGCGCGTTGGGTGCCTTGATGTCCGATGCTGTCCGCGGCCCCCCTCATTACGCGCTCCGCGTGATCGCCGCGGCGACTGGGTCGCCGGGCGGGCACCGGTAGCTGGGCCGCGGACAGCCGCGGACTACTTCAGGCCCTTGGCCCAGTCGTAGGACTTCAGGTAGGGGTCCGGCGTCACGGCCTTGCCGGAGTCCCACACGGTGTAGATGAGTCCGTCGGGACGGATCTCGCCGATGCGGGCGGTCTTGGTGATGTGGTGGTTGGAGCCGTCGATGGTGACCAGGCCCTCCGGCGCCTCGAAGCTGACGCCGTCGGCGGCGGCCTGGACGTCCTCCACCTTGAACGACTTCGCCTTCTCGACGGTGTTCTTCCACAGGTAGACCGACGCGTAGGCGGCTTCCATCGGGTCCGAGGTCGGCTTGTCGGCGCCGAAGGCGGCCTTGTAGTCGGCGACGAACTTCTTGTTCACCGGGGTGTCCACGGTCTGGTAGTAGTTCCACGCGGTGAGCTGCCCGGCGATGTGCTGCGCGCCGATGCCCGCGACCTCTTCCTCGGCGATGGACACCGAGATCACCGGCATCTCGGCGGCTTTGAGGCCCGCATTGCTGTACTCGCGGAAGAACGCGACGTTGGAGTCGCCGTTGAGGGTGTTGAACACCGCGCCCGCCTTGGCGGAGCGGACCTTGTTCACGATGGTGGAGAAGTCGGTGGAGCCGAGCGGGGTGTAGTCCTCGCCCTTGATCTCGATGCCGTTGGCGGCGGCGTACGCCTTGATCTCCCGATTGGCGGTCTGCGGGAAGACGTAGTCGCTGCCGACCAGGTAGAGGGAGGTGATGCCCTTCTGCTTCAGGTAGTCCAGCGCTGGAACGATCTGCTGATTGGTGGTCGCGCCGGTGTAGAAGATGTTCTTGCTGTCCTCCAGGCCCTCGTACTGGACCGGGTAGTAGAGCAGCGAGTTCAGGCTCTCGAATTTCGGCTTCATGGCCTTGCGGCTCGACGAGGTCCAGCCGCCGAACACCGCGGCGACGCAGTCGGAGCTGATCAGCTTCTCCGCCTTCTCCGCGAAGGTCTTCGGGTCCGAGGCGCCGTCCTCGAGCACCAGATCGATTTTCTTGCCGAGCACGCCGCCCGCGGCGTTGATCTGGTCGACGGCCAGCTTGGTCGAGTTGGCGACGGTGACCTCGGAGATGGCCATCGTGCCGGACAGCGAGTGCAGCGAACCGACCTTGATCGTGTCCTTCGAGGTGTCGACGCAGGAGGCGGCGCCGGAGCCGGTGGTCGAGGCGTCGTCCTTGGCGCCGCAGGCGGTCAGCAACAGGCCGGCGAGCGCGACCGCGGTGGGCACCGCCACCGCTCGGACCAAACGCCTGGAGCGATGGGTGGCACGGGAATCTGGCATGGGGCGAACCCTCTCCTCATCAGGTGTTGCGGCGGCGTCGGCAGGGCGCCGCATCGAATACCGCCGTCTTCGCCCCGCTCACGGCTGTAGACGGGGCTGTATACAACGGCTGTATTCGTGATGCGAACGGTAGACAGAACTTGTTGCGCCGGAATATCTCTCGATGACAAGTCCGTTTCGTCTGTTTCGCTCGTGTGAACCTTTCCCGGCAACGGTCGGCGAACGGTTGTGAGATCCGGGCAAACCCGCTGGCCGGGGCGGATGTGGCTACGGTTGCGTAGCGTCGCCGCGATGCGGCACGCTTCGATTCGTACGACATCTGAACCGTCCCAAGCCGCGGCGGCGGGCCGCGGACTCGAGTCGAGGAGGACCAGATGGGCCACTACAAGGCGAACTTGCGGGATATCGAGTTCAACCTGTTCGAAGTGCTCGAGCTGGACAAACTCCTCGATACCGGCGCCTACGGCGACCTCGATTCCGACACCGCCCGGGAGATCCTCTCGGAGGTTCGGCGACTGGCCGAGGGGCCGGTGGCGGACTCCTTCGCGGCGGCCGATCGCGATCCGGTGACCTATGACGTGACAACCTTCTCGGTATCTGTTCCGGAGCCGCTCCGTAGGACCGTCGCCGCCGTGCGCGACGCGGGCTGGAGCAGGCTGGGCATGCCGGAGGGCATGGGCGGTACCCCGGCGCCCGCGGCGCTGGTCTGGGCCGTCGCCGAGATGATCACCTGCGCCAACCCCTCGGCGTCGTTCTTCAACATGGGGCCGGTCATGGCGTCCGTGCTGTACAACGTCGGCACCGAGCAGCAGCGGCGCTGGGCCACGCTCGGCTTCGAGAAGGGCTGGCAGGGCACCATGGTGCTGACCGAGCCCGACGCCGGATCCGACGTCGGCGCCGGACGCACCAAGGCGATCGCGCAAGAAGACGGCACCTGGCACATCGAGGGCGTCAAGCGGTTCATCTCCGGCGCGGAGGTCGGCGACACCGCCGAGAACGTCTTCCACCTGGTGCTGGCCCGGCCGGAGGGCGCCGGACCGGGCACCAAGGGGCTGTCGCTGTTCTACGTGCCGAAGTTCCTCTTCGACCCCGAGACCTTGGAAGTCGGCGAGCGCAACGGCGTGTACGTCACCGGGGTCGAGCACAAGATGGGCCTGAAATCCTCGCCCACCTGCGAGCTGACCTTCGGTGGCCACGGCGTCCCGGCCAAGGGTTGGCTGGTCGGCGACGTGCACAACGGCATCGCGCAGATGTTCCAGGTGATCGAGAACGCGCGCATGATGGTCGGCGTCAAATCCTCCGGCACCTTGTCGACCGGTTATCTCAACGCGCTCGACTACGCCAGAGAACGTGTCCAGGGCGCGGATCTGACTCAGATGACCGACAAGGCCGCGCCCCGCGTGTCCATCACCCGGCATCCGGACGTGCGCCGTTCATTGGCGATGCAGAAGGCGTACGCCGAGGGCATGCGCGCGGTGTACCTGTACACCGCCGCACACCAGAACGCCGATGTGGCCCAGCTCGTTTCGGGCGCCGACCCCGATCTGGCGCACCGGGTGGAGGATCTGCTGCTGCCGATCGTCAAGGGCGTCGGTTCCGAGCGCGCCTACCAGTTCCTCACCGAGTCGTTGCAGACCTTGGGCGGTTCCGGTTATCTACAGGACTACCCGATCGAGCAATACATCCGCGACGCGAAGATCGACTCGCTCTACGAAGGCACCACCGCCATCCAGGCGCAGGACTTCTTCTTCCGAAAGATCATTCGCGACAAAGGTGCGGCGCTCGGGCACGTCAGCGCGCGGATCGCGGCGTTCCTCGACGCGAAGACCGGACGGTTCGACACCGAGCGCGACCTGCTGCGCACGGCCGCGGAGGACGTGCAGGCGATGGCCGCCTCGCTCACCGGCTTCTTGATGGCCGCGCAGCAGAAGCCCACCGAGCTGTACAAGGTCGGCCTCGGTTCGGTGCGCTTCCTGCTCGCCGTCGGCGACCTGCTCATCGGCTGGCGCCTGCTGGTGCAGGCGGAGATCGCGGCCGCCGCACTGGCCACCGACGCGCCGGAGAAGGATCGCGCTTTCTACGCCGGAAAGGTCGCCGTCGCGAGCTTCTTCGCGAAGAACGTGCTGCCGAACCTGGCCGCGGTGCGCGGGATAATCGCCGCACTCGACGACGACATCATGAACCTGGACGAAGCCGCGTTCTGATGGTTTTTCCAGCGCCTGCGGCGCTGGGTGTTCGCGGCCCCCTCTTGGCTCGCGCCCGAGCGACCACCGCTTGCTCCTTCGTCGCGGACGCGGCGGCCACTCGGACGCGAGCCGGGCCGCGAACGGCGGATGCTCGGTCTCGCTTCGCTCGAAACCGGGAGTCGAGGTGCGCCGGTTGCGTCGGCATTCGAGGTGTCGACGACGTGGGTGCGCCCCGCGCGGACGAAGGCCGCTCGACCGGCATCGAACGTGCGGTTCGGGTGGTTGCGTGCTGCGTCTGGCGTCGGCTCTCGATCGCGTGCCACGGTGACCATCCGGGATGGTTTGCGGTCACCGGGTGATCGGAGGCCGAATCGAGTGATGTTGGCACGCCACGCGGGGGCGGCGTCGTGTCAGGCCTCCGACTGGGAGAGCAGTTTGAGCACCACGGGGCGGGACAGTGTGCCCGATACCTGTCTGGCGAGCTGGTTGGCGCTGGTGCCCGCGGCGTGGGCTGCCTTCAGGGTGGTGGCGAGTTCGGTGCGGGCGGCTTCGGCGGCGGCTTGGGCGTCGCGAAGTCGCTGGGCGGCGCGGTCCACGTCGGGCTGCTCCTCGCTGGTGGTCAATTCATTGACCAGTTCGACCTCCGGGAGACGGGCTTCCCGCTCATCCGGGGCACCGTCACGGCGCATCGCCGCCCTGGCGAACTCCATCAGGAACGCGCGGGTGGCGTCCTTGTCCTCCGCGGCGGCCTCGCCGAGCAGCAGTCTGGTGGTCTGCGGGACGGCGTGCGACCAGTTGGCCAGGCCGCACAGGGCCAGCAGCAGACGGCCCGCGTTGGCGGAGTCGACGTCGAACTGTTCCTGGGCGCGATCGAATTTGCGCACGTAATGCGCGGCACGCCAGCCGTCGATGTCGTGCGCATCGGCGCCGCGGTGCAACGCCTCCCAGAGCATCAGCCGCAGCAGTTGCGGGTTGTCCCGGTGATAGTCGAACAGCTTGCCGACGTAGGCCCCCGGTTCGGTGTCGGCCAGCGGTTGCACCACGTCGATGAACTCGCGCAGCGTGTCGATCAGGATGACGTCGAACAGCTTGTCCTTGCTGCCGAACAGTCCGTAGATGCGCTCCTTGTTGACGCCCGCCGCCTCCGCGATCCGGTCGACCCGCGCGCCGGCCAGCCCGTACTGCGCGAATTCTTCGCGGGCGGCGCGCAACAGGGCCTGCCTGGTCGCGTCACTGCGTTTGATCGTGGCCGTCATGACCGACACTTTACCATCTCATTAAACCAACTATTTGGTTGACAGACGGCCCGCCGCAGGCCTACCTTCGAGCCATGGCAATGTCCACCTTCCAGTCCGCGGCTCCGGCCCGGAC
The DNA here is from genome assembly GCF_043205035.1 of Nocardia sp. NPDC047654. Taxonomy (NCBI): domain Bacteria; kingdom Bacillati; phylum Actinomycetota; class Actinomycetes; order Mycobacteriales; family Nocardiaceae; genus Nocardia; species Nocardia sp. NPDC047654. Next base: position 899,083 of record NZ_JBIDDF010000002.1, read on the forward strand.
GCGCGGCCGAGACACCTCGGCGCGAGCCCACACCGGGCGCACCCTGCCTTTCTTCGTCCTCGCCGCACTGCTGGCCACCGGCCAGATGTACATTCCCATTCCGCTTTTCACCGCCATGCGGGCCGACTGGGGCGTCGGCTCGGCGGCGATGACCTGGATCATCAGCGCGTTCGCCTTCGGCTACGCAGGCGGTTTCGTCCTGTTCGGGCCGCTGTCGGATCGCTACGGTCACCGCCGGGTGCTGGTCACCGGCATGCTGGCGGCCGCAGTGGTCACCCTGTTGACCGGCTTGGCGTTCAGTGCCCCGCTGGCCGTCGCCCTGCGGGTGGCGCAGGGCTTGGTGGTCGGCTCGATTCCGCCCGCGATCATGGCTTATGTGGCGACCCGCATCACCCCCGCGCACCGTGCCGTGGCCACCATGTCCGTGGCAACGTCGTTCCTCGCGGCGACGGTGGTCGCGCAGATCGTGTCGCAATGGATGGTCGGCGCGTTCCCGTGGCGCACGGTGTTCGTCGCCTCCGCGATCGTGTTCGCCGTCCTCGCGCTGGCGTTGCGGTCGGCGTTGCTGGCCGACGCGCCCACCGGCGGGGACAAGCCGCTGCGGCACAGCTACGCCGCGATTCCCGCGGTGCTGCGCATCCGGGCGCTGGTGCCGATGCTGATCGCGGGCGCGATGAGCATGGCGGTGATGGTCGGGGTGTACACCGGCCTGGAACTGACCGGGGTGGTCCGCGGCTCGGGCGAACTGCTCGCGCTGCGGGCGGGAGCGCTGCCGGTGATGATCGCGCTGCCCCTGCTCGCGGTGCCACTGGCCCGGCTGTCCAAGCACGGCCAGATAGTGCTCGGCGTGCTCATCGCCGCGACAGCGATGGTGGTCGCGACCTTCGAGGGAACCCATCCGCTCGTGCTGGCCGTCCTGCTGGCCGTGCTGGTGGGCGGACTCGGCATCATCGCTCCGGCCGTGTTGCAGAGCGCGGGCGAACTGGGCGGCGAATCCCGCGCCGCCGCCATGTCGGTCGCGATGTTCAGCTTCTACGTGGGCGCGACCATCGGCCCGCTGGTCGCCGCCGCCGCGGCGCCGCACGGCTTCGCCACCCTCGCCTGGACGCTGGCGCTGTTGCTCGTCGCCGCACTGGGTATGACGGTGGCCGGTCTGCGGATGCAGCGAAAGGCGCAGGCCGCCTGACCGAACACCACGTCCGGCCGATATCGGTAACCCGATACCGGCCGGACGTTCGTTCAGGGACGGTCTCCGATGCGCCGCAGCGGAATCACCCGACCTGTGCGTGTTCTGGCGGGCCGCGGACCATCCCAGGCGATCTCGATTTCCGCGTCGTGGAATTCCCGGACCACCTCGCGCAGCATCGTGACCGCGGCGGCCCGCGCCTGTTCGGATGTGGCATCAGCGCCGACCCGCAGGCGACCGCACAGCATTCCGCCCCGCGTGTCCAGGATGCTGTGGCGCCAACCCTCGGGCGTCGCGATCAGCACTATGGACGCGGGCATCGGATGTCGCGAATCGTCCGCTTCGGCCATGGCGACAACCTACGGAACCAGCGCGACTACTTCAGCACATAGGGCGAGACGGAACTGCGATGTTCGCTGATGTCGAGCACCTTGCCCAACGGCGGGAACGCGCGCTGCGGGCAGTTGGCCCGTTCGCAGACTCGGCAGCCCGCACCGATCGGCGTCGGCTGCACCTCGTCGAGGTCGATGCCGTCGGCGTAGATCACCCGGGCCGCGTGCCGCAGTTCGCAGCCCAGTCCGATGGCGAAGGTCTTGCTCGGCTGGCCGAAGCGGGTGGCGCGGCGTTCGACCGTGCGAGCCACCCATAGGTATTTGCGGCCGTCGGGCATCTGGGCGATCTGCGTCATGATCTTGCCGGGATAGGCGAAGGTCTCGTAGACGTTCCACAGCGGGCAGGTCCCGCCGCTGGCGGAGAAGTGGAAACCGGTGGCCGACTGGCGCTTGGACATATTGCCCGCGCGGTCGACCCGCACGAACGAGAACGGCACGCCGCGCAGCGACGGTCGTTGCAGCGTGGATAGCCGGTGGCAGATGGTCTCGTAGCTCTGCGTGAAGAACGCCGACAGCCGCTCGATGTCGTAGCGGAAGTCCTCGGCCACCTCGTGGAAATGCGTGTACGGCAGCACCGTCGCCGCGGCGAAGTAATTGGCCAGCCCGAGCATGGCCAGCTTGCGGGCGTCCTCGGACGCGAAATTGCCCTCCTCGACCAGCTTCTCCAGCAACTCTCCGCATTCGAAGTAGGCCAGCTCGGCGGCCAGTTTGAAGGTGCGCTGCCCACCGGAGAGATGCGGCGCGATCTCCAGGTTGCGGGTCTGCGGGTCGTAACGGTGCAGCACGCCCTCGCCGAGATCGATGCGCTCGGTGATCCGCACGTCGTGCGCGCGCAGAATCCTGGCGATCTCGCTGTTCACGTCGCCGCCGTGGAAACGGATGCGCGCGGTGAGCTCCTCCGCGGCGGTGTCCAGCTCGTGGATGTAGTTCTGGCGCTGGTAGAAGTAGTCGCGCACTTCCTCGTGCGGCTTGCTGATCGCGCCGCTGCCCGCGCTGTCTGCGAACCGGTCCTCGGTGGCCGCCGCCAGCTGGGCGGAGGTGTTGCGGTAGCGGTTGTGCATGTTGACCAGCGCGCGGGCCATGCTCGGATGCGCCGAGACCATGTCCGCGATCTCCTGGGCGTCGGCCTCGATGCCCAGCTCCTGGTCCATCACGACCTCTTGGAGTTCCGCGATGAGCCGGGTGTCGTCCTGCGCGGAGAAGAAGGTCGCGTCGACGCCGAACACGTCGCTGATCTTCAGCAGCACCGGGACGGTGAGCGGGCGCACGTCGTGCTCGATCTGATTGAGGTAACTCGCCGAGATCTCCAGCTGCTGGGCCAGCGCGATCTGGCTCAGCCCGCGTTCGGTCCGCAGCTGACGCAGCCGAGCGCCGACGTAAGTCTTGGCCATGCGTCCAGCTTATGGCCGGGTTCGCATCCATGCCAATTAAGGATTAACACTCCTCGCAGACAGGTGTCGTACCCGGCGGCTACCGTCGGCAGGGTGTTGTTCTCGGATGTCGTCCTGGCCTCGGAGACCGTGCGCGCGACCAGGTCACGCAAGACGAAGATCGCCACGCTGGCCGGGCTGCTGAACTCGGCCGCCGCCGACGAGCTCGCGCCCGTCGTCGCCTGGGCGTCCGGCGAGCTACCGCAGGGGCGGATCGGCACGGGGTGGCGCACGCTCACCGCGCTCGACAGCCCGCCCGCGCCGGTCGCGACGCTGACCGTCGCGGCGGTGCACGCCGCGCTGAGCGAGCTGGCCGGTACCTCCGGCGCCGGGTCCACCGCCCGGCGCAAGGAGCTGCTCGGGGCGCTGTGGTCCGCGGCGACGGCGGATGAGCAGAGTTTCCTGGTGCGCCTGCTCACCGGGGAACTGCGCCAAGGAGCGCTCACCGCCGTGGTCGCCGAAGCGGTGGCCGTCGCCGCGGGCGTGCCGCCCGATCTGGTCCGCCGGGCGTACATGCTGTCGGGCCGATTGCCGGTCACCGCCGTCGCGGCGCTGACCGGCGGCGCTGCCGCGCTCGCGGAGTTCCGGCTCGAGGTCGGCCGTCCGATCCAGCCCATGCTCGCCTCGCCCGGTGCGACGCTGGACGAGGCGCTGATCGAGTTCGGGGGCGAGGTGAGCGTCGAGCACAAGCTGGACGGTGCCCGCATCCAGGTGCACCGGGACGGCGACCGGGTCCGCATCTTCACCAGGACGCTGCGCGATATCACCGCGGGCGTGCCCGAACTGGTCGAGCTGGTCGCCGGCCTGGATTGCACGAGCGTCGTACTGGACGGGGAGACGCTGGCGCTCACCGACGCGGGACGGCCACGTCCGTTCCAGGAGACCATGAGCCGCTTCGCCGAGGTGAGCTCCACCCGGGAGTTGCTGCTGCATCCGTACTTCTTCGACTGCCTGCACCTGGACGGCCGGGACCTGCTCGACGCTCCGCTGTCGGAGCGGCGCGCCGCGCTGACGAAGGTGGCGGGCACGCACACCATTCCCGCGTTGCTGCGGCCGGATGCCGAAGCGGCCGCCGAATATTTCGACGGCGCGCTGGCGGCGGGCCACGAGGGCGTCATGATCAAGTCGCTGACCGCGCCGTACGCGGCGGGCAGGCGGGGCAGGGCCTGGCAGAAGATCAAGCCGACGCACACCCTCGACCTGATCGTGCTCGGCGCGGAATGGGGCTACGGCCGTCGCACCGGCTACCTGTCGAACCTGCATCTCGGCGCGCGCGACCCGGACAGCGGCGAGCCGGTCATGGTGGGCAAGACCTTCAAGGGACTCACCGACGCGCTGTTGCAGTGGCAGACCACCGAATTCCCCCGCCATGAGCGCTCGCGCGATCAGCACACCGTGTATCTGTGGCCGCGACTCGTCGTCGAGATCGCTTTGGACGGCGTGCAGGTCAGTCCGCGCTATCCCGGCGGGGTCGCGTTGCGTTTCGCTCGGGTGGTGCGCTACCGCCCCGACAAAGAACCCGCCGACGCGGACACCATCGACACCGTCCGCGCGCTACTGCCGTGACCGTCGCCGCGATGTGAAGCGCGCTTGCTCCCGCGCCGGGTGCGTGTCGAGCGTGCGCGGCGAATCGAGCCACTGTAAGTATGGGCAGCGCAAGGTTCCGGATGGCCGCCACACTGCAATGGTCCGGCCGGTTCGTACCTCCGGACAAGGAATCGGCGGGCGGGTGGGACGATGCGAATTGTGCGGTGCGGACGCTATGTCCGGCTGGTGGCGGCGTTGCTGGGCGCCTTGGCGGTGAGTGCGGTCGGCACGCCCGCGCAGGCGAATCCGATCGAGCAGTTCCTCACGCCTTCGCGTGAATACTCCGGGATCCTGCCCACGCCGCTGGGCGACCCGTTCTACACCCCGCCGCCGGAATTCGAGAACACACCGCCGGGAACGGTTCTCGCGTCCCGTCCGGGCGGCACCGGCCTGACCGCGTTCCCGTTGCACTCGACCGAACTGCTGATCCGGTCGACCGATTCCAAGGATCTCCCGGTCCCCGTGGTCGCGACGTTGCTCGTGCCGCGGACGCCGTGGACCGGGCCGGGGCCGCGACCGGTGCTGTCGCTCAATCACGCGATCGACTCGCTCGGGCATCGGTGCGCACCGTCCTACGAGCTCAAGAACCCGTTGTGGGCCGAGATGTGGGCCGCCCAGATTCCGTTGTCCAAGGGATACGCCGTGCTCGTGCCCGATCATCAGGGCCCGCGGCAGGCGTACGGGGCTGGACTGATGGCCGGGCACGCGGTGCTCGACTCGATCCGGGCCGCGGTCCGAACGCCGGAACTCGGATTGCGACCGGACGCTCCGACGCTGGTCACCGGATACTCCGGCGGCGCCATCGCCAGCGGATGGGCCGCCCAGCTGGCCCCGGCGTACGCGCCCGAGCTGAATCTGGTGGGCGCGGCGTTCGGCGGTGTTCCCGCCGACTTCGGCATGCTGCTGTCCACCATGAACGGCCGCAACGCCGCGTCCGGAGTCTTCTTGGCCGCGACGCTCGGATTGGCGCGGGAGTATCCCGAGCTGCTGGGCCTGATGAACGACAACGGCTGGCGACTGGCCCAGCTCGGCAAGGACATGTGCATGACCGGGGAGGAGTTCGGCGGTGTCGTGGCGCCGATTCCGGTGCAGGCGCTCACCCATGCCGCCGCGCCCACCGAGCTGCCGATGGTCAGGGAGATCCTGGCCGCCAATCGGCTGGGCGCGAGCGCGCCGACGGTGCCGGTGTTCCTCTATCACGCGACGCACGACCCGTGGGTGCCGTTGGCCGGGGCGGAGAAGTTGTACGCGGACTGGTGCGGCGCCGGGACACCGGTGGACTTCCAGGTCTATCTCGGCGAACACTTCCTGGTCGGCCTCAGCGGCATCCCCGGCGCGAACTCGTGGATCGATGATCGGTTCGCAGGCCGTCCGGTCGCTGCGCGGTGCACTCGATCCGGCTGAGCAGGGCGAACCAGACTAGTCCATGTCGGTAGGTGGAACTTTCGGTGACCGACCTGGCTCTGCCATCCGGGGGTGCAGCACACTGGAGGCGTGACCGTCGAATTACTGGTTCTCCTGATCGTCATCGTCACGGCGCTCGCATTCGATTTCACGAACGGCTTCCACGACACCGCCAACGCGATGGCGACCTCGATCGCCACCGGTGCGCTGCGGCCGCGGGTGGCGGTCGCGCTCTCTGCGGTGCTGAACCTGGTCGGCGCGTTCCTGTCGGTGGCCGTCGCCGCCACCGTGGCGAAGGGCATCGTGCGCCTCGATGCCGTCGGCGGCCAGGACCTGATCGTCATCGTGTTCGCCGGTTTGGTCGGCGGGATCCTGTGGAACCTGCTCACCTGGCTTTTCGGCCTGCCGTCGAGTTCGTCGCACGCGCTGTTCGGCGGTCTGATCGGGGCGACATTGGCCGCGCTGGGCTGGAGCGGGGTGATCTGGGCGTTCGGATCGGACGGCGTGGTCACCAAGATCATTCTTCCCGCCGTGCTCGCGCCCATCGTCGCCGCGCTGGTCTCGGCGATCGGCACCTGGCTGGTGTACCGGATCACCCGCAGCGCCGACGAAGGGAAGGTCACCGAGGGCTTCCGATGGGGGCAGATCGGCTCCGCCTCGCTGGTCTCGCTGGCGCACGGCACGAACGACGCGCAGAAGACGATGGGCGTGATCTTTCTGGCGCTCGTCGCACACGGGACGCTCACCAAGGACGACGACCTGCCGCTCTGGGTGATGGCCGCGTGCGCCGTGGCCATCGCGGCGGGCACCTACCTCGGCGGCTGGCGGATCATCCGGACGCTGGGCAAGGGCCTGGTCGAGATCGACTCGCCGCAGGGCCTCGCGGCGGAATCCGCCTCGGCCGCGATCATCTTGACCTCGGCCCATTTCGGGTTGCCGCTGTCCACCACGCAGACGGCCACCGGCGCGATCCTCGGCACCGGTCTCGGCAAGGGCGCCGAGGTGCGCTGGGCCGTGATGGGGCGGATGGTGGTCGCATGGTTGCTCACGCTGCCGCTGGCCGCGGTCGCGGGAGCGATCTGCTGGGCCATCGCCCATGTCATCGGCGGGCTGGCCGGTGTGCTCGTGGTCTTCGGCATCCTGATCGGGCTGTCGACGCTGATGTACCTGCGGTCGCGGCGTGATCCGGTGCACACCGGCAACGTCAACGAGTGGCCGGGCGAGGGGAACGATCCGCCCACCGCCGCGCCGCCCGCCACGTCGGCGGACAAGAACCGTTCGGCCCAGGTGTAGGAGGACCAGGCGTGCACGCTCTCGTCACGAATCTGAACGCGCTGTGGAAAGTCGTCGCGGCCGGCTTGGTGCTCGGCGCGGGCCTGCCGATGATCTTCGCGATCGGGGTGCGGTTCTGGTCGACGACCGTAACGACCGACGCGGGAACGGGCGCGGTGCGGCGCAATTATCCCGCCCTCGCGGTCGCGGTGGCGTGCTTCGCGCTGGTTGTCGTGGCGATCGTCAGCGGCATCCTGTACACGGCGAAAGCGTTCATCGCCGCCAGATTCGGCATCCATTTGTTCGGGCAGGCGTGAGGAGTGCCAGCGTGACCGATCCAGTGAAACCAGCTCCGCTCCGGCCGAAGCTGCTCGGCAAAGTCGTGGGCTGGCTGCGCGCGGGGTATCCGCAGGGCGTCCCGCAGGCGGATTATGTGGCCCTGTTCGCCGTGCTGCACCGGCACCTCACCGACTACGAGGTGGTCGCGATCGCCGAGGAGCTGGTCGCTTCGAATCCGGACAGCACGATCACCCACGCCGAGATCGAGCAGGCCATCGCCCGGTTCGCCATGGAGCAGCCGGCCGAAGGCGACGTCGCTCGCGTCGCCTCCCATCTGGCCGCGGGCGGCTGGCCGCTGGCCGATCCGCCCGCCGATTCCGACTGACCGAGCCGCCGCCGATGCCACCCTTTCTGCACGCGATCATCGGCTGGCTGCGGGTCGGATACCCGGACGGCGTCCCGGAGTCGGACTACATCCCGCTGCTCGCGCTGCTGCGCCGTCGCCTGTCCGACGAAGAGGTGGCCCGGATCGCCGCCGAGCTGACCGGCTTCGGTGGGGCGGACATCGACCAGACCGACATCCAGGTGATGATCACCAAGATCACCAACGACATGCCCTCCGAAGCCGACGTGGCCCGGGTGCGCGCCCGGGTCGAGGCCAATGCCTGGCCGGATCCGGACGTCGAGTGAGTCACGGCTGATCGCGCGGGCCGCTGAGGTAGGGCAGGCGGCGCACGCCCGCCGCGACCTCGTAGGCGAGATCCTCGTAGCCGAGCGCGAGTTCGGCGAGGCGCTCCCATGCATCGTGCACGGCCCATTCCGGGGCGCCGGAGAGGATCTCGTAGGCGCAGGCGGAGAACTGGGCGAGCCGGTCGACCACCATGCCCACGGTTTCGGTGTGCATGTGCGCGCCGCCGTGTGGCAGCGGCGCCTCGGTGGCGACCCAGCGGTCGATCGCGAGGACGAGGCGGGCGCGGTGCCCGTCGATGTCGTTCGTCCCGCCCAGGCCATGGCGCAGGCGGCGTTGATGCAATCCCGCGAGTAAGTGGGCCGATTCCAAGATCGGGTGTGCGCGGCGGGGCGCGGTGCGGCAGGCCTGCAAGATGAGTTCTTTGGTCGGCAGTGGTTCCACTGCGATAACCCCCTGGATCGAATGGTCGCGGCGGGCGTCACGCGAGACGCGAAGGATCATCGACGATGCCGCCCGCCCGGACGCGGCAATCGGTACCGCTTGCGCAACGGCCCGGTGTCCCACGGCGATTCGAGGACGACGAGACCAACGGCCTCCAGCGGCGTGAGCCCGATGCGGCGCACCAGCTCCTCCGTCAGGGCAACCAGCTCCGCCGCTTGGATCGCCGCAGTCGCCTGCTCGGTGGACACCATCCGGCCACGCAGATAGGACACCACCCACGCGTCGTCACTGACCCGCCGCGCCTGATGCGGCGTCTGATCACTCACGATCCACATCCGGTCGACGACATGCACCGACATCAGAACCCCCTTCATCCCCGCCGAGCGGGCTGCTCCACCAGCCCCGCTGTGATGCGCAACACAAGCAGGGTAGGTGCGGGACCGCTGACAAGTCAACTTGACCGGTCAATTTGACAAACTTGCCCAGCCGTGGATGCGGGTACGGTCATCTGCACGAACAGCCGGAAGGACTCATCGGACGATGGCACCACTTTCGCCCACGGTCGCGCGCTGGGAGCTCATGCTCCGAATCAAGCGCCGCCGCACGGAGTTCGACGTGTCCGCGTCCGTCATCGCCAAGGAACTGGGCTTCACGCTGTCGTACTGGTCGAAGGTGGAGAAAGAACGCGTCCTGGCCGAGGACAAACTGCGGAATCTGATGGGCCTGCTCGAATTCGACCCGGCGGAACGCGAGGAGATGTTGCGGCTGCGCGACATCGCGAAGCAGCGCGGGTGGTGGTCGGAGTACGCGGGGTTGCTGTCGGACGAGGTGATACGCCTCTACGGATTGGAGCACGGGGCGCGGAGCGTCCGTAGTTACGCGAGCATCTTGATTCCCGGTCTTTTGCAGACCGAGGACTACGCGCGGGCGGTGATCGCCAACGACCGGGCGCGGGTGCGGCAAGTGGAAATCGAGCGCTGGGTCGAAGTTCGCATGCGACGTCAGCGGCGACTCACCGGATCGGAGCCGCTTCAGGTCACCGCGATCGTCAACGAGGCCGCTTTGACCCAGCGCACCGGGGGTGTGGCGGTCCTGAAGAATCAGCTTTCACACCTGCTGTCGATTACCGAGACGCATGCCGACACAGTCGATGTTCGGGTCGTGCCCTTCGACGCGCCGGGTGGTGTACTGCTGACCGGTGCCTCGTTCCACCTGCTCGGGTTCGACAGCGCACTCCTTCCCGACGTGGCGTGGACCGAGACGCTGGTCCATCTCGGAGTGATCGAGGAGAGCGAACCGGTTCGTCACCTCGCGACCATGTTCGCCACCGCTCTCGCCGAGCACGCGCTTCCACGGAACGAGTCGATAACGTTGATCGAACGCAGACTCGCCGCGCTGTAGCGTGATCGGCATGGGGAGCGCGGACGGCTGGTTCAAGTCATCACATTCGAACGACAGCACCGCCTGCGTAGAGGTGTGTTTCGACGGTGGTCGGGTCCTGGTTCGAGACAGCAAGTTTCAAGGGTCGCCGGACGCATCGCCCATCCTGGCGTTCCCGCCGACCCAGTGGGAGGCGTTCACCACGGCGCTCCGCACCGAACTCGCCTGACGCGCCTCCCAGCCGACTCTCAGCCTCACTACACCGAGCACTCAGCTCCACCGGCAACAGTGTCCTCGTCGATGCGAAGCGATCCATCGACAGCTCCACCGGTGGGCAACTGCCCTGCCCGCCACCCGAACCGGCCGACGGCGCGCAAACCCTCGCACGCGCCGCCGGCCGTTTCCTTGCCGCGAGTGCCCCTCGTGAGGGCAGGCTGGTTCGGGAGCGGCTGTGTCTGTCGCGGAGGTGGCTCAGCCTTCGACGGTGGATGGTCGGTGACGGTGCTCCGGAAAGGGGCGAGTGGGGTTGGAACTGTCGACTTCGGTGTGTCGAAGTCAATCTCCGAGGGTGCTGGAGCCGGCGAGGAGGTGGAGGAAGTGTTCGACTTCCGATTGGACGGCTGCGCGGGCGGGGGTGAGGTACTTGCGTGGGTCGGAGAGGTCGGGGGCGTTCGTGAGGTGATCGCGGATGGCGGACGTCATTCGGATGTTGAGGCGGGTGGCGATGTTGATCTTCGTCATGCCGTGTTCCACGGCGGCGCGCAGGCCGTGATCGGGGACGCCGGAGGAGCCGTGCAGCACCAAGGGGACCGGGACCTTCGCGGCCAGGTGGGCGATCAGGTCGTTGTCGAGTTCGGCGGTGCGAGTGTGCATGGCATGTGCGGAGCCGACGGCGACCGCGAGTGCGTCGACGCCGGTGGCGCGCACGAACTCCACCGCTTCGTCGGGATCGGTGCGCGCGCCGGGCGCGTGGGCGCCGTCCTTGCCGCCGACCGCACCGAGTTCGGCTTCGATGTGCACGCCGCGCTCGTGGCACCACGCGGTGATCTCGGTCGTGGCGGCGACGTTGTCGGCGTAGTCGAGGGCCGAGCCGTCGTACATGACCGAGCGGATGCCGAGATAGACCGCGGTATGGATCAGTTCGGCGGTGGTGGCATGGTCGAGATGGACCGCGACCGCTGCGTCGCTGTCGGCGGCGACGCGCAGGCAGGCGAGGGCGAGCGGGGCGATGCCACGGTGATAGAGCGCGGTGTTCTCCGACAGTTGCAGGACCACCGGCCGTTTCGCCGATTCCGCGGCGGCCGCGATCGCCTCGGCGTGCTCGAGGGTGATCACGTTGAACGCGCCGAGTCCGCCGGGACGGGCCGCGGCGATCAGGTCGGGGATCGAGGTCAGCGGCATAGCGCGGGCTCTGTCGGCTCGCAGGGCCGGTGGCCGGCCGGATCGGTGTGCTGGGCGGTCACGAGGCAGCCTCCTGCGGTGCTGGTAGATCCAGTTCTCGAATCCGGACGGTCGGGGTGAGGCGGGTGCGCACACCGCGGTCGATCTCACCGGCCACCGGGACGACCACGGCGGCCGCCGAGGTCGCGACCGCGTCGGAGAGCAGGGCGGGCCAGTCGGTGCGCGATGCGGACGAGAGGGTGGCGATCACGGCCGCCACCGCGGCATCGCCCGCGCCGGTGGGATTTCCGGCGAGCGGTTCGGCGAGTGCCGCCGACCACGCGCCGTCGGCGGTCACGGCGGTGATTCCCTCGTGGCCGCGGGTCGCGATCACGGCGCGCACGCCATGCGCGATCAGCGGCTGCACGGCGCTGACGACGTCGTCGGCGGTCGTTGGCTCCGCACCGGTGAGACGCTGGAGTTCGCTCTCGTTCGGGGTGAGCACGATGCCGGGCACCTGCGCGGCCAAGCGCAGTGCCTCGCCGTCGACGTCGCAGATGGTGGGCACGTCGGCCGCGATGGCGGTGCGGGCGATCTCGGCGGGCAGCGAGGGGTCGATGCCGCCCGGCAGTGACCCGGAGATGACCAACCCGGCGATATCGGGTAGCAGGCCCGCGACCCGGACCGCCAACTGCTCCGCGGCGTGCGGATTGGAGACCCGGGCGCCCGGCTCCCAGAGCGCGGTGGCGGTACCGTCCTCGGACTCGCTGATCACCACCGTGCGGCGCACCCAGGGCAGCGCGTGCACGAAGTCGACCGGCAGCTCCAGTTCGGCGGCCGCCGCGAAGGCGTGATCGGAGAATCCGGTGGCCCTGGCGTATTTGCCGAGCTGATTCAGCACGCGGGTCACGTTGATGCCCTTGCCGCCGATGCGTTGTTCCACCGACCGGACCCGGTGGGCCTGCCCGCGTTCGAAACGTTCGACGCGATAGGTCATGTCGTACGCGGGATTCATTGTCACGGTGAGGATCACCTCAACCACTGTCCACGTCTGAGCACCCTGCGCAAGTGGAGATTGTCACTGACTGTCAATATGTCGGCGAATCGGCCGGGCCGCAGGTCACCGACGTCGGCGAGCCCGAGCGCGGCGGCCGGAACCGAGGTGGCCGCGAGTACCGCGTCCCGCAGCGGGACACCCGATTCGCGCACGGCGCGCGCGAGGCATTCCAGCAGGGTGCTGACGCCGCCCGCGATGGATCCGCCTGCGACGCGCGCCACCCCGTCTCGCACCGTCACCGGCTGCGGACCGAGCTGGTATTCGCCGTCACCGAGGCCCGCGGCCTGCATGGCATCGGTGACCAGCGCGACGCGTCCCGGCGCGGTCGCGAACACCAGCGCGGCGAAGCCCGGGTCTACGTGCACGCCGTCGCCGATCAATTCCACGATGGCGTCCCCGGCCGCCGCGGCCACCAGCGCCGCGGCGACCGGGCCCGGGTGGCGATGGTGCAGCGGCGGCATGCCGTTCGCCAGATGGGTGACGAGGCTCGCCGATCCATTCGGCCGCAGAGCATTCCGAAAGGACGCGTAGTCGGTGTCGCTGTGGCCGAGTGCGACCACCACGCCGCTGTCGGCCAGGCGTCGTGCGACGGCCGCGTAGCCGGGGCGCTCCGGCGCGAGGGTCATCGCGCGCAGATGTCCGCCGCCCGCCGTCAGCAGCCGGTCGGTCAGTCCCGGATCGGGGTCGCACAGGAATCGCGGGTCCTGGGCTCCGCAGCGCGCCTCGGACAGGAACGGCCCCTCGACGTGGACACCGCCGAGCACGCCTTCCTCGGCGAGTTCGCGCAAGGCGGCGGTCTGCGCCACCATCTCCTCGGCAGGACCGGTGACCACGCTCGCCACCACCGTGGTCGAGCCGCGCGCATGGTGCGATTGCGCCGCCGTCCGCGCCTGCGCGCCGTCCACGGTATCGAACCGATACCCGAATCCACCGTGGTTGTGAATATCCACAAGCCCCGGCAGCACGGTGCCGGAAAATGGCGGCTCAGGTAAATCGCGATGCGCCGCGCGCCACTGCGCGAACGACCGCACCGCCTCGATCCGGTCCCCGGAGATCAGCACCACGCCGTCGTCCAGCGCGACGCTCGCCGAGACGATGCGGCCCCGGATCATCAGTTCTGTCATGTCAGTCCTCCTCGGCCCACGATTCGGATGGCGTCCGCCGGGAGGGTGGCGGGTTTCGGCGCGGCGTCATGTCAATGCTCCGCGTCGTGCGAAGAGGGCGGCGCCCGCGAGGCCCGCGCGAGCGCCGAACTCGCCGAGCACCACGCGGGGGGCGGGGACCAAGCGGAGCCGATCGGAAAGCGCCCGGTGCAGGGGTTCGGTGAGCGCCGCGCCTGCTCCGGCGACCCCGCCGCCGAGGACGATCAGTTCGGGGCAAGCCGCGTGCACGATGCCGACCAGCCCGTCGGCGAGCGCGTCGACCGCGTCCTCGACCACGGCGGCCGCGTCGGGATCGGTGGGCATCAGCGCGAAGACGTGCGCAGCGCCGCCGATCTCGCGCCCGGTGCGCCGGGTGTAGGCCCGCGCGATGGCCGCGCCCGAGGCGACGGTCTCGACGCAGCCGGTATTGCCGCACGGGCAGGGCAATCCGCCCACACGCCGCACCGGCACGTGCCCGTACTCGCCGACCTGCCCGTAGCCGCTGCGCACCAGCCGCCCGCCGACCGACAGCGTCCCGGAGATGCCGGTGCCGAGAATGACGACGCACACGTTCTCGTAACCCTGCCCGGCGCCGTACCGCCATTCCGCCCAACCGGCGACGGCCACATCGTGTTCGATGAGTGTCGGCACGCCCCAGCGCTCGGCGAAGCGGTCGCCCACGTGCACGTCCCGCCAGCCCACATTGCTGCTGAACACCGCGACCGATCGGGCCGTGTCCACGATGCCGGGCAGCACCACAGCCGCCCGGCGCACCCGGCGGCGGTCGGCTTCCGGCAGTTCGGACAGCAACCGCTCGCCCAACTCGCCCATCGCGTCGAAGGCGGCCGGACCGTGCGGCGTGGCGATCGTGCCCATGGCCAGTGCCGTGCCCCCGGCATCGGTGACCTCGCCTTTGATGGTTGTGCCGCCGACGTCCAATCCGAGGACGAGCGCGTCGTCGGGCAGGTCGGCCGCTGTGCCCACGATGGACTCGCCCGCCGACGTCCGCGGCTGATCGGTACCCATTCTCGGCACAGTAGTTCGTGCCGCCTCCCGCGCCGGTGCACACGCGGCCTGCGACGACGTCGTGAGATGGTGCGGGTACTCGGTTCCTGTTCCCGGACCGGTGCTTCGAAGCGATTTCCGCGCGGACGCGGGCGCGGCGTGGGGTGGCGCGCCGACGTTCACCGCTCGCCCTCGCTCATGACTTCAGGACCACCGAGCGATTCAGGCCGCGTGGGTGGTCGGGGTCGAGTCCGAGGTCGGCGGAGCGAAGAAGGCAGAGCCGGTGTACTCGGACCAGGTCCGCCATCGGATCGATGTCGCGATGTTCCAGATGGGCGCCGGTAGCGGTGACGTCGGCGGCGAAGCCGGGCTCGAGCGCTCCGAAGGCCCAGACCGCGCGGCCGGGCGCGGAGATGGCGATCGGGCCGTGGCGGTACTCGGTCGCCGGATACGCCTCCGTCCAGGACTGGCAGGATTCGCGCAGCTTGAGCGCCGCCTCGTCGGCGATGGCCGCCGCGAATCCCATGCCGACGAAGCTGATCTGCTCGGCGCCGCGCACCCCGGCCAGCGATTCGGCGGGATCCTCGGCGAGCACCGCCCGAGCTTGGGCGATCACCGGCGCCAGATCCTCGCCCAGGTGGCCGCGCAGGATGGCGAGGGCGGTCGTCGCGAAACGTGTCTGCACCACCGACCGCTCATCGACCTGGTCGATCAGGATCGGGTCACCCAGTTCGAGGACGGGTGTGCCGGGACTGGAGCAGATCACCGCGCGGGGGATGTGCGCCGGGATCTCCCGCATGGCGCGCACCACCTCGGTGGTCGTGCCGGAACGGCAGATCACCAGGTAGCGGTCGTAGTCGCGAGCGCGGACCGCGCTGGCGGGCCAGGCGTCGGTGACGCCGGCGCCCGCTCCCTCCCGTAGTTCCGCGATCGCACGTGACATGAAATACGAAGTGCCGCAACCGATCACCGCGACGCGCTCGCCCGGCCTCGGCAGCGCGGCGTGATGATCGGCGGCGATGGTCGCGGCGTGCGTCCAGTCGTCCGGCTGGGTGGCCACCTCGGTGGCCAGATGCGGCTGCGGCGTGCGGGCAGGCGTAGGCACCAGAACAGCCTCATCCTTGTGATCGTTTATGTCAAATTTACAAACAAATCGGTCACATATGATCACGATCCGGGCTAGATTGACGTGCACGGACCGTGCGTCCTCCCATCATCGGCGGCTCCGCTGGCGCCGGGTGGGTAAATCTGAAAGGTTCTGCTCGTGAAAAGACCATTTCGTCGCGTGCTTGCCGGAGTCGCGATGGTCACCGGCGTCGCGCTGACCCTCTCGTCCTGCGGGTTCGGTTCCAAAGACGCCGCGGACTCCGCCACCACGATCAATTTCCTCGCCCCCTCCTACAGCGACGGCGCCACGGGCACCAAGGCGCTGTGGGACGGCATCATCGCCGAATTCCAGAAGCAGAACCCGGGCGTCACCGTCAACTTGCAGATGGAGTCGTGGAACTCGATCAACGACGTGGTGCGCACCAAGCTCCAGTCGCCGTCGACCACTCCGGACCTGCTCAACATCGACGCCTACGCCAGCTTCGCGGGCGACGGCCTGCTCTACCCGGCCACCGACATCGTCTCCGCGCCGGTGCTGGCCGACATCCAACCGGCTTTCGCCCAGAACGCGGCACTCAACGGCACGCAGTACGCGCTGCCGCTGTTCGCCTCCACCCGCACCCTGTTCTACAACGCCGAATTGTTCGAAAAGGCGGCCATCGCCCGGCCGCCGAAAACCTGGGCCGAGCTGACCGACGCGGCGAAGAAAATCCAGGCGCTCGGCGGCGGCGTCTCCGGGTACGGGCTTCCGCTGGGCAGCGAGGAGGCGCAGGGCGAGACGTCCATCTGGACCTTCGGCGCGGGTGGCTCCTGGGCCGACGGCGACCGGATCACCGTGGACACCCCTGAGAACCTGGAGGGCGTGCGGGCCATGCGTGACCTCATCGACGCCGGTGCGACCCAGCCCAATCCGGGCGCGACCGACCGCAAGGACGTGATCAACGCCTTCATCCAGGGCAAGATCGGCATGATCGAGGCGCTGCCGCCCACGATCGGCCAGATCCTCGCAAAGAACCCCGGCCTGCGCTACGCGACCGCACCCTCGCCCACCAAGACCGGCACGCCGGTGACGCTCGGGGTGGCCGATCACCTGATGGCGTTCAAGAAGGACGGCGCGAAGGCCGAGTCGATCAAGAAGTTCCTCGACTTCTTCTACTCGGCCGCGGTGTACGCGGACTTCGTCAAGCACGAGGGTTTCATCCCGATCACCCACAGCGCCGCGACCGCGCTCGCCGAAGACCCGGTGACCAAGGCGTTCGCCGCCACGCTTCCGGTGGCGCGGTTCTATCCGAGCAACAATCCGAAATGGGCCGCCGCGCAGGGCGCCATCCGTCAGCAGATGGGCACCATCGGGCAGGGCGCGGACCCGGCTCAGGTCTTGCGCCGGATCCAGGAAGCCGCGAACTGACGTGCGGCGCAGAGGAATAGCGGCGGCGTTGCCGTGGATCGGGCCTTCGCTGGTCCTGATCGCGGCCGTCGTCGCCTTCCCCGCCTGCTACATGGTGTGGACCAGCACCAGGGACCTCAGCGCCTACGGCCAGGACCGCGGCAACGCCGGACTGGCCAACTACCGGACCCTGTTCGGGATCTCCGAACTCGGCTCGGTGCTGGCTCACACAGTGTTCTGGGTGGTCGGCGTCGTGCTGATCACCCTGGTGCTGTCCGCGGCGCTGGCCCAGTTCCTGAACAAGGATTTCCCCGGACGCACCGCGGTGCGGATGGCGATCCTGGTGCCGTGGGCGGCGTCGGTGGTGATGACGACGACGATCTTCTACTACATGCTCGATCCGGACGTCGGCATCGCGAACCGGTTCCTGATCGACATCGGGCTGCTCGACCGCGGTTACGGTTTCACCAAGCAGCCGACGCAGGCGTTCCTGGTGGCGATGGGCGTGGCGGTGTTTGTCTCCGTGCCGTTCACGACCTACACGATTCTGGCCGGGCTCCAGTCGATTCCGGCGGAGATCGACGAGGCGGGGCGGGTCGACGGCGCTGGCGCGTGGCAGCGCTACCGCTACCTCACGCTGCCGCAGCTGCGTCCGGCGATCGCGGTGGCGACCATCATCAATATCATCAACGTGTTCAACTCGCTGCCGATCCTGCAAGTGATCACCGGCAGCATCGCCGGGTTCTCGGCGGACACCACCACGACGCTCACCTTCAAGCTGATCCGGCAGAACCAGCAGATCGACACCGCCGCGGCGATGAGCGTGCTGAACTTCGCGCTGATCATCGCCGTCATCGCGATCTACGTTCGGCTGGTCCGCCCGACCCGGGAGATCGACCGATGACGGCGCGGGCCGAGGCCATCGAGCGGACAGGCCCGGCGCACACCCGCGCCGGACGCCGCCGCTGGGAGCTCACCGCGGTCGGGGCGATACTCGCCGTGGTGTTCCTGCTGCCATTCGTCGTGA
Source organism: Nocardia sp. NPDC047654 (assembly GCF_043205035.1). Classification (NCBI taxonomy): domain Bacteria; kingdom Bacillati; phylum Actinomycetota; class Actinomycetes; order Mycobacteriales; family Nocardiaceae; genus Nocardia; species Nocardia sp. NPDC047654. The sequence continues at coordinate 917,250 of NZ_JBIDDF010000002.1, forward strand.
TGGTGCTCGGTTCACTGAAGAGCAGAGCCGAGATTTTGCGCATCCCGCCGACGTATCTGCCGCAGTCCTGGCATCCGGACAACTACGCGACGATGTGGGACACCCCCGAGACGCCGTTGCCGTTCAACCTGGTCAGCACGATCATCATCGCGGTCTGCGCCACCGCGCTGGTGCTGGCCGTGGCGATACCGGCGGGGTACTACACGGCGCGGCACCGCTTTCCGGGGCGCGCGGTGTTTCTCGGCGTGGTGCTGGTGACCCAGATGTTGCAGCCGACGGTGCTGGTCACCGGGTTGATCCGGGAGTTCTTCGCGCTCGGCATCAACGACACCTGGCTGGCGATGATCCTGGTGAACGCGGCGTTCAACCTGTCGTTCGCGGTGTGGATCCTGCACAGTTTCTTCGCCGCGATCCCGGTGGAGATCGAGGAGGCGGCGATGCTCGACGGACTCGGCCGCGCGCAGACGCTGCTGCGGGTGAGCCTGCCGCTGGTCTGGCCCGGCGTCGTCACGGCGACGATCTTCGTGGTGGTGGCGTGCTGGAACGAATTCGCCGCCAGCCTGGTCGTGCTGACCACGCCGGAGAACCAGCCGCTGTCGGTGGCGCTGACCAAGTTCGTCGGCCAGTACGACACCGCCTGGCAGTACGTGTTCGCGATCTCCACCGTCGGCATCATTCCGGTGGTGTTGCTGTTCGCGCTCATCGAGAAGCGTCTGGTGGCGGGACTGACCGCGGGCGGCGTGAAATAGCGTGCGAGCGCCGGACCGCCCGGACGACGGAATCGCCACGGCACCAGCGCTCGACGCGCTGGGGGAAGGTAACCGCGCGGTAGCATCTAACGGTGACACGGCGGGATCACGGACCCAAGGACGGTCGCAGCTACGGCGGGCTGTCCAAGGAACAGCGGGTTGCCCAACGGCAGACCCGCCTGATCGACGCCGCCCTCGAACTATTCGGCACCCAGGGTTACGCGGCCACCTCGATCGAACGGCTCTGCGCCCTGGCGAACGTCTCCACGCGCAGTTTCTACGAGGACATGGGCAGCAGAGAGGCTCTGCTCATCGCCTTGGCGAATCGCATCACCTCCCGTGCGCTGGAATACGCGCTCGCGGCCCTCGCGGCGACCGAGAACGAGCCCTTGCCCGTACGCGTGGTGGCGAGTTTCCGCGCGTACCTGGGCGTCACGTGTGCCGATGCCCGGTGCGCGCGAGTGTGTTATGTCGAAGTGGTCGGCGTGAGCGCCGCGGTGGAGGAGTGGCGCAGGCAGCAGCGTCGCTTGCTGTCGGCGTTGCTGATCAGCGAGGCCGAGCGCGCCGTCGGCCGTGGCGAGACCGGCCCGCGGCGTTTCGATCTCTTCGCGCTGGCCGTGATCGGCGCGGTCACCTCGCTCGCCCAGGAATTGGTGCAGAGTACGGAGCCGGAGGCGACGGTGAGCCTGGACGAGATCTGCGCGGAGATCGCCTACTTCGTGAATTCCGGTCTCTCCGGCACGCGGGTCGATCCGCCGACGGAAGACGGGGCCGGACGAATTCCCCTCGCACGGCAGGAGCGGCCCACAGTCGAGGCCGATGTGTCCTGAGCCGGTCCGCCTCGGTCGTGGGGGATCGCTTCGAGCGGCACGCGCGTGTGGTCATATTGTTCGCGTGCTCGCCGAAACAGCAGGTTTCCCGCGCGACCGGGGCGGTGTGAGATGACCGGACCGACGGATCGTCCGCAACGGTGGAATCGGTTGCTGGAACTGCTCGCCGAATCCGGGCGGCTCTCGGTGGAGGAGGCCGCCGATCGGCTCGGCGTATCCGCCGCGACGGTGCGCCGGGACTTCACCGCGCTCGCCGAACAACAGCTGGCCACCAGGACGCACGGCGGCGTGGTGGCGACCACGGTGGCCTACGACCTGCCCGCGCGGTACCGGCAGAGTGCGGGCGAGGCCAAGCAGCGCATCGCCGAACACGCGGCGTCCCTGGTCGATCCGCACGCGGTGGTGGGGATGAACGGCGGCACCACCACCACGGCGGTGGCCAGGGCGCTGGCCGGGCGCACGGATCTCGGGTCGGCCGGGGACGAGCGGCTGACCCTCGTCACCAACGCGCTGAACATCGCGGGGGAGATGGTGTTGCGGCCGCACATGCGCACGATCGTCCTCGGCGGGGTGGCCCGGCGGGAGTCCTACGAATTGCACGGGCCGCTGGCCGAACGGGCGCTGGCCGAATTGCGGCTCGACGAACTCGTGCTCGGCGTGAACGCGATCTCCGTCGCGGGCGGCGCCCAGTGCAGGCATATCGACGAGGCCGGGGTGACCACCGAGATGGTGCGGCGTTCCGGCCGGGTGATGGTGGTGGCCACCGGCGAAAAGCTCGAGCGCACCGCGCTGGCCCGCATCTGCGGCATCGAGCAGGTGCAGGTGTTGGTCACCGACACCGACGCGAATCCGGCGGCGGTGGAGACGATCCGCGCGGCGGGCGTGCGGGTCGACGTGGTGTAGGCGGATCTAGTTCGCGGTGGCCGGCGCCCGCGGCCGCGAAACCTCGGCGGCGGGGCGGATGCCGCGCCGCCAGACCAGGAACCCCCAGGCCACGAAGCCCGCGTAGATCAGATACAGGGTGGCCGACGGGTAGTAGCCCGCCCGCACCAGCAGCGGAATGCCGACCAGGTCTACCGCGATCCAGATCAACCAGAATTCGGCCAGCCCCCGGGCCATCCCGTAGGTGGCAAGCACCGAGCCGGTGAAGATCCACGCCTCGGCCCACGGGCCGTACGAATCCAGCCACGCGAAGAGCTGCGCGAACACCGCCGTGCCCGCGAGCATCGCCGCCACCAGCGCGACCCGCTCGCGCCCGCCCGCCCAGCGCGGGTCGACGCCGCGGTGTTCGAGCCCGGTCTCGCGCGCCGCGTGTCGGTGCCAGCTCCACCAGCCGTAGACGCTGACCGCGACGAACATCAGCTGACGTCCGGCCTGCCCGGCCATATTCAGTTGCTGCGGGGTGTGGAAAACGCCGCCGACGAACACGGTGAACAGCAGCGCGTTCCCGGCGATGCCGACCGGCCAGGCCCACACGCGCCGCCGCATGCCGCCGATCGCGGAGGCCAAGCCGAAGCCGTTGCCGATCACTTCGCGCCAGAGGATCTCCGAGCCCGCGATGTGCAGCTTGGCGTCGAGCAGCGTGGGGATCGGGTTCACCTGTCGTGTAACCCGCGGCGGGGCGTATCTCATCCGATCGGCTCGCCCCGATTCGAAATCGACCCCGCCGCGGTCGGTGCGGACCGTAACGATTGCGCAATCCGGCGACGCGATTCGCAATGTCCGCGCAATGAGGTGCTCTTATCGTGGCCGTCATGAGCACGGAGAGCGGTACCGCCGGGGGGACCGGAATTCATCTCAGCGGATTGACCAAGACCTTCCGGGTCGGGCGGAAAACCGTGCAGGCGTTGGCGAGCGTCGATCTGCACACCGAGCAGGGCACGTTCCTGTCGCTGCTCGGCCCGTCCGGCTGCGGCAAGTCGACGGTGCTGCGGATTCTCGCCGGCCTGGAGACGCCGACCGCGGGCACGGCGTTGATCGATGGCATGACGCCCGCGCAACTGCGCGGACGGCACGGGCTCGGCATCGCGTTCCAGGATTCGGCGCTGCTGCCGTGGCGGTCGGTGGCCTCGAATATCGCGCTGCCGTTGCAGGTCGCGCGGATCAAGCCGGAGCGGGGGCAGATCGATGACCTGATCCGCCTGGTCGGACTGGACGGCTTCGAGAAGGCCAAGCCCGCGCAGCTGTCGGGCGGTATGCGCCAGCGCGTCTCGATCGCGCGGGCGCTGGTGGTGAAGCCGACCGTGCTGCTGCTGGACGAACCATTCGGGGCGCTCGACGACATGACCAGGCAGCGGCTCAATCTGGAGTTGCTGCGGATCTGGACCGAGAAGCCCGCGACGACGCTGATGGTCACCCACGGCATCGCGGAAGCGGTGTTCCTGTCCGATGTGGTGGCCGTGCTGAGCCCGCGGCCGGGGCGGGTGCTGGAGCTGGTCGAGATCGACCTGCCGCGCCCCCGGCTGCCGGAGATGATGCGAACACCGGAGTTCCACAAGCTGCACGACTATCTGTCGGAGCTGCTGTTCGGGAAGTCGGGCAAGGGAGGGGTCGCATGAGCGTGAAGCGCTTCGCAGGCGTGCTCGGCGTACTCGGACTGGTCGCGGTGTGGTGGGCGCTCGCGGCGTTCGAGGTCGCGGGCGGCACCATACCCAGTCCCTGGCAGGTGCTGCACACCATGTACACCGACGGGTGGGAACTGTACGGCCCCAATTTCCGGATCACCGCGCTCGGCGCGCTGCGGGGATTCGTCTGGGGCAACGGTTTGGCCATCGCGCTGGCCGTTCTGATCGTGCTGGTCCCGCCGATCGAGTCGCTGGCCACCCAGCTGGCGATCCTGAGCTATTGCACGCCGCTGCTCGCGCTGGGCCCGATCATCCTGGTGGTCTTCGGCGGACGCACCCCGACGGTGTTCCTCGCCGCGATGTACTGCTTCTTCACCACGATGGTCGGCACCGTCGCCGGGTTGCGCTCGGCCGACCGGACCAGCCTGGACCTGGTGCGCGCCTACGGTGGCGGGCGGTGGCAGCAGCTGTACCGGGTGCGGGCGATCTCGGCGCTGTCGAGCACGTTCGCGGCGTTGAAGATCGCCGCGCCGTCGGCCGTGCTCGGCGCGATCATCGGCGAGTACCTCGGCGGCGTCGACAGCGGAATCGGGGTGGCGCTGACCGCAGCGCAGACCTCTTACAACGTGCCACGCACCTGGGGCATGGCGCTGGCCGCCGCGGCACTGGCCGGACTCGGCTACGCGCTGGTGGCGCTGGCCGCTCGGCTGGCCGCGCCCTGGACCGGGCGGGAGGCGCGATGAACCTCCTGCGACGGATCGGGATCTTCCTGTTCCCGCTGGGCACCTCGCTGTTGCTGATGCTGGCGATCTGGTACGTCTTCCTCAGGGCGTTCCCGCAGGTCGGTCCGCGGGTCGGCAAGACACCCGGCGATATCTGGACCTACTTGGTGACGGCGCCCAACGCCGCCACCGCGCGGCAGGCGATCCTGGACGACTTGCAGATCACGTTGCGCGACGCGGCCATCGGGTTCGGTGCGGGGATGCTCGCCGCGCTGGTGGTCGCGGCGCTGTTCGTGTCGTTCGCCGCGGTGGAGCAGACCTTCCTCCCGGTGGCCATGCTGCTGCGCTCGGTGCCGCTGGTGGCGCTCACGCCGATCATCGTGCTGGTGTTCGGCCGTGGCCTCGCTGGGGTCGCGGTGCTCGCCGCGATCGTGGTGTTCTTCCCCGCCTTGGTCATGATCACGGCGGGGTTGCGCGCCGCGCCGCGGCAGGCGCTGGAACTGGTGGCCGCGTACGGCGGTTCCCGCTGGACCGGGTTGCGCATGGTGGCCGTGCCCGCGGCGCTGCCTTCGGTGTTCGCCGCGGCGCGGATCTCGGTGCCGGGCGCGCTGATCGGCGCGTTGCTGGGGGAGTGGCTCGGCAGCGGAACCGGTCTGGGCGCCAGCCTGATCCGGGCGATCCCGACGTTCCAGTACAGCAAGCTGTGGGCCTCGATCGTCATCGTCACGCTGGTCTCGGTGGTGCTCTACGCGATCGTCGGCGTCGTCGAGAACCTCGTGCTCGCGAGGTTCGGACCGGAAGCGGGACGACTCTGACCGAACGACCCCGCTCCCGCGAAGTACAGGCGAATTCTCGCTCGGAACGCCAAAGTAAAGAAAATGAAACGCGCTACACCTAGATTCGGCCCATGACACCCGCGCAACGCTCCACGTTCGGGCACCTGAACCGACGCTCGTTTCTCCGATACTCCGCGTTCGCCGGCGCCGCGCTCGGCGGTGCGGGGGTGCTGGCCGCCTGCGGCGGGAATTCCGGCGGCTCGTCGGGCGGCACCACCGAGGACGGCTCGAAATACGGCAGCGTCGCGGTGCAGCTGTCCTGGCTGAAGAACATCGAATTCGCGGGCGAATACTTCGCCGACTCGAAAGGCTATTTCAGGGACGCCGGTTTCGGCTCGGTCGACCTCGTCGCGGGCGGCGCGGCCAGCACGTCGGTGGAGGCCGGATTGGACACCGGGAAGGTGTGGCTCGGACTGTCCGCGCCGCAGACCACCGCACCGGCGATCCTGGAGGGGCTGCCCGCCAAGATCGTCGCCACCACCTATCAGAAGAATCCGTTCGCGATCGTGTCCGCCGCCGCGAAACCGCTCGAATCGCCCCAGGACATGAAGGGCCGCAAGATCGGCGTGCAGGACACCAACCAGCTGATCTTCAACGCGCTGCTCACCGCCAACGGGCTGAAGCCCGGCGATGTCACCGTCGTACCCGCGCAATACGATCCGACCCCGCTGGCCAACGGCGAGGTCGACGGATGGGTCAGCTACGTGACCAATGAGCCGATCACGCTGGCGGCGAAGGGCTTCCAGAACACGCACTTCTTGTTCGCGGACTTCGATCTGCCGCTGGTCGCGGAGACGCTCACGGTCGCGCAGTCCACCATCGACAAGGAGCGCGACAAGCTGAAGGCGTTCCTGGCCGCCGAGATCAAGGGCTGGAAGGACGCGGTGGCGGACCCGGCCGAATCGGCCCGGCTCGCGGTCGAGGTGTACGGCAAGGATCAGAAGCTCGATCTCGCCGAGCAGACGAAGGAGGCGAGCGCTCAGAACGAGCTGGTGGTATCGGCGGACACGGCCGCCAATGGTCTGCTCTCCATGACCGACGCGTTGATCGAGCAGAATATCGCCGCGCTGCGCGCCGCGAAGATTGATATCAAGGCCGCCCAGCTGTTCGACCTGTCCGTACTGCGCGAAGTGTATGCCGAGAACCCCGGCTTGAAATGATCAGATGCCCACAGCGGTCCTCGACGGGATAGGGAACTCGCCGCTGTACGGGTCGGCCGCTCGCACCGGTTGGGCGGCGCGGGCGGCCAGCAGTTCGGCGGCGATCGCCACGGCCATCTCGGGGGCGGTGCGCGCGCCGATGTCCAATCCGGCGGGCGAGTGCAGCCGTGCGAGGGTATCCGCGCCGAAACCACCTGCCTGCAAATCCTCGATCCGACGGATGTGCACTTGGCGGGAGCCCATCGCGCCGAGATACCCGAGCTCGGGTAGTCGTAGCGCCACGGTGAGCAGCGGGATGTCGAACGTGGGATCGTGCGATAGCACGACTATGGCTGTGCTGCTGTCGATCTCGCCGGCCGCGGACAACGTGTTGAGATAGCGGTGCGGCCAATCGACCACCACTTCGGCGCCGGGAAACGATTCCGGCGTAGCGAAGTTGGGGCGCGAGTCGCAGATCGTCACCCGGTAACCGAGCAACCCGGCCTGCACGGTGAGTGCGGCGGCGAAGGAATTGGCGCCGAAGATGAGCAGGCGCGGCGGCGGGGCGAACGAGGAGACGAAGACGTCCGAATCGGGTAGCGCGACCAGTTCGGTGGCGTGCTTCTTGTCGGTGATCAGGTGCTGGCCGATCAGGTCGGAATCGGAGTTCCAGACCACCGTGAAGACGGTGACCCTGCGGTGCGCCGCGATCTCGGCGGCGACATCCGGGAACTCCGGGAAGTGTCTTCGCGAGAACGGCTCGGTGAAGACGTCCATCATCGCCTCGCCGTTCCCGCTGGCCTCCAGGCCGCCGGCCACGCCGAAGCGGTGCATCGCGCGACGGCCGGTGCGCGCCGCCTGGAGTACCGCCTCGTACGCGATCTCCTCCAGCCCGCCGGCGGCCACCGACCCGTAGACGCCCCCGTCGGGATCGACCAGCATCGCCGAGCCCACCGGTAACGGGGCGGCGCCTACGGTGCGCACGATGGTGCCGAGTCCGCCGGTTCGGCCCGAGTGCCACACCCGCAACAGGTCGTCGACGATGTCCCGCATCAGCTAGCTCCGATCACCGTGCGGTCGTGGCCGGGAAGTCACGATCGACGCCCGTCGCCAAATCGTCGCACGTGACGCACACCATATCGTTTCTGCCGGTCAAATAGGTGCGGGCGCCGGAATCTCCTGCTGCCGACCCACAAACCGCATTCCAGTGCTTGTGGGCTATAACAACGGGGTGCCCCGGTGTGTTGTGGAACACAGCGCGAGCCAGACCGCTGGGAGACGTCAGCGCGGCGGCGAGCACCCGGGCGACCACGTCGGCGCCGACATCGGGAGTGTCCACCGGCATGATCGCGGCGTAGCGCGCGGGGGTGCCCGCCGCGGCGATCAGGCCCGCCCGCAGCGATGCGCTCATACCGGTGGCCCAGTCCGCGGCCCAGACGTGCCGCACGCCCGGCGGTAGATCGACGATTCGCGGCGTCGGGCCGGTCGCGCCGAGCACCACGATGACCGGGTCGCAGCCACCGTCGCGCAGCGCGGTGACGGTCGCCCGCAGCCAGGCGCCGCCCTCGGCGAGCACCTTGGGTTTTCCGTAGCGGGTGCCTGCGCCCGCGGCGAGCACGACGCCGGCGCAGGGCGCGACGGCGGGACGATCAGGGTCGGCCATGGCTAAACGGTAATACCGCGCGGTCTGCGCCGCATGAGGTGAAACCGGTGCCGGGACGTGCTTCCGCGAGCGACACGCCGAAGGTGATCCATCCCTTCCCGGTGGCGGCTCACGGGGTCTTATCCGATGCTGGTCCGATGACGGATCGGCGGCCCGGGATCGCGGCGTTCGACGCGCTGTCCGGCGACGCGGCCTACCGGGCGGTGCTCGGCTGCTGCTCGTCGCCGGGCTTCGCGCGGTCGCTGGTCGCGGGCCGTCCGTACCGCAGCGTCGAGGCGCTGCTCGACGCGGCGGACGAGGTGCTGGCCGCGCTGCCGGAGTCCGAACTCGACCTGGCCTTGGCGGGGCATCCGAGGATCGGGGAGCGGCCGCATTCCGAGGCTTCGGCGCGGGAGCAGGCCGGGGTGGCGGGAGCCGCCGACGCGGTACGCGCGGCGCTCGCCGAGGGCAACCGCGCCTACGAGCAACGGTTCGGGCACATCTATCTGGTGTGCGCGAGCGGAAAGTCGGGGAAGGAGCTGCTCGCGCTGCTCACCGCCCGGCTGCGTAATGATCCCGAGACCGAAAGGCGAGTCGTGCGAACAGAATTGGGCAAGATCAACCGCATCCGGCTGCGCGCGCTGCTGGCGGAGCGGTCGTGAGTGGGCGTAGCGAGGGAACGGTCGGCACAGCCACGTTCGTGGTCATGGGGCAACCGAGCGCCTGCGAGACGCGGTCATGAGCACGCTGAGCACGCACGTGCTGGACGCGGTGCGCGGCGCACCCGCCGCGGGCGTCACCGTGACGTTGCATCAGGGGGACCGGCAGCTGGATTCGGGCGAAACGGATGCCGATGGACGGATCGGGGCACTGGGTGAAGCGCTCGAACCCGGAACCTATCGGCTGGTGTTCGATACCGGCGCCTACTTCGCGCACCGGGAGGTCGAGGCCTTCTATCCCGAGGTGAGCATCGCGTTCGCCGTGACCGAGGAGCGGCACTATCACGTCCCGTTGTTGTTGTCGCCCTTCGCGTTTTCCACCTATCGAGGGAGCTGAGCCGAGCATGGAACTGACCGGGCCGATCGTGCTGACCGACCACCGATACGGCAAGGCGGAGAACCGGATCGTCCGGATCCACCGGCAGACCGCGCGTCATGAGATCCGCGACGTGAACGTGTCCACGGTGCTGCGCGGCGACTTCGCCGACGCGTACGTCGCGGGCGACCAGGCGAAGGTGCTGCCCACCGACTCGCAGAAGCAGACCGCCTACGCCTTCGCGAAGCAGCCGGGACTGCGAGCCATCGAGGACTACGCGCTCGCGCTGGCCGATCATTTCGTCGCCGAGATCGAACCGGTGCGCAGCGCGCGCGTCGAGGTCGACGAATACGCCTGGCAGCGCGTCTCGGTCGGCGGCGTGGAGCACGACCACACCTGGGTGCGGCAAGGCCCCGACGTGCGCACCGCGGCGGTCACCGTGGCCGGAAGCGGCGCCGAGCGGCGGGCCTGGGTGGTGGGCGGGGTGAAGGACCTGACCATCCTGAAGTCGACCGGGTCGGAGTTCGCGGACTTCCTGACCGACGACTACACCGTGCTCGCGCCGACCCACGATCGGATGCTGGCCACCGCACTGATCGCCGAGTGGCGGTTCACCGATAGCGCGGGCGTCGACTGGGACGAGGTCTACACCGGCGTCCGGGGGCGGTTGGTGGAGACCTTCGCGACACTGCACTCGAAGGCCATGCAACAGACGCTGTTCGAGATGGGCAAGGCCGCGCTGACCGCGTACCCGGTGCTGGCCGAGATCCGGCTCGCGGCGCCGAACAAGCATCATTTCGACTACGACCTGGGCCGCTTCGGCATCGAGAATCGCGGCGAGGTGTACCACGCCGACGACCGGCCCTACGGGCTGATCCACGCCACCGTGGCGCGCGCCGACGCGCCGGAAGCGGGGCCCGCGTGGACCAGGTGACCGTCATCGCGGACTGCGCCGTCGCGACGGTCGACGCGCTCGGCACCGAGCACGCCCGCGGCCACGTCGTCGTGCGCGGCAACCGGATCGACGCGGTCGGCGCGGGGGACCCGCCGGAGATCCCGGATGCTCGGCGCATCGACGGGCGCGGCTGCCTGCTGACCCCCGGGCTGGTGAACACCCACCACCACCTCTATCAATGGATCACCCGCGGCCTGGCCACCGACCACACGCTGTTCGAATGGCTGACCACGCTCTACCCCGTCTGGGCGGGTATCGACGAGGACGCGGTAGGCGTGGCGGCCACGGGTGCGCTCGCGGCCCTCGCGCGCACCGGATGCACCACCACCACCGATCACCACTACGTGTTCCCACGCGACGGCGGTGACCCGCTCGCGGCCGAGATCACCGCGGCGGCGCAGGTCGGCCTGCGGTTCCACCCCTGTCGCGGCTCGATGGATCTAGGGGCGAGCGCGGGCGGGTTGCCGCCCGACCACTTGGTGGAGAGCCTGGACGACATCCTCACCGCGAGCGCGGCGGCCATCGCGCGCTGGCACGACCCGTCATTCGATGCCATGCTGCGGATCGCGCTGGCGCCGTGTTCGCCGTTCTCGGTCACGGCGGACCTGCTGCGCGAATCGGCGGCGCTGGCCCGCGCCACCGGCGTCCGGCTGCACACCCACCTCGCCGAGACCCTCGACGAACAGGATTACTGCGCCGAGACTTTCGGCTGCACGCCCGCGCAGTACATGGAGCGGCTCGGCTGGTTCGGTTCGGATGTCTGGTACGCGCACGGGGTCCACCTCGACGACGACGCGATCGGCGCCATGGCGGCGACCGGCACCGGCGTGGCGCATTGCCCCACGTCGAACGCGCGGCTCGGCGCGGGCATCGCCCGCACCGCCGACCTGGTGCGCGCGGGCGTCCCGGTGGGCCTCGGCGTCGACGGGGCGGCGAGCAACGAGGCCGGTTCGATGATCGAGGAGCCGCGCCACGCGTTGCTGTGGGCGCGCAACCGCGGCGGCCCGCGTGCGATGACCGTGCGCACCGCACTGGAACTGGCCACCATGGGCGGCGCGCGAGTGCTGGGCCGGGCCGCCGAGATCGGCTCGATCGAGGTGGGCAAGCTGGCGGACCTGGCGTTGTGGCGCCTGGACACGGCCGCGCACGCCGGAATCGAGGATCCGGTGACCGCGCTGGTGCTCGGCTCGGCCCCGCCGCTGATCGCGCTGCTGGTGAACGGACGCGAGGTGGTGCGCGACGGCGAGGTGCGCACGGTGGACACGGATGTGGTCGCGGGCGAGGTGGCGCGGGCACAGGCGGCGTTGGTCGCGAAAGCGGGGTAATCGCACACCGGATGTGGGCGAGGTGTCGTGCCTGGTCAGGCGGGACGAGCAATACTGAACCAGGTGTCGGCTCCGGCAGCCGTCGAGGCGGGTGGAGCCGTGGTGTCGTGGATGGCACGCCCGCTCGGCAGGGGTGGTTCCCGGCCGCGGGTGGCCGTCGTGCGGCGAGGTAACGGCCGCGCAATCTGGCGGGCGTCGCAGGCAATGTGGCGGCAACCGACTGGCTCTACGGTGACGGAGAGGCAGGAACGAGGTGAGACGTGGACCTGGACACGATCCGCGAGGTGGTGATCGCCCGCGAGCGGGAAGACCTGGCCGTGCTCGGCGCTTCGACCGCGGTGCTCGCCGGAGGGACGTTCCTGTTCTCCGAGCCGCAGGATCAGCTGGTGCGCCTGGTCGACATCACCGGCCTGGGCTGGCCCGCGTTCGAGATCGGGGACGACGGACTGGAGATCGCCGCGACCTGCACCCTGGCCGAGTTCGCCGGGGCCGCGCCGGGACGTGAGCTGGGGATGCCGGTATTGCACGACCCGTGGCCGGGGACCGCGCTGTTCGCCCGGTCCTGCCGGGCGCTGCTGGCCTCGCACAAGATCTGGCGCACCGCCACCGTCGGGGGCAACGTCTGCCTCGCGCTGCCCGCGGGCGCGGTGCTCGGCGCCCTGGTCGCGCTGGACGGGACGGCGGTGGTGTGGACGACGGACGGCGCCGATCGATGTATCCCGTTGCGCGAGTTCGTCCTCGGTCCTGGACGCACGGTGCTGCGATCCGGTGAGGTGCTGCGCTCGATCCGCCTGCCGCGGTCGAGTCTGCTGGCACGCACCGGCTTCCGGAAGATCGCGCTCGCTCCGCTCGGCCGGTCCGGCGCCGTGGTGATGGGGCGGCGGGAGCGGGACGGCCGCAGCGCGGTCACCATCACCGCCGCCACCACCAGGCCCGTCGTCCTGGATTTCGCCGCACCGCCCACCGATGGTGCGATACGCGACGCGCTGAGCACGATCGATCCCGCGCTGTGGTTCGACGATCCGCACGGCTCGCCGGAGTGGCGCGGGCACGTCGCGGGGGTGCTCGCCCGCGAGGTCGCCGCGGAATTGCGGGAATACTGATGCGGTTCGAGGTGGACGGCAGGACCGTCGACATCACGGCGCGGCCGGGCCAGTGCCTGCGGACGGTGCTGCGCGAGAGCGGCACCGTCGCGGTGAAGAAGGGGTGTGACACCGGCGATTGCGGGGCCTGCTCGGTGCTCGTCGACGGAATGACGGTGCACTCCTGCGTCTTTCCCGCCTATCGCGCCGCCGGACGTTCCGTCACCACCGCCGCCGGGCTCGGAACGCCAGAGCACCCGCACCCCGTGCAGCGCCGGTTCGTCGACAACGCCGCGTTCCAATGTGGTTTCTGCACCGCTGGCATGGTGGTCACGGCCGCGGGGCTGGGGTGTGGGGACGACGAGCGGGTCGCCGTGCCGGGTGACGAACTCGCCGAATTGATGAAGGGAAATCTCTGCCGCTGCACGGGCTACCGCGCCATCCGCGCCGCGCTGGGCGAGCCGCTCGATCCCGGCGACCCTACTTCCTTCGCCTCGGATCGAACCGCGACGACCACCGGAGGCGCGGAAGTCGGTGCGTCGACCGGACCGCACGTCGTCTCGGGCGGCGAGCCGCGTGCTTCTGGTGACTCTGCCGCGTGCGCTCCCGAGCGGCCGCTGAGGACCAGTGGAGCGGATGCCGGAATCGGTACGTTGGCCGGTTCGCGCACCGTTCCCGGCGGCGAGCCACGCCCGCCCGCCGGGCTTGCCGCCTTGGCTTCCGATCGAACCGCGACGACCACCGGAGGCGCTGGAGCCGGAGTCGGCGCGTTGGCCGGGCCGCGCATCGTCTCCGGGAGTGAGCCGTTCACGCTGGATCTGCCGCAGTTCGGGTCCCCGGCGGAGGACCGGCCGCGAACCAGCGATGCCGCCACCGCGCCGCCGACCGCCCCGCTGCACATCGCCGTGTCGACCAGCCCGTATTCCCACGCGCGCATCCGCTCGATCGAAACCGCCGCCGCCGAGGCACTGCCGGGTGTGCACGCCGTCTTGACGTCTGCCGACGCACCGGACGTGCCGTTCTCCACCGCGCGGCACGAACTGCGCACCGACGACCCCGACGACACCTACGTGCTCGACCGAACCGTCCGGTTCGTGGGGCAGCGGGTGGCCGCGGTGGTGGCCGACAGCGTCGCGATCGCCCGGGAGGCCTGCCGTCTGCTCGAGGTCGACTACGAGGTCCTGCCCGCGGTGTTCGATCCGCGCGACGCGCTGCGCGCCGAGGCGCCGAAACTACACGGGGACAAACCGGCTTCGGCCCGGATCGCCGATCCCGGCCGCAACCTCGTCGCCGAACTGCACGGCGAGGTGGGCGACGTCGCGGCGGGACTGGCCGCCGCGGCCCACGTGGTGCGCGGCGTCTGGCATTCGCCGCGTGGGCAGCACGTGCACCTGGAGACGCACGGTGGGGTCGGCTGGCTGGATGACGCCGGGCGGCTCGTCATCCGGTGCAGTACTCAGGTCCCGTTCCTGGTCCGGGATGAACTGTGCCGCTTGTTCGGGCTGTCGCCCGCGCAGGTGCGGGTGTTCGCGGCCAGGGTCGGCGGCGGATTCGGCGCGAAACAGGAAATGCTGGCCGAAGACCTGATCGCGCTGGCCGTGCTGCGGACCGGCAGGCCGGTGCAGTATGAGTTCACCCGCGCCGACGAGTTCACCTCGGCGACCTGCCGCCACCCGATGCGAGTCGAGGTGACGGCCGGTGCCGACGCCGGCGGCGTGCTCACCGCCTTGGCCGTCGACGTGCTCGCCGACACCGGCGCCTACGGCAATCACAGCGGCGGGGTGATGTATCACGGCGTCGGCGAGTCGGTGGAGCTGTACCGCTGCGCCAACAAACGGGTCGACGCGCGAGCGGTGTACACCAACAATGTCCCTTCCGGCGCGTTCCGCGGTTACGGTCTCGGCCAGGTGATTTTCGCGGTGGAGTCGGCGTTGGACGAGCTCGCGCACGCGCTCGGCATGGACCCGTTCGAACTGCGCCGCCGCAACGTGGTGGTGCCCGGCGACCCGTTCGTCGGCGCCGCGGTGAACGAGGGCGACCTCATGTTCGGCAGCTACGGTCTGGACCAGTGCCTGGACCTCGCCGAACGGGCGCTGCTGCGCGGCAACGACGTGCACGCGCCCGGCCCGCAGTGGCGGGTGGGCACCGGCATGGCCGCCGCGATGATCGCGACCGTCCCGCCCCGGGGCCACCGGTCGACGGCGACGGCCTCGCTGCTGCCCGACGGCCGCTACGAGATCAGGGTCGGCACGGCGGAATTCGGCAACGGCACCACGACGGTGCACGCGCAGCTCGCGGCCACCGCGCTGGACACCGAGGTCACCCGCATCGTGATCCGGCAGGCCGACACCGATCTGGTGGAGTACGACACCGGCGCGTTCGGCTCCACCGGCATCGTGGTCGCGGGCAAGGCCGTGTACGAGGCGGCGTGCGCGTTGCGCGGGCTCATGCTGGCCAGGGCGGCCGAACTGACGGGAGTTCCGGAGCGGAACTGCGTGCTCGGCACCGGCGGCGTGCACTGCGCGGACCGGCTGCTCACCGCGGCCGAACTGCTGACCGGCGGCGATCTCACCGCGCACGCCGAGCACGGGGGCAGCCCACGGTCGGTGAGCTTCAACGTGCACGCCTTCCGCGTCGCCGTGCATCCCGGCACCGGAGCGGTGCGCATCCTCCAATCGATCCAGACCGCCGACGCGGGCACCGTGCTCAATCCGGTGCAGTGTCGTGGGCAGGTCGAGGGCGGTGCGGCGCAGGCCGTCGGCACGGCGCTGTACGAGGACATGCGCAGTGCGGACGGAGTGGTGGGCGCCCAGACCCTGCGGCACTACCACGTGCCGCAATTCGCCGACGTGCCGCGCACGGAGGTCTACTTCGCCCGGACTTCCGACGCGCTCGGACCGCTGGGCGCCAAGTCGATGAGTGAGTCGCCGTACAACCCGGTCGCCCCCGCGCTGGCCAACGCGATCCGCGATGCGGTCGGCGTGCGGCTGTACCGGCTGCCGATGACCGCGGACCGGGTATGGGCCGCGCTGCGGGAGAAAGGATCACGATGACGAAGGTGCCGGAGAACGTACGCGGGCGGATCGAGTCTTTGCTCGACGCGGTCGATACCGAGCTGCGCCGCCGGTATCCAGGATCGAACGGCCGCCCGCAACCGATCCACACCGTGTACGTCCCGGCCGACCGGGTCACCGAGGAGACGCCCGGGGAGTGGGGCGCGGCCGCGGTCGGACTGCTCGACCGGCACCACGATCTGCTGGCCACGCTCGACGCGACCGGCTCGCTGCCCGACGTGCGCAAACGACTGGAAGCGGACCCGGTCCAGGATCTGCGCATCGACTTCGAGGACGGCTACGGCCTGCGCGCCGACGCCGAGGAGGACCGCGCGGCCACGGCGGCGGGCGCGGTGCTCGCGGCCTGGGCGCGGCGCTCCGGAGGCCCGGCGAACAGCGGCATCCGGATGAAGGGCTTGGGCGGCGGCGAGCGTCGTCGTGCGCTTCGCACGCTGGATCTCGTATTGGAGGGCGTGGGGGGTGTGCCCGCCGGTTTCGTCTTTACGGTGCCGAAAATTCGTGCAGTACAGCAAGTTTCGGCATTGGTGCAGCTGTGTGTCGGGCTGGAGCGCGCGTACGGCATCGCCGAGGGCAGCCTGCGTTTCGAACTACAGATCGAGAGCCCGCAGGCGATCCTGGCGGCAGATGGCACCGCCCCCGTGGCCGCCATGCTCACACTCTCCGAAGGGCGTTGCACCGCATTGCATTTCGGTACCTACGACTACACCGCAGCACTCGGTGTCGCCGCGCCGGACCAAGCCCTCGACCACCCGGCCGCCGATTACGCCAAGGCGGTCATGCAGGTCGCGGCCGCGCAGACCGGGACGTGGGTGTGCGACGGTTCCACCCAGGTCGTGCCCGACGCCGACCCGGAGGCCGCGCTGCGCAACCATCACCGCCTGGTCGCGCGGTCGTTGCGGCGGGGGTACTACCAAGGCTGGGACATGCATCCGGGCCACCTGATCACACGCTGGCTGGCCACCTACGACTTCTTCCGCCAAGCGATCGATGTCGCGGTGCCGCGCCTGCGCGACTATCTAGCCCGGCGCGGCGGCGACATCGTCGACGAGCCCGCCACCGCGGAAGCGCTGGCCGCCACCGTGCTGCGCGGCATCGAGTGCGGCGCTCGCCCGGACGCGGGGGCCGCGGAGCTCACCGAAACGGTCCTGCGCGCGCTGGCGGCCCGCGCGCCGATCCCGGCGGAGGCGACGTGATCGGCCATCCGAACGGTGCGGTCCCGAAAGACACAGGAGACGCGATGCGGGGCGACGACGAAGAGATCACGCTGTTGCCGGATCTGGTGGTCCGGCCACTCGGCGGCTCGGTGATCTGGGCGAACGACGAGTTCTTCGCCGAGAAGGAAAATCTGATCAGCCCCGGTCCCGCGCAGTACCGGCCGTCCAGCTTCGGCCACAAAGGTCAGATCTACGACGGCTGGGAGACCCGCAGGCACCGCGGTCGGCCCGGCGACGACTCCGCGATCGTGCGGCTCGGCGTGCCGGGCGTGATCCGCGGGATCGTCGTGGACACGGCGTGGTTCAAGGGCAACTACCCACCCGCCGTCTCGGTGTCGGCGCTGGAGATCGAGGACTACCCGCCCGCGGAGACCATTGCCGCGCGGGATGATTGGGTGCTGCTGGTCGATCGCTCTCCGGTGACGGGCGACAGCCGCAACCTGTTCGCGGTCGATAACGAGAAGCGCTGGACGCACGTGAGACTCACCATGCATCCCGACGGCGGCGTGGCCAGGCTGCGGGTGCACGGCGAGGGGCGGCCCGATCCGCGCCTGCTCGGACTCGGCCCGCTGGATCTGGCCGCGCTGGAGAACGGCGCGCTGGTGCTGGACTGCTCCAACCGCTTCTACAGCTCGCCCAACCAGTTGCTGTACCCCGGCCGGGCCCGGTCCATGGGCGAGGGCTGGGAGACCGCCCGCCGCCGGGACGAGGGCAACGACTGGGTGCGCATCCGCCTGGCCGGACCGGGACTGATCCGGCTCGCCGAACTCGACACCTCCTACTTCCTCGGCAACAGCCCGGGCGCCGCCCGGCTCACCGGCCGCACCAACGACGGCACCGAGCTGGAGTTGTTGCCACGCACCGCATTGCAACCCGACACCAGGCACCGGTTCCCGATCGCGCCGATGGCCGCGTCCGTGGAAGAGGTGCGCCTGGACATCTACCCGGACGGCGGGCTGGCACGGCTGCGCCTGTACGGCGAGCTCGGCGCATGAGCGTGCGGAAGTCGATACCGCGCGTCACGCCCGCCGGAGCCGAGCGTCGTCCAGGCACGGTGGTGAGCGGCCCGGCGCGAAGGCACGAGCCGTGCGTCGACGAGGCGCAGTCGTGAGCGAGCAGGACCGAGGGCGGCGGCGGAGCGTGACAAGTGCGGGCGCGAGGGATTTCGTCGGTTACGGCCCGAATCCGCCGGACCCGCGTTGGCCGGGCGCGGCGCGGATCGCGGTCCAATTCGTGCTCAACTACGAAGAGGGCGGGGAGAACAACGTCCTCGACGGTGACGAACACTCCGAGACGTTCCTATCGGAGATGACGCCCGCCGAAGCGTTCCCGAACCGCCATATGAGCATGGAGTCGCTCTACGAATACGGCTCCCGCGCCGGGCTGTGGCGGGTGCTGCGCGTCTTCGAACGGCGCGGGCTGCCGCTGACGATCTTCGCGGTCGCCCGCGCCGCGCAACGCAATCCGGAAGCGGTGGCGGCCTTCCGGGAACTGGGCCACGAGATCGCCTGCCATGGTCTGCGCTGGAAGTCCTATCAGCTCACCGATCGCGACACCGAACGGGCGCAGATGGCCGAGGCGGTGCGCGTCCTGACCGACCTGACCGGCGCGCCGCCGCTGGGCTGGTACACCGGCCGCGATTCGCCGCACACCAGGGAATTGGTCGTCGAGCACGGCGGTTTCCGCTACGACGCGGACTCCTACGCCGACGACCTGCCCTATTGGGTGCGCGTACACGGCCGCGACCACTTGGTGGTGCCCTACACGCTGGACACCAACGACATGCGCTTCGCCTCACCCGCGGGCTTCCCCACCGGCGAGCAGTTCTTCGCCCACGTACGCGACGCCTTCGACGTCCTCTACCGCGAAGGCGCCGAGGGCAGCCCGAAAATGCTCTCGATCGGCCTGCACTGCCGCCTCATCGGCCGCCCCGCCCGCACCGCCGCCCTCGAACGCCTACTCGACCACATCCAGTCCAACGACCAGGTCTGGATCACCCGCCGCATCGACATCGCCGACCACTGGCACGCGACCCACCCACCACCCGCCTCCCCCTGACCTGATCGTTCACCCCGACGAGCGGCACATGGCTGTGGCGAAACGCGAGTAGGGCTCTCGCTGATGTGCCACTCGTCAGGGGAGGGGGCGGGGTTCGCGGGGGCGGGGTTCGCGGGGGCGTAGGTGGCGGGTGAGCGTCGCGAGCGCGTCGAGCACCTCGCGCACGGCGGCCGGGTCGTCGTCGGCCAGCGCTGCTGCCACCGCGTCGTCCACGGGTGCTGCTCGCACTTCGGCGACTCGTGGTGAAGCCTGCGCGGCCGCGCGGACCAGGGTGCGTCGGCGGTCGCGTGGGTCGACACCGGAGGTGATCGAGCCGGCCTCTTTGAGGCGGGCCACCGCGGTGGACACCGCACTCTGGGGAAGACCGGTGCGGTTGGCGATCTCGCCGACGGTGCTGTCGGGGTGTTCGAGGATGTCGCTCGACACGACGAGCACGGGTCGGTGGCCACCGCCGAGTCCCGCTGTCGGCAAAGCGTCCTCGCCGATCTTCATCAGCGTCCGGCCCAAGAGGAACAGTTCGACTCCGTCCACAAGGGCACAATACATCAATAAAGATGTATCACACTTGATGTATCTAATTTGATGGATTACCGTCGGTGGCATGAGCACGATTTCCACCGGCACCCTCGAGGTCTCCGGAGCCGACCTGTACTACGAAGTTCGCGGCAGCGGTCCGATGTTGCTGATCGCGCAGAGCGGAGAGGGGGACGCGCGGCGCAGCGAGGATCTGGTCGCGCACCTCGAGCGGCGCTTCACCGTCGTCACCTACGACCGGCGCGGACTGTCGCGCAGTGTGCTGCGCGATCCCCTCGGGCCCACCTCGGTGGCGACGCACGCCGACGACGTGTTCCGCCTGCTATCGGCGTTGACCGACGAGCCGGTGCGCATGCTCGGTTGCAGCATGGGGGCGGCCATCGGCCTGCACCTCGCGGTTCGGCATCCGGATCGGCTGCACACCCTCATCGCGCACGAGCCCGTCACGCCGTGGCTGCTCGCCGCCGCCGACCGCGCCGATCAGCTCGCCGAACTCGAAGACTGCCAGCGAGTCTTCGCCGAGCAAGGATGGCAAGCGGCGCTCGCGCCGATGGTGCGGACGCTGGGGATAGATCCGCGGAACCAGGATCGGGAACCCGGCGTCACCGCGCCTCCGATCGGACCGGAGCGCGCCGCGAACTTCGAGTACTTCCTGGAGCACGACTTCACCGCGATCCGCGCCGACCAGCTCGATGTCGCGCCGCTGCGGCAGTCGCCGGTGCGCATCGTTGCGGCCTGCGGGCGCACCACACCCCGGCAGGTCTTCGACTACAAGGCCGCACAGGAACTCGCGGCCCTGTGCGGCGAGCCGGCGGTGGAATTCCCCGGCGGGCACAACGGGAACCTGACCCACCCGGCCGCGTACGCCGCCAAGGTGTGTGAGGTCCTCGGGGCGGCGGAGTAGGCGGTTCGGCGCGCTCGCGGGTGGCCCTCCGCGCGTTCGGTCCGCTCGCCGACGGGTGGCGTGGCCCACACGAAAGGCACCCGCCAGGACTTGTGAAGGTGCTCACAGTGAGGAATGCCGACGCTGGCGAGGGAGGGCCGCCCGTCGATCGCTAACAGTACAAGCGTTACGCTAAAACCGCACGTCAGCGCTACCGGCCAGTAGATTGCACCTTTGCAATTCAGTGGCAAATTTTGCAGAGTTAGCAAAGGTGTCCGAAAACCTAGCTGAGATTCACACTAACAACAGGTAGACGCCCATTTCTTCGTGTGCCATCGTGTGAAAGTACACCCCAAGGGCCTAGCAAGCCTGCAAATTGCCGCTCCAGCAGTACGAGCTGCCTCGTAGCTCGGGACCGGGCGGCATGGACCGAACGAAGAAGTGGAGTCACAGATGTCGACCACCGGCACCCCGAGGACCGCCGCGGAAATCCAGCAGGATTGGGACACCAACCCCCGCTGGAAGGGCGTCACCCGTAACTACACCGCGGAGCAGGTGTCGAAGCTCCAGGGCACCGTCGTCGAGGAGGCCACCCTCGCCCGCCGCGGTTCGGAGATCCTCTGGGATCTCGTCAACAACGAGGACTACATCAACTCCCTCGGCGCTCTCACCGGCAATCAGGCGGTCCAGCAGGTCCGCGCCGGCCTGAAGGCCATCTACCTGTCGGGTTGGCAGGTCGCCGGTGACGCGAACCTGTCCGGCCACACCTACCCCGACCAGTCGCTGTACCCGGCCAACTCGGTTCCGTCCGTGGTCCGCCGCATCAACAACGCGTTGCTGCGCGCCGACGAGATCGCCAAGGTCGAGGGCGACACCTCCGTCTCCAACTGGCTGGCGCCGATCGTCGCCGACGCCGAGGCCGGCTTCGGTGGCGCGCTGAACGCCTACGAGCTGCAGAAGGCCATGATCGCCGCCGGCGCCGCCGGTGTGCACTGGGAAGACCAGCTGGCCTCCGAGAAGAAGTGCGGCCACCTGGGCGGCAAGGTGCTTATCCCGACCCAGCAGCACATCCGCACCCTGACCTCCGCGCGTCTGGCCGCCGACGTCGCCGACGTGCCGTCGGTGATCATCGCCCGCACCGACGCCGAGGCCGCCACCCTGATCACCTCGGACGTGGACGAGCGCGACCGTGAGTTCCTGGACGGCACCCGCACCCCCGAGGGCTTCTTCGGTGTGAAGAACGGCATCGAGCCCTGCATCGCGCGTGCCAAGGCCTACGCCCCCTACGCCGACCTCATCTGGATGGAGACCGGCGTGCCGGACCTCGAGGTCGCGCGCAAGTTCGCCGAGGCCGTCCGTAGCGAGTTCCCGGACCAGCTGCTGGCCTACAACTGCTCGCCGTCCTTCAACTGGAAGGCCCACCTGGACGACGCGACCATCGCGAAGTTCCAGCGTGAGCTCGGCGCGATGGGCTTCAAGTTCCAGTTCATCACCCTGGCCGGCTTCCACTCGCTCAACTACGGCATGTTCGACCTGGCCTACGGCTACGCCCGCGAGGGCATGACCGCCTTCGTCGACCTGCAGGAGCGCGAGTTCAAGGCCGCCGCCGAGCGTGGCTTCACCGCCATCAAGCACCAGCGTGAGGTCGGCGCGGGCTACTTCGACACCATCGCCACCACCGTGGACCCGAACACCTCCACCGCGGCGCTCAAGGGCTCCACCGAAGAGGGTCAGTTCCACTGAGAACGGCGCTCGACGGCCTCGCGCGTGAGTTCGGTCGCGTAACCAGCCGAACTCACGAACGGATGCCTACCACCGGTGCTCGCTAGGGAAATGAGGTTCCCGACGTGAAAACCGCCGATCCTCTACTCCGGTAGGGGTGTACTGCCCTCCCCGCTGAACAGCCCCGGCGGGGAGGGCATCCCTATACCTTGGACCATCGAAGGACGCGCTCACACCGGAGCGACACCTTCGCAGACCAGCCACCCCAGAGCCAGACAACCCAGCAGGAGCGGGACGTGAGCAGCGAAAAGATCCAACGCGTCGGCATTATCGGCGCCGGCCAGATGGGCGCAGGAATCGCGGAGGTGTGTGCCAGGGCGCACGTCGACGTGCTGGTGTACGAGCAGACGCGGGAACTGGCCGCCGCGGGCCGCGCACGCATCCTGCGTTCCCTCGATCGCGGCGTGAGCAGCGGCAAGATCACCGAGCGCGAGCGCGAACAGGCCGCCTGGCGTCTGCGGTTCACCTCCGACCTCGGCGACTTCGCCGATCGCCAGCTGGTGGTCGAGGCGGTGCTCGAGGACGAGAAGGTCAAGACGAGCATCTTCGCCGAACTCGACAAGGTCGTCACCGACCCCTCGGCCGTGCTGGCCTCCAACACTTCGTCCATCCCGATCATGAAGATCGCGGTCGCCACGGCGAACCCCGAGCGCGTGGTCGGCATGCACTTCTTCAACCCGGTCCCGGTGCTGCCGCTCGTCGAGCTGGTCACCACGCTCAAGACCAGCGAGTCGGTCTCCAAGCGGGCCGAGGCCTTCGCGGGCGAGGTGCTCGGCAAGCAGGTCGTGCGCTCGGCCGACCGCTCCGGCTTCGTGGTCAACGCGCTGCTGGTGCCGTACCTGCTGTCGGCGATCCGCATGGTCGAGTCCGGCTTCGCCACCAAGGAGGACGTCGACAAGGCGATGGTGCTCGGCTGCGCCCACCCGATGGGCCCGCTGGCGCTGACCGACCTGGTCGGCTTGGACACGGTCAAGTCCATCGCCGACTCCATGTACGGCGAGTTCAAGGAGCCGCTGTACTCGGCCCCGCCGCTGCTCATGCGCATGGTCGAGGCGGGCCTGCTCGGCAAGAAGACCGGCGCGGGCTTCTACCAGTATCGGGCCTGACTTGCAGCGCCTGCGGCGCTGCGTGTTCGCGGCCCCTGGAAGTCTCGCGTCCGAGCGTCCCCTGCTCGCGCCTGCGGCGCATGCGCAACGGACACTCGGAGGCGAGATGGGCCGCGAACGGTGCTCGTAAGACTCGCACCCGGCGGGTCAGGCAGGCGAGTTCCGAACGATTGACCGACGCCACGGTGCGCGACCGGTGAGAAACGAGACCGGCACACCTCGATGCGGAGTCGACCAGAAGTTGGTGTTGCCGAGCCGGTGACGGCAATCGGCATAAGCTGCACAACAGCCGGGCCATGTCGACGGCTCGGCTGGGTATCCAGAGCGCAGCGCTGGATCGTCCCGTCGATCTCGGCGGGCCGCGCAGGTGATCGAAAGGGGTTGTCCCGCTCATGGTGAACGTGACCGACGGCTACGGGTCGAGCATTCTCGGCTATCCCAGGATCGGGCCGCACCGCGAACTCAAGCGGGCGCTGGAGGCCTACTGGCACGGTTCGCTCGACCGCGAAGAACTGCTGGCGGTGGGTCGTGAGATCCAGGAGACCCAGTTCAACGAACTGGCCGCCACCGGCCTGACCCAGGTGCCGGGCAACACCTTCTCCTTCTACGACCACGTGCTGGACAACGCGCTGCTGTTCGGTGCGGTGCCCCGGCGGTTCGAGCCCTACCGCGACGGACTGCACCCGCTGGACTTCTACTTCCTGATGGCGCGCGGCCGCCCGGATCTGCCGCCGCTCGAGCTGGTCCGGTTCTTCGGCACGAACTACCACTACCGCCAGCCGGAAGTGGACGCGGGCACCGAGTTCTCGCTGCACCCCGAGGCGCTGCTCGACGAATTCGACCGCGCGAAGGCGGTCGGCATCGAACTGCGGCCGGTGGTCATCGGCCCGGTGTCGCTGCTGCTGCTGTCCAAGGCCGGGCACATCCCCGGTGAGTCCGGCGGATTCGACACCCTCGGCCTGCTGGACAAGCTGCTACCGGTCTACGAGGAACTGTTCGAGATCCTCGCCAAGCGCGGCGCCACCTGCGTGCAGCTGGACGAGCCCGCGTTCACCAGCGAGCGCACGCCCGCCGAGCTGGCCGCGTTCGAGGCCGCCTATCACCGCTTGGGCAAGGCCCCGCTGCGCCCGCGCATCCTGGTCACCGGACAGTACGGCGATTTCGGCGAGGCGCTGACCATCCTGGCGGGCACCAATATCGAGGCGATCGGTCTCGACCTGGCCAGCTACCGGATGCGCCCGGAGGATCTCGCCAAGGTGCCCGGCATCCGCCGCAAGCGCCTGTACGCGGGTGTGATCAGCGGTCGCAACGTGTGGCGCGCGGACCGCTACGTCACGCTGGAATACCTCAACGAACTGGCCCAGGTGTGCCCGGACCTGGTCGTCTCGACCGGGACCACGCTGCTGCACGTGCCCTACGACCTGCTGATCGAATACGACATCGAAGGGCACGTCGCCGACCGGCTCGCGTTCGCGAAACAAAAGGTGGGCGAGGTGGTCTCGCTCGCGAAGGCGCTCACCGAAGGCCCGTCGGACAAGTGGCGCAAGCGCCCCACCGAGGTGCACTTCAAGCAGAAGCACGCGGTGCGGCAGCGGGTCTACGCGGTCACCCCGGACATGCGCTCGCGGGAGCCCTACGAGGTGCGCCGCGAAGCCCAGCAGCGCAAGCTGAACCTGCCGCCGGTGCCCGCGACCACGCTCGGTTCCTTCCCGCAGACCGCCGGCATCCGCCAGGCGCGCTACGAACTGGGTGAGGGCCGGTTGTCCTACGAGGAGTACCGCAAGCGGATCGAGGCCGAGATCGAGGCGACGATCCGCTTGCAGGAGGACATCGGCCTCGATGTGCTGGTGCACGGCGAGCACGAGCGCAACGACATGATCCAGTACTTCGCCGAGCTGCTCGACGGCTTCGCGACCACCCGCTTCGGCTGGGTGCAGGTGTACGGATCCCGTTGTGTGCGGCCGCCGATCATCTACGGCGATGTGTCGCGCCCGGCGCCGATGTCGGTGGAGTGGATCAGCTACGCGCAGTCGCTGACCGACAAGCCGGTCAAGGGCATGGTCACCGGGCCGGTCACCATGATCGCGCGATCCTTCGTCCGGCAGGACCAGCCGCTGCACGAGACCGCCGACCAGGTGGCGCTGGCCATTCGCGACGAGGTGGTGGACTTGGAGAAGGCGGGCATCGCGATCATCCAGGTCGACGAACCGGCGATCCGGGAGATGCTGCCGCTGCGCCCGGAAGGCCGCGCCGAATACCTGCGCTGGGCGATCGGCGCGTTCCGGTTGGCCACCTCCGGGGTGCAGGCCGAGACGCAGATCCACACGCACATCGGATATTCCGGCCGCGCCGAGGTGGTGGAGGCGATCGATGAACTCGACGCCGATGTCACCGCCATCGTGGCGACCCGCTCGATCGAGTGGGTGCTGCGGGCGCTGAAGGAGGACTGCGCCTCCGGGCACGGGCTCAGTCACGGTGTCGGCCCCGGCGTGTACGAGAGCCGGTCCGCGCGCATCCCGGACATCGATGAGCTGGACGAACTGCTCACCGCGGCAGCCGAAGCGGTGACGCCGCAGCGGTTGTGGGCCAATCCGGACGGCGGTCTGAAGACCCGGCACTACTGGCAGCTCGAGCCGTCATTGCGCAATTTGGTCGCCGCGGCGCGCCGCATACGCAGGCGGGTGGAGTCCACCGACTGAGGCGGAATCGCGCGCCGAGGGCCGTCTTCGTTCGACCGAACGCGGACGGCCCTCGGTCTTTCTCTCCTTATTTCAGTACAGTACGTACTGTATTATTCAAGGTATGCGCACCGATGACAACTGGCCCGACACCCTGCGCGTCGCGCAGGTCCGGATCGCCCGCCCCACCGACCGGCTCGACGAGGTGGTCCGCTTCTACGTCGACGGACTCGGGCTGCGCGAGCTCTACCGATTCCAGAACCACGCCGGTTACGACGGGGTGATGCTCGGATTGCCGGGAGCCGGATACCACTTGGAATTCACCACGCATGTGGACGGCAGTCCCGGCGAAGCGCCGAGCGGGGAGAACCTGTTGGTGCTCTATTTCGCGGGTGAGTCGGACATGTACGACGTGGCACAGCGGCTCGGTGAGTTCGGCGTCGAACCGGTGCCTGCCGAGAACCCGTACTGGGCGGCCAACGGCGGCTTGACCTTTCCCGATCCGGACGGCTGGCGGGTCGTCCTGATGCCGCGGCCGGTCTTCTGATGGCGGGGCGAACCCGCGACGACCGCATCGACGCCGCGGTGCTCGTCGCCGCGCGTGAGTTGCTCGACGAGGTCGGGTACGCCGACCTGTCCATCGGTCAGGTCGCGGGCAGGGCGGGCCTGCACCGGCCCGCGATCTACCGCAGGTGGCCGTCCAAGCGGCACTTGGTGGTCGACGTGGTGGCCGGTCTGCTCGGCCTGCAACCGACTCCGGACACCGGCGACCTCCGCGCCGACCTGACCCGCGCCATGCGCGATCTCGTCATCGCACTGCGCGACACCTCGCTGCACCGGGTGCTGCCCGCGCTGGTCGCGGACTTGGCGGGCGACGAGCAGTTGCGCGCCCACTTCCTGGCCACCGTCTTCGAACCGCGGCGGCAAACCACGGCGACGGCCCTGCGCTCGGCCATCACGCGCGGCGAAGTGGACCAGGGCATCGATGTGGATTTCGTGCTGGACTCGGTCGCCGCGCCGATCTACTACCGCGCGTTGTTCGGACACCTGCCGCTGACGGACGAACTCGCCGAACAGTCGGTCGCCGCGGTGCTCAGCGCGATCGCCCGCTGACGGCGGGCAGGGCGCTCAACGTAGCGAGCAGGTCGGTGGCGGCGTCGGCCACCGCGTCGGTCTCGGCGACGGCCAGCGCGGCCGCCGTGGCGGCCCGCACGCGCGGCAGCAGCGCCAAGCAGTCCGCGGCCGCGGCGCGGTCGGCCGGGGTGAGTTCGGCGTCGTCCTCGGCGGCGGATTGCCATGCCGCGGTGGCGATCACCTCGTGCAGCCAGTTGAGCAGTTCCACCCGCAGCGGTTGCGGCTCGCGCAGCCAGGCGCGGGCGTAGGTCACCTCGGTGCGCTCGTGTAGCAGGGCGCCGAGCACGACTTCGGCGGCGGGCGCGGTGACGGAGTAGATCGACCCTTGATGCAGGACGGCGGAGAACAGGAAGACGACCCCGCGCACCTGGTCGTCGACATCCGCGCCGATCAGATCGGCGAGCATGGCCGGAGCGTCGCCCGCGGACCCGTGGGCGTGCGCGAGCGCCGCCCAGTCCGTCTCGCGCAGCACGGTCGCGGCGCGCTCGTGGTAGGTCGGAGCGAGCGCGGCCGCCGCCCGGGTGCGGGCTTCGGCATCCGCCGAATCCAGCGCACGCTGGAACGCCGCCAGCGCCACGTCCGGTTCGCCGAGCCGCTCGCTGAACACCCCGACCTCGAAGCTGGCCCGCGCCGCGACCGCGGGATCGTCCGATTCGGCCATGGACCGGCTGATTTCCCTGGCCCCCGCCCAATCGCCCGCCTCGCCGAGATGCTGCACCAGATCGCCCGCGACGATCAGCGCCTGATCCCCGGGCCAGTCATCGATCACGGAGCGGTAGGCGGCCTTCACGCCCGCGAGGTCGTCCTCGGTGCGCAGGAGGTAGGCCAGGTTGGACAGCGCCAGCCGGGCGATATCGCCGGGTCCGGCGTCGATGGCGTGCTGGTAGGCCGTGCGCGCCGCGTCCGAGTCGCCGCGCTTGGCCCGCGAGTAGCCGAGATTGATCCAGGCCCGTGGTGCGGCGTCGGCATGGCCGGACGCGGCGGCGCGCTCGTACATCGCTTCGGCCGCCGCGGTGTCGCCGCGCTCGGCCAGCAGCAGGCCGAGATTGTAGGCCGCGCGCGGCGCCGCGTCTTCGTGGCCGGAGTCGACCGCGACATGGTAGGCGCCTTCCGCGGCCGGCTTGTCACCCGACGCGCTGAGCAGCCCGCCCAGCTCCGCGGCGGCCAGCGGCGCCCAGTTCGGATGACCGGAGGCGATCGCGATCTGGAACGCCTCGCGCGCGGCCGCCAGGTCGTTGCGCCTGCGGTGCATCTTGCCGAGATCGAAGGCGAGGTCCGGCGGCCGCTTCAGCATTGTTCCCATCCAGCCTCGGCACCGAGTGGTGCGAATCGTTTCCGAGAAGTTCTACATCGACGCGCGATCCCTGGCTACCCATGGCGTGGGATACGCCGGTCACCGGCGTGGACTCATTCCGCGGGCGGGTTGTGACGGCCCGCCAGGCGGAGGGTCAACTGCCGTGCGAACTTCCGGCGCCGCTTGGGCGGACTCGTGTGCTCGATGTCGGCCTCCACGTCGGCCGGGACGTCGTAGCGGCGGATGTAGGCGCCGGCGAACGCCTGCACCGTCGCGGTGACCGGGATGGCAAGCAGTGCGCCGGTCGCGCCGAGCAGCGCCGCGCCCGCCAGCACCGCCCCGAACGCGACGGCCGGGTGCATGTCCAAGGTGGTCGCGGTGACGCGCGGTTGCAGCACGTAGTTCTCGAATTGCTGGTAGAGCACGATGAACCCGAGAATCCACAGCGCGGTGCTCGGGCCGTGCACGAGCCCGACGATCACCGGCAGCGCGCCGGCCAGATAGGTGCCGACCGTGGGGATGAACTGGGAGACCACGCCCACCCACAGCGCGAGGGCGAACGCGGACGGCACGTCCAGTACCCGCAGTATCACGTAGTGCGCCAGCGTCGAGGCGAGCGCGAGCAGCCCGCGCGAGTAGATGTACCCGCCGGTCTTCGCCACCGCGATGTCCCATGCGCGCAACACATGTCGCTGGCGCCGCGGCGGCAGCAGCGAACAGACGGTCGCGCGGATCCTGGGCCCGTCGGCGGCGAAGTAGTAGGTGAACAGCAGGATGCCGAGGCCCTGGAAGAGCGCGCCGAGCGCGGCGGTGCCGATGCCCCAGACGTTGCCCGCCAAGCCGGTGAGGTAGCCCTCCAGGGTCGAGCTCCAGTCGGTGGCGTACTTCTGGATGTCGGTACTGGACAGATCCTGATGGAAGGTGTGGTTGATCCACTCCACGCCCCGGTCGGCGTATTCGGGGGCGTTCTTCACCAAGGTGGTGACCTGCTCGACCAGCAGGGCGCCCAGCGTCCAGAGGAAGCCGAAGACGAGGGCCGTCAGGACGAGGAACACCAGTCCGGTCGCGGGACCACGCCGCATACCGCGCCGTGCCAGCCAGTTCACCGCGGGCTCGATCGCGAAGGCGAGGAACAGCGAGACCAGCAGAACCGTCAGCAGGCCCCGCAGCCGCTCGAGCACCCAGAAGGACGCCAGCAAACCGGTGACCGTCGCCGCGGCGAGCAGGAACGCGCGCGGCAGCCACGGCGGCATGCCCCGGGCGCCGTCGGCGGATGGCGTCTCGTCGTCGTCCTGCACAGACACAACGCCAAGGTACCCACGCCGCGACCGGTTCGCGGCCGGACTTCGCGGGGCCGCGCCGATACGGCGAGCAGGCTCACATGGTCGAGACGTCGATGACGAAGCGGTAGCGCACGTCGCTGGCCACGACCCGGTCGTAGGCGCCGTCGATCTCGTCGGCGGCGATCAGCTCGATCTCGGCGCCGATGCCGTGCTCGGCGCAGAAGTTCAGCATCTCCTGGGTCTGCGCGATGCCGCCGATCATCGAGCCCGCCAGCGAGCGGCGGTACCCGGCGAGGTTGAACGGCTTGACGCTCATCGGGTTGTCGGGGAGACCGAGGATCACCAGGGTTCCGTCCAGGTTCAGCAGCCGCAGGTAGTCATCGATGGGCAGGTCCGCCGACACGGTGTTGAGGATCAGGTCGAACCGGCCGCGCAGCTCGCGGAAGGTCTGCTTGTCGCTGGTCGCGTAGTAGGCGCTCGCACCGAAGAGCTTGCCGTCGTCCTGTTTGCTCAGCGAATGGCTCAGCACGGTCACGTCGGCGCCCATGGCGGCCGCCAGCTTCACCCCGAGGTGGCCGAGTCCGCCCATGCCGATGATCGCGACCCTCTTGCCCGGGCCGGCGTTCCAGTGCCGCAGCGGCGAGTACAGCGTGACGCCCGCGCACAGCAGTGGCGCGGCCACATCCAGGCCGATTCCCTCGGGGATGGCGACGACGAAGTTCTCGGTCACCACGATCTGCGTGGCGTAACCGCCGAGGGTGTGCCCGCCGGGCTGCACCGCTGGGGCGACCGTGCTGTTGTAGGTCATGGTCGCGCCCGCGGTGCAGTACTGCTCCTCGTCGGCCAGGCAGGGCGCGCAGACCCCGCAGGAATCGACCATGCAGCCGACGCCGACGCGGTCGCCGACCTGATGCCTGGTCACCGCGGCGCCGACCGCGGCGACCACACCCGCGATCTCGTGGCCCGGCACGCAGGGGTAGCGGGTTCTGCCCCACTCGTCACGGGCGGTGTGGATGTCGGAGTGGCAGATGCCCGCGAATTCGATGTCGATCAGCACGTCCTGCGGGCCCAGGTCCCTGCGTTGGATCGTGACCTTCTCGAACGAGCCATCAGGGGTGGACAGGGCATAGGCGGCGGCTGTGCTCATGAGGACATGCCTACCGTCGCATGGGTGCGATTGCCAACTGTGACCCGAAAAAGACCCGCTCACGGCACATTTTCCGGCGCGGAAGCCGGATCGATGATCTTCGGCGGCGTTCTCCGGCGACAATGGATTCGGTGAGCGGTTCGGCCGAGGCGGGAGTGCCATGGACGAAGAACGGCAACAGTGGACCGGAGCGCGGCGCACGCCGCGTGGTGGCCGGGTGTTCGTGCTCGTCGTCACCCTCGTGCTCGCGGTCGCCGCGTTCCTCGGATATCGCGGCGAACCGGCCGGTAGCGACCGGCCCGGCCCCGCCGGGACCGCGGCCCCGGTCGCGTTCGCTCCGCCCGAGCCGCTGGATCTCGGGCTCGTCACCGCGGCGGTGCGACCGGCGCTGGTCAACATCAACGCCTCGACCGAGCGGTCCGGGCCCGGCGCGGCGGGATCCGGCATCGTCCTCACCGCCGACGGCGAGGTGCTCACCAGTCATCACGTGGTCAAGGGCGCCGACACCGTGACCGTCACCGACGTGGGCAACGGCAAGGTCTACGACGCGGAGGTGCTCGGCTACGACGCCGAGGCCGACATCGCGCTGCTCGACCTGGCCGCGGCCACCGAACTGCCCACCGCGACCATCGGCACGTCGGCCGGACTGCGCGTGCGCGAGGAGGTCCTGGCGATCGGCAACGCTGGCGGGACCGGCGGCACGCCGACCGCGGTGCACGGCCCCCTCACCGACCTGGACACCGCGATCGTGGCGGTCAACGCCGCCGATCTGTCGCGCAAAGCGCTCAACGGGATGCTGGAGGTCGCGGCGGCGGTCACGCCGGGACAGTCCGGGGGAGCGCTGGTCGATCGGAAGGCCGCCGTGGTCGGCGTCATCGCGGCGGCGTCGGGCGAGGGAGCGCGGGCGGCCGACCACCCCGCGAACGGCTACGCGGTGCCGATCGACGCCGCGATGCGGGTGGTCGCTCAGATTCGCTCCGGCACCCCGACCGACACCGTGCACATCGGACCCACTGCCACTCTCGGCGTGCTGGTCTCCAACGCACAGCCGGTCGGTACCGGCGCCCGGGTGGACGCGGCGCTGTACGGGTTGCCCGCCCATGCCGCCGGTCTGGCCGCCGGTGACGTGATCACCTCGATCGACGACCGCACCGTCACCAACGCGCAGTCCCTGCGCAGTGCGCTGAACACACACAAGCCCAACGACACCATTCGCTTGGGCATCACCGGCGCGAGTGGCCGGCGCACGGTACCGGTGGCGCTGGTCGCAGGCCCGCCGAACTGATCCGGATCAGACCAGCGACAGCCAGTAATCCTGGAAGCGCAGGAACACCAGCAGCAGCACGACCGCGAAGAACAGCGCGACGAGCGTCCAGCGCCATTCGGCGAGCACGCCGAGCGGACCACGGGAACGCCCCCACAGCTGATCGGTGCTCACCGCGAGCAGCGGCGTGATGATCGCCCAGACCACCATGCAGTACGGGCACAGCGCGTTGATCCGGTACAGGCTCTCGAAGATCAGCCAGCAGACGAAGGCGAGCCCGAGCAGGTTGCCCAGCCAGAGCCCACCCCAGACCCAGCGCGGGAAGCCGACTCCGGCCACCGACAGCGCGGCCAGTGTGACGACGACCGTGAACCCGACGATGCCCATCAAGGGGTTGGGGAACCCGAAGACCGAGGCCTGGTCGGTCACCATCACCGACCCGCAGGACAGGATCGGGTTGATGCTGCACGACGGCGTGTAACCGGGATCGGTGAACAGCTTGAACCGTTCCACGGTCAGCGCCACCGCGGCCAGCCAGCCGGCCAGCCCGCCGACCAACAGGACCCAGGCCGCCCGGGGCCCCGCGGTGATCATCGGCCCGCGGCGGCGCTGATCACGGGTGCGAGAGCGCCGTTACCGAAGATCTCCTGGCTGGACTCGACCTTCTTACCGTCGACGAACACCGACGGCGTCGACTGGATGCCGCTGTCCAGCACTTCCTTGGTGCGGGCCTGGATGTACTTGTCGTACTTGTGGTCGGTGATGCACTGGGCGACGGCGTCGTCGGTGTAGCCCGCGCTCTTGGCGATCTGGACCAGCTGGTCGTCGGACAGACCCGCGCCGCCCTCCGGCGGCTGCTGCGCGAACATCGCCTTCAGCCAGGCCTGGTATTTCGACGGGTCGGCTTCGGCGACGCAGTAGGAGGCGCTGCCGGCGCGCGAGGAGTACCGGGTGGTGGAGGCCTTGTCCAGGAAGGCGATCACGTTGTATTCGACGGCCGCGGTGCCGTTGGCCACCGCGTCCTCGAGCACCTGTCCGTTGGCCGCCTCGAAGGCCTTGCAGGCGGGGCACTGGAGGTCGGCGACGACGCGCACGGTGACCTTCGCGTCCGGCTTGCCGATCCGGATGGCGCCGTTGTCGGTGATCGAGGCGGGCACGGGGCCCGCGTTCGTGGTGCCGGTCGCCGCGATGGACGGGGTGGGGCCGGGATCGTCGTTGCGGGCCTTCTTCACCGCGATGCCGATGCCGATCGCCGCGATCAGCGCGACGAGCACGGCGGCGACGGCCACCTGGATCAAGATCTTGCGGTTGCGGTCGGCGCGTTCCGCCGCCAGCAGCGGGTTCGACTTCCCACCCTGGTTTTTGCTCACCGTGCGCTCACCACGCCTTTCGCTCGCCGGACGGTTCCTGCCGCCACGATCGTAGATCCGCAGGCCACCCACCCGCGTGATCGGCCCACAGTGGTCATCATCGTCGGCTTTCCTGAGAGATTCCGAAACATCCGTCCCGCCACCGGTGATACCGGCCGGATCACACCGGCGGCGGCATGGTCAGCGCGGTTCGATGCCGGTGAGGATCAGATCGACGGCGTGACGGGCCAGGCCGGGCGGCAGCTCACCGCCGAGCTGCGTGACGTGCAGATGGACCAGGCCGCCCAGTGTCAGCATGGTCAGCCGGGGGTCCACCGTCGCCGCCACGTCCCCGCGGGCGATACCGCGCCGGACGATCTCTTCCGACGACGACAGCCGCCGCAGCCAGAATTCGCGCCGGATGGCCTCTACCTCGGGATCGGACTCGGCGATCACGGTGCCGCGGATCAAGGCCCGGCCCGACGGAGTCTCCGCGAAGCGAATGAGATCGGTCATGAACCGCTCCAGATCGCCGCGCAAGGAACCGGTGTCCGGTAGCGGGATCTGTTCGCCCACCCTGGACAGCAGCGCGTCCAGGAGCAAGCGGGGCAGCGATTTCCACCGACGGTAGATCGAGGTCTCGTGCACGCCCGCGTCCGCGGCGACATCGGCGATCCGCACGTCGCCGATACCGGCCGACTCGATGCGGGCCAGCGTCGCGTCGAGCACGGCCTTCTGTAACCGCGCACCGCGGATCTGTGCGGGGGAGTCGCCCATGCGGCGATTATCGCAAGTCCTCTTGCGTTCCTTCGATGCGGAGCCTTAGCGTGGTGCTATCGCAACTCAACTTGCGATAGCAGGAGGAAGCGGCATGGAGCAGGTGGTGGCGTCCTCGGGACGCTGGCGTGGCGAGGCTCGCGGTGCGGTCGCGGTGTTCCGCGGGATTCCCTACGCGCGGGCCGAGCGGTTCGGCGCGCCGGAGCCGGTCGAGGCCCACGAGGGGGTGTACGACGCGACGCGCCGGTACGCCATCGCACCGCAGTCGCCGGGACGGCTCGAGGGCGTGATGGGGCGGGCGGGTGCCCTCGAGCAGTCGGAGGACTGCCTCGCCCTCACCGTCACCACCCCCGTGGGCGCCGAACCGGGCAGCTGTCCGGTCCTGGTGTGGCTGCACGGCGGCGCCTATCTCGCGGGCAGCGGGCAATGGAACCTGTACGACGCGGACCGGCTGGTGCGGCAGACCGGCATCGTGGTGGTGTCGGTGAGCTACCGCCTCGGCGTGCTGGGCTACCTCCGCGCACCGGGCGTCTCGGCGGGAAATCTCGGTCTGCGCGACCAGATCGCGGCGCTGGGGTGGGTGCGGGAGCACATCGCCGAGTTCGGCGGCGATCCGGAACGCGTCACCGTATCGGGACAGTCGGCGGGCGCGCAGTCGGTGGTCGCGCTGCTGGGGATCGCGGAAGCGAGGCGGCTGTTCGCCCAGGCGCTCGTGCAGAGCGCACCGTTCGGCGTCGGCTTCCAGAGCCACCGGCGGGCCGAGCGGATCGGGGCGATGTTCCTCGCCGAACTCGACGCCGATCCGCGCACCGCTCCGGTACCCGACCTACTCGCCGCGCAGGGACGTACGGTCCGCCGGGTGGCCGGGCCCGCCGCGCTGAACCCCGCCCCGCCCTTCTTGCCCGTGGCCGATGCGGGCCCACTGCCCGGCCAGCACGCTTGGCGGCGAGCGGTACGAGACGCGGCCACCGATCTGCCGGTGGTGCTCGGGTGCACGGCCGAGGAGTCGCGAGCGTTCTACGGCGGCCCGCATCCGGTTTTCGGCAGGTTACGGCGACTGCCGGTGACGGGCGCGCGGCTCGACGCGGCGGTACAGCATCTCATCGGGCGAAAGGCGTTCGAGCACGGGTTGTTTCGTTTCGCCGACGAATT
Source organism: Nocardia sp. NPDC047654 (assembly GCF_043205035.1). Classification (NCBI taxonomy): domain Bacteria; kingdom Bacillati; phylum Actinomycetota; class Actinomycetes; order Mycobacteriales; family Nocardiaceae; genus Nocardia; species Nocardia sp. NPDC047654. The sequence goes on from NZ_JBIDDF010000002.1 coordinate 952,858, forward strand.
GGCCGATGCCGGGGCGCGGGTGTACTGCTACCGCGTGGAGCAGCTTCACCCCGCGAATCCGTACGGCGCCTGCCACTGCATCGATCTGCCGCTGCTGTTCGCCGACGGCGACACCTGGCACGACGCTGCGATGCTCGCGCCCCTGACCGCCGCGGAGATCGACGCGCTCGGCCACCGAACTCGGGAGTATTGGGGCGAATTCGTGCGCACCGGACGGATCGCCGACGCCGGCTGGGCGCCCCACCGTCCCGGCTCGCGTATCGTCCGTCAGCTGCCCTGAGCAGGCACGCGCGTAAGCGGCGAACTAGCGGAACCCGCCGGAACGCTGCGCGAGGCGGCCGCGGAGCAGAGGGCGCGACGCGGTGACCTAGGCCTGCGCCAGGCGCCGCTTCTGCTGCTCGACGTCGAACGTCGGCAAGGGCCAGTCCAGGTCCAGCCGTTCCAGGGCCGCGATCAGCAGTTCGGTGACCGCGAGCCGGGAGAACCACTTGCGGTCGGCGGGCACCACGTGCCAGGGCGCGTACTCGGTGGACGTGCGGTCCAGCATCGCCTGGTAGGCCTCCTGATAGGCGGGCCAGTACGCGCGCTCGTCGATGTCGGCCGGGTTGAACTTCCAGAACTTGTCCGCGCGTTCCAGCCGCTCGGCCAGCCGCCTCTTCTGTTCGTCCAGCGAGACGAACATGGCCACCTTCACCAGCGTGATGCCCTCGTCCACCAGTTCCCGCTCGAACGCGTTGATCTCGTCGTAGCGCGGCTCCCACACCGTCGGCGGCACCAGGTTGTGCACCCGCACCACGAGCACGTCCTCGTAGTGCGAGCGATCGAACACGCCGAGCTGACCCGCGCGCGGCAGCGCCTCGCGGATGCGCCACAGATAGTGATGGCGCTGCTCCTCTTGCGTCGGCACGCCGAACGCGGCGTGATCGACGCCCTGGGGGTCGACCGAACCGATGACGTGCCGGACGATGCCGCCCTTACCCGCGGTGTCCATGCCCTGCAAGACCAGCAGCACGCTGCGCCGGTCGCCGGAACGGCCGTTGGCGTACAGCTTCTCCTGGAGATCCGACAGCACCTGGCTGCGTTCGGCGAGCAGTGCGACGCCCGCCTTCTTGCCGCCGGTGAACCCCGGCGTCCCGGAGGTGTCCAGCTCGGCTACTCGCAAGCCGTCGGCTTTCATGGCCTCGGCAGGACACACCGTCCACTGTTCAGGCATAGCCCCACCCTAACCACGCGGTAGTTCGCGGCCCGGTCACACTTGCGCGAGCCGCAGCAGCTGGGTGGCGAACTCCTCGTCCGACACGGGAGTGAGGGCGAGATCGTGCGCGGTGGTGAGCAGGTAGCGACCGTCGCCGGTGAAGTCCAGCCAGGTGCGATGGCGGGTGGGCGGGGACATCGGGTTCTCGGGTTCCACCGTGACGGTGATGAAACCGCGCCCGTCCACCGGCTTGCGCAGTGTCTGACGGAATTTCGCCGCGCCGCGATGGCCATTGGTGACGAACGGCTCGGTGCGGTCCGGGCTGAGCACGGCGTCCTGCGGCTCGCGCATCGGGGCGAGCTTGCCCGGCCGCGCCGAACCGATGATCTGCACCAGGCGGTCGCCTATGGCACGGGCATGGCACATCTGTACGGTCACCCGGTCCGGGGTGGCGACCAGGATGCCCGCGTGGTTGTGCACGACCGCGGCGAACGCGAGAATCCGTTCGGTCTCGCTTTCGCTCCCATTGCGCGCGAGGGCGGAGCGTTCGCCGGAGACGGTGATGGTGGTCGCGTCGTTGCGCGCGCAGAGCACCAGCGCGGCCGCCAGGTCGGGCTCGGCCTGCCGGGCGAAGCGCTGCGGCAAACGCAAGGCGTGGTATTCCGATTCGGTCCGCGCCGTGGCCGAGGGGACCATGTTGACCGGGTAGGGCCTACGGTCCAGGCTCGTTTCGTTCGTCCAGACATGCGTGAATTCGTCCGGGGTCAGCACCCATTTCACCGTGCGCCGCCTCCGCGGACGGAATTCGGATCGCCGGATGCGTTGTCGGCCGCCGAACCTTCGTGCGGCCGGGGGAATCGGGGAACACAGTCGCCGGTGGCCGGCATCGTCGGGGTATAGACGTAGGTCATCGTGTCCCGGACATCCGCCTCGATGTCTGCCGCCGCACTATCGTGTTCCATCCTACGTTTTCCACCGTAAACCGCTTCGGCGGCCGGGTCCGCCAGCGGCCGATACCGCTGCGGCGGCGCGATCGCGCCCCGGACCGTTTGCGCGGCATCGCTATTCAACTCCATCAGCCGAGCGACCGCCCGGCACACGTCCTGGGCATCCCCGCCCGCGCGGACGAACTGCCTGGTCGCGCCCACGGCGGCGTCGGCTGCGCGGCCGGACCAGCGCGCGAATTCCCGGTTGGTGGCATCGGAGAAGGCTTGGAACGCGTCGGCCACCGCGGCCGCGTTGGCCTGCCATGCCTCGGCGATCCGGCCGAGCGCCGCCGGGTCGAGCGCTTCGTGCACCAGATCCCAGATCTGCTGATGGGTGTACGCGCCGAACAGTTCCCGATCCGGCGCGTAGGCGGGATCGGTCGCCCTGTCGGCGAATCCGGCCAGCTCCTGCCGGATGTCGTCGGCGGCGGCGCGTGCCGCGGAGTCTGCCATCCGTCGTCCCCCTCAGTCGGTCCCGGCGCGCGGGTGCGTGCTCAACTGGGCTCCAGGTATTCGGCGATCAGCCGCAGCGCGGCCTGATTCGCCGCCTCCGCGTCGGCCAGCCGGTTGGCCGCGGCGAGATACGCCGCCTTGAACAGCAGGGCCGTCTCCTGGAACGCCGCCAGGGTGTCCAGGTACTGCCGTCCTTTCGCGGCGAAACCGCGGGACAGGCCCTGTCCGGTGGGCAGGTCGGGAAAGCCGGTCACCTCGGTGACGAGGTGTTCCCCGGCCATCGCGCGACGTAGATCGTCGACCAGTTGGTCGCACGCGGCGGCCAGATTCTCCGCGACCGCCGTATCCAGCTCGAACTTCTCGCCCCCGCCCGCGCCGACGGCCGCCGCGTACAGCTCTCGCGCCGTCCCCTGTCCGGTATCGGGTACCGCCACGTGGAAGCCCCCTTCCGCTCGGTCCTGTTCGTACCGCGCTGTACTGGATCCGCACTTTACCGCTCGGTTCAGCGCGGCGGACCGCCTCGGTATGCGCCTTGTGCCGCGCCCCCGGAACTCGCATCCGCCGTTGTTACACTGACCAGCGGTCGGAGGGGCGGTATCCGCAGGGGAAGGCGACCGGTGGCCGAAAACGACGACGTAGTCCCGAAATACCTGCAGATCTCGGGTCATCTCCGTGCGCTGATCGAACGCGGCGAGCTGGCGCCCGGCGCCGAGGTGCCCTCGGAGCGGGAGCTCGCCGCGCGCTGGAAGGTGGCCCGGCCCACCGCCGCCAAGGCGCTGAATACGTTGCGCCAGCAGGGCATCGTCCGGTCCCGCCGCGGATCGGGCACCTATGTGGCCGAACAGCCTGTGCTGCTGCGGGAGAGTGCGCCCCGGTACGGACCGTCCTCGCCCGAGAGCCGGTCGGTGACCGTGCTGCGAGCCGGAGTGGTGGAAGGACCGCGGGAGGTCACCGATCCGCTCGCCCTGCCCGCTGCCGGCTCGGTGATCCTGCGAAAGACGTTGCATGAGGACGTATCCGGATCTGCTCGATTGGCCACCTGCTGGTATCCGGGCGGTTTCGCCGAAACCGCCGCCCTGCTGCTCGAACCCGAGGCCGTGCCCGGTGGAGTCGCGCGGTATTTGGAAGACGCGACCGGACGCGCCCTCACCGTCGTGCGCGAGAGTGTCGGCGCCCGGCTGGCCACCGACGACGAACGCCGCCACCTCACGCTTCGGCGCCCGGCGGCGGTGCTGGTCGTGCGCCGCCTCGGCCTGGACGCTCAGGGCGTCCCGCTCGAGTACCGCGAGACCGTCCACCCGCCCGGCCGGTGGATCATGCCGCGCGAGTATTTCACCAGCTCAACGGCCGATTCCCGCCGTTGACACCCCGCTGCCGCAACTGGCATAGTCCACTTGTCGGAAGTGTCGAAGGGTGGGAGGGGCGATGTCCGATCGGTTGACCGTCGGCGGCTGGGTGATCGTGGGGGAGCAATGCTCGGTCCGCCTGGCCCCGGTACCGCGCGACGACTACCTCGCGTTCGTCTTCGAAAGCGGCGGAACCGAATTCGAATTGGCCCTGGCTCCCGCGATCCTGCACCGCATGGTCGATCTCGGCTCCGGGCCGCCGGTGCCGTGACAGCTGGTGCCGGGATGTCACTTCGGCCGAGCGCATCTTCCGCTCCGGCAATCCCTCAGGCATGCCTGTGCGCGTCGCAGCAAACACCAGCCGTAGCAGGCGGAGGTATCTGCGAACCGGGTATGGCTGCCGAATAGCTGTCACTCACCAGCGCCTATGTCAATCTTCGCAATATAAAAGAACTTTGAGAATTTCGGCACTGAGATTCCTCGCCGGAGGCAGTTAGGCTCAGGCAACGCATTGCCGAGCCGCACAGGGTGGCCTCGGGGCAGGGCAGAGGATGTGACATGGCAGCGGCGGAATCGATCGGGGAAATGCGCTGTCAGAGGGGTTGGCATTGTCGTCGAGTCTGAACAGAGGATCGCACAGCGGGACCTCGCGGCCGGTTACGTGCCATGAGCGCTCGTTCGTTCCCGACGAGTACACCGATGTGGAGTTGCTGCGGGCCCACGTGCGGGGGCGGCGGCACGCGTTCGCGGCGTTGCTGCGCAGGCACAACGATCATCTGTGGCAGATCGCGTTGCGTACGTCCTATACGCGAGAGGATGCGGCCGATTCGCTGCAGGATGCGTTGCTATCGGCTCATCGCACGGCCGCCTCGTTCCGGGCCGAGGCAGAGGTGCGCAGCTGGTTGCATGCGATCGTGGTGAACGCCTGCCTGGACCGGATCCGGCGCAACACGGCCAGGCGGGTGTTGTCGCTGTCGGTGGAGACGATGCCCGAGCCGGCGAACGCCCGCGACGAGATCGCCGAGCTGGAGACGTCCTTGGTGATCGACCGCGCGTTGTTCTCGCTACCGCCGGATCAACGGACGGCGCTGGTCGCGGTCGATATGGAGGGATACAGCGTGGCCGAGGCGGCCGCACTGCTCGGTGTTCCCGAGGGTACGATCAAGAGCCGCTGCGCTCGCGCGCGGCGGCGGTTGAAAGAGGGCCGATACCTTGTTTCGCTCGGCGCCCGATCGCCGAACGCTGCCGGTACCGCGCCCGACGAGGGATGTGGGTCCGCCTTGGCGGCTGCGGGCTGATGGCGACGAGACCATCAGGAGTGAGCGCTGTGCACAGTGGCGAGTCGAACTTCGCCCGCTTGCTACGTACGTGGCGAAAAGACCATGGCTTGACACTGAAGACCGCGGCGAAGCGCAGCAATGTGTCGTCGCAGGCTCTGTGGTTGCTGGAAAGCCGCAATCACATACCGACTCTGCCCATCATCTCCGCTGTCCTGGACGGACTGCGCGTGCATCCGTGGCGCCGGCCCGCCTTCTTGGCCCAGATGCCGCAGCAGCAATTGCTCAACCAGCTGCGCTGGAACCTGCCGAAGACTGTGCCGCCGAGTGACCAGGTCGGCCTGGACCAGATCGGCGATCCGGCCTGTTACCACGATCCCGGGTTCGATCTATACGCGGCCAATTCCCTCTTCCTCGAGGTATTTCCCGGCCTCGAACCACCGCAGCCGGAGACGATCGGCCGTTCCAATCTGCTGACCTACGTGGTGACCGATCCCCGCGCCAAGATCGCGATCCGTAATTGGCGTCAGCGCGCAGCGGTCATGGTGGACGCGTTCTTGACTGTGGCGCCCGGACGGATACCCGAGGAGCGGTTCGACGAGATCGTCGCCGTGTGCGAGCAGGCGCCGGAGTTCGCGGAGCTGCGTGCGTTCAAGGCCACCGACAGCGACATCTTCGACCAGACGATCATCCTGCGCAATCCCCGACGCGGCAGATACGAGAACCGCTCGGTTGTCGCCTGGACGCCCAAGTACCCGCCACGCCCGTGGGACATCCTGATCTTGCAATCCGCGACGGACACCGATCAGGACGTCGAGCCGCTCGCCCCATGAGCGCCATGTCCTGGCGGCCGAAGCCGTGCGCTTTCGCCGAGGCGTTGGCCGCCCGCAAGCTCGGGAAAGGGCTGTCAGCCGGGCCGGTCGCTCGTTCGTGGACATGTGGCGGAAGCTACTGGTGGACAGCGATTTTCAGGAAGGCTGCCCCATGCTCGCGGTCTCGTTCGAGGACGACCAGCCGCAGCGGGCGGGCTGTCACCCGCGATTGATCACCGCGCCGGTCGCCGTCTTCTGCGCCGCCTGAGCGGGCTTCGTCGCGCTGACGTACTGGAGCAGGCGATGGACCCGCTGGTCGATCTCCACCAAGCCCTGTTCGGCGAAGAGGGCCGGGAAAGTCCGCGTGCCGAATACCCGTAGACCGCTCAAACCGCCGACCACGCGGCTCACCTCGCCGATGGGGTTGGCGGCCCGATGGCTGGTGGTGATCGCGATGCGGCCACCGGGGGCGAGGACGCGAATCATCTCGCGGGCGGCGACGAGCGGGTTGGGAATGAGGTAGAGCGCGCCGAAACAGCAGACGGCGTCGAAGGTGCCGTCCGCGAACGGGAGTGTGCGCGCGTCGCCGCGCAGATATCCGACGCGTGGTCCGGCGTTGTCGGCGACGGCGCGCGCCAGCATCGGCTCGGAGTAGTCCAAGCCGATCGCGTAGCCGTCGCCGGACAGCGCCTCGCTCAGATATCGGGTGAAATTGCCCGGCCCGCAGGCGATGTCGAGCACCTTCTGCGCGCCGCCGAGCCGCAGGGTGGCGGCCGCGTCACGCCGGTCCGCCGCTGTCGTCCGCCCGCTGGCGAGATAGAACAGCGTCGGCCGCCAGGCTCGCTCGTACACCGCCGCGAGCGCGGGGGCGTTCATCGTTTTTCGTGCGAGGTTCACCGGTGTGCGTCTCTCAGGCGCGGTCCACGGTGATGGTCATGCCCGCCGCGCGCAGCCGCTCGGTGAGCGCGTCGCCCATCGCGGCGGCGGGTGTGAGGATGCCCGCGAGCTCGGGTTGGTTGTCGGTGTCGAACGCCAGGCACAGGCCGCTCTGGCCGAGCAGCACCGCGGTGGCCTGGTAGCCGGGATCGCCGGTGCCGGAGAAGGTGGCCACGTACTTCGCGCCCGAGGTGGTGTGCGCGAACGTCTTCATGGTGAACCAGCCACTCTTGCGCGCCTTCTCGTCCGGCCCGGTGCCCGGCTTGGGCAGCACGCGGTCCAGCAGCTTGCGGCCCGCGGCGGCCCGCGACAGCAGCGCGCCCGCGGTCAGGCCCGCCACGATGCCGCCCGCCATGCCCGCCGCGACCAGCGGCGCCATCCGCGACCTTCCCGCGCTCATCACTTCGCGGTAGCGGAAGTTCTTGCCGTACACCCAGCCGAGCAGGCCGTTGGTGCGCCGCACGACCTTGGTGTTGTGGGCGGCCATGACGAACGTGCTCACCCACCCGTCCAGGCTCGGATCGACGGCACTCGCCCGGGACAGCGCCTGGTCGGACTGGCGGCCGACGTCGGGATCCATCGACTTGTCCGGGCTCAGCGAATACGGGTGCGAGAGAACCTTGCCCTTGGCCGGATCGGTGGCGACCGCCTCCATCATGGCCCGGCCGGAATCGATGGTGCCGCCGCTGACGCCGCCTTTGAGCGAAGCCACCAGCGTGGTGTCGACGAGCTCGCCGGCGTTGTCCTCGACCGTGCGGCGGTAGAGCTGGTAGACGCTCAGATCGGATGGAATCGAGTCGTAGCCGCACGAATTGACGATTTTCGCGCCCGTGGCGACGGCCTGTTCGTGATAGGCGTCGATGGCTTCGCGGATGAACAGCGGCTCACCGGTGAGGTCGGCGTAATGGGTGCCTGCCTTGGCGCACGCCGCCACCAGCGGCAACCCGTAGCGCAGGTAGGGGCCGACCGTCGTGACCACGACCTTGGTGCGCGCCGCCAACTCGTCCAGTGCGGCCTGGTCTTTCGAGTCGGCCACCACCAGGCCCCAGCTCGCGGCCTTCGGGCCGAGGTCGTCGCGCACGGCGGTCAGCTTGTCCAGCGACCGTCCCGCGAGCGCGATCCGCGCGGATTCCGGCGCGGCCCCGGTGAGGTACTCCGCGGTCAGCTTGCCGACGAAACCGGTGGCGCCGAAGAGGATCAGGTCGTATTCCCGAGTGTCTGCCATGGGTCTTCCGTTCTGCGGTCGTGTCGCCGTTCGGCGGCTACTTCGTGGTCTTCTTGCGCGGCCGTTGCGGCGCTGCCTGCGGGCGGCCGTCGAGCCAGGCGTGATGGGCGCGGCCGAGTTCGGTGGCCGGTGGTTCGTCGTAGAGCCATTCCCGGGCGATGCGATGCCAGTTCGCGGTGCAGCCGAGCTGGCCGAGCATGCCGAAGGTCAGGAAGTCGGCGCGGCGGGAGAAGAGATGTTCCGGCGGCAGGTTCTGCTGCTTCATGCCGGTGAACTCGCTGGCCCTCGGGTCCACCGCGAGCAGGAAGGCGCCGCTGGCCAGCTCCGGGGTGATGGTCAATTCCTCGTCGACCAGACACCATTCCGAGGCGGCGAGTACGTATTCCAGGCACTCCTCGGCGCCGATCTCCTCCGGTGAATCGATGACGCCGCGCCGGATCATCAACTCGCGCAGATCTTCCGCGCGGTCTTCGGCGGCGGCGCGCAGACAGACCAGCTCGAACTGCACGTGCTCGGGATCCATCCGGTTGAACAGCCCGAAATCCAGGAACCCGACCCGGCCGTCGGCGGCCAGCAGGACGTTGCCCGGATGCGGGTCGCCGCAGAACTCGTTGAAGGTGAACAGCGACCCCATGTAGAACCGGTAGATGATCTCGCCGATCCGGTCGCGCTCCGCCTGGGGCAGTTGCCGGATCTCGTCGAAACCCTTGCCCTGGACGTACTCGGTGACCAGGACCCGCGTGGTGGAGAACTCCGGCAGCGAGCGCGGCACGATGACGAACGGGTGCTCGGCGTAGAGCTCGGCGATCTGCAACTGGGTGGCCGCCTCGGCCCGGTAGTCGAGTTCGGCCTCCATGTTCAGCCGCAGCTCGTCCAGTACCGCGGGCGTCACCCACGGCATGGCGGACTGTAGTACGCGCCGGAACATGGCCAGATTCTTCAGGTCCGCGCGCACCGCGGCGTCGATGCCCGGGTACTGCACCTTCACCGCGACCTGACGGCCGTCGTGTAGTCGCGCCCGGTACACCTGGCCGATCGAGGCGGCGGCGACGGGCTCGGCGTCGAACTCGGCGAAGACGGCGTCCAGCGGCTTGCCGAAATCATCCTCGATCACTTGGCGCATGGCCGCGAAGGACACCGTCGGGGCCGCGTTGCGCAGCACGGCCAGGCGTTTCTGGAACCGCTCCCGGTGGTCCTCGGGAACCAGGTCCAGATCGAGCACCGACATCATCTGGCCGAGCTTCATCGCGACGCCCTTCATGGTGCCCAGCACCATGACCACCTGCTCGGTGGTGCGGATCATGGATTCCTCGGCCATCTTCGCCCGGACGGCCTCGGATCTGCCCCGCATGGTCAACCGCGTGCGCTGGGTGCGAAGCACCGAACTGGCTGCCACCGCACCCAGCTTGGTGCCACGAGCAAGCCGAGAGGTCGGTACTTGCTTCGCCATCGAGGTACCTCCGTTGGTGCCGCGGTCGGAGCGACGGACGCGCAGGCGGCAGCGTGCGGACCGTCGTGTCCCGCGCGGACCGCCGTCGAGTACGGCGCCGGCGGTGACGCAGCGCACTCGGCGCACCGCTCGGGTTCAGACTAGCCAAGGTTCCGGCAAAGTCGACAGTGCCGGTGAACTTCAGCAAGCGGTCCAGCTAGCACCTGGGCCGACGGCCCGAGTCAGTCCTGCGCGGGCGCCTCGGGGGTGGGCAGCACGTGCTGCTGCGCGTTGAAGGTCGCGGGCGAGCCGCCCGCGCGGGCCATGCCCTCGATGGCGCTCCAGGCCAGCATGGTGAGGTAGTCGATCACGTCCTCGCGGGACAGCGACTTGTTGGTGGTCCACCAGTGCGTCGCCAGCTGAATGCCGCCGACCAGCACGTACGACGCCAGCGCGGCGCCCTCGGTCGCCACGCCCCGCTCCCGGGCGCGCTCGGTGATGACGGCGCACACCACCTCGGCGAACAGCTTCTCGAACTCGGCGAGCGAGGACTGGTCGGCCGAGCCGTTGCCCATGATGAACCGGTAGACCTCCGGGTCCTCGTCCACCGTCCCGACGTATTCGGCGAGCGCCGAGCGCACCAGCTGGTATTCGTCGGCGTCCAGGCTGATCGCGCCGTACACCCGGGGCATCAGCGTGGTCTCGATGAACCGCTGCATGGTCGCGTGGACCAGGTCGTTCTTATCGGAGAAGTAGCGGTAGAGGACGGTCTTGGAGACGCCGATCTCCGCGGCGATCTCGTCCATGCCCGCGTTGCTGCCGCGGGCGCGCACCGCGGCGAGGGTTCCGTCGACGAGTTCCTCGCGGCGGTCGATCTTGTGTTGCCGCCACCGGCGCTTGCGGCCGTCCATCCGGCCGCCGCGCACCGCCGACGGTCGCTCGCCGATATCGACAAGGTCTTCGGTGGACAGCGTGGGCTCCCTCGTTCGTCTGGGCTCGGTGGCTACCAGCTTAGGTCCCCGCTACCCGTGATATGCGCTTTTGAGCCCGGATGCGGTAGGAACCACAACTTCGGGCGCGTCCGGCGAGTCCACATCACGCTCGCCCGCTCGCCCACTTCGCCGCGCACAGCAGAATGGGAGGCATGGAGAAAGCTCCCGGCAACACCGCGGTGGCGGACGCCCCCGCCGGGCCTGCCGCCGCGCCCTTCGGCTTAGCCGCCGTACTCGACGAGGCTGCCAAGCGTCGTGACCTCTGGCGGATGAAGGCGTTCGCCACCGGCCTGCTCGGCCTGGCCACCGCGATCTATCTGTTCTGCCGCTGGACCGAATCGCGGGGGGCGGGTGGCGACTGGGTCGGCTACCTGCGGGCCGCGTCGGAGGCGGGCATGGTCGGCGCGCTGGCGGACTGGTTCGCGGTGACCGCCCTGTTCCGTCATCCACTCGGCCTGCCGATTCCGCACACGGCGATCATCCGGCGCAAGAAAGACCAGCTCGGCGCCAGCCTCGGTAGCTTCGTCGGCACGAACTTCCTGGCGCCGGAGGTGGTGTCGGCGAAGGTGAACTCGGCACAGGTCTCCTGGCGGGTCGGGCGCTGGATGGCCGATCCCGGTCATGCCGCTCGCGTGGCGCAGGAGAGTTCGACGATCTTGCGGGCCGTCGTCGGCGTGCTGCGCGACGAGGACGTGGAGCAGGTCATCGACAACACCATCGTCAAGCGGATCGCCGAGCCGCTGTGGGGTCCGCCGATCGGGCGGGTGCTCGCGGAACTGCTCGCCGACAACCGGCAGCTGGCGCTGCTGGATCTGCTCGCCGAGCGCGCGCACCAATGGGCGCTGGGCTCGCAGGAGACGATCGATCGGATCGTGCTGCGGGACGCACCGCAATGGGCGCCGAAATTCGTCAACATCCTGCTTTCCGAACGGATCTACCGGGAACTGGTCGAGTTCACCTGGAAGATCCGCTCCGATCCGGAGCACGAAGTCCGCCTCGCCGCGAATCGGTTCCTGGAGGAATTCGCCGAGGACCTGCAGAACGACGACGCCATGATCAAGAAGGCGGAGCGCATCAAAACGCAGATCATGGGCAGGGAGGAAATCACCGGACTCGCCTCGGCCACCTGGCGCGCGGCGAAGCGGCTGATTCTGGAGTCCGCCGACGATCCGCGCAGCACGCTGCGGCGCAAGGTCGCCGAGAACGTGCAGCAGCTCGGCGAGCGATTGCGCGACGACGCGGACATGCGCGCCAAGGTGGACGGCTGGATCGACCGCGGCGCGCGCTACTTGGTGGAAAACTATGCCGGTGAGATCAGCACCCTGGTCACCGACACGGTTGCCAGGTGGGATGCCGAAGAGGCGAGCAAGAAGATCGAATTGCAGGTCGGCCGGGATCTGCAATTCATCCGCATCAACGGAACCGTCGTCGGTTCGCTTGCCGGACTGGCGATCTACACGATTTCCCATTTGATGTTCGGCGGTTGAGCCGCGGCACGCGGACCGTTTGCCCGAACACTGCTAGCAGACTGCTTGCAATAGCTAGCACCCTGTCCTAGAATCGAACTCGTACAACCGCCAGAAGGTGAGTGATGGCAGACCAGCCCGAGGTTTCCGCCGAGTACACCGACAGATCGGACGAGCACTCGTCCGGCGTCGGCGAACGAGGAGGGCGCGTCGTCAATGCGGCGCACGACATCGGAGGCTTCATCAGGGCGCAGCGGGAAGCCGCGCAGGTCTCGCTGCGTCAGCTCGCCCAGCTGGCGGGGGTGAGCAATCCGTACCTCAGCCAGATCGAGCGCGGACTGCGCAATCCGTCCGCCGAGGTGCTCACGCAGATCGCGAAAGCGCTGCGGGTCTCCTCGGAGGTCTTGTACGTACGGGCCGGCTATCTCGAGCAGCGGCCGCACAGTCCGGTCCGGGATGCCCTGCTCGCCGACACGTCCATCAGTGAGCGGCAGAAGCAGGTGCTGCTGGACATCTATGAATCGTTTCGCCGGGAAAACGGAGGAAACGAGGCAGGGGGGGATGTATGGGACAGCGACGTTCCGCGCACGACAACCGACACTCCGCCACGCCAGGAGAACGAAACATCATGACCGAGAAGAACGCCACCGTCACCAAGCCCTTGCTCGCCACCGTCGGTGCGGGTGACGCCCTCTACGCCGCCGTCAACGACGTGGTCGCGCAGGTGCGCGAACGCGCGGTCACCACCGACGTGCAGGCCCGGGTCGAGGAGGCGCGCGAGCGCTTCGCCACCGTCCCCGCCGACGTCCAGGCGCAGTTCGAGTCGCTGCGCGAGCGGCTGTCCGGGCTGCCGTCGGAGCTGCCGGAGGACCTCGCCGAGCTGCGCGAGAAGTTCACCGCCGAGGAGCTGCGCACGCTGGCCGAGAAGTACTACCGGCAGGCGCTGGATCTCTACGCCGACCTCGCCGTCCGCGGTGAGGAGGCCATCGAGCGGCTGCGCGCCAACCACTTGGTCGAGGAGCGGATCGGCAAGGTCGAGACCATCTACGGCGACGCGGTGAGCCGGGCCGAGGACGTGTTCGGGCGTGTCAACGGGCTGCTCGGCCGCCCGGCCAAGGTCGAGGACACCGAGGCCGCGCCGGTGTCCGAGCCCGCGCCGGTCGTCGAGGCCGAGGTCGTCGAGGTGACCACCGAGGCCACCCCGGCTCCGGTGACGAACGGTGCGCCGAAGAAGGCTCCGGCCAAGAAGGCCACCACCACCACCACCACCACCCCCGCCGCCGCGGCCAAGAAGGCTCCGGCGAAGAAGGCCGCTTCCAAGAAGGCCTGACCGCCCGCCGCCGAAGCTGTCCGACGCCCCCGCGCACCCCTGGTGCGCGGGGGCGTTGCTTCTATGATGGGTGGGGTGAATATGGTGCACGGATTGACCGGGATGATCCTGCTGGTGTTGTGGCTGGCGGCGCTCGGTGCGACGATTTTCGCGCTGATCCACGCCGTTCGTCAGCGTCCGGACGCGTTCACCGCGGTGGACAAGCTGACCAAGCCCATCTGGCTGGCGATTCTCGGGGCGGCTGTGCTCGTGCTCCTCCTCTCGCCCGCGGGTCTGGGCCTGCTTTCCTTCGCGGCGATCATCGCCACCGGCGTCTACTTGGCCGACGTCCGGCCCAAGGTCGACGAGGTGCAGCGGGGTCCGCGCTGGTGAGGGCGGAGATCGCCGACCGGTAAGGGTGCTTGCACTAGCAAGCGGTACGAATCGGGGTTACTGTATCTAGCAGTAACACAAAGGAGTGTCCGATGCGTGCCATGCTGCCGACCGCGTTGACGAGCTTCCCGGGGCTGCTCCGGAGCTTGCGCGACGCGCACAGCGCCGACTTGCGTTCCCGTACCTATCGGATCGCGGCGTTCAATCCGCCGACCGTGCCCCACGAGGTGATCCCGGTCCGCGCCGGGGACGGAGCCCGGCTGCGCGTCCACGCCTACGGTTCGTCGGACAAGCCGGTCATCGTGCTCGTGCACGGGTGGACCTGCTGCCTCGAATACTGGAATCCGCAGATCAACGCGTTCGCGGGCGAGTACCGAGTGATCGCTTACGACCAGCGCGGCCACGGCGAGAGTGAATACGGGTCGAGCGAGTTGACCATGGACCTGCTGGCCGACGACCTGGCCGCGGTGCTCGACGCGGCGCTCGCGCCCGGACAGCGCGCCGTGCTGGTCGGGCACAGTCTCGGCGGCATGACGCTGCAGGCGTGGGCGGGACGCTACCCCGAGCGGGTCGCGCGCCAGGCGCAGGCGGTGCTGCTGACCAATACCGCGGCCGATCGGCTGATCCTGGAGACCACGGTGGTGCCGCTGCTGAACCGGCCGTGGCGGATGCTGCAATTGAAGGTGCCACTGCCGTTCCTGTTCGGCAGGCTGGGGCTCGGCGCCCCGATGGTCTTCCCGCCCATCGCGCCGATGCGCTGGCTGTTCGCGCGTCAGATCCTCAGCACTGCGGCCAAAGGCGAGCTGCTGGACTTCAGCATGGCCATCGTGCGGTCCTGCCCTGCCCGGGTGCGTTCCAGGTTCGGTTTCCTGCTCGCCACGATGGATGTGGGGGAGTCGGCACGCAATCTCGTGGTCCCCACGACGGTGCTCTCCGGACAATTCGATGACATGACGCCACCGGTCCACTCCGAGCGGATCGTCGAGCTGCTGCGGGAGACCGGGAGCCGCGTGCGTTACCAGATGCTGCCGACCGGCCATCTCGGCAATGTCGAGGCTTATGAGCGGTTCAACGAGGAACTCGGGCGCCTGCTCGCCGAGGTGGGCAAGCGCGCCCGCGCCGACCTCGCGGGCTGACGCGCCGGGGTGGCGTTCCCCCCGTCAGGAGAAGACGACCGTCCGGCGGCCGTGCACCAGCACGCGTCCCTCCAGATGCCACCGCAGCCCCCGCGCCAGGACCACCCGCTCGATGTCGCGGCCCTGGCGGACCATGTCGCGCACTTCGTCCGCGTGATCGATGCGGATGACGTCCTGCTCGATGATCGGGCCCGCGTCCAGTTCCGCGGTCACGTAGTGACAGGTGGCGCCGATCAGCTTCACGCCGCGGGCGAACGCCTGGTGGTAGGGGCGAGCGCCGACGAACGACGGCAAGAAGCTGTGATGGATGTTGATGGCCTTGCCCGCCCAGTGCTCGCACAGCTCGGCGGGCAGCACCTGCATGAACCGCGCCAGCACCACCGCGTGCGGGTTGTGCGCGTCCACCAGGGCGCGGACCTCCTCGAACGCCGGACCGCGCTCGGCCGGGTCCTTCGGGAACGGCACGTGATGGAACTTCACCCCGTGCGCCTCGGTCATCGCCGCGAGATCCGGGTGGTTGCCGATCACCGCCTCGATGGTGGCGGGCAGTTCACCGCTGGCGGCGCGCCCGAGCAGATCGTGCAGGCAGTGGCCGTCCTTGCTGACCAGCAGCACCGCGCGGCGGCGGGCGCGGGAGTCCAGCAACTGCCATTCGGTCTGCGGACCCAGGTCGGCCGCCACCCCGGCGAACCTGTCGCGCAGTTCCTCGATCCCGAACGGCACCGTCGCCGCCTTGATCGCCTGGCGAGTGAAGAACCAGCCCGTCTCCACGTCGGAGTGGTACCCCGCCTCCACGATCGAGCCGCCGAACTCGGCGATGAACGACGTGATCCCGGCGATGATGCCCGGACGATCCGGGCAGCCGAGCGTCAGCACGTAGCGGCGGTCGTCCAGGACGGGTGGAGCGGAACTCATGCGTTCATCCTCGCAGGTGCGCCAGGCGGGATTCGCCGCGCCTTCGCCCAGCCTTCGAGAGGCGCCAAAGGCCTGCGGGCAGGGTCGGCGACGCCTTCGACCTGGCCGCGTCCACCGCCTACGCCGAACTCATGGCCACCGCCCGTGCCGCCGGGGCCGCGATCGGGACCGCCGACGGCTACATCGCCGCGACGGCGGGCGCCGCAAACATGGCCGTGGCCACTCGCGATACCGCGCCCTTCCGAGCTGCCGGCGTACCCGTTATCGACCCGTGGGCTTAGCGCATGCTGTGCGCTCGGCTCGGCGGGCTGAACTGCACCCGGTCGGCATCGACTGTTCGGGTCGCGGTCAAAGGTTGTAAAACGGCTCCGCGTAGTGGAATTCGCCGGTGATCCGGGAGTCGTAGGCCGACAGGGAGCGGACCTGGAAGTGGCTGATCCAGGCCGGGTCGTCCGGGGTGATGCCGAGGCGGGCGGCGGGGACGAAACCGAAGCGCGGGTAGAACTCCAGGCTGCCGAGAAGGCCGATCAGGGGTTCGTCGAGGGCGTCGGCGGCGCCGAGCGCCGCGTGCATGAGGGCCGAACCGACCCCGGAGCCTTGATGATCGGCGAGCACACCGATCGGGCCGAGCGCCAGCACCGGGAACGGGCCGACGGCGGCTCTGGTCAGGCACAGGTGACCGACCACGCTGTCGTGTTCGATCGCCACCAGGGAGAGCGTCGGGATCCAGCCCTCGTCGCTGCGCAACCGCGTGATCAGGTTCACCTCGGGCGGATCGGCGCTACCGGGAACACCAGCGCCATCTGTATCGCCGGCATCGGCATAGCGCGGTGCGAATGCGCTGCGGTGCACCGCCGCGATCGCAGCGGCATCGTCGGCGCGTTCGCGACGGATCAGCACGGTCGTCTCCTCCCGAACGAAGTAGGGCCCATCCGCACACGTTAGTCAGTCGACCGTGGCGAAACGTTCTCCGATGCGCCATCAGCTACGAGTGTGCGGGAAGCGCCGCCAGGCGCGCAACGGAATTCGCCTCCGGTGTGCCAGACTCTCACCCCATGGCAAGTTCCGCGTCGCTGACCAGGGCCGAAGTGGCCGCCATGATCGATCACACGCTGCTCGCCCCGGAGGCGACGGCCGCCGAGGTCGACGTGTTGATCGAGGATGCGCGGGCATTGGGCGTGTTCGCGATCTGTGTGTCGCCGTCCATGTTGCCGGTGCGCGCGCCCGGACTGGTGGTCGCGACGGTCGCCGGATTCCCTTCGGGGAAGCATCATTCGCTGGTGAAGGGCGCGGAGGCGCGGCTCGCGGTGGACCAGGGCGCGGCCGAGGTCGACATGGTCATCGATGTCGGCGCGGCCCGCGCGGGGGATTACACGGCGGTGCTCGCCGACATCGTCACGGTGCGTGAAGCGGTGGGCGATCGGACCCTGTTGAAAGTGATCATCGAATCCGCCGCCCTGCCGGACGAAGCGATCGTGCAGGTGTGCCGGGTCGCCGAGCGCGCGGGAGCCGATTTCGTGAAGACCTCCACGGGGTTTCATCCCGCCGGCGGCGCGAGCGTCCACGCTGTGCGGTTGATGGCCGAAACAGTCGGCGGGCGGCTCGGCGTCAAGGCCAGCGGCGGGATCCGGACCGCCGAGGCGGCCGCGGAGCTGATCGCGGCGGGCGCGACCCGGCTCGGGCTGTCGAGATCCCGTGAGGTGCTCGACGGCTTCGCGCCCTGATCGGCAGCCGAGAAGCGTTCGCGGATATCCGGTCTTCCCCCGAGTGCCTCCGCTACGCCCGAAGGCGTTGTGGCGGGGCGCGTTCAGCAGCGCATATCGGAGCTGTCGCCCGCGGGCTCGAGCTGGGTGCGTCCACCCGACAGGTGGACCGCGACGCCGGAGTCGGTGACCTGTAGTTCGGTCGCCGCCATGCCGAGCGGGTAGCTCTGCAGGCTCTGGGTGAACAGGTCGACGATGCTCTGTACCAGGTCGGCGGGCAGGCCCATGCCGAGCAGCTCCGCCGACATCGTCTCCACCTGCACCGTCCCGTTCACGATCTGGGGCTTCAGCTGGAGCTGGGCGAGGCCGCCGAGCACCGACAGGGTGAGCAGGCCGGTACTCGCCGAGGAGCTCACGTCACTGACCATGCCGCCGAGGGTCTCCTTGATCCCCTCGTTGCTCCACGTGACATCGGCCGAGGAACTGCCGATCTCGCCGCCACCGTGGTCGGCGAGGTCGACGTCCCGGAAGACGGCGCGCACCACCATCCCGACGGCGGGCCCGAACTTGGTGTCGTCGCTGTTCACCCGCACCGAGGGCACCTTGCCGTCGATCCAGGTGATCAGCATCGGCTTGGGGCCGAAGCCGACGTCGATCTTCGATCCCATTTCCTTCTCGAACTGCGAACTGATGCACTTCGACACCGTGTGCCTGGCGTAGGCCTCGCCGCCGACCAGGATCGTGGCGAGCAGAACAGCTACCACGGTCAGGGCGATCAGCAGGGCTCGCCGGTTGATCGTCTTGGTGGAGGTTGTGTTCGTACTCATGGCGAAAATTCTTCCCGACCTTTCTGTGCCGTCTCTGAGGAGGCAGTGAGGGGTTCGAATGTGACATGCAGCACAAAAACCGAGCGTAGCCTGATGCCCATGGCTGGCGATGTGGCAAGCCGCGCGATCGGATCCGCGGAACAAGGATGGCGTGTTCTGCGCCGCTGGGCCGGTCGGCACGCCGGTTTCTTCACGACTCGGCAGGTACTGCGCACGGGGTGCGGGGCGCGAGTGCGGGCAGGACTCGGCGACGGTTCGGTGACCAGGGCGGGAATCGGCATGCTGCGGTTGGCCGGGTGGCCGGAAGGTCCGCTCGACGAATACGCGATGTGGGCTGCCTGGTTCGACGGCGCCGCGGTGGTCTCCCATCAGAGCGCGGCGGAGTTGCACGGGCTCGGCAGTCTCGGCCCGCGGTTCCTGCACCTGTCCGTGCGCGCGGGACGTCCACCGGTGACGCCGCGGCTGGCGGTCGTGCGCCGGTCGCTGGCCGGCGCCGATGTCGAATCGGCAGGCCCGTTCCTGGTGACGACGCCGGTGCGCACGGTGCTGGACCTGGCCGAGGGCGATATCGGGCAGGCGGCGTTGAACGAGGTGGTCGCCGACGCGGTCGCCATCGACCGCTGCGCGGGCCGGGAGATCACCGACGCGGGAGCGCGCCTCTCGCCCCGCGCAGCCAGACGGGTGTACCAGGCGCTAGCCGTAGCGTGACGAAACTCTGGCTAGCCCGGATCGAGCGGCGCGACGGCCGACCACGGCACCGAGAGCACATTGTCGCGCAGGCGGCGGCGGTAGGGGCGGATCGGGAAGCCTTCCGCGCGCAAGGCTTGGGCAGCCGCACGCCAGCGGACACGGGGACCGAAAGGCGCCATCGGCGCGGCGTGGGCCCAGGCACGATCGGCTGCCGCGAGCAGCGCGTGGATGGGTTCCCCGGGGACATTGCGGTGGATCAGCGCTTTGGGCAGGCGTTCGGCGAGGTCGGAGGGCCGCTCGACGGTGAACGGATCCCAAGCCAGCGTGAGCGAGCGCGGCCCGTCCCGGTCGAGCAGGATCCACGCGCAGCGTCTGCCCAATTCGTCGCAGGTGCCGTCGACCAGCAGTCCGTCCGGCGCCAGCCCCGCCAGGACCGTCGACCACGCGTCCGGGACCGCCGATTCCGGATACTGCCGCAGCACATTGAAGGCGCGAACGAGGACCGGCCGCAGCCCCGCCAATTCGAAGCCGCCGCGTGCGAAAGTGACGCCGTCGCGGCCGGGCACCACGCGCTGCGGGTCGATCTCGAGCCCCACCACGCGCACGTCGGCGCGGATCGTGCGCAGGCGCGCCGCCAGCTCGAAGGTGGTCCACGGGCTCGCGCCGTACCCGAGGTCGACCACCAGCGGATCGGGTGCGCGGACCAGCCGGTCGGCGACGAGGTCGTCGTGGATCAGCCTGCGGTCGCTGCGGCGGAGGCGGTTGACGGCGGTGGTGCCACGGGTGATGTTGCCGACCGGTCTGGTCAGCGAGTGGGGTGCTGTTCTTCCAGCCACTTGACCGTGAACTCGGCCTCGCCGCGGAACAGGTCGACCAGGTTCACCAGCATCAGCTGCTCCAGGCGCGGCCCGACCATCGGGATGAACACCTTCGCCTCCGAGGAGAAGCGCATGGTGCAACCGGTGTCGGTGGGGAAAAGGCGGATGGTGCCGCCGAGGCTGCCGGGGCCCGCCGGAATGGCCGCCGAGTACTTGCCGGTGACCTCGTCCGGGGCGAACGGGCTGTAGGTCTCCTTGCGGGTGATCACCATGTCCTTGCGGATGACCGTCTGGGCGATCTCGGGCAGCATCTCGCGGGGCAGGATGTGGTGCAGTTCGACGTCGATCCCGCCGTCGCCCGCCTCCAGCCGGACCACCTCGTTGCCGGGCGAGTACTTCCTCATCTCCTGCATCCGCGCGTCCCAGTAATCGCGGTTCGACAGCGCCGCGTACAGCTCTTTTGCGGTGTGCAGCGGATAGCGGGCGGAGTAGTCCAATCGGCGTGCCATGGGCTCACACGTTACTGGGTGCGGCGCCGCCGACCTCGGCGGGCGGGTGGAGTGCGGACCTGCCACGAACGCGGGGACCGCACGGTGTGACGTCGAACAAAGTCCGCATTCCGCGCGTGGATCAGTGCTCCGCGAGCCAGCGGCCGGTGAATTCCGCCTCGTTCTTCAGCAGCTCGGTGAGGTGCTCCGCGATCGCCTTCTCGATCTTGCTGCCGAACAGCGGGATCTTCACCTCGATGGTGCCCTCGACCGTGGCGACGGCGCCGGAGCCGTCGGCGGCCAGCGTGACGGTGCCGCGCACCTCGGCGGGCGCGCCCTCGACGCGGGCTTCGAAGTCGGCCCGATCGCCGGTCCAATCTTCGACGCGCGGGATGATCAGATCGCCGGGACGCACCGCGGTGACCGCGGCGGGCAGCTGTTCGGCGGCGATGGCCTGCACCATCTCGACGCGCACCTGATCACCGCTGACGGTGACCGAATCCAGCCGGGCATTGGGGCCGCCGACCGCCGCGATGCGATCCTTCCAGTACTGATCGTTCGCGAACGCCGCGCGCACCGCGGCGGGCGGATGAGAGTAGCGGGCCGTGTACGCCAGCGGTGTAGCCATGGGTGCACACGCTACCGTGCAGCGCCGGAGCCACACGAGTGGTGTTGTCCGATCTGCTCGCGGGCCGAACGACGCCCCTGCGGCCATCGGCGCGCCCGCTATCGGGTGGCGCTCGTGCTGTCCGAGTGGTGCCATCCGATCCGCCGCGAGAGGAATACACCAGCGTGTAGCCGTCGGCACGCACGCTACCGTTTAGCACCGTGCGAACTTCACGAGTTGTGCCGTCGGACCTCCTCGCCGGTACCGGTGCGCGGTTGCGCGCCGACGTGCGGCTGGCAGAGCTGACCACACTGCGGGTCGGCGGCCCCGCCCTGGTCGCCGAATGCGCGACGACCGAGGCCCTGGTCGCGACGGTGCGCGCGCTGGACGCGGCGGGCGTCCCGGTCCTGCTGCTCGCGGGTGGCTCCAATCTGCTCATCAGCGACGACGGCTTCGACGGCGTGGTGGTCCGGGTCGCCACCACCGGCGTCGAGATCGGCGATGGTGGTGTGGTCGCCGAGGCGGGCGCGAACTGGGACGCCGTGGTGCGTGCGACGGTCGACGCCGGTCTCGGGGGACTGGAGTGCCTGTCCGGCATTCCCGGTTCGGCGGGCGCGACGCCCGTGCAGAACGTGGGCGCCTACGGCGCGGAGGTGGCGGGCCTGCTGCGCCGGGTGCGCCTGCTGGACCGCGCGAGCGGGGAGATCCGCTGGGTGGAGCCCGGCGAACTCGGCTTCGGTTATCGCACCAGCGTGCTCAAGCACCGTGACGACGCCGTCGTGCTCGCGGTCGAGTTCGCGCTGCGCCCGGACGGTTCCAGCGTGCCGCTGCGTTACGGCGAACTGGCCTCGGTGCTGGGCGCCGGGGACGGGGAGACCCGGCCCGCGGCGCAGGTCCGGGACGCGGTGCTGCGGTTGCGCGCGGGCAAAGGCATGGTCCTCGATCCCACCGACCACGACACCTGGAGTGCGGGCTCGTTTTTCACCAACCCGGTCGTCGCGCCGGAGCGGGTGGCGCAAGTGCGCGCCGCGATCGCCGCGCACCTGGGCGATGTCGCGGTGCCGACCTACCCGGCGCCGGAGGGGGTCAAGTTCTCGGCGGGCTGGCTGATCGAGCGTGCTGGTTTCGCCAAGGGCTTCCCCGGCGCCGGAGCTCCGGCTCGGCTGTCGACGAAACACACACTGGCGCTGACCAATCGCGGCGCCGCCGGTGCCGCCGATCTGGTGGCGCTGGCCCGGACGGTCCGCGACGGCGTCGCCGAGCGCTTCGGGATCCGGCTGGAGCCGGAGCCGGTCACCGTGGGCGTCACGCTCTGACGCGCTGAGGCCGACACCACACGCCGCGGAAACGAGACCGGCCGCGCGCCGCGCGTAGATTCGACGAAGTGAACCACCGTCCGATGATCCGCCGATCGGTTGCCGTGGCGTCGGCCGTCCTGCTGGTGGTTGTCGCCCTGGTGGCCGGTTGCACGATAGACCGTGACTCCGGCCCGTCGAGTCGCGACTCCGGCCCGATCGCCAAAGTGAAGTTGACCCCCGCCGACGACGACGCCGACGTCAACCCGACCGCCCCGGTCTCGGTGACGATCAGCGACGGCACCATCGATCAGGTCGCGCTGACCAACGCCGCGGGCAAGCAGGTGCGCGGTGAGCTCGCTCCGGATCGGCGCGGCTACACCATCACCGAGCCGCTCGGCTACGACGCCACCTACACCTGGTCGGGCACCGCCGTCGGCACCGATGGCAAGCCGATCCCGATCGATGGCTCGTTCCGCACCCTCGCGCCCAAGAACACCGTCCCCGCGACCCTGAACATCGGTGACAACCAGGAGGTCGGCATCGCGGCGCCGATCATCTTGCAGTTCAAGTCCTCGGTCGTGAACAAGGCCGCGGTGGAGAAGGCGCTCACGATCACCACCGACCCGCCCACCGAGGGCGCGTGGGCCTGGTTCCCGGACGACGGCGGCTCACGCCTGCACTGGCGTCCGAAGAACTACTGGACCCCGGGGACGAGCGTGCACGTCTCGGCCCGGCTCTACGGACTGGACCTCGGCGCCGGCAACTACGGCGATTCCGACCTGACCACGGATTTCCGCGTCGGCCGCAGCCAGATCGTCAAGGCGAGCGCTCCCAGCCACCGCATCCAGGTGGTGCGTGACGGGCGGACCGTGTTCGATCTCGCGGCCAGTTACGGCGAGGGCAACGAACCGCGCAACGTGACCCGCTCCGGCGTTCACGTGGTCACCGAGAAATACGAAGACTTCATGATGTCGAACCCGCCGTACTACACCAACGTTCGCGAACGCTGGGCGGTACGCATCTCCAACAACGGCGAATTCATCCACGCCAACCCGGAATCGCTGGCGGCGCAAGGCTCGGCGAATGTCACCAACGGGTGCATCAACCTGTCGCCCGCCGACGCCCAGGCCTATTTCCCCACGGCTTTGTACGGCGATCCGGTGGAGGTGACCGGAACATCGATTCCGCTCTCGGCCGCCGACGGCGACCTCTACGACTGGACCATCGACTGGAGCACCTGGAAGACCATGTCGGCGTTGCAAGGCGCGCCGTCGCCCGTGGTCTCCGCCACGCCCCTGCCCCCGCAGCCCGCGGGAGCGCGCTGACCGGTTCTAGCGCACCTTCACGTTCTGCTCTTCGGACTCGCTGTCGGCCGCGTGTTCCGCTTCGATTCTGCGGTCGGCGGATTGTTGCGCGCGGACCGCTTCGTGCCGCTCGGCGAGCAGGTCGCGGATCTCGGTCAGCAGCTCGATCTGGCTCGGTTCGGCGGCTTTGGGGGTACCGAAGCGGTTCTTGATCGTCTTCATGGGCAGGATCAGCACGAAGTACAGCACCGCGGCGACCATGACGAAATCGATGGCGGCCGTGATGATCGGGCCGATGGCGATGAATGTGGCGGGCTTGGAGGGGATCAGCTGAACGCCGAGGCCGAGCGCGTTGGTACTGCCGAACACCGCGAGCAGCGGGTTGACAACGCCTTTCGTCACCGAGGTCACCACGGAGGTGAACGCGGTGCCCATCACGACGGCGACCGCGAGATCGATGACGTTCCCGCGCATCAGGAACTCTTTGAAGCCCTTGAGCATGAGCCGAACCACTCCCATCCGATGTCCCTACACTGACAGCTCCTCGGATGCTAACGGCTCGAAACGCACAGCGAAGACCGAGCAATCCGCGACCCGGCTCAGGTCGGCGAGCGAGTGATGCGATTCGGCTATGAAAGGTTCAGGTGCGGCGGGCGAACCGCCCCGCGTCGGCCTGGTCACGCGGCTTGATGATGATCTGGTCCAGGTTGACGTGCGCGGGCCGGGACGCGACGAACCCGATGACCTCCGCGATGTCCTGGGCGACCAGCGGGTCGATGCCCTCGTACACCTTTGCCGCCCGCTCGGCGTCGCCATCGAATCGCACCAGCGAGAACTCGGTTTCCACCGCGCCGGGAGCGATCTCCGTCAGGCGTACCGGCTGCCCGAGCAGCTCACCGCGCAGGGTGCGGTGCAGCACCGCCTGCGCGTGTTTGGCGGAGGTGTAACCGGAACCGTTGTCGTAGGCGGTGAACGCGGCCACCGAGGTGACGGTGACGATCAATCCGTCGCCGGAGGCGATCAGTTTCGGCAGCAGGGTTTTGGTGACACGCAGCGTGCCGAGCACGTTGGTCTCCCACATCCAGCGCCAGTCGTCCAGGTCGGCCTCGGCCACCGGCGCCAGGCCCTTGGCGCCGCCCGCGTTGTTGACCAGCACGTCGACGCGTTCGACCGCTTCGCCGAACGCGCGCACGGACTCGTCGGAGGTGACGTCGAGTTCCAGTGCGGTGCCGCCGATCTCCTCGGCGAGGCGGTGCAGCCGATCGACCCGGCGCGCACCGACGTAGACGTGATAGCCCTGCTTCGCCAGCTCCCGGGCGGTGGCCTCGCCGATGCCCGAGCTGGCTCCGGTGACGACGGCGCTGCGAGTGCTCATGCCGTTAGATCCTAGGTGCGCGAGGTTTGCCCGATCGTTCGCGGTCACCGGAACGACGGTTAGCCTCGGTGGCATGGCTATTCGGGACGTGGTGAGCGCGGACGGAACGAACATCGTCTATCGGGTGAGTGGTCCGGCGCACGGTCGCCCCTTGCTGCTGGTGCACGGCTGGTCGGCGAATCTGCGCTGCTGGGGTGCGGCCGCCGACGACCTCGCCGCGCGCTTCCGGGTCATCGCCGTCGACCTGCGTGGCCACGGCTACTCCGACGCGCCCGCGACGGGCTACGACGATCCGAAGAACTGGGCGGCCGACCTCGCGGCGGTACTGGCGGCCGAGGACATCGCGTCCGGCGCGGTGCTGCTCGGCTGGTCCTACGGGGGGATCGTGCTGTCGGACTACTTGACCGCCTACGGCACGAGCGCCGTCGCGGGCGTCGTCTACACCGGCTCGATGGCGAACATCGGCCCCGGTGTGCCGGGCGCGGCGACCGGCCGCATGATGGGCGAGGCCATACCGGGCGTCTTCGAGGAGAGCGCGGGGCGGGCCGTGCGTGCCTTCGGTGTGTTCGGCAACGCCAACACCGGACCGGGCGCGGACAAGGGGCCCGACGCGCAGCGCCTGTTCGGTGCCAGCCTCGCCACCCCGCCCGCGGTGCGCAAAGCGCTGTTCTACCGGACCGTCGACAACACCGAGACACTGCGCACGCTGGACGTTCCCGTGCTCGTCCTGCACGGCACGGCCGACCAGGTCGTGCCGATCGAGAACGGCCGCTACATCGCCGAGGCCGTCCCGGACGCGCGCGCGTCGTTCTGGGAAGGGGCCCAGCACGGGCTGTTCATCGAGGACCGTTCCCGTTTCGTCACCGAGGTGAGCGCGTTCGTCGACAGTCTGTGATCGGATTCACGCCCGCCCTGTGATAGCTCTCACTTGCCGCGGATAGCGTGTCTGGGCCGGGGAACGCAACGTGCACTATGGATAGTGTGAGCCAGCGCCCGGACCTACGGCCGAACCGTATCGCCGTGTTATCGGTGCACACCTCACCACTCGCGCAGCCGGGCACCGGCGACGCGGGCGGCATGAACGTCTATGTCCTGCAGACGGCGGTCGAGTTGGCCCGGCGCGGCACCGAGGTGGAGATCTTCACCCGGGCCACGTCGTCGAACGTCCCGCCCGTCCAGGAGGCCGCGCCCGGCGTGCTGGTGCGCAATGTGGTAGCAGGCCCGTTCGAGGGGCTGGACAAGCACGATCTGCCCACCCAGCTGTGCCCCTTCACCGCGGAGGTCCTGCGACAAGAGGCCCGGCATCTGCCCGGTTACTACGACCTGGTGCATTCGCACTACTGGCTGTCCGGCCAGGTCGGCTGGCTGGCCAGGGACCGGTGGCGGGTGCCGCTGGTGCACACCGCGCACACCCTGGCGGCGGTGAAGAATTCCGCGCTGGCCGAAGGCGACTGTCCCGAACCGGTGACCCGCGAGATCGGCGAGAAACAGGTGATCGCCGAATCCGATCGGCTGGTCGCCAACACCGCCGAGGAGGCCCGCCAGCTGGTCGAGCTCTACGGCGCCGACCCGGAGCGCATCGACGTCGTACCGCCCGGCGCCGACCTGAGCCGTTACCACCCCGGTGACAAGGCGGCCGCCCGCGCCGAACTGGGGCTGGCCGCCGACGAGCGGATCGTCGCGTTCGTCGGCCGGATCCAACCGTTGAAGGCGCCCGACGTGCTGGTGCGCGCCGCGGCCGAGGTGTTGCGCGCCGACCCGGAGCGCAAGCTGCGCGTGCTGATCGTGGGCGGTCCGTCCGGCAGCGGGTTGGAGCGGCCGCACGCGCTGATCGACCTGGCCGCCGAGCTGGGCATCGCCGAGCGGGTCAGCTTCCTGCCCCCGCAGCCACCGCAGCGGCTGGTACAGGTCTACCGCGCCGCCGACCTGGTCGCGGTGCCGAGCTACAACGAGTCCTTCGGCTTGGTCGCCATCGAGGCGCAGGCCAGCGGCACGCCGGTGCTCGCCGCCGACGTCGGTGGTCTCGGCACGGCCGTGCGGCACGACGTGTCCGGTCTGCTGGTCCCTGGGCACCGCACCGCGGACTGGGCGAACGCGCTGGGCCTGCTGCTGGACGACCCCGACCGCCTGCACCGGATGAGCGAGCAGGCCGTCACGCACGCGGCCAACTTCTCCTGGGCGCACACCGCCGACGGGCTGCTGGCCAGCTACGCCGCGGCCCTGGCCGGTTTCCGGGAGGAGCGGACGGGGCTGGGCGGCCGCGGCCTGGCGCACAGCGTCGTGCGGGAGGATGCGTACGATTCGGACTCCGCCGAGCGCACCGGCCCGGCCGGCGAGCGGACGGCGGCCCTACTCGGTGAGACCAGCCAGGCCAGATCACGGGCGCTGTGGCGGCGCCGGATGGGAGTACGCCGGTGAACGAGGTGCAGGCGACCGCGCAGCTCATCGACGCGACGCTGCGCGACAGGGAGATCGAGTACACCCGGCCGGGCGAGGAGACCTTCGTCGTCGTCCTGCCCGGTGAGCGCAAACTCAAGACCACGGTGATGCTCACGGTGGGCAAGCACGGTGTCCGGGTCGAAGCGTTCGTCTGCCGCAAGCCGGACGAGAACTTCGAAGGCGTCTACAAGTTCCTGCTGCGCCGCAACCGCAGGCTCTACGCCGTCGCCTACACCCTCGACCGGGTCGGCGACATCTATCTGGTCGGCCGCCTGTCCACGCATGCCGTCACCCCCGACGAACTGGACCGGGTGTTCGGGCAGATTCTCGAGGCCGTCGACGCCGACTTCAACGTACTGCTGGAACTCGGCTTCGCCGAATCGATTCGGCGGGAATGGAAGTGGCGCGTCTCGCGCGGTGAATCGTTGCAGAACCTGCGCGCTTTCGAGCATCTGGTCGACTCCGCCGACAAGCCCTGACCGGTCGCCGGATCCGGCCCGCCGTGGCGCCGACCGGGCGACAATCGCAGGTGGCTCGGATCGGCGAAGGGACACGACGTTGGCGATTCTCGCTCTGGACATCGGCGCGACCAAGTTCGCGGCCGGAGTGGTGGGACCCGGTCCCGAGGTGCGCGGAGTACGCCGGGTGGACGTGCCGGACGCGGGTGTATGGAGGGCCTGTCGGGAACTGCTGCTCGCGGTGGCGGGGGCGGAACCGGTCAGCGCCGTAGGGATCGGTGCGGCCGGTCCGGTGGACGTGCGGGCCGGCGTCACCGGTCCGTTGAACATTCCCGAGTGGAAAGCGGGCTTCCCGGTGGTCGCCGCCGTGCGAGAGCTGTTCCCGGCCGCCACGGTTCGCTTCGCCATCGACGGCGCCTGTCTCGCGCTCGCCGAACACCGCCTCGGCGCGCTGCGCGGAGTGCCCGACGCGCTGGCCATGACGGTGTCGTCGGGGATCGGCGGTGGGATCGTCGCCGGCGGAAAGGTGCTGCTCGGGCGCACCGGCAACGCGGGCCACGTGGGGCACATCGTCGTGCCCGGCTGGGACACACCCTGCGGTTGCGGCGGCCGCGGCTGCGTCGAGGCGATCGCCAGCGGCATGTCGTCGGTGCGCTGGGCGCGCGAGCAGGGCTGGTCCGGCGGCACGGGTGCGCGGCTGGCCGCGGACGCGCACGCGGGTGACGAGATCGCGGTCGCCGCCCTGCACCGGGCGGGCACCGCGCTCGGCGCGGCGATCGCCTCGGCCGCCGCCCTGCTCGACGTCGACCGGGTGGTGATCGGCGGCGGGTTCGCGCAATCCGGTGCGCCGCTGTGGGATCCGCTGCGCGCCGCGGTGGACGCGCACGCCGGGCTGAATTTCCTGCACGGCCTGCGGGTGGAACTCTCCGGGATCACCGAGGGCGCGACGCTGGTGGGCGCGGGCGTGCTCGCCACCGATGAACCGGTCTGACATCGCGCTTTGCCGCGGAGGCGGTGGCGGCGGGGCGGGAACCGATGCGACCCGGCCGGGCGCGCATGGGAGGATGGCCGCATGACGTACACCCTCGTGCTGCTGCGCCACGGCGAAAGCGAATGGAACGCCCTGAACCTGTTCACCGGCTGGGTGGACGTGCATCTGACCGACAAGGGCATCGCCGAGGGCAAGCGCGCCGGGGAGCTGCTGGCCGAGCACGGCATCCTGCCGGACGTCGTCTACACCTCCCTGCTGCGCCGGGCGATCTCCACCGCGAACATCGCGCTGGACGCCGCCGACCGGCACTGGATCCCGGTGATCCGGGACTGGCGGCTCAACGAGCGCCACTACGGTGAGCTGCAAGGCAAGAACAAGGCGCAGGTCAGGGAGAAGTACGGCGACGAGCAGTTCATGCTGTGGCGCCGCAGCTACGACACCCCGCCGCCGCCGATCGACCCGGCCAACGAGTACAGCCAGGAAGGCGATCCGCGCTACGCGGGCATCGACGTCCCGAAGACCGAATGCCTGCTCGACGTGGTCAACCGGATGGTTCCGTACTGGGAGTCGACCATCTCCAAGGACCTGCTGTCCGGCAAGACCGTGCTGGTCGCGGCGCACGGCAATTCGCTGCGCGCCCTGGTCAAGCACCTCGACCAGATCTCCGACGAGGACATCGCGGGCCTGAACATCCCCACCGGGATCCCGCTGCGGTACGAACTGGACGAGGACCTCCGCCCGGTGCGCCCGCACGAGTACCTGGACCCCGAGGCGGCCGCCGCGGGCGCCGCCGCCGTCGCCGGTCAGGGCGGCAAATAGCCGGCACATCTCGAACTCCGCAACGCGCTGTCACCCGTTCGGGTGGCAGCGCGTTGTCGCTTCAGGCGCGGGCTCAGGGGGTTGCGGGCGACACGCCGGTAGTGGGGCATCGAACGGTGCTACAGCATCGGCCGATTAAGTTACCCACTGTTTTTACCGGCAAGTAGGTCGGTACACTCTGGTCGTTCGACCAGCCGAGAGGTGGATCACGTCCGATGAAGCACGCGTTGCGGGCCACGGTGGCGGCAGTTGCCGTCACGATGCTCGTCCCCTTCCTCGCAGGCGGCGCGGATGCCGTCGCGCCGCCCACCGGCCCGGACGGCGGCGCCGCCGGAGCGGACTGGGCGGCCACCCAAGACGGCCCCCAGCAGTACCCGGGCATCAACATCCAATGGGACGTCCCCATCACGATGAGTGACGGGACCGTCCTGAAGGGCAACGTCTACCGCCCCGCGGACGCCTCCGGCCGGCCCATCGACACGCCCACGCCGACGATCGTCAACCTCACGCCCTACACCAAGCTGGTGTCGAACCTGGCCGATCACGCGCAGTCGATTCCCGGCCTGTCCGACGCGCTGATCGAGCTGTTCCGCCAGATCGACATGAGCGGCACCCCGCTGTCCGGCGTCACCGATCTGACCAAGGCGTTCGGCGGCGGCGAACTGCGCAACTTCACCGTCGACCGGCAGCTGATCAAGAGCGGCTACTCGCAGGTGGTCGTCGACGTGCGCGGCACCGGTTTCTCCCAGGGCGTCTGGGACATGCTGCGCGACCGCGAGCAGCAGGACACGGTCGAGGTGATCGACTGGGCGTCCCGGCAGCCGTGGTCCAACGGCCGGATCGGCATGAACGGCATCTCCTACTCCGGGATCAACCAGGTGCAGGCCGCCGAGCAGCGCCCACCCGCCTTGCAGGCGATCTTCCCGGTGGTGCCGGGCAGCGACCTGGTCAACGACGTGCTCGCGCCCGGCGGCGGCTTCGGTTTCAACTTCATCCCGCTGTGGCTGACCGCGATCAACGGTCTCAAGCTGATCCCCGATCTGGCTTCGGTGCTCAACGGGCAACTGGACACTACGTGGCTGGCAGACCGCGCCCGAGATCCGTTGACGTTCATGGACGTCCTGCTGAACGTCTACACCACCGCGCGCCTCGAGGATCTCGATCCGCGCGCCAAGGAACTGCTGACCGACGGTTCCCGGCCGCGTCGGGACTGGCTCGGTGACCCGAGCGGGATCCGGACGCCGACCTTCGTCACCGGCGGTTGGCACGACCTGTTCGCCTACTCGGAATCCAAGATCTACAACGAGATTCCGCTGCCGCCGGGCCAGAAGCAATTGCTGATGGGCAACACCTACCACCTCAATTCGGGCAACGAGTACGGCCGGCCGGGCCTGCCGCCGAGACTGGACGTGTTGCAGCGCGCGTGGTTCGACAAATGGCTCAAGGACGTCGACAACGGCATCGACCGGTACGGCCCGATCACTCTGCGCCAGCAGGGTGGCGGCTGGATCACCACCGACTCGTTCGCCGCGCCGACCCCCGCGGCGGAGGCGCGACAGGCGGTGCACCGCAGGATGTATCTGTCCGCCGCGCCCAGCGGCACCGCCAACAGTGTCCACGACGGTTCGCTCAGCCCCGAGGACAGCGGCGAACCCGCCCGCCTGACCGTCGCGCCCGGCCTGACCAGCCTGTGCTCCAACGACGCCGCACAGGGCACCGCCGGTGTGCTCTCGGTGATCGACGGTTGCGCCAAGGACTCCAGGGTCGAGGAGCTGAACGGCCTGACCTTCACCAGTGCCCCGGTCGCCGAGCCGACCTCGATCTCCGGGCGGATCGCGGTGCGGCTCAACACCGTGCAGGACGCGGCCGACGGCTACTGGGTGGTCACCGTGAACGACGTCGCGCCGGACGGGCAGTCAAGCGTGCTGTCGTCGGGGCAGCTCATGGCTTCGCTGCGGGCCATAGACGACGCGAACAGCAGCAGGTCGGCCAGCGGCGACTACACCGATCCGCGGCCGTTCACCTCGCTGGAGCAGCGGCAGCCGACGGTCCCCGGCGAGGCGACCACGCTGGACATCGCGCTGCCCGCCACCGAGGCGCTCTTGCAGCCGGGCCACCGCCTGCGCGTCGACGTGTACGCGGGCAACTTCCCCAAGGGCCTGCCCATCCTGCCGATGCTGATCGACACCGGCCTGCGGCCACAGCATCTGGAGCTGGACCCCGGCCGTCCGAGCTTCGTCAACATCCCGGTCAGAGGAAATCCGGGCTGGTAGATCCGGGCGTGTGCCCTTCGCGCATCATGATCGACGCCGCGGGGTATGGGCGAGGGCACACGCTCCGATCGAAAACTGGCGAACCGGATCGAAAAAAATCTCGGCGCGTCTGTCGATCTTCGAAGGCCCTCGTTCGACCTATGGGTGAGAGGGTCCGGAGAGGGACCCGGACAGCCAGGGAGACAACCATGAAGTACATGCTGATCATGCGCGCCACCGACGAGGCCTACGCGGGGATGGTGAACACCGACTTCGACCAGCTGCTCGACACGATGGGCAAGTTCAACGACGAGCTGATCCGGGCGGGCGTGCTGCTCGCGGCGGAGGGGTTGGAGGACGCCGCCGAGGGCGTGGTCGTCGACTACTCCTCCGAGACACCCGTCGTCACCGACGGCCCGTACGGCGAGACCAAGGAGCTGTTCGGCGGGTTCTACATCCTCAACGTGGCCTCGAAGGAGGAGGCGATCGAATGGGCCAAGCGGATGCCGATGACCGGTCCCGGCTTCAAGACCGAGATCCGCCGGGTTCCCACGATCGACGAGTTCCCGCAGGACAACGTGTGGATTCAGAAGGAGCGGGCGTGGCGCGAGGCCACCGGCCAGCTCTGAGCGGATCGAGCGACGATGGGCGACCACACCGGCCGTGAGGCCGTCGCCGCGGTCTGGCGGATCGAGTCGGCCCGGATCGTCGGTGCGCTCGCGCGGTATACCGGCGACTTCGGGTTGGCCGAGGATCTGGCGCAGGAGGCGCTGGCCGAGGCGCTCGTGACCTGGCCGCGCGACGGCGTGCCGCGCAATCCCGCCGGGTGGTTGCTCACCGTCGGCCGCCGCCGCGCGATCGACGCGTTCCGGCGGCGCTCCGCCCTCGACGAGCGGTACGCCGCCCTCGCCCGGGATCTGGGCGAGGGCGGCGCCGTCTCGGGAGGAGCGCCGGCCGATCCGTCCCGGGACGCCGAGGATGTGCTGTGGGATCCGGACCGGATCGATGACGACCTGCTCGCGCTGATGTTCATCTCCTGCCATCCCGTGCTGTCACGGGAGGCGCGGGTTGCGCTCACCCTGCGTGTGGTCGGCGGTCTGACCAGCGACGAGATCGCCAAGGCTTTCCTCGTTCCGGCCGCCACCGTGCAGGCCCGGATCACCAGGGCGAAGAAGACCCTCGCGGCGGCCCGGGTGCCTTTCGAGGCGCCGCCGGCCGAGCAGCGCACCGAGCGTCTCGGCTCGGTGCTCAGCGTGGTCTATCTGATCTTCACCGAGGGGTCATCGGCCAGCTCCGGCGCGGACCTGATCCGGCTCGACCTCGCGGGCGGGGCGCTGCGCCTGGCCCGGGTGCTGGCCCGGCTGGTGCCGGAGGCGCCCGAGACGCACGGCTTGCTGGCGCTGCTCGAGCTGACCACGGCGCGATTCCCCGCCCGCACCGGCCCGGACGGCGAGCCGGTGCTCCTCGAGCACCAGGACCGCCGCCGCTGGGACCGCGCCGCCATCCGCCGGGGCCGAGCCGCCTTGGCCCGCGCCGAGCAGGTCGGCCGGGGACTGGGCGCCTACGGGTTGCAGGCGGCGATCGCCGAATGCCATGCCGTCGCCCGGTCGGTCGAGGCGACGAACTGGGAGCGGATCGTGCTCATCTACGAGGCGCTCGGCAGGCTCGCGCCCTCGCCGGTGGTCGACCTCAACCGGGCGGTGGCCGTCTCGATGGCGCGCGGGCCCGCCGCGGCGCTGCCGATCGTGGACGAACTCGCCGCCGCCGCGGCGCTGTCGCATTGGCACTTGCTGCCGAGCGTTCGCGGGGAACTGCTCGTCCGGCTGGGACGCACGAAGGAGGCGCGCACCGAACTGGAGCGCGCCATCGGGCTGTGCGGCAACCAGCGCGAGCGGGCGGTGCTGGAGCGCAAGCTCGCCGACCTCGGCTCGGTCGATCCGGCCTGATTCCCGGACGTCAGTCGGTGACGGCGAACGCGGCGTCCACCGGCGGGAACATCGCGCGGACGTCGTGTCCGGCGAACCAGAGACCGACGGTGAACACCGATACAGCCTCCAGATAGCGGGCCCGGTGCAGTCCGCCCGCCGGGATCGGTTGCAGCCCGAGGTCTTCGGCCAGCGCCGCGACCGCTCGCACCGCCGCCTCGTCGTCGCCGCACAGCGGGATCGCCAGGCGGCGGCCGTCGAAGATCCGCTCCTTCGCCTCCCATACCTCGGCGGCACAGAGGTTGAACGCCTTCACCACGCGCGCACCGGGCGCCTGCGCCGCGATCCCCTCCGCGACAGCGTCTTCGGCGAGCACGAACGCGGTGGTTCCCTCGGGTGCCGCGGCGTCCGGTGCGAAGGCGTTCGTGCAGTCGACGATCGTGCGGCCGGCCAGCAGGGTCCCGACGGCGTGCAGCACCTCCGGCAACGCCTGGACCGGCAACGCGAGCACGACGACATCGCCGAATCCGGCCGCCTCCCTGATCGTTCCGGCCCGAGCGCCGATCGCGGCGGCCAGTTCTCCTGCGGCGGTGGCGGACCGGGCGCCGACGAGCACCTCGTGACCGGCCGCGCTCCAGCCGCCGCCGAGCGCCCGCGCCATCGCGCCCGCCCCGATGATTCCGATTCGCATTCCAACTCCTGACTAGACAGTGTTCGCTCACAACGCTAG
Source organism: Nocardia sp. NPDC047654 (assembly GCF_043205035.1). Taxonomy (NCBI): domain Bacteria; kingdom Bacillati; phylum Actinomycetota; class Actinomycetes; order Mycobacteriales; family Nocardiaceae; genus Nocardia; species Nocardia sp. NPDC047654. The sequence continues at coordinate 987,452 of NZ_JBIDDF010000002.1, forward strand.
GAATCCCGATGGGCACTCCGGGGTGCGCGACGGCGCTGGCAAGCTGGAACGGTGAGCACGGCACCGATCGAACCGGTCACCGCCGAGCGGGTGGAGTTCGCGCCGTACGGCGACTTCGAATCCGATTGCCCCGCGCGGATGGGTGTGGACATCTTCGGCAACTCCTGGTTGCCGGTGATCGTGTACATGCTGCGGGAGGGGCCCATGCGGCCCGGTGAGCTGCGCGCGGCCATCGGCGGGATCAGCCAGAAGATGCTGACGCAGACGCTGCGGCGGATGGAGCGGATGACGCTGGTGCGCCGTCACCGCTACGCCGAGGCGCCCCCGCGAGTCGAGTACGAGCTGACCGCCGCGGGCGCGGACCTGCTGATCCCGATCTACGCCCTCGGCGACTGGGTGGACAAGCACGGTCGCGCCGTGAACGAGGCGCTCGCCGACGCCGACGACGAAGCAGACTGACCGCCCGGTGAATAGGTTGCCAGTACCCCATGCCGAACAGTGCGTAAACATGCGGCTAACGGGGCCGGAAGGGCCTGTGACCTGCGCGAAACTTCACGTACCCGGCGGTGGCCTACTGGTCGGCGACCGTACGATTCAGGGGTGAGTGTTCCCCAGGCCGTGCTGCTGGCCATCTTGGCGGCTGTCGTCGGCCTGGCAGTCGGCGGGCTATTGATCCCGTATGTGAATGCCAGGCAGGCCGCGCGCAGGCAGGCCGACTCCGGTCTCACCATGTCCCAGGTCCTCGACCTGATCGTGCTCGCCTCCGAGAGCGGTATCGCGGTAGTCGACGAATACCGCGACGTCGTGCTGGTCAACCCGCGCGCGGAGGAGCTCGGGCTGGTCCGTAATCGCCTGCTCGACGAGCGCGCCTGGGCCGCGGTGGAGAAGGTGCTGGCCACCGGCGAATCCGCCGAGTTCGACCTCACCGCGAAGAATCCGGTCCCCGGCCGGGGCCGCATCGCGGTACGCGGCGTCGCCAGGCAACTGTCGCGCGAGGAGACCACCTTCACCGTGCTGTTCGCCGACGACGATTCCGAACAGGCCCGCATGGAGGCCACCCGCCGCGACTTCGTCGCAAACGTCAGCCACGAACTCAAGACCCCGGTCGGCGCGATGAGCCTGCTTGCCGAGGCTCTCCTGGAATCCGCCGAGGACCCCGACGCCGTGCGACACTTCGGTCAGCGCGTGCTCGGCGAATCGCGCCGCCTCGGCAAGATGGTGACCGAGCTGATCGCCCTCTCCCGCCTGCAGGGCGCGGAGAAACTGCCCGAACTCGAGGTGGTGGACGTGGACACCGTGGTCACGCAGGCGGTCGATCGTTCCCGCACCGCCGCCGAAGCCGCCGGGATCACGGTCAGCACCGACCGCCCGAGCGGGCTCGAGGTACTCGGCGACGAAACCCTGCTGGTCACCGCCCTGTCCAACCTGGTGGAGAACGCGATCGCCTACTCACCGGCCGGTTCGCACGTGTCGGTGAGCCGCTCGCTGCGCGGTGATCACGTGGCGATGGCGGTCACCGACCGCGGCATCGGCATCGCCAAGGAGGACCAGGAGCGGGTGTTCGAGCGATTCTTCCGGTCCGACAAGGCGCGTTCGCGTCAGACGGGCGGCACCGGACTCGGCCTGGCTATCGTCAAACACGTGGCCGCCAACCACAACGGGGAAATCACCCTGTGGAGCAAGTTGGGCACCGGATCGACGTTCACCTTGCGCATACCCGCCCACCACGAAGCAGGCGCCGACGACGACCACGACGGCGCCGTGGTGAGCACGATAGAAACAAGCCCGCGTCCTACCGGACCGGGCCGACCGAATGGTGTGGAGGCACGCAGATGACGAGTGTTCTGATCGTCGAGGATGAGGAGTCGCTGGCCGATCCGCTCGCGTTCCTGCTGCGCAAGGAGGGTTTCGAGGTCACCGTGGTCGGTGACGGGCCGTCCGCGCTCGCCGAGTTCGACCGGTCCGGTGCGGACATCGTCCTGCTCGACCTCATGCTGCCCGGCATGAGCGGCACCGACGTGTGCAAGCAGTTGCGCACCCGCAGCGGCGTCCCGGTGATCATGGTCACCGCGCGCGACAGCGAGATCGACAAGGTGGTCGGCCTCGAGCTGGGCGCCGACGACTACGTCACCAAGCCGTATTCCGCGCGCGAACTCATCGCGCGCATCCGCGCCGTGCTGCGCCGCGGCGCGGGCGACGAACTGGACGGCACCAACGAGAGCGGCGTGCTGGAAGCCGGTCCGGTCCGGATGGACGTGGACCGGCACACCGTGATGGTGAACGGCAAGCCGGTCACGTTGCCGCTCAAGGAGTTCGATCTGCTCGAATACCTGCTCCGCAATTCCGGGCGGGTGCTCACCCGCGGTCAGCTGATCGACCGCGTGTGGGGCGCCGACTATGTCGGCGACACCAAGACTTTGGATGTGCACGTCAAGCGACTGCGCTCGAAGATCGAGGCGGACCCGGCCAAGCCGGAACACCTGGTCACGGTGCGCGGCCTCGGCTACAAACTGGAGGCATGACCGCCCGCGCGGCGCGGAACACGAACGGCCGAGAGCACCGCGGTGCTCTCGGCCGTCGCGTCGGCGGACGTCAGGGGAAGTAGATCCAGGTGGTGCCGAGCGGGGTCTCGGTCTTCTGCAGGGTGATCCAGCCCAGATCGTCTTCCTGCATGCAGTCGTAGAGGTCCGCGGTGTTGGTGCCGCGGCAGGCGATGGTGTGCGAGGTGCCGTACGGGCTGGCGATCAGGAGCTTGCCCGCGGCCTTGGCGTTGACCGCCGCCGGATCGGTGGCCGCCACGAACTCCGTGGTGAAGTCGTAGAACTTGTGCGGGTCGCCGTTCGGCTCCGCGTGGGCTACTCCGGTCAGCGAGAGGGCGGCGCCCAGGGCGATGGTCGCTGCGGTGAGAACTTTCTTGGACATAACCGCACATCAAACCCCATCGGAGTGAAGCGCGCATGGCGACGGGGTGAACCACGCGCGGTACCGAGCGGCGAACGGCCGCCCTATCGGGCGCTCGGTCGGCAAACGATCAGGCGAGCGGATCCGTGGAATCGGGCATCCGCTCGGCATGCACCGTCGCCGGATGGACGGCGATCAGGCCGAGGCCCTCGCGGCGCTTGCAATGCCTGGCCAGCTCCGCGTAGGCGGGCGCGCCGATCAGTTCGGTCAGCTCGGGGCCGTAGGACCGCCAGACCGGCTTGCTGCCGACGTGCGCGTCGGGGGAGCCGGAGCAGTACCAATCCAGATCGGCGCCGCCGGGCCCCCAGCCGCGGCGGTCGTACTCGGTGATCACGGTGCGCAGGATCTGCACGCCGTCGGGCCGGTCCACCCAGTCCTGGGTGCGGCGGATCGGCAGCTGCCAGCACACGTCCGGCTTCACCTCCAGCGGCTCCATGCCACGCCGCAGCGCCATGGTGTGCAGGGCGCAGCCGACGCCCCCCGCGAAGCCGGGGCGATTCAGGAAGATGCAGGCGCCTTCGAACCGGCGTGTGCGCAGCGCGGGCTCGTCGTCCAACTCGTCGAGTTCCAGGTAGCCGGCCCTGGTGATCTTGCCCTGCGCGTTGGTCGCCTCGCCCCGCAGCTGCCAGTCCTGGGGTGTGAGCATCTTCACAGCGCGACTCAGCCGTTTGCGGTCGTCCTCGTCGGAGAGGAACGCGCCGTGCGAGCAGCAGCCGTCATCCGGCCGGTCGGACAGGATGCCCTGACAGGCGGGGGTGCCGAACACGCACGTCCACCTCGACAGCAGCCAGGTCAGATCGGCGACGATCAGATGCTCGTCGTTTGCCGGATCGACGAACTCGATCCACTCCCGGGGAAAGTCGGGATCGACTTCGGGGGCTGGGTCGATCTTCCCCGCTGGTCGGGGCCGGGTCTGGCTGCTCTGGGATGCGCCTACCGTCACGAAATAGGACGCTAACAGTTCAGTCGCCTGGGTTGTAGTGCCGCGTCACCCAGTACCGTGTTCATGTGCGGCTTGGGGTACTCGATGTCGGAAGCAATACCGTTCACCTGCTCGTGGTGGACGCGCATCGTGGCGGTCACCCCCTGCCGATGAGCTCGACGAAGGCCACCTTGCGGCTGGCGGAGAACATCGACGCCGCTGGGTGCATCACCGAGGCGGGCGCGCAGCGGCTGATCGACACCGTCGCCGAATTCGCCAGCATCGCCGAGACGTCCAAATGCGTCGAACTGATGCCGTTCGCCACCTCGGCGCTGCGCGAGGCGGCCAACTCCGAAGAGGTGCTCGGCCGCGTGCGCGCCGCGACGGGCGTCGACCTGCGGGTGCTGACCGGCGTCGACGAGGCGCGGCTGACCTTTCTCGCGGTGCGCCGGTGGTACGGCTGGAGCGCCGGGCGCATTCTCAATCTGGACATCGGCGGCGGCTCGCTGGAAATGACCAACGGCGGTGACGAGGAACCCGACGTCGCGGTGTCCCTACAGCTCGGCGCGGGCCGGTTGACCAGGGAATGGCTGCGCGAGGACCCGCCGGGCAAGCGGCGGGTGGCCGTGCTGCGCGACTGGCTCGACGCCGAATTGGTGGTGCCTGCGAAGAAGCTGCTCGAGCCGGGCAAGCCCGATCTGGCCGTTGGCACTTCGAAGACATTCCGGTCGCTTGCCCGACTGACCGGAGCGGCGCCCTCGGCGGCGGGCCCGCGGGCGCGTCGTACACTCACGAGCTCGGGCCTGCGCCAACTGATTGCGTTCATCTCGCGAATGACGGCGGCGGACCGTGCAGAATTGGAAGGCGTAAGTTCCGATCGGTCACAGCAATTGGTGGCCGGCGCATTGGTCGCGGAGGCGAGTATGCGGGCACTTTCGCTTGATTCCTTGGAGATTTGTCCGTGGGCGCTGCGTGAAGGGCTCATCCTGCGCAAACTGGATACCGATATGAATGGTGGACCCGAAGCAACGTACTCAGCGGGCACGGCGACCGGAGACGGTCGGCCTGCGTCCGGCGGCGGCACGCCCGCGCCGGGCTCGATCGGGACGGTGTCGTCATGAGTGAGGACTCCAAACAGCTGTCGGTCGCGGAACTGCTGGCACGAAACGGCCAGCAGAGCGGTGGCTCGTCCGGCGGTGGCAGGCGTCGCCGCAGTGGCCGGGGCATCTCCGTCGCCGAACTGACCGGCGACCTGCCGGTCATCCGGGAAGGTGGTGGTCACTCCGCGCACGCGGCGCCCGATGCCGGAGCGGAGGAGCCCGCCTACGCGCCGCCCTCCTACGATCCGCCCCCGCCGGAGCCCGCGTCCTACGCGTCCGAGCCGCAGCCCGACCCGTCGTCGTATTCGCCCATGTCGGGCCCGATTTCGATGTACGACCCGCTGGCCGGCTACGCGCAGCCCGACCCGCCGCGAGCCGATCCGCCCCCCGGGCGATCCAGCCGGGTCATGCCCGGCCGGGACATGCCCTCCGCACGGCACGGCACGTCCTACGATCCCCTGTCGCCGGATACCCCGGTGTCGGACCTGTTTTCGGCGGCCCCGGGTCCGTACGTGCCCGACCTGCCGGGTGGCGTGCCCGAGACGCCTCCGCGCTCGGGGCGCAGGCGCAGGCGGGAGGAACCGGAGGAGGAGGCCACCGAGGTCCGGTCCTGGCACGAGGTCCGGCCCGAGCCGTTCGGCCGGGAGCCGCTGCCCGGTCGCGGAGCAGGCGAACCGGGCCGCAACGGCCGCGCGGAGTTCGAGGAGCCCGGCTTCGGCCGCTCGCCTCTTCCCGAGCGCAACGGCGCCGGGGGCGGTCGCGCCGCGCGGCGCAGGGCGGCGGAGGCCGCGGAAGCGGCCGAGGATCTCGGCCCGTCCACCGCGGCCTGGTCACCCGCCACCGGTGGTTTCGCCCCGGAGTCGGAACCGCTGCCCCTCCCGCCGCCGCCCGATCCGCGTCCGAAGCCGGGCAGGCCCGCGGCGCCCGATCCGCAGCCGGACGCGCATCGAAGACCAGCTCGCCGGGAGGGCGTCGGCGAGAACGGTCTGCCGGCCTGGTCGGCCCGGCGGCACAAGCCGCAGGGCGATCCCCCGCCGGAATCCGGCGGCATTCCGACGGCCGCGTGGTCGCTGGCCAACCAAGACCAGCAGTTGCTCTCCGGCCAGACGGTCGCAGGCGACCTGCTGCGCGATGGCGTCGACCGGGCCGAGCGCGGCGCTGCGCGGCGCGGCGGTCGCGGTGGGCGCGGTGGGCGCGGTGGGCGCGCCGCCGAGGTGGCGGAGATGGACGGCGTCACCGACGTCTACGAGCCGATCGAGCTGGACGAGGACGACGATGACGACCTCGCCGACGAACCTCGCGCCGCCACCAGGGCAACCGTGCCGCGCCGGTCCAGGGCGGCCAAGAAGGCGGAGGACGACGAAAACCGGCGCCAGTGGATGATCCTCGGCGGTCAGAGCATCGGCGCCGCTGTCGCGGGCATGCTGCTGTTCAAAGGCTTCGAGCGCATGTGGGAGATGCTCCCGTGGGTGGCGCTGGCGCTGGCGATGATCGTGATTCTCGGTCTGGTGGCCCTCGTGCGGATTCTGCGCAGGACCGACGACATCCTCAGCACCGTGATCGCCGTGGTCGTGGGCATCTTCGTCACGCTGGGGCCGTTGGCATTTCTTCTCAGCACGAACTGAGCAGGGAGCAGTCGTGGCGAATATAGGACAGGCGAACGAGACCGGGGTGGGGTCGCGCACCGGCGCGGGCCCCCCGGACGACGGCGGGGATCTGTCCCGGCCGAAGCCGATCCAGGTGGGGCTCTCGACCGCCTCGGTGTACCCGCAGAATACGGAGGCCGCGTTCCGGTACGCCGCCGAACTCGGTTACGACGGCGTCGAGCTGATGGTCTGGGCCGAACCCGCCAGTCAGAGCATCGCCACCGTGCAGGCCTACTCGCGCCGGTACGGTGTGCCGGTGCTCGCGGTGCACGCGCCATGCCTGTTGATCTCGCAGCGGGTGTGGGGGTCGGATCCCGTGGCGAAACTCGAGCGCAGTGTGCGCACCGCCGAGTCGCTCGGCGCGAGCACGGTGGTCGTGCACCCGCCGTTCCGCTGGCAGCGCCGCTATGCCGCCGGGTTCGCCGCGCAGGTGGCCGAGCTGGAAGACAACAGCCCGGTGATCGTCGCGGTGGAGAACATGTTCCCGATGCGGGCGGACACGCTGTTCGGCCGGCGGGAGGGCGCGGTGAAACGGCTGGAGCGGCGCGGCGGCCCGGGTCCGGCGCTCACCGCCTTCAGCCCCTCCTATGACCCGACCGACACCGGCTTCCGCCACTACACGCTGGATCTGTCGCACACCGCCACCGCCGGTGCCGACCCCTTGGCCCTGGCCGCCCGCATGGGCCCCGGTCTGGCCCATCTGCATCTGGCCGACGGCCGGGGCGCCGCGCACGACGAACATCTCGTACCCGGCGAGGGCTCCCAACCGTGCGTGGAGGTGTGCGCGACCCTGGTCCGCACCGGTTTCACCGGTCAGGTCGTCGCCGAGATCAATACGCAGAACGCGCGCACCACCAAGGAGCGGGCCGACATGCTGCATCGCACGCTGGCCTTCGCGCGCAAGCATCTGGTCGTGGCCGCCGCGCCCACGCCCGCCGGCGCGAGCCGGAGGTCGCCCGAACCACCGATGTGACGCTCGTCGCTTCGTCCGGTATGCGGCGATGCGATCCTGTCCGAGGTGCGTTGTACGCTGTACGAACCCCTCGGCGGCAGTCCGGCTACGTGGCCGCGAATGCCGCCATCGGGTGGGGTCGACGGAGGACAGGAGTGAGGATGACGACGGAGCTGACGGCCGATTTCGGCCCGGCGGCCACGACCGACGCACCGTTCAGCCGGGTGTGCGCGCTGGAAGAGGTGCCGCCCACCGCCCCGGGAACCGGTCGCTATCTGGGCATCATCGACGACATCTGGACCATCGGCCCGAAGGTGCACGGCGGGACGATGGTCGCCGCGAGCGCGGCAGCGGCGACGAATTGGCTGCGTGCGTCCGATCCCGCGCTGGTCGGCATGGCGCCGATCGCCGCCAGTTCCGATTTCCTCGGCGCCCCGAACCCCGGCGAGGTCGAGTACGAGGTGCGGGTTCGCAAGATCGGTCGACAGATCTGCCTGGCCGACACCGACCTCGTCCAGGACGGTCGCGTCCTGGTGCGCACGGCGCTGACGTTCAGCCGCCTCGACGACGCCGACCCGATCTACGCGCCGGAGCATTCCGACATGCCCGAGCAGCCGCCTGCCGACGCCGTCGGCTATGAGCCCGGCTCCACGATGGGTGACATCGTGCACGTCGGCCGCGGCGCCGAGATCCATCTCGACCGCGAGTGGGCCCGCTTCCTCGATGGCGCGAAGGGCGAGCCGCGGCTGCGCATGTGGATGCGCCCGAGGCCGGGCGACGAACAGGACCCCGACGTCGCGATGTACTTCGCCATGATGAGCGCCGACATGAGTCCGCCGGTGCCGATGAACCTCGGTCACTTCGGCTGGGCCCCCACCGTGCAGATGACCACCTACCTGCGTCGCAGGCCCGCGCCGGGCTGGCTGCGGATCATCGCGACCACGCATGAGGTGGGCGGCCGCATGTTCGATGAGGACCAGCTGGTGCTCGACTCGACCGGCGCGGTCGTCGCGCAGAGTCGTCAGCTGGCGCTCGTTCCCCAGCGCTGAGCCCCGGCGCGCGCCGTCTAGCCTTGAGCCCCATGACGAGAATTGCGGTGATCGGTGGCGGGCGCATCGGGGAGGCGTTGGTCGCCGGGTTGCTGGAGTCCGGGCGGCTGACCAAGGACCTGGTCGTCGTGGAGACCCACCGGGAGCGGGCACATCAGCTCGCCGACCGCTTCGGGATCCGGGTCACCGACGACTTGGCCGATGCCGCCATCGGCGCGGATCTGCTGGTGATCGCGGTGAAACCGGGCGATGTGGACGCCGTGCTCGCGCCGCTGGGCAAGGCGGAGATCGGCAGCGACCGCGATCAGGTCCTGGTCTCGCTGGCCGCCGGTGTGCCGACCGCGCGGCTGGAGGGCAAGATGCCCGCCGGATTCCCGGTGGTGCGGGTGATGCCGAATACGCCGATGCTGGTGGGGCAGGGGATGAGCGTCATCGCGCCGGGTCGCTACGCGCGCGACCAGCATCTGGAGCTGGTCGCCGAGATCCTCGGCGCGGTCGGCAAGGTGGTCACGGTGGCGGAGAGCCAGATGGACGCGGTCACCGCCGTGTCCGGATCGGGGCCCGCCTATTTCTTCCTGGTCGTGGAGGCCATGGTCGACGCGGGCGTCGGGCTGGGGCTCACCAGGGATGTGGCCACCCAGCTCGTCGTGCAGACCATGGTCGGCTCGGCCGCCCTGCTGGACGGCTCCGGTCAGACCGCCGCGGAACTGCGCGCCGCGGTCACCTCGCCCGCGGGCACCACCGCCGCGGCGATCCGCGAGCTGGAGCGCGGAGGACTACGCTCGGCATTCCTGGAAGCGCTCTTCGCGGCCAAGCAACGGTCGGTCGAACAAGGCGCGTCCGCGGAGTGACCGGTCTGTATGAAATCGGAAAACCCGATTTCTCACTCCCGTCGCAGTAACACCACTGGTCCCGCTAAGCTTCAAGGAGCACGTGCGTGTCTGTTCCGCCGGTGGGGAAGCCGGTGGCGCGGACGTGCCGGAGGTCAATGGTGCAATGATGTCTGCGAACAAGATGTCTGCGAATTCCGGAGCGTCCGGCGGCTCCGGTCCCGCGGGCGGTCGGGGGAATTCCCGTACCCAGCGTGAGGCCGCGACGCAGGGGCAATCCGTGCTCGGCGGCGGCACCCAGTTTCTCACCGTCGCCGAAGTGGCGAGTCTGATGCGGGTGTCCAAGATGACGGTCTACCGGCTGGTGCACTCGGGCGAGTTGCCCGCCGTGCGCGTCGGCCGATCGTTCCGGGTGCACGCCAAGGCGGTACACGACTATCTGGAAACGTCCTATTTCGACGCCGGATGAGGCGGTTTCGAGACCTGCGGGGCGTGCCGGTACGATAGACCCTCGGTTCGTGTTCGCCCGCCGGTGGCATCGCTGTTCGTTGCCTCGTGGTATCCGGCGGCGCGAACACGGGGCGTGAGCTTGCCCAGTGACCCCGGCCCGTCGGCCGGGGCCAGGGCGGACGGACGTCCGGCAATCGCGCACGGGCAGCGTGCGCGCCGAGTAGAGAGAACGCGAGGACAGCCCTATGGGTTCTGTGATCAAGAAGCGCCGCAAGCGCATGTCGAAGAAGAAGCACCGCAAGCTGCTTCGCCGCACGCGTGTCCAGCGGCGCAAACTCGGCAAGTAGGCATCGCTGCGTGTTAGCTGCGAGGGGCCCGTCACCAATAGGTGACGGGCCTTTTGTTTGAAATTTGAAATTTTGGAATCGCCATTTGTATCACGTGACTGAAGTCATCGTTAGATCCTGGTTAATACTCTCGGTGAGCGGGTAGGCAGCCGCTACGCTGGGCACTGGGAATAATCACAAGGGCGGGCTGGCAAGGGAAAGGGTGCCGGTGGGTTCTGAGGGTCGGGAAGGACACGCGCCGAAGGTAGTGCTGGTCACTGGAGCCAGCCGCTTCTTCGGCGGCACGGTCGTCGCACGCCTCGCCCAGGATCCCGGGATCGAGCGCATTCTCGCCGTCGACACGATGACCCCCGGTCGAGAGTTGCAGCGGCGCATGGGCCGCGCCGAATTCGTGCGAGCGGACATCCGAAACCCGTTGATCCGTAAGGTGATCGATGGTGGCGAGGTGGACACCGTGGTGCACACCGCCCTGCTGACCCGCCCGCCCGCGGGCGGCGGCCGCGCGGTGATGAAGGATCACAACGTCCTCGGCGCGATGCAACTGTTCGCGGTGTGCCAGAAGGTGGCTTCGGTGCGCCGGGTGGTGCTGCGCTCCTCGTCGGCGGTATACGGGTGCAGTGCGAAGGATCCCGCGAAATTCAGCGAGGAAATGAGCGCCCGCACGCCACCGCGCGGAGGGTTCGCGCGCGACATGATCGATATAGAGGGTTATGTTCGCGGCCTCGCCCGGCGGCGTCCCGATATCGCCACGTCGATTTTGCGATTCGCACCGATCGTGGGCCCGCGGCTGGCCGCCCGCGGTGCGCAATATCTGCGTTCGCCGGTGACCCCGACCGTATTCGGCCGGGACGCCAGGATGCAGCTGCTGCACGAGGAGGACGCGGTGGCCGCGCTGACCCACGCGGCCCGGCGTACAGTCAGTGGCACGTATAACATTGCGGGTGACGGCGCGCTGACGCTGTCGCAGGCGGTCCGGCGGGCGGGCCGGATCGAGTTGCCCGTTCCCTTCACGATGTTCCGCACCGCGGGTCGTTTCCTCATGAGCCCGGTGATGCGGGAGTTCTCCGCCGAACAGCTCGACTATTTCCACTTCGGCTGTGGCCTGGACACCACGCGCATGCGCACCGAACTCGAGTTCGTGCCGCGCTGGACAACGGTGCAGGCGTTCGACGATTTCATCGGGGGCGCAGCGTTGCGGCCCGTAGTCGATCCAGCGTGGATCGACGCCGCAGAACACAAACTGCTCGGCCTGCTCGGGGCCGGTACGGGAGCACACCAATGAATGACGTAGCGAAAGTCATCCAACTCCACGATCTGCAGATCGAGACGCGCCAGCGTCCGGTGCCACGCCGCCTGGCCGCTCCGAGTCCGGTGACCTCGCTGGTCGAGCGGCGCGCGGCGGTGACGCCCGCCGCGCCGCAGTCGCTGTCCGGGATGCTGCGCGGGGCGCTCGGCAAGCAGATCTCCAAGACCGCGGACTTCGCGCGCCGCAGGCTCACCGGCGACTACCAGGTCGACGAATTCGGTTTCGACGAGCACCTGCTCGAGTCGGTCATCCTGCCCGCCCTGCGCCCCCTGTCGGACCTGTGGTTCCGGGTAGAGGTCAGCGGGATCGACAACCTGCCGGAGGCGGGTGGCGCGCTGATCGTGGCCAACCACGCGGGCACCGTGCCGCTGGACGGCCTGATGCTGCAGCTGGCCGTACACGACCGGCACCCCAAGCAGCGCGCGCTGCGCTTGCTGGCGGCCGACCTGATCTTCGAGACGCCGGTGCTCGGTGTGCTGGCGCGCCGCGCGGGCCACACCCTGGCCTGCCGGGAGGATGCCGAACGACTGCTGCGCTCCGGCGAGCTGACCGGCGTGTTCCCGGAAGGGTTCAAGGGTGTCGGCAAGCAGTACACCGATCGCTACAAGCTGCAACGCTTCGGCCGGGGCGGCTTCGTCGCCGCGGCGGTGCGCACCGGCGTGCCGATCATCCCGTGCTCGATCGTCGGCTCCGAGGAGATCTACCCGAAGCTGGCCGATCTCAAGCCGCTGGCCCGGTTGCTCGGCCTCCCGTACTTCCCGGTGACGCCGCTGTTCCCGCACCTGGGCCCGCTCGGCGCGGTACCACTGCCGTCCAAGTGGTACATCGAATTCGGCACCCCCGTCCCGACCACGCCCTACGAGCCGGAGGCCGCCGACGACCCGATGACCATGTTCGAGGTCACCGACCAGGTACGCGAGACCATCCAGCAGACGCTCTACAAGCTGCTCACCAAGCGCCGCAACGTATTCACCGGGTAGGGGTTGCTAGTGGTCTTCGCGGCGGCGGGTTACGGCGGCGGCGACGGCGCCACCTGCCGCGCCGAGGGCGAGGGCGGTGGGCACGCCGATCTTCGCGGCCTTGCGGCCGGTGCGGAAGTCGCGGATCTCCCAGCCGCGGTTCTTGGCGACTTCGCGTAGGTCCGAGTCCGGGTTGATCGCCACGGCGGTGCCGACCAGCGAGAGCATCGGCACGTCGTTGTGGCTGTCGGAATACGCGGTGCAGCGCTTGAGGTTCAGGCCCTCGCGGATCGCCAGCGTGCGCACCGCGTGCGCTTTGCCCAGGCCGTGCAGGATGTCGCCGACCAGTCGCCCGGTGAACGTCCCGTCCACGCTCTCGGCCACGGTGCCCAGCGCTCCGGTGAGGCCGAGCCGCTTGGCGATCACCTGCGCCAGTTCCACCGGGGTCGCGGTCACCAGCCACACCTGCTGGCCCGCGTCCAGATGCATCTGCGCGAGCGCGCGAGTGCCGGGCCAGATCTTGTCGGCGATGATCTCGTCGTAGATCTCCTCGCCGAGCGCGGCCAGTTCGGCGGTCGAGCGCCCGGCGATGAACGCCAGCGCCTTCTCCTTGCCACTGGCCATATCGGTGCTGTTCTCCTTGCCGGTGACCCGGAATTTCACCTGTTTCCAGGCGACGTCCACCAGATCGGAGGTCTTGAAGTACTTGCGCGCCGCCAGACCGCGGGCGAAATGCACGATGGATGCGCCCTGCACCATGGTGTTGTCGACGTCGAAGAACGCCGCCGCGGTCAGGTCGCGCGGCGCCTCGATGCCGGGCTCCGCCTCGGCCGCGGCGAGTTCCGCGTCGTGCAGGGTCAGCGCCGCGTCGGCGCTCGCCTCACCGGCCAGATTGGCCCGCAATTCCTCTTCACTCGGGCCGAAAGGGCTGCGCGAGATGCGGGCGAGCTGGTCTTGCAGACCCTGGCCCATCTGGCTCAGGTTCCACCGCGCCGGAAACTCACCGAATCGTCCCGCGATGAATCCGGCCCTCGCCACCTTCGATCGTTCCGGCACCAGTACCTCCGCCCGTCGCGCGAACCATGTCAACAGTAGCCGGATCATGCGACAGTCACGGCAGAAGGCGGCGCGCGACACATTCGCGTGGCGCACACCGAGCCCTCGCGGTGTTCGGCCCCGGATTAAATTTCGGTCATGACCAATCACACACATTCGGTGACATTGCTGACTCGCGCGGGGTGCGGGCTGTGTGCGACCGCACTGCGACAGCTGAGCGTGATCTGCGCCGAATTCGGTATCGAACCGGGGACCGTCGACGTCGACGAAGCCGCCGCTACCGACCCTGGCCTGCGCGCGGAGTACGGCGACCGGCTTCCCGTCGTTCTGCTCGACGGCCGCGAACACAGCTATTTCGATGTCGACGAGACCCGATTGCGGGCGGACCTGAAGCGCTGAGTACCCCGTTTTCCGTCCGATTCGGCCGCTGCGCTGGTCGCGGCGGAAAATGAGGCCAATTTCACCGACTTTGTGCAGGGCTTCACAAGCAGTTACGGTGGTGGCACGCGACCCGCATGCCGAGGCTGCGGAGCCGCCCCGAAATCCGAAACTTCGACACCATGGCACCGGACCGTCCCCGGGTCAGCGGGGTCGAGCGACGAACCGGAGCCCGAGGCCCGGGACGAGGAGCCGACGACGTGACAGAGCAGCATGAGGCGCCAGGTGGCGTCTCCGGCAGGGCTCTGCAGAAGGACATCCCGCAGGCCACCGTCGCGCGGCTGGCTACCTACCTCCGGGTCCTCGCCATGTTGGCCGACGACGGTGTTGCCATCGTATCTAGTGAGGAACTGGCTGTCGCGGCGGGTGTCAATTCGGCCAAATTGCGCAAGGATCTGTCCTTCCTCGGCCCCAACGGTGTTCGCGGCGTCGGCTACGACGTGGCCAAGCTCCGCGCCCGGATCGAGGGCGTCCTCGGCCTGTCCCAGGGCCACCGTGTCGTGCTGGTCGGCGCGGGGAACCTGGGCCGCGCCCTGGTCGGCTACGGCGGATTCCGACGGCGCGGTTTCACGGTGGTCGGCATTTTCGACAGCGACCCCGGCGTGATCGGCATACCGGTCGCAGGCCTGGTGGTGCGTGACGTCACCGAGCTGGCGGCCGCGGTCGCCGATCTGAAGCCGACCATCGCGGTCATCACCGTGCCCGACGATGCCGCCCAGGACGTGTGCGACCGGCTCGTCGCGTCCGGACTGCAGTCGATTCTGAGCTTCGCCCCCTGCGAGCTGGTCGCACCGGCGACGGTCGAGGTCCGTCGCGTCGACCTGGCCGTCGAGATGCAGATGCTCTCGTTCGAACGGGTACGCAACGCCGAGCAGCCCCCGCTGCCGGAGGTCGCGCACGCCGGGTCGGGGCGCATCGCGCACCGTCTGCCGACGCCGCACGCGGCGCCCGCGCACCCGGCGCTCCAGCACTCGGCAACCCCGCATACGGCAACCTCGCATACGGCAACGGAGCCAAGCAGCAAGGGATCGGTGGTCACACCATGAGTGAGCGCAGCGAGCGAATCATGCAGCACAGCACGGCGGTTGGTCCCGCCCGTGCCGGGACGGTGGCGGCATGAGCGTTCTCCTCGTCGGCATCTCGCACCGCAGCGCGCCGGTCCCGGTCCTGGAGAAGGTGGCCGTCACCGATGCCGACCGGCCGAAACTGATCGACCGCCTGATCTCCTCCAGCCACGTGTCCGAGGCGATGATCGTCTCCACCTGCAACCGGGTGGAGGTCTACGCGGTGGTCGACGCCTTCCACGGCGGGCTCGCCGAGATCGGCGACCTGCTGACCAAGCACTCCGGCCTGCCGATGCCCGATCTGACCAAGCACGCCTACGTCCGTTACTCCGAGGCCGCCGCCGAGCATCTGTTCGCCGTGGCCAGTGGATTGGACTCGATGGTGGTCGGCGAGCAGCAGGTGCTCAGCCAGATCCGCGGCGCCTACGCCTCCGCCGACGCGCAGCAGGCGGTCGGGCGGACCCTGCACGAACTGGCGCAGCACGCGCTGCGGGTCGGCAAGCGGGTGCACTCCGAAACCGGCATCGATCGCGCGGGCGCGTCGGTGGTTTCGGTGGCGCTCGATCGCGCGCAGCAGGTACTCGGCCCGCTGGCCGGCCGGACCGCCGCGGTCGTCGGAGCGGGCGCCATGGGAGGTCTCGCGGTCGCGCATCTCTCGCGCGCCGGGATCGGCCGGATCATCGTGGTGAACCGCACTCTCGCGCGGGCGCGCAGACTCGCGGAGACCGCGCGAACGCACGGCGTCGAGGCCGAGGCCGTGGAGCTGTCGCGGCTCACCGAGGCGATGGCCGCGTCCGACGTGGTGGTCACCTGCACCGGTGCGGTCGGCACGGTCGTGACGCTCGCCGACACCCACCGCGCGCTCACCGAGCGCGAGCGCGGCGAGGAATTCGCCACCGTGGAGCGGCCGTTGGTGTTCTGCGATCTCGGCTTGCCGCGCGATGTCGAGCACGCCGTGGCCGGACTGCCCGGCGTCACGCTCATCGATATCGAGACATTGCAACGCGATCCGGCGGCGGGCGCCGCCGCAGGCGACACCGCGGCCGCGCGGTCGATCGTGGCCGACGAATTGGCCAAATACCTTGCCGGTCAGCGGATGGCCGAGGTCACCCCGACGGTGGCGGCGCTGCGCCAGCGCGCCGCTGAGGTGGTCGAGGCCGAACTCCTCCGGCTGGATTCGCGGTTGCCCGGCCTGGCCGACCCGGAACGCGACGAGGTCGCGCGCACGGTGCGCCGGGTGGTCGACAAGCTGCTGCACGCGCCGACGGTGCGGGTCAAGCAGCTCGCGTCCACGCCGGGCGGCGACAGCTACGCCGAAGCGCTGCGCGAATTGTTCGAACTCAAACCAGGTGCGGCCCAAGCGGTCGCCGCGCCGATGGAGATCACCGCGCTCGCCGGAGATCATGCGGAGATCACAACGGCCGACGCGGAGATCGCGCTGGCCGACGACTTCACCGCAGGCCATCGCGGCGAGGAACAGGGGCAGACGGCATGACCATGGTGCACCGAGAAGACAACGCGACCGCGGAGGGCACCCGTACCCCGTGGCGGATCGGCACCCGGGGGAGCCTGCTCGCGCTCACCCAGGCGGGCACGGTGCGCGACGCGCTGATCGCGGCCGGGCAGCCGGCCGAGCTGGTCGTCATCAAGACCGCAGGCGACCTGTCGTCGGACCCGGTGCAGAAGATCGGCGTCGGCGTGTTCACCTCCGCGCTCCGCGACGAGCTGGCGGCGGGCGCGATCGACATCGCCGTGCACTCCTACAAGGATCTGCCCACCGCGCAGGACCCGCGCTTCACCATCGCCGCGATCCCGCCCAGGGAGGACCCGCGCGACGCACTGGTCGCACGCGACGGGCTGGTGCTCGGCGAGCTGCCCGCCGGTGCCAAGGTGGGCACCTCCGCGCCGCGCCGCGCCGCGCAGCTGCGGGCGCTCGGGCTCGGCCTGGATGTCGTCCCGTTGCGCGGCAACCTGGACACCCGGTTGCGCAAGGTCAGCGAGGGCGAGCTGGACGCCGTGGTGGTGGCCAGAGCCGGACTGGCGCGCATCGACCGGCTGGACGCGGTCACCGAGGCCTTGGAGCCGGTGCAGATGCTGTCGGCGCCCGCTCAGGGTGCGCTCGCGGTGGAATGCCGCAGCGACCACGCCGCGCTGGTGGAGATCCTCTCCGGACTGGACGACGCGGCCACCCGCGCGTCGGTCGTCGCGGAGCGGTCACTGCTGGCCGAACTGGAGGCGGGCTGCACCGCGCCGATCGGCGCGCTCGCCGAAGTGGTCGAATCGCTCGACGACGACGGGCGGATCGTGGACGAGCTGTCGCTGCGCGCCTGCGCGGCCGCCGTCGACGGATCCGACGTGCTGCGGGCCTCGGTGGTCGGCGCCCCGGCCGACGCGGAGGAACTCGGCCGTGCGCTTGCCCGCGAGTTGCTCGACATGGGTGCGCGCGAGTTGCTCGCCGCCGAACCGGACGACGGTTCCCCCACCCGGGCGGTGAGTTCGCCCGCCACAGACTTGCCCAACCCCAGCCCAATGGAGAACAGCCGATGAGCGGAAGCACAGGCACCGTGCCCTCGGGTATGCCGGAGCCGAGCGCAAGCGAGGTGCAGGCATGAGCCGAGCCACGAAGAAGCACCCCGGTCGCATCCTTTTCGTCGGATCGGGTCCTGGTGACCCGGCGCTGCTCACCGTCCGGGCACGTGAGGTGATCGGACGGGCCACGCTGGCGTTCACCGACCCGGACGTCGACAAGGGCGTGCTCGCCCTGATCGGCACCTCGGTCGAGCCGGGGCCGGACGGGGAACGTCCCGTCGACGTGCGGCCCGCGCTCGGCGAGCCCGCCGAGGTGGCCAAGACACTGATCGCCGAAGCGCGCGCCGGGCACGACGTGGTGCGTGTGGTCGCGGGCGACCCCCTGACCACCGACTCGGTGATCGCCGAAGTCAACGCCGTCACCAGGTCGCACATGGTCTTCGAGGTGCTGCCCGGCCTGCCCAACGGCTCCGCGGTGCCCAGCTACGCGGGCATCGCACTTGGTTCCGGGCACACCGAGGCGGACGTGCGCGGCGAGGTCGACTGGGCCGCGCTCGCGGCCGCCCCCGGCCCGCTCGTGCTGCACGCGACCTCCGGGCATCTCGCCGAGACCGCGAGCGCCCTGGTCGAGCACGGCATGGCGCCGCAGACGCCGGTCGCGGTGACGGTGCGGGGCACCACCCGTCAGCAGCGCACCATCGAAGCCACCCTGGCCACGCTGAACAGCGCCGCCTCGGAACTGGTCGGCCCGCTGGTGGTGACCATCGGCAAGGTGGTCGCGCACCGGTCGAAGATGTCCTGGTGGGAGTCGCGCGCGCTGTACGGCTGGACCGTGCTGGTGCCGCGCACCAAGGATCAGGCCGCGGAGATGAGCGAACGGCTCGTGACGCACGGCGCCATCCCGATGGAGGTGCCGACCATCGCGGTCGAGCCACCGCGCAGCCCCGCCCAGATGGAGCGCGCGGTCAAGGGTTTGGTCGACGGGCGCTACCAGTGGGTGGTGTTCACCTCCACCAACGCGGTGCGCGCGGTCTGGGAGAAGTTCGCCGAGTTCGGCCTGGACGCGCGGGCGTTCTCCGGCGTGAAGATCGCCTGCGTGGGCGAGGCCACCGCGGAGAAGGTGCGGTCGTTCGGCATCAACCCGGAACTGGTGCCCAGCGGCGAGCAGTCCTCCGAGGGGCTGCTGGCCGACTTCCCGCCCTACGACGACGTGTTCGACCCGGTGAACCGGGTGCTGCTGCCGCGCGCCGACATCGCCACCGAGACGCTGGCCGAGGGCCTGCGCGACCGCGGCTGGGAGATCGATGACGTGACGGCCTACCGCACGGTGCGCGCCTCGCCGCCGCCCGCGGAGACCCGCGAGATGATCAAGACCGGCGGCTTCGACGCGGTCCTGTTCACCTCGTCGTCCACGGTGCGCAACCTGGTGGGCATCGCGGGCAAGCCGCACGCGCGCACCATCGTGGCGTGCATCGGCCCCAAGACCGCCGAGACCGCCATCGAATTCGGCCTGCGCGTGGACGTGCAGCCCGAGGTGGCCCAGGTCGGTCCCCTGGTCGAAGCGCTGGCCGAGCACGCGGCCCGGCTGCGCGCCGAAGGCCTCCTGCCGCCTCCGCGGAAGAAGAGCCGCCGCAGTAGGTAGCTGTGTTCGATTGCCGCGACTTCGTCGCGGCGTGTTCGCGGCCCTTTTGTGGCTCGCGTCCGAGCGGCCGCGAGCCGGGCCGCGAACGGCGCGTGCTCGGTCTCGCTTCGCTCGAAAGAAGTGGTTGGGGTGTGCTGGGCGCGTAAGGACGATCGCTCCGGACCAGAGCTCGCCGGTCTGGCCGCGTAGGGCGGGTTCCGACTGGCGGCCGCGTTTACATGCTGGGCCGCAAGACGGATGCTCGGTCTCGCTGCCAGGTGCGCGGGCGAGGTGGTCGATATCGTTCGGCGCGTTACGACCTGCATCGTGATGTGGGCTCGTGCCGTTCGCTGACTGTGCGCCCGAAAGATTTCCGGGCACCGAGATGGTCGCCTTTTCGTTCGTGCGCGGTCGCGAAGGCGCGCTGCGATACCGCCTTCGCGACCGCGAGCCGGAACGAGTGATCGGCGCTCAGTACCGCTTGCGCATCAAGGTGCGGACCATGGAGCAGGTCGCGTCGGACGGAGGTCGGATGCCGATCACCTCGGCGGTGTGCCTGATTCGCTTGTTCGTGGCATAACTCGGGGCGTAGACGCCGGAGTCGAGCAGCGCGATCGCCAGGCGCATCGCCTTCAGCCGCCGGTTGTGCAGGACATACCACGCCCGCGGACGGCCCGCGGGCAGCCTGCGCTTCTCCAGCGGAGCATAGGGGCGATCGATGAGAACGGTTTGTGGTGTGCGCATTGGCATCCCTCCCGTGGCGATCGGGGGCGGAAGCCCCCTCGAACGTACCTTCGATTCTACCCGGGGGCACCGACAAAGTTCGCAGGCCACAAGGGCTTTCGCTCGGCCGACGGCTCACAGATCGTGCAACAGCCGCAGCGACTGCGGATGGCCCAGCGCGGCCGCGCGTTCCAGCCACCGCCGAGCTTCCCGCTGCGCCGGTGTGCGCCCGGTCGCGATGGCGGCGGCGGTTCGCAGCACCTCGGGGTCGGTGAAATCGCCTGCCAGGTAAGGCGTGTTGGCCGCGCGCAGCAATAGTGCGAGATGGAACATCGAGTCGGGGTCATCCGCCTCGGCGCCCTTGCGCAGCCACCGCTCACCCTCGGTTCGGTCGCCACGGTCCAGGTGCAGCGCGCCCAGCACCGCCATCGCATCGGTTCTTCCGCGGCGCGCGGCCTCGGTGAGCAGGTCGATCGCACGGTCGAATTCGCCGCGACGCGCCAGGTGCAGGCCCAGGCTGCGCATGGCCGTCGGGTTTCCGGCACGAACCGCTCGTTCGTACCACTGCTCGGCCTCTTCGTCGCGGCCGCGCCGATTCGCGAGTACGCCCATGTTGCAGAGAGCTTCGGGCAATCCGCGCTCGGCCGCGGGCCGCAGCCAGCGCTCGGCCTCGTCCAGATTCCCGCGCTCGGTGTGCAGCAGGCCCAGCTGCATCCCCGCCGCCTCGTTCCCGCGCGCGGCGGCGGTCTCCAGCCAGCTGATCCCCTCGCCGATCCGGCCGTCGGCCCCCAGCAGGGCGCCGAGCATTCCCATGGCGGGCGCGCTGCCACCCGCGGCGGCCCGGCGCAGCCAGTGTTCGGCGCCCGCCGCGTCGCCCGCGTCCCACAGCGCTTCGGCGCGTCGTTGCATGGCGAGCAGTTCGACCTCGTTCGGTCGCTCGGTCATCTCAGCACCCCGCCTCGCGGGACTCCGCGAATTCCACGCTGTCCATCATCGCGCCTGTTGGAGCGGGGCGCGGTACCCGTTCGCCCGCGCGTACGCGGCCAGCTGCGCGTCGTAGTTGCGGAGGCTGTCCAGCAGCCAGGTGTGTCCGGTGTCCTTGACGACCACGATCGGCCCTCGGCTGCCCGGCGGAAGCGTGGGAACGGAGCCGTCGAGGTACCAGGATGTGGTCGACCACGGGAAGATGAAGGCCCAGCCGATATCGGCGACCCGCTGTGGCGGACCGAGCTGCAAGGGGTCGGCCGGGGTGGCATGGCGTGCGCTGTGCTCGGCGAGCAAGTGCCGTGCGCTGTTGCGGGCCACCCGCACGTCCAGCGGCCCCGAAGTGGTGCAGGGGAACCGCAGGCTGATCTCCGCCCCGGGGCGCAGCAGTCGGCCCGCCTCTTCCAGCACCCGGCAGGGCCTGCTCCGCAAGCGCAGGAAGACGCTGCGGGCGGTGTCGGAGAACCGCAGCTGCACCGTGGCGTCCTCGGTGCCGCCGACCAGGTGCGTACCGCGGCTGCGCACCCACTCGTGCTCGTCGGGACGGATGCCGAGGCTGGGACAGGCCACGTGCGCGCAAGGCATCACCCCGGACGCGGCCGATTGCCGGGCGAGGAACTCCACGCTGAAGTTCTGCCCCGTGGCATCGGTGGCGCGCCAGGTTCGCAGTGCGGACGCGGGCGGGGGCAGACCGTCGGTCAGTACCGGCCACCAGTCCGACAGCAGTACCGCCACCCACGACTCGAAGTCGGCGGCTCTGGCCAGCGAGATGTCGATGTGCGGATCGGTCATGCTGTCCCCCAGCGGGTCTCGCCCCTAGTCGGAGTATGCGCCTCCGCGCGCGGTGCGAGGTGTGATTTCACACACCGTTATCAGTCGGATGACAAGGCCGATCGCCGCGTAACGGGCCGGGGGCCGTAAGCGGGCGACGGGCGCTCGCGACAGCCGATCACGCCGGGCGTATCGTGCGATTCATGACCGGAATGGACCGCCCACGGCGGTTGCGCCGCACCCCGGCTTTGCGTCGTCTCGTGGCCGAAACGACACTCGAACCACGACAATTGGTACTACCGATGTTCGTGGCCGACGGCTTGGCGGAACCGCGCCCGATCGGTTCGATGCCGGGCGTGGTGCAGCACTCGCTCGACTCGCTGCGCAAGACGGCCGTCGAGGCCGTCACGGCCGGTGTGGGCGGCATCATGCTCTTCGGCGTGCCGCGCCCGGAGGACAAGGACGCCGTCGGCAGCGCCGCCGGTGACCCGCGCGGCATTCTCAACCGCGGCCTGCGCGCGCTCGCCGACGAGGTGGGCGACTCGACCGTGATCATGGCGGACACCTGCCTGGACGAGTTCACCGACCACGGCCACTGCGGCGTGCTCGCCGCCGACGGCACGGTCGACAACGACGCGACGCTGGACCGCTACGTCGAGATGGCGCTGGCCCAGGCCGAGGCGGGCGCCGACCTGCTCGGCACCAGCGGCATGATGGACGGCCAAGTCGGCGCGATCCGGCGCGGCCTGGACGCGGCCGGACGCATCGACACCGGCATCCTGGCCTACTCCGCGAAATACGCCTCGGCGTTCTACGGCCCGTTCCGGGAGGCCGTCGGCTCCTCGCTGGAAGGCGACCGGCGCACCTACCAGCAGGACCCGGCCAATCGCCGCGAGGCGATCCGCGAACTGGAATTGGACCTGGCCGAGGGTGCGGACATCGTCATGGTGAAGCCGGCCATGTCGTATCTGGACATCCTGCGCGAGGTCGCCGATCGCACGACGGTCCCGGTCGCCGCCTATCAGATATCCGGTGAGTACGCGATGATCACCGCCGCCGCCGAGCGCGGCTGGATCGACCGCCGCGGCGCTGTCCTCGAGTCACTGATGAGTATCCGCCGCGCGGGCGCGGATATCGTGCTCACGTACTGGGCGACCGAGGCCGCGAACTGGCTGTCGTGACGAACATGGCGGGACCGTTCGCCGCTGGCCCGGCCCGGCCCCCGATGCCGGAGGACGTCGGTACCGCGCGGCAGCTGTGGTGGGGTGTTATCGGATTCGGCGTCGTGCAGTTGATCGCCTCGATCATCGCCGCGCTGGATCAGCGGCGCACGTTCGCCGAAGAGGTCTTCGAGCAGGCCAGGGTGCAGGATCCGCAGGTCACGATGGCCAGCGCGGAATTGATGGTGTCGCTGGTCTACGTCGTCGTGGTGCTGATCGGGCTGGGCGTCGCGGCGCTGGTGTCGGTGATCGTGCACCAGTTCGGGCGCGGCAAGCCATGGGCGCGCACCGTGCTGACGGTGCTCGGCGCCTGGGTGGTGGTGATCGGCGTCGGCGCCCTGCTGGCGATCGAGGCGGTGGCCGGGACGGCTTCGCTCGTCGCGGGCGGCGCGTCCATCGTGCAGGCGGTGCTGGCGGTGGGCGCCATCTATCTGTCCCACCGGCCCGATTCCACCGCGTACTTCCAGCCGGGCGGGCGCTGATGCAACACGTTTCCAATTTGTCCGAGACAGTCCGGCATGTATGGTGAGGGTTGTCACAGTGGACGTGGGAACCGGTAGTCGTTTGTCATGCGTTGTCGTGTATTACGTGCGGGAACTCGGCAGATGGCTCCGGAGGATCGGAGGCATCGATGCGAGTGGTGATCCAGCAGCCGCACAGCATTCGGCGGGATCTGGCCGTCTTGAGTCTGTTGATCCTGTTCGCCGTGTTGACCGTCGCCGTGCTGTTGCTGCCCGGCCTGAGTCGCTGATCTCACTTCTCGCCGTGTCGGCGCGCGCTGCCGCGGGAGGCCCGGCGTGACCGCTGCCGCCGTCTTGTTCGCCGAACCGGGCGCCCGCTGGCGCGCGGTGGCCTACGGCCCGATCCTGTGCCTGGCCGTTCTCGTCCTCGAATTCGCCACGGGCGGTGCCGTGCACTGGTTCGCCCTGGTGTTCTGCGCCGCGCTGATCGCGGGTTTCGTCGCCCTGCAGGTTGTCGCGGGCAAGCGGCACGTCAGTGTCGAGCTCACCGAGGAGACGCTGCGTTCGGGCACCGAGTCGCTACCGCTGGACTCGATCGCGGAGGTGCTTCCCGAGCGCGACGAGGATTCCTGGGACGACGAGGACTGGGAGTCGGCCAGGGCGCTCGGTGAGCTGAGCGGGGTGCCCCGCCGCCGCACCGGCATCGGTCTGCGGCTGGCCGATGGCGGCCTCGTGCAGGCATGGGCCAGAGATCACAAGGCGCTGCGAACGGCGTTGACCGAAGCCGTCCAGCGCAGTTCGGACGGAGTGGACCGATGAGGCGCTGGATCGTCGCGGTGCTCGTGGAACTGGATCTGTTCGTGCTCGCCCTGATCGCGGCGGCGCTGAGCGCGCGCGCAGGCGTGCGCACCACCGACTTCGCGCCGGCCGGCGACGCCCCGGGTTTCACCGCCACCCGCTACGCGGGCCCTTGGTGGCTGCTGGCCACGTTGCTCGTCGCGGTGGCCGGTGTGCTCGCCATCGACGCCGGGGCCCGGCTGTGGCGCGGTCGCCGTGGCGCCGCGACCGGCGGCTGATCGGCGCGAGTTCGTCTGCGGCCGTTTGACCTCGCGGAACGCGGGAACGCCACGGACATGAAACCAACTGTCCAGCGAACACTTTTCGGTGCGGTGGCGGCCGGTGTGATCGGCGCGGCCGCGGCCGTACCCGCCACCGCGTCCGCCGAAGCCGTTCCCGGAACGCCTGTTCCGGCGACACCGGTCTTCGCCGCTACTCCGCCCGCACCGTTGCTGCATTTGCTACCCACGCCGTTGGCGTGCCTGGTGACCACCGGGTTCGCCAAGTTCTGCCTGGGTCTCACGTAGCCACGGATTGCCTGCGAACCGCTGCGGACGGCGCGCGAGCGAGTTACCGTGCAACCGCGCTCCGTCCGCTGCCCGACGCCTGCCGACTGTGCGCTTTGGCTGGAATGGCTCTGGGGCCGTTAATATTTCGGCCGTAGTTGGAACGCGCGTCAATGAAGGAAAGTGTTTGATGAACCGGTTCGCCGTGAAGATCTGTGCCGCGTTTGCCGTGGCTGCCGCCCTCGGAATCGGGGCCGCGCCCGCGGGCGCGAACCCGGGGTTGCCCCTGGAGGACGCGAACCCGGTCGACGCGCCGATTCTCGTGCCGGATTCGGGTTCGGCGGGCCCTTATAACGGGTTCATGTGCTTCCTGCACACCATGTCGGCGCAGGTCCCGTGCATGTACGCCTGACGGCGGCGTCGCGGCGCCCGCTCAGTTCCAGTGCTGGTAGATGTCCAGCACCCGGCCGTTGCGGGCGCCGGGAGCGTTGAGATAGACGGTGACCGTCCCGTCCGGATGGCCTGCGGCCTCCAGGACCACTTGGCGCAGGGTGGCGTGCACCGCGCCGCGATCATCGCGGTAGATCGCCGAGTCGTCCTTCAGCCCGGCGCCGATCCGGTTCGGCGGGACGACCATGGTGACCAGCGCCGGGATCGGTCCGCCCGCCAGCATGGTGGTCGCCGTGTGGTCCAGCGGGACGGCCAGCCGCGCCTGGTCGAGTTGATCGAACGGCTGCGCGGCGGCGGACCCGGCCCCGAGAGTCACGGCGGCTCCCGCGACGACGGCGAGCACACCCACGCTGACGATGGCAATCCGCATGCAGACCCTCCCGAACGATGGACGAATGTGAGCTGAGACTACGCACCGGCAACCGTCCAGCGATCGAATTTCGCGCGAACCTCACCTCGGCGTGTTGCCAGGCGGCTGCGGCCTGCATCACTGCACTACACCCTGTCGTCGAACCGATTTTCCGGTGCTGCGAGACTGGAACGCGTGAGTTCTTCTCCGCGCGTGACCAGTGCGACCGTGCCGGTTTCCGCTCAGCTCTTCGACCGGGCGAGTTCGGTGATTCCGGGGGGCGTCAACTCTCCGGTGCGGGCATTTCGATCCGTCGGCGGCACACCGCGATTCATCGCCTCGGCCGCCGGCTGCACACTCGTCGACGCCGACGGCAACGAGTACGTCGACCTGGTCTGTTCCTGGGGGCCGATGATCCTCGGCCACGCGCACCCCGCGGTCGTCGAGGCGGTGCGCCGTGCGGCGAGCGGCGGCCTGTCCTTCGGTGCGCCGACCGAAGCCGAGATCGAACTCGCCGAGGCGATCGTGCGCCGGGTCACGCCGGTGGAGCGGGTCCGGCTGGTGAACTCCGGCACCGAGGCAACCATGAGCGCGGTCCGGTTGGCCCGCGGCTACACCGGCCGTACCAAGATCATCAAGTTCGCCGGTTGTTATCACGGTCACGTCGACGCGCTGCTCGCCGACGCGGGCTCGGGCGTCGCCACGCTCGGTCTGCCCACCTCCCCGGGGGTGACGGGTGCGCAGGCGGCCGACACCATCGTGCTGCCCTACAACGACCTCGAGGCCGTCGCCGCCGCCTTCGCCGCGAACCCCGGCGAGATCGCCTGCGTGATCACCGAGGCGGCGGCGGGCAACATGGGCGCCGTCGCGCCGCTGCCCGGCTTCAACGCGGGCCTGCGCGCGCTCACCACCGAGCACGGTGCGCTGCTCGTCATGGACGAGGTGATGACCGGCTTCCGGGTCAGCAGTGCGGGCTGGTTCGGCCGGGAAGGCGTCGCGGGCGATCTCTACACCTTCGGCAAGGTGATGAGCGGCGGACTGCCCGCGGCCGCGTTCGGCGGACGCGCCGAGATCATGAACCACCTCGCGCCGCTCGGGCCGGTCTACCAGGCCGGCACGCTGTCCGGCAACCCGGTCGCGGTGGCCGCCGGCCTCGCCACGCTGCGGGCGGCCGACGACGCGGTCTACGCCGCACTCGACCGCAACGCACAGCGGCTCGGCGAGCTGTTCGGCTCGGCACTGAGTGCCGCGGGGGTCGGGCACCAGGTGCAATTCGCAGGCAATATGGTGAGCGTGTTCTTCGCCGAACGCCCGGTCACCGATTACGCCGCCGCCAAGGCGAGCGAGACCTGGCGCTACCCCGCGTTCTTCCACGCCCTGCTCGACGGTGGCGTGTACGCGCCGCCGAGCGCGTTCGAAGCGTGGTTCGTCTCCGCGGCGCTCGACGAGGACGCGTTCGACCGTATCGCTGCCGCCCTGCCCGCCGCCGCGCACGCGGCGGCGGCCGCCACCCCCGAAGGATCCCGCGCGTGACCTCCGACCTCGATCAGCCCGATGCCGACCGGCGCGAGCCGGCCAAGCCGTCCGCCGAGCCGGACGTGACCGCGACCAACGGCGCGGTCGCCGTCGCATCGGTCATCGACCCGGTCGCGGAGGCGACCGTGATCGACGCGGGTGAGCAGTTCGCCGCCGCGACCCGGTCCGCGACCACAGAGCCCGTGGCATCCAGCCTGGTCGACGCGGGCGCTCACTTCGCAGCGGCCGCGGGGACGACGTCGCAGGCCGGGGGAGAAGAGGTCCCCGAGGGCCCGGCGGAGGACGAGGCCCCCGAGCCGGTCGAGCGCGCCGAGGGCCGGATCAGCGCCGCCGAGCGGGTGCACGACGGCGGCGCCGCCATCGAGACGATCGTGCACGTGCTGCGGCACGGCGAGGTGCACAACCCGAACGGCATCCTCTACGGCCGCCTGCCCGGCTTCAGCCTGTCGGTGACGGGGCGCGCGCAGGCCGCCGCCGTCGCGCGGACCCTGGCCGATCACGACATCGCGCTGGTCATCGCCTCGCCGTTGCAGCGCGCCCAGGAGACCGCCGAGCCGATCGCCGCGCAGCACGACGTCATCGTCCGCACCGACGAGAACCTCCTCGAGGCGGGCAACACCTTCGAGGGCCTGCGCGTGTCGGTCGGGGACGGAGCGCTGCGCAAGCCGCGGCACTGGTGGAAGCTGCGCGATCCCTTCACCCCGTCCTGGGGCGAGCCCTACCTGCAGATCGCGCACCGCATGCTGGCCGCGGTGAACAAAGCCCGGGTCGAAGCGGCCGGGCGGGAGGCGGTGCTGGTCTCGCACCAGCTACCGGTGTGGACGCTGCGGCGGTTCCTACAGGGGCAGCGGCTCTGGCACGACCCGCGCCAGCGGCAGTGCTCGCTCGCGTCGCTGACCTCGCTGGTCTACCACGGCGACACGCTCGTCGACATCGTCTACTCCGAGCCCGCGGGCGGCTCGGACCCGTCGGTGCACGGCGCATGACCCGCTCCACCGCGTTCCCCCTCCCGCCCTCGGTGCGCACCGGGCGGGCGCTGCCGGTTCTGCTCGCGTGCGTGGCGCTGATCGCCGCGCTCGCGGGTTGTTCGACCGGTTCGGACGCGGTGGCCTCGGGCGGCACCTTCGAATTCGTCTCGCCCGGCGGCAAGACCGACATCCGCTACGACCCGCCCGCCGCGCGCGGCACCATCGGCGAACTGGCCGGTCCGGACCTGATGACGGCGGGCAAGACCACCTCGGTCGAGGACTACGCGGGCAAGGTCGTGGTGCTCAACCTGTGGGGCCAGTGGTGCGGTCCGTGCCGCGCCGAGGCGCCCGCCCTGGAGCAGGTCTACGAGGCGACCAAGGACAAAGGCGTCGCATTCCTCGGGATCAACGTCCGCGATCCGCAACAGGACAAGGCCCAGGATTTCGTGGTCGACAACAAGGTCGGCTACCCGTCCGTCTACGACCCGTCGATGCGCACGCTCTTGGCGCTCGGCGGGAATTTCCCTACCAGTGTCATCCCAACCACGCTCGTCCTCGACCGGCAACACCGGGTCGCCGCGGTCTTCCTGCGGTCCCTGCTGGCCGAGGATCTACAGCCGGTAATCGAAAGTATCGCCGCGGAGGAATCACAGTGAATCGCGACCGCCGTACCCGCCACCTGCGTGCCTGCCGGCCACGGCAGGGCGCCCGACGCATCGGCGGAGGATGGGCCGTCGACGACCGGTGGGCGGGTATCGCCACCGTGCCGCGCAGCGTCGCCGCCGACTCCCTCTTGGACTTCGCCGTATTCGAGGCGGCCGAGGAACCCACCGCCACCGAGCACAAGGTGTCGTTGCGCCGCGGCGCCGGACGACCGCCAGAGGACACGCCGGAGGAATCGGTGTGACGCTCGCGCGCACCGCGCCGCATAACGGGGAGAACCTGTGATGGTGCTCGCCGGAGTCGGTGATTCGTTCCAGCAGACGGCGGCCTCCGGGCCGCTGCTACTGGCGCTCGGCGCGTGCCTGCTCGCGGGTCTGGTGTCCTTCGCCTCGCCGTGTGTGGTGCCGCTCGTGCCCGGCTACCTCTCCTACCTGGCCGGACTGGTCGGCGCCGAGGCGCCGCCCGCCACCGTCGCGCAGGCCACCGGGGGCCGTACCGGAGGAGCGGTGACCGCCGCCGAGTCGCTTCGCTCGGGGCGGATGCGGGTCGCGGGTGCGGCCGGCTTGTTCGTGGCCGGTTTCACCGTGGTCTTCGTGCTCGCCACGGCGACCGTCTTCGGCGTCATCCAGACCCTCAACGTGAACCGTGAACTGCTGCAACGCATCGGCGGCGTGGTGACGATCCTGATGGGCTTGGTCTTCATCGGCCTGGTGCCCGCGTTGCAGCGCGACACCCGGATGGAGCCGCGCAGGCTCACCAGCATCATGGGCGCGCCGCTGCTGGGCGGAGTGTTCGCGCTGGGCTGGACACCGTGCCTGGGCCCCACGCTCTCCGGCGTCATGGCCGTGGCCGCGGGCACCGACGGGACGACGGCGGTGCGCGGGGTCGCGCTGATCGTCGCCTACTGTCTGGGACTCGGTCTGCCGTTCGTCGTGCTGGCCTTCGGTTCGGCGAGCGCGTTGCGCGGGGTGGGGTGGCTGCGCCGCAATTCCCGCACCATCCAGATCATCGGGGGCCTGTTGCTCGTCGCGGTCGGCGCCGCGCTGGTCACCGGGGCGTGGGACCAGTTCGTCGCCTGGGTGCGCGACGCGTTCGTCTCCGAGGTGACCTTGCCGATATGACCGTGACCGACCACCCGACGATCGAAAGCGCCGAGCGGCCGCCGCGCCAATCCCTGCCCGGACGGGCCTGGGCATTGCTGCGCAACACCTGGCGCGGGCTCACCAGCATGCGCACCGCCCTTGTGCTGCTGTTCCTGCTCGCCTTGGCCGCGATTCCCGGCGCGTTGCTGCCGCAGCGCAATCTCAACGAGCAGAAGGTCGACCAGTACATCGCCGACCGGCCGACGCTCGGCCCGTGGATGGACCGCTTCGAGCTGTTCGACGTGTTCTCCAGTTTCTGGTTCACCGCCGTCTACGTGCTGCTGTTCATCTCCCTGGTCGGTTGCATCCTGCCGCGCACGCTCGACCACTACCGGGCGCTGCGCACACCGCCGGTGCGGGCGCCGCGCAATCTGACCAGGCTGCCGCACCACTACTCGGGTCTGGCCGAGCGGTCGCCCCGGGAACTCGTCGACCACGCCCGCGCCCAGCTGCGCGGCTGGCGCACCGAGGTCCGCCCCGGCCCCCGCGAGGGTGAACTGGCGCTCTCGGCGGAGAAGGGCTACACCCGCGAACTCGGCAATCTGGTGTTCCATCTGGCGCTGGTCGGGCTGCTGATCGCCATCGCGGCGGGCAAGCTGTTCGGCTACGAGGGCAGCGTCATCGTGCTGGCGAACAACGGCCCCGGCTTCTGCACCACCTCGCCCGCGGTGTTCGACTCGTTCAAGGCGGGCAACGTCAA
The DNA here is from genome assembly GCF_043205035.1 of Nocardia sp. NPDC047654. NCBI lineage: Bacteria > Bacillati > Actinomycetota > Actinomycetes > Mycobacteriales > Nocardiaceae > Nocardia > Nocardia sp. NPDC047654. The sequence continues at coordinate 1,017,992 of NZ_JBIDDF010000002.1, forward strand.
CGACGGCACCGGGATGACCCCGATCTGCGTCCGGGTGAAGGATTTCCGAGCCGACTACCTGACCAATGGGCAAGCGGAGATGTTCACCGCGAACCTCGCCTACCAGGCGGGCGACGACCTGCGGACGAACGCCTGGCGCGATACCCGGGTGCAGGTCAACCACCCTTTGCGCGTCGCAGGCGACCGGCTCTACCTGCAAGGTCACGGCTACGCGCCGACCTTCACGGTCACTTTCCCCAACGGCCGGACCCGCACCGAGTCCATCCAGTGGCGTCCCGACGACGCCTCCACATTCCTGTCCAGCGGTGTGCTGCGGATCGACCCGCCCGGTGGCATGTACGCCACCGACGAGGAGCGCCGCAAGAACCAGATCGCGATCGAGGGGTTGTTCGCGCCCACGGCGATGTTCCACGGGTCGTTGCTGACCTCGGCGTTCCCCGCGATGAACGATCCCGCCGTCGCGGTCGACATCTATCGCGGCGACACCGGCCTGGATACCGGGAAGCCGCAGTCGCTGTTCGCGCTGGACCCCGAGCAGGTCAAACAGGGCCGGCTGGCCAAGGAGGCCAGGGTCAATCTGCGCCCCGGCGAGTCGACCACGCTGCCGAACGGCACCAAGGTCACCTTCGACGGCGCGCAGGAGTTCGTCAATCTCCAGGTCTCGCACGACCCCGCGCAGAAGTGGGTGCTGGTGAGCGCGCTGTTCATGATGGCGGGCCTGCTGGTCTCGCTGCTGATCAAGCGCAGGCGGATCTGGGTGCGGGTCTACCCGGCCGAGGACACGGCCGGTACCGTTGATAAACGACGCACTGTAGTAGAGATGGGCGGGCTGGCCAGGACCGACCAGGCGGGCTGGGGCGGCGAGTTCGACCGGTTGCGCGCCCGCCTGCTCGACGAGCACGCCGAGACCACGGGAGAGTGACCATGCCGATCGACGAAACCATCGCCAGGTACAGCGATCTCGCGTTCAAGACGGCGATCGTGGTGTACGCGCTGGTGCTGGTGCTGCTGATCTGGCAGTACGCGACGGCGCGCAGCCGCCAGGTCAGCGAGCGTGAACTGGTGAGCGTGGGTGGCGGACCGACACCGCAGGGTCCCGGCCGGGTCGTCGAGCCCGCGCGGCGGCCGCTGTCGGAGCGGCTCGGCAACATGGCGTTCTCGGTGCTGATGGTCGCCATCGCGTTGCACGTCGGCGCGATCGTGTTGCGCGGCTTCGCGACCAACCGGTTCCCGCTGGGCAACATGTACGAGTTCGTCACCATGGCGACGGCCGCCGCCGTGCTGGTCGGGGTGGTGCTGCTGCGCGAACAGCGCTACCGCGCGATGTGGGCGTTCCTGCTCGTCCCGGTATTGATCCTGCTGTTCCTCGCGGGCACGGTGCTCTACGCCGACGCCGCGCCCGTGGTGCCCGCGTTGAAGTCGTTCTGGCTGCCGGTGCACGTCACCATCGTGAGCGTGGGCAGCGGCGTGTTCCTGTTCGCGGGCGTGGCGAGCATGCTGTTCCTCTACCGTCTGCGCCAGCCGGACGGCCAGGAGTCCGACAACGTCCTCGGCGTCATCGCCCGCCGCCTACCCGACGCCCGCACCCTGGACCGCCTGGCCTACAAGGCCACCATCATCGGTTTCCCGCTGTTCGGCGCCGGCGTCATCCTGGGAGCCATCTGGGCCGAGGCCGCCTGGGGCCGCTTCTGGGGCTGGGACCCGAAGGAAACCTGCTCCTTCATCGCCTGGGTCCTCTACGCCGCCTACCTGCACGCCCGAGCCACCTCCGGCTGGCGCGACACCAAGGCCGCCTGGATCAACATCGCCGCCTTCGTCGCGATGTTGTTCAATCTGTTCATCATCAACATGGTGATCAGCGGGTTGCACTCCTACGCCGGTCTGAACTGAGGCTTTACCCGCGCCTTCCGGCGCTCGGCGGCGGGCTCGTCCGGGTCGCTGGGCAAGTGGGAAGGCAGCGGCCGGCTCCGTGGCGCCTGCCGGGGAAACAGCCATCCGTCGGGGCAGTGCCGCCCCGTTACCATTGCGGCATGTCCGTTCCGGATGTAGAACACTCGGACCTCCCTGAGTACATGACATGGGAGGAGTTGGAGCGACTCCCCGAGGAGATCGCGGAGCGGATCGAGTTGTGGGACGGTCGTGTGGTCTGGTTGCGTCGCGGTCCTGCCGAGCATCAGACTTTCTCCAACCGGCTCTGGGCCACACTAGAGCGCTGTGCTCGGAAGGACATGTCCGACAATCCCGAACAGTGTTGGCGCGTCACCACCGAGACGAACGTATTTCTAAGTCACACCGGCAAGTCCAACTTCCTGACACCGGACTTCCTGGTCCACCGCTGTCTCGGATCGGCCTACCAGGATGTGCGCGGCAGTGACGTCGTCCTGGTCGGGGAGGTCCTGTCGCCCGGCAACCCGCAGACCGACATCGAAGCCGAAAAGGGGCGGTACGCCGGCTCGGGCATCCCGTGGTACTGGGAGGTGACGCTGGCCCGTGAGGTCAGCGCGATCGCCACCGTCCGCGCTTACGGTCTCGACATCGGCCATGCGCAGCTTCCGGACGGGGTTCACCCGCTTCGCGCCGCCAACTACATCCTCGCGGCCGAGTGGACCCACCGGGACCCGGACGGCGTCGAGTTCGACTTTCCGTTCCCGATCAGCATTCCGTGGGCCGAACTCGAATACTGAGGAGATCGGCTCGCACATTGACGCGGCACGCCAGTGTGCGCACGCATGCCGACACCGCGATCGGTCACAGGGCTGCTGCGCCGATGATCCGGGAGTGAGGCCGGTGAGGGCCGGGGTTGTGGTCGGGTTGCCTTCCGGGGTTCAGGTTGGTCTGTCCGCCGGGGGTCAGATTCGCCTGCGGGCCGCACGCCAGATCGGGCCAGGAACAGCTCGCCAGGTTGTGGTCCTGACCGGCTTGGGCGACACCGGCCGTCACCAGACCCATACCGAGCAGGGCGGGTGCGGCGGCGATCGCCAGAGCGCGGGCGAGCCGATGGGTGCGGCGGGTCGAGCGGTGGTTTCGCATCATGTGGTGTGCTCCTCGGTGTTCGTGTGGCGGGGCGGTCCCGCTGTCGTGATGACGCTGTCCAGCCTCATGGACACGGGAATGCGCGGAAAGGACACCAAGGGTGCACGGCCACCCACCCCCTGCGGTATGCCGATTCCCCCGAGGTGGGCTTCCTTTCCGTCATCCGGCGGATGGGGTCATCGACGATCCGCGATAGTTGCAAACGCAGCTTCATCAGGCTCGATGCATATGTGCTGCCGAACGATCTGCGTTCGTGGTCGCGATCGCGCTCGGCAATCATCCTCTGGTGCGGAGGAACTCGGAGTCGGCCGGGAAACGTCGAGTGCCGGAATTGGACGCAGTAGCAGGCGAGTTGAAGCTCAGACCTTGGCGGATGTCTTCTGCCGACGTCGATCTGGTACGGGAAGCGGCGGATAACAAGCTGATTGCGCTGATCACCACGGTGCCGTCGGTCTACACCGCCGAGGTTCTCGCCGCCCACGCAGGTTGCGAGGGCATTGCCGGTACGGCGGTGGCGAACTGTGGGAAGGCGCTCGGGATCACTGAACGCCGCAACCCGTACCGGTGCGTACCCGGAATGGTATTTCCCGGAATGCTGTGGTTTTTATTGACGTCTTTGCGCGGGAACAATCTGGAGGAAAACATTTTCAGAGTTTGTGCCAGAATTGCGCGGGACCGCCTCCGGTTCACGATGCGCGCAAAGCTCCGGTCGGCAACGCGCTGAAATATCCCACAGCGGAACCGATAACGCTACGAGTCCATCGTCCTACGAGACACGAGACTTCGCATGTCTGTTAACTAACCGCGCAAGCGCCTACGGGACGCCCGTGCTGCGGCAGTCGGGTGGGTCTAGAGTCGCGCGACGCAGACGACGAAATGCCGTTGCTGGTAGACGATTCCGCTGTCGGCCGAGCCGCAGGCGTTGACGTCGACGGTGTTCTGCTTGATGTCGATCACCCGGACCGCGCCGGGGGCGGGGGCCGCGCAATCCAGTCGCTTGGGATTGCCGGGGGTCAGTTCCATGCAGCCGCCGACTACCCAGTCGATGTCCAGGCACAGCGCGGCCTGTGTCGCCCCGTGCAGGGTCTCGTTGTAGGTGTGGTCGGCGTCGGTGGGGCACGCGGCGTTCGCGGGCGCCTTCTCGATGACCTTGTAGACGGAGTTAGGGCTGCCACAAGCGGTTTTGTCGATCCCGCCCGCGCCGCCGAGCTGCACGCAGTCGCCGATGCTCACCTGCAGGCTGGTGGCGCTCTTGTTCGACGCGCCACGCATCGCCGAGGTGGTCGGCAGCGGCTCGGTGGTGGTCGGCAGTTCCTCGGTCGTCGGCGGAGGCGTCGATGTGGTTGGTGCGGTGGCGGTCTGGGCGGCTGCGGCCGGCTCCTCGGCGGGGCCGGACATCGATAGCGCGGCGACGACCACGAGGGTGGCCGCCAGTCCGGTCCCGACCATGAAGGCGGCCAGGGTGATACCGGCGCGGACACGTTGGCGCGACACGTACGTCCTCCAGAGCTGTGAACCCTTCGACCCACCTAGCGACTCGAAGTTGTGAATCTTGCGGATTGAAGACCACGCCATGCTTACACTACGCGGCACGTCCGCGTCGAGTTTTGCTTCCCAGGCATAGCGATCCGCCCTGGGAATTCACCTGCGTGCGCGCATCGGAGCTATTGTGATCACAATTGGATAACGAACTGCTCGATCGTGTGTGCCGACCGCCAGATCTGGAAACAAGTCACGGGCGCTGTACAGTCACACGCCATCCGGCCTCCGGAGCCGGTGTCTCGGTGAGAAGGAATTCCAGAATGAAGTTCGGCACTATTGCCGCCATTACGCTCGGTGCGGTTGCCGCAGTGGGCATCACGGCGGGGGCCGCGAACGCGCAACCCGTAGAACCGGATCGAGAGATCACGACAGCAGGTGTCGAACAGGGGGTGGACTACCGCACCACGGTCTCGCGCGAGACCGGGGCCATCAGCACCGCCGTCGAGCACGGCACCTTCGCGGTGGTCGATGACGGCACCAAGATCAAGCTGACCTCCGATACCGGAGCCGTGGTCGCCGAAGTGCCGCTGACCTTCCAGGTTTCCGGCAGCAAGCTCTCGGTGGCGCACGAAATCTCCGACAGCGGACGGCGTCTCGCGCTCACCCCGAAGGCGGACGCCAAGGAGATCGGCGAGATGCAGCCGATCAGCTCGATGAACCGGCTGATCGCCGAACTGAACCAGAACGTCGTAGGCGTGGTCGGCGGCGCGCTGCTCGGCGGACTGCTGGGGGCCCTGATCGGCCTGGGCTTCTTCAGCATCATCACCGGCCCGATCGGCTTGGTCGTCGGCGCGATCGCGGGCGGAGCCATCCAGGGCGGGCAGCCGTTCATGGACGCGCTGATGGCGGTCGTCAACGGCGAACCCTGATCGGTACCCGCGGATCGGGTGTGGCAGGCGCACCGCAGCGCGCCTGCCACACCCGGACCGGGGTGTCGATCGCCGTGGTGTCCGACGAGGGAGAGGGAGTTCCCCCCGGCGGAACGGCCACGGTTGATACGCGGAACAAAGAGAACGCGCGAACGCCGGATATCGCTGGACGCGTGCTATCGCGCGGGTACTGCGAACGATCAGCGCTCGGCGGAACCGGACTCGCCGTCGCGGTGCTGGCGAGATAGTCGCCAGAGGAACTCCGGGTCGTCGTCGGGTCCGATGATGCGCTTGCGCTGTGGTGAACGGGTCTGCGGGGCAGTGGGTCCAGTCCGCTCGGGGCCGAACGCCTTCCAGCACAACACCGCTATTGCCACCACCGCGATGAGTGCCAACAGGTACGTCACGTCGCTCACCTCCTGATTACGAGGGTAGCCGCGGACGTGACTCCCGCACACCGCAGACGCAGAAAATGGTCTGCGGGCGAGCGCGGACCCGAGCACGACGGGCCCGCGTGCCCTGCGATCAGCGTGCGGTCGCCTCGGTGGTCAGCGACTTGAGCAGCTGGAGTACTTCCGATTCGCGAAACCGGCGATGTCCGCCCGGTGTGCGCAGCGACCCGAGGCGCCCGGCGTGGGCCCAGCGCGTCACGGTCTTGGGGTCGACGTGGAACAGGGCAGCAACCTGGCCCGGAGTCAGCAGGGTGTCCTGGCCGCCGACGGTGATCGCAGTCATAGCAAACCTCTCCGTTCTCGACAGTTCCCTCATCAGATGGCGCCATCGTCGCACTGAAACCCCTAGGTACTCGAACCACCTACAGTTGGTAAAGGGGAGGTAATAGACAAATCGGATGCGCGCCCCACCCCCGGCATTGGGCGTGCACCGGGGGCGGGCAACAGCTTCGCATAGGCTGAGGGATGTGCGTGACGCAACTCCACCAAAAGGTGCTTCCGGACAGCAAACGGCTGGCGCAGGTCGTCGGCTGGCCCGCAATCTGGCCCTCTACACCGTCGCCAGGTTGGGTCTCGTGGTAGTGCTGACCGCGGTGATCGTGCTGGCCGCGCGACTGGTGTCGGTGGACATTCCGTTGGTGGTCGCGGCCCTGTTCGCGCTAATCATCGCGATGCCGCTGTCACTGGCCCTGTTCAAGCGGCTGCGGGCCAAGGTCAACGAGGACATCGCCGTGGTCGACGAGCGCAGGCGCCGCGACAAGGCCGAGCTACGGGCGCGGTTGCGCGGCGACGAGCCGCCCACCCCGCCGGAGTCGGGGACGTCTTCGTGAAGTCCTGCGATCACACCGCACCGCGCGACTGGGTCGACAACGCGGTGCGGTTGATCGACGCCGACTCCCAGCGCAGCGCGGATACCCACTTGCTGCGCTACCCGCTACCCGCCGGGTGGAACGTCCAGCTCTACCTCAAGGACGAGTCCACGCACATCACCGGCAGCCTCAAGCACCGCCTGGCCCGCTCGCTGTTCCTGTACGCCATCTGCAACGGCTGGGTGACGGAGGGGACGACCGTGGTGGAGGCGTCCTCCGGTTCGACCGCGGTCAGCGAGGCATACTTCGCGAAGCTGCTCGGCTTGGACTTCGTGGCGGTGATGCCCGCGAGCACCTCCCCGCAGAAGATCGCGCTGATCGAGGCGCAGGGCGGTCGCTGCCATTTCGTGCGGCGCCCGCCGGACATGTACACCGAGGCGGCGCGGTTGGCGGCCGAATGCGGCGGTCACTACATGGACCAGTTCACCCACGCCGAGCGCGCCACCGACTGGCGTGGCAACAACAACATCGCCGAGTCGATCTTCCAGCAGATGGCGTTGGAGGCCAATCCGGTGCCGGAATGGATCGTGGTCGGCGCGGGCACGGGCGGCACCAGCGCCACGATCGGCCGCTACATCCGGTATCGCAGGCATGCGACGAAGCTGGCCGTGGTCGATCCGGAGAACTCCGCTTTCTACGGCGGCTACGAGACGCGGGACGCGGGCTACCAGACCGGAATGCCTTCGCGGATCGAAGGGATCGGGCGCCCGAGGGTCGAGCCCTCGTTCGTCGGCCAGGTGGTGGACCGCATGTTCGAGGTGCCCGACGCGGCGTCCATCGCGGCGGCCAGGTTCGCGAGCGCGCGGCTGGGCCGCCGGGTCGGCGGATCGACCGGGACCAACCTGTGGGGCGTGTTCGCCCTGATCGCCGAGATGCTCGCCGAAGGGCGCGGCGGCAGCGTCGTCACCCTGCTGTGTGACGGCGGAGACCGTTATGCCGGAACGTATTTCGACGATGCGTGGGTCGCGTCCCATGGGCTGGATCTCGCCGAGCCCACCGCCGTCCTGGAGAAGTTCGTGGCGACCGGAATCTGGGACGCCTGATCGGTTCAAGCCTCGCCTGAGCGCGAAGCCTTCTTGTTCGCCGAGCGTGGAATCGGGCTCTGCTATGCCATCGCATGTCAATTTTTGTTGACATCGCGCGGGGGCGTCAATAAAAATTGACGACATGACAGAAGCAACCACCCTGGCGGCCGCCGCGGGCAGCCCCGATCCCAAGGTCGGGCTGCGCGCGGTGCTCGCGCTACGCAGGCTGCTCGAACGTCTCGAAGCGATCCAGGTGGCCAACGCCCGTGCCCAGGGCTGGTCCTGGCAGGCGATCGCGGAAGCGCTCGAGGTGAGCAAGCAGGCGGTCCATCAGAAATACAACCGGAAAGGCAGGAGCCGCTGATGTTCGAACGGTTCAGCAGGTCGGCGCGCACGGCGATCGTCGTCGCCCAGGAGGACGCGCGCGAACTCCGCGCGTCGAATATCGAGGTCGAACACGTGTTGCTCGGATTGCTCGGCCAAGCCGAGCCGGAATTGGCGGCGTTGCTCGCGGAGGCGGGACTCACGCGCGACGGCGTGCGCCGCGCGCTGGCCGAGCAGGGGAATGGGGTTCCCCTCGGACCCGAGGATGCCGAGGCATTGCGGTCCATCGGCATCGATCTGGACGCCGTCCGGGAGTCACTGGAAGCGCATTTCGGTGAGGACGCGCTCGACCGCGCCGCGCCGGATCCGCGACGTGGATCGTTCCCGTGGGGTCGCGGGGGGTACTACGGGCACATCCCGTTCACCAAAGAAGCGAAGAAAGTGCTCGAGCTCTCCCTGCGGGAGGCGCTCGGCCGCAAGGACAAGAGCATCGAATCCGGGCACATGTTGCTCGGGATCATGCGCGCCCCCAACGAGACGACGGTGCGCTTGTTCGGCGGGCCCACCGTGATCAAGGAGTTGCGCCCCAAGGTGCATGCCCTGCTCGACCGTGCGGCCTGAGCCCGCGGACATGCGCAGGCGGAGTTCGTGTCTTCCAGCGGCGCATGTCCGCACCCTGGGCCTAGCATTGGGCCATGCAGCTCGTGATTCGGTTGATCATCAACGCGGTGGCCATCTGGCTGGCCGCCTTCTGGGTCGACAAGATCGACATCCTCGCTCCCGAAGGCGGCAACGGCGCCAAGATCGCGGTCGTCCTCGCGGTGGCCGCGGTGTTCACGGTGGTGAACGCGCTGGTCAAGCCGATCGTGAAGTTGCTGTCACTACCACTGGTGATCGTGACGCTGGGCCTGTTCCTGCTCGTGATCAACGCGTTCATGCTGTGGCTGACCGCCGAGATCACCGAAGCGTTCACCGATTACGGCCTGCGCGTCGAAGGTTTCTGGGCCGCGGTGATCGGCGGCATCATCGTCTCGATCGTGAACTGGGTGCTCGGCATCCTGGTGCCGGACGAGGATTAGTTCGCCACGCCGCTCGTGCGGAACTCGTCACCGGGCCGCGTCGGTCGGCACGCGCGCTAGCCCAGCCCGACCGCGAGCGCGGTGACCGCCGACCAGGCCAGCAGGGCCAGTCCGGAATCCCGCAGCGCGGGAATCAGTTCCAGGCCGCCCTTGCCGCCGCGCACCGGCGCGTTGGCGCGCACCGCGAGCGGGATCGCGATCAAGCCGGCCAGTGCCCACGGTGTGCGGGCGACCAGCGCCAACGTCACGAGGAACGGCACGGCGAGCAACGCGAGGTGCAGCGTGCGGGTGCGCGGGTCGCCGAGTTTCACCGCGAGCGTGACCTTCCCGGATTCGGTGTCGGTGGGGATGTCGCGCAGGTTGTTCGCGACGAGCACGGCGCTGGAGAACGCGCCCACCGCGACCGCCAGCAGCGCGCCCACCCAGTCGATCCGGTCCGCCTGCACGAACTGGGTGCCGAGCACCGCGACCAGGCCGAAGAAGACGAACACCGCCACTTCGCCGAATCCGCTGTAGCCGTACGGGTTGCTGCCGCCGGTGTAGTACCAGGCCCCCGCCAGGCAGGCCGCGCCGATGAGCAGCAGCCACCACGCGCTGGTGAACACCAGCACCAGACCGAAGACCGCGCCGATGACCAGGCTGACGATCGCGGCGGTCTTCACCGCGCCGGGCGAGGCCAGCTTCTGCCCGACCAGGCGCAACGGGCCGACCCGGACGTCGTCGGTGCCGCGGACGCCGTCGGAGTAGTCGTTGGCGTAGTTCACGCCGATGATCAGCGCCAGCGAAACGAGCAGCGCGAGAATCGCTTTCCACCACACCGCACCGTCGAGGGACGCGGCTGCACCGGTTCCGGCGAGCACCGGGGCGATCGCGTTCGGCAGGGTACGGGGTCGCGCGCCCTCGATCCATTGCGCTGCAGTAGCCATGTCCGCAGCATAATGGGCGCATTCGGACACGGCCCGCCCTCAGCTCGCGCGCGGCGATCAGGCCGTTTCGGTCGTCGCCGCCTGCTGCAACCGCGCGAGCCCCTTTTCGAAGTCCCGGCCGACGAATCTGTCCATCGGGATGAACTTGCCGATGACGCCCATCAGGCCGGTCTGCCTGCCGGTCATCCGCCAAGTCACTTCGGTGCCGGTCTCGACCGGGTCCAGGATGAAGGTCACCATGTTGGTCGCCTTCATCGGCTTCAGGAAATCCAGGCGAACGCCGATCTCGCGGTCGGCGCTGCCGATGATCTCCATGCTGCCCGCGCCGGCCTTGCGGTTGCCGCTCCAGGCGTAGCGCGCGCCGACACCGGAGTCCGCGCCGGAATAACTGCGCTGCAGCTGCGGGTCGAGGTCCTCCCATGGCGACCACTCGACCCACTTGTGGAAATCGTTGATCAGCCTGTGTACACGCGCGGGCTCGGCCGTGACCACGGCCGATCGGACCACCTCGAACTCAGCCATGGGGGTCAGACTATGCCACCGACCGCGCACAGTCCCGGCAAAAAAATCGTGTCGGCCGCGTCGGGTCCGCTCGCCTACGATGACCGCGGGATGTTTCCGGAGCGCAGCGGCCCGCACGGCCACAGTCGAGCAGTGACGACGCCCGCAGGCGAATCGGTCGTGGTGGCCCTGCTGGGCGAGGTCGCGCTGCGCCGTGACGGCCTGCTGACGCCGCTGCCCGGCGCGCGATCCCGGCTGCTGCTCACCGCCCTCGCGCTGCGGCCCGGCCGCAGCCGCCGCGCGCACGCCCTGATCGAGGATGTCTGGGGCGAACAGCCGCCACGGTCGCCGATGAACGCGCTGCACACCCAGGTCTCCCGGCTGCGGTCGGCACTGCCGGAGGGCGCGCTGGAAATCGGCCCGGCGGGCTACCGGTTGACGCTCGCCGCCGAACAGGTCGATTTGTCCTCGGTAGGCGAGCGCGTCACGCGGGCGCGCGAGCTGCACGCCGCGGGTGACCTTTCCGGATGTTTGGCGCAGATCGCGAGCGCGCGGGTGCTGTGGCGCGGGGATCCCGGCGCCGACCTGCCACCGGGTGACCTCGCCGACGAGTTACGCCACGCGGCCGGGCGGCGAAGCGCCGAACTCGATGAGCTCGAACTCGCCGCACGCGAGGGCGGCGGTGACATCGACGGCGCCTTGGACCTGGCTCGGCTGCGCGCCGCCGCGGACCCGTTGGACGAGCCCGCGCAGCTGACCCTGATGCGTCTGCTCGCGACCTCGGGACGGAGCAACGAGGCGCTGGAATCGTTCGCGGCCTTCCGTTCGCGATTGGCCGACCAGCTCGGCGCCGATCCCGGACCGGCGCTTTCCGCGGCGCATACGGCGATCCTGCGCGGAGAGCCGATCGGGCCCACCGCGTCGCCGCGTGCCACGACGCCGGTGGCGAGCGCGGGCTACCGATCCGGGTCCCCGGCCACTTCCACGCCCTCGGCCGAAGCGGCCCCGGAATCGCAGCCCGCCGCGATGGGTCTGCGCGCCGCCCCCAACGCGCTGCTCGGCCGGACGGACGATCTCGCCGCGCTCACCGATCTGCTGGACGACTCCAGGGTGGTGACCGTGCTCGGCCCGGGCGGCGCGGGCAAGACCAGGGTCGCGAACGAGCTCGGTGCGCGGGTGGCGCGCACCCGCCCGGTGGCGCTGGTGGAGCTGGCCTCGGTGCGTGCCGAAGGAGGCGACGCCAGGGTCGAGATCGAGGCGGCGATCGCCGCGGTGCTCGGGCTCAGCGAGGTCACCTTCGACGCGGCGGCGCTGCGCGCCGGGCAGACGGTCGATCTGCGCAGGCGGTTGCGCGACGCGGTGTCGGCGCGCTCGATGCTGCTGATCCTGGACAACTGCGAGCATCTGGTCGACGCGGTCGCCGTGGTGGTCGCCGACCTGATCGGCGTCGCGCCACGGCTGACCGTGCTCACCACGAGCCGATCGCCGCTGACGATCACCGCGGAGACCGTGTATCCGTTGCCGCCGCTGACCATCGATCCGGCGGGCTCACCCGCCACCGAGCTGTTCGCCGCCCGTGCCAGGGCCGTGCGCCCGGCGGCCCGGCTGGACCCCGAGATCGTCGCCCAGCTCTGCCACACGCTCGACGGGCTGCCGCTGGCCATCGAACTGGCCGCCGCCCGTGTCCGGGTGATGAGCGTCGAGGAGATCAACGAGCGATTGGCCGATCGGTTCGCGCTGCTGCGCCACGGCGACCGCAGTTCGCCCGAACGGCATCGCACGCTGCACGCGGTGATCGACTGGAGCTGGAACCTGCTCGATACCGAACAGCAAGCGACACTGCGCCGGTTGTGTCGATTCCCGGCCGGTTTCACGCTTTCGGCCGCCGAGGCGGTCGCCGGTGGAGCCGACGTGACCGATGTCGCCGCGGCCGTCGACGGTCTGGTCAACCAATCGCTGCTCACCGTGCTGGACGACGACCTGCTCGGCACCCGCTATCGCATGCTGGAGACGGTGCGGGAATTCGGTGAAGAGCAGTTGGCCGCCACGGCGGGGGAGCCGGACGCGGTCGACACCCGGATGATGCGGTGGGCCAAGGACTACGCCGACGACGCGGCGAGCCGGTATATGACCGGCGATCAGGTTCACCTCGCCCTCTCCGTGGCGGCGGAGCTGGACAACTTGCTCGCCGCGCTGCGTTGTGGCATCGAACGACGGGACGCGGCGACGGCCTACACGGTGTTCCCGGTCGTCGCCACGCTGTGGGTGATCCGCGGATCGCATATGGAAGTGATCGCCTGGGCCCAGCGGGTCATCGAACTGGAGCCGGCCGACTTCGGCCAGGAAGGTCCGCGTCCGGACCTCGTGCTCGTCACCTACCAGATGACGTTCCTGCATCTCGCTTACACCAACGGCAGCGCCAGGGAGATCGCCGTGCTGCGCCTGCGCGTGCGCCGATTGCTTCGTCGCTCCGTCGAACTCAGCGAGAACAGCCGATTCATCGCCCGGGTGGTGCTCACCAGAGCCGATGCGCGCGGACTCAGCAGGCTGCTCGCCGAGGCGGCGCGTTCGGCCGATCCGGAGACCAGGGGCACGGCGCTGTTGCTGCGGGCCAACATTCGGGAAAACCTCGGCGACGTGCGCGGATCCACCATCGATGCGATGAAGGCGCTGGAGGTCCTCGGACACGAGAACGTCTGGAGCGTGGCCATGGTGAGCAGGCACCTCGGACAGGTCTGTGGACAGATCGCCCAGTACGCCGAATCGGTGACCTATTACCGCCGCTCGCTCGACTTGCTGCAGCGGCTCGGCGCCTACGAGGACACGGTGGAGATCCGCAGCCTGCTGGTGGCTTCGCTGGTAGGTGCCGGCGATCTGGAGCAGGCCCGGCGGGAACTCGACCTCGCGCTGGGCACGCCGGACCTGGACACCTCGTCTCTCGGACAGAATCGGCTGCTGTCCACGGTGATGCAGAGTTCGGCGGAAGTGGCGTTCGCGATGGGTGACACCGCAGGCGGTTTCGCGCGCTACGAGCGGGCACTGGAGCTGTTCGGCTGGCCGGACCAGGCGCTCGGTCCCGGACCCGGCGCCCTGATGCTCGCCGCCGCGGCGCTCGCCGCGCAGGTACTCCACGGCGGCGTCGGCTCGAGCGCGGTCCTGGCCGTACAGCTGGCCGAACTCACCGTGCCGATGATGACCCAGTACCGGGACCTGCCGCAGATCGGCGGTGTCGCCTGCGCGGTCGGGTCGTATCTCATCGCCGTCGACCGCGAGGTCGGCACGGGTCTTGACTTGTTGATGCTGGCGCCGAACGTCTTCTGCCGTCAGGATTTCCCCTCCATGCGCTGGCAACGGCACCTGGACGCGGCGATCGCGAAGCTCGGTGCCGACCAGGTCGCGCAAGCCCGCCGCAGCCTCGGCCACCTGCGCCGCGGTGAATCCGCCGACCGCATCATGCGAATGCTTCACAGCCTGAGGGCCACCCACTGACGGTCTTCGCTTACGTCATTCGTTCTTCGCCGACGTTCTGGCGTGCGCGGGGGATTCCGGTGTCGTACGAAATAAAGCAGGCCGGGTAACAGTCGTCACCCGGCCTGCTCGTGTGTGGAGAAGGCTCACGCCCGCCGCATGTACGCCTTGACCGTGAGCGGTGCGAAGATCGCGATGACGACCAGCGCGCCGATCAACGACCAGGCCAGGTCGCCGCCGAAACCGGCGCCGTTCATCAATCCGCGGCACGCGTTCACCATGTAGTACACGGGGTTCACGTGATTGAGCCCCTGCATCCAGCCCGGCATCGTGCTCACCATGGCGAATGCGCCGGACATGAAGGTCAGCGGGAACATGATCATCATCGAGATCCCCTGCACGCCCGCGGCACTCTTGCCGGTGACGCCGACCAGCGCCCAGATCCAGCTGATCGCGAACGAGCAGACCACGATGACCAGACCCGCCGCGACCACGCCGAGCACACCGCCCTCCGGGCGATAGCCGATGGCGACGCCGACGACGATGGTGAGCACGGTCGCGATGACGTAGCGCACCATGTCGGCCAGCAGCGCGCCCGCCAGCGCCGAGATGCGGGCGATGGGCAGGGACTTGAACCGGTCGAAGACGCCCTTGTCCATGTCCTCACGCAACTGGGTGCCGGTGACCACCGAGGTGAGCACCACGGTCTGCACCAGGATGCCGGGGATCAGGACCGGCAGGTAGTCGTGCACGCTGCCGCCGATGGCGCCGCCGAAGATGTAGGCGAACAAGGCGGTGAACAGGATCGGCTGGATCGTCACGTCGAACAGCTGCTCGGGCTTGTGCTTGATCTTCAGCAGGCCGCGGTAGGCCATGGTGAACGAATTCGATACCGCCTGGCCCAGCGGAACGTGGTTGCTGACTTCGGGAATCTTCGTCGGCGCGGCATGGCGCGCCTCGGTCGTGGTGATGGTGGTCATGCTGGGTTCCTTATCGGCGTGCGCGGGCGCTTCGTGGTCGCGCAGGCTGCCGCCTGCGGGCCGGGCGTTCACGCCGCGCTCTTGTCGGACTCGTCGGTGGTGGCGTCGGCGGGGTGGCCGGTGATGGTGAGGAAGACCTCGTCCAGGCTCGGCTTGGTCACGGTGATCTCGTCGACGCCGATCTCGCGCTCGCGCAGGCGGATCAGCAGATCGGCGGTGACGCCCGCGTCGGTCAATGGCGCGGTGAGCCGCCCGGCCTCCGGGGTGATCTGCGCTTCGACGCCGAGGAAATCGCCGATGATGTGGCGCGCCTCATCGAGCCTGCCGCGATCGACCAAGGTCAGGTGCAGGCTGGAGCCGCCCACGGAGGCCTTCAGTTCGTCGGCCGTGCCGTCGGCGATCACCTTGCCGTGGTCGATCACCGCGATCCGGTCGGCCAGCTGGTCGGCCTCGTCCAGATACTGGGTGGTGAGCAGCACCGTGGCGCCTTCGCGGACGAGGCGGCGGATGGTCTCCCACATCTGGGCGCGGGTGCGCGGGTCGAGGCCGGTGGTCGGTTCGTCGAGGAACAGCAGCGGCGGCGTCGCGATCAGGCTGGCCGCCAGATCGAGCCTGCGCCGCATGCCGCCGGAGAAGTTCCGCAGCGGCTTGTTCGCCGCCTCGGTGAGATCGAACTCCTCCAGCAGGTCGGCCGCTTTGCGCCGGGCATCGATGCTGCTGAGCCCGAGCAGGCGGGAGAAGACGATCAGGTTCTCGGTGGCGGTCAGGTCCTCGTCGACGGAGGCGTACTGGCCCGTGACGCCGATGAGCGAGCGGACCGCCGTCGGCTCCGCCACCACGTCGTGGCCGAAGATGCGGCCGCGGCCGCCGTCCGGTCGCAGCAGGGTCGCGAGCATGCGGATGGTCGTGGTCTTGCCCGCGCCGTTCGGACCGAGCACGCCGTACACCGAGCCCTGCGGCACCGCCAGGCTCACCCCATCGACGGCACGCTGTTCCCCGAACACCTTGACCAGGCCGTCCGCCTCGACGGCGAGCGCTGAAGTTGGTGCGAAAGAAGTCATGTGGACAACTGTGGACACCGAGACTTGCACGGCTCTTGCACGGCGCTGTCGCACGACGTGCCGGACGGAGAGGGGCAGCGCGCTGCCTGCTGTCGCTAGTGGGTCGAGTCGGCCAAAAGGTATTCGCGGACTTTGGCGCGGTCGGGCTTCCCGGGGCCGCGGAGGGGGAACTCGTCGAGAACGGCGAGTTCGCGGGGAGCGGCGATGGAGTCCAGTTCGTCGGCGACGTATTCGCGCAGCTCGGCCAGGTCGGGGGTGGCGCCCGGGGCGGGGATCACGGCGACGGCGACGCGCTGGCCGAGGCGTTCGTCCGGCAGGCCGACGACGACCACCTCGCTGATCGTGGGGTGGTTGATCAGCACGGCCTCGACCACCTGCGGGATCACCAGCAGGCCGCCGGTGGTGATCGCCTCGTCGAGCCGTCCGGTGATGCTCAGCAGGCCGTTGTCGAAGGCACCCGCGTCCTCGGTGCGGAACCAGCCCGGTTCGGCGAAGGCGGGATGGTCGGGCTGATTGCGGTAGCCCGTGGCGATCATGGCGCCGCCCAGCACCACCCGGCCGTCTTCGATCCGGACCTTCGTGCCCTCCAGCGGCACGCCGTCGTATACGCAGCCGCCGCAGGTCTCGCTCATGCCATAGGTGCGCACCACGGTGATGCCCGCGGCTCGCGCGCGCTCGTAGACCGGCAGCGGAGTGGCCGCGCCGCCCACCAGTACGCAGTCGAGCTCGGCCAGCGCGGTGGTGGCCACCGGCGACTCGAGCGCCTTGATCAGCTGGGTCGGGACCAGGGATGTGTAGCGCCGTTCACCGCGCATACCCGTGATCGCGCCGGCCAGCGCCTCGGGCAGGAATCCGCCGGACACGTCCAGCACGGTGGGTTCGGTCCCCGCCAGGATGCTGCGCAGCAGCACCTGGATACCGGCGATGTGATGGGTGGGCAGGGCCAGCAACCAGTTGCCGGGACCGCCGAGCCGGTCGTGTGTGGCGGTGCCGCTCGCGCGCAGGGCCGCCGAACTCAGCATCGCGCCCTTCGGCACGCCCGTGGTGCCGGAGGTGGTCACCACCAGAGCGACTTCCTCGTCGATCGGCTCGCCGGGGGAGAGAGCGTCGCTCAAGCGTCTCGACTCGCGTCGATCGCTGTTGGGAACGGGCAGCCACGCGGCCCCGCTACCTTCCAGCGCCGCCCGCAGATGGGGCATGACATCGCCGAGACCGGACCCGGTGGGCATCGGCAAGGTGCGCAGTGTCTTACTCATGCCATGCCTCGCCGCTCGCCAGGCTCGGTCGTGCCCAGAGCCGCTGTCCCCATGGCTCGCTCGCTGCACTCCCTCACGGTAGGGATCGTGTCATGCCCGCGTAACCGCGTGCGGAACGGGTCGGTATGCCGGAGTGGCGCACCCGCGGCGCGGTCACCCGGTCGGATCGGGGCTCAAGTACGACAGACATCGAGACTGCGATTCACTCGGTCGGACGGGACACGGACACAGCCGGCCCGGACGTCGGCGGTCGGGTGGCCGTCCGAGCGTTATCGTCCTCGCCGGTTCTCGCGTTGGCAACTCGGTGGCGCCCGCCGAACTACCGATCCGAACCGTTGCTACGACGGCGACCAGCGGGAATCCCGCCTGATCGGATGCGACGGCGGGACCTCCACCAGAACGACCGGCACGCCGTCGGGATCGTGCACCCACATCTCGTGCAAGCCCCACGGCTCCTCGACCGGTGCGCGGTCGATCGCGATGCCCTTCAGCGCCAGTTCCACGGCGGCGGCGGACACGTCGCGCACCTGGAGCCAGATGGCGCCCTCGAACGACGACGATTCCCCCGACCCGCCATGCGCGGCCACCTCGATCAGCGACTGGCCCGCGAAGAAGACGGTGCCGCCCGGATATTCCCGCGCGATGGCCAGCTCCAGGCCGTCCCGGTAGAACGCGAGCGTGGCCTGGTAATCGGCGGGCCGCAGGATGATTCGGCTGCTGAGGATGTCCATGTCAGAAGTACCAGGGGTAGGGAGTCCAGTCCGGCTCGCGTTTCTGCAGGAACGCGTCGCGGCCTTCGACGGCTTCGTCGGTCATGTAGGCCATCCTGGTCGCCTCGCCCGCGAAGAGTTGCTGGCCGACCAGACCGTCGTCCAGCAAATTGAACGCGTACTTCAGCATGCGCTGCGCCTGCGGGGATTTGCCGTTGATGTCGGCGGTCCACTCCAGTGCGACGTCCTCCAGTTCGGCGTGGTCGACGACCTTGTTCACCGCGCCCATCTGATGCATTTCCTCGGCGGTGTAGGGGCGGCCGAGGAAGAAGATCTCGCGGGCGAACTTCTGGCCGACCATCTTGGCCAGGTAGGCGCTGCCGTAGCCGCCGTCGAAGCTGCCCACGTCGGCGTCGGTCTGCTTGAAGCGGGCGTGCTCGCGGCTGGCCAGGGTGAGGTCGCAGACCACGTGCAGGCTGTGACCACCGCCCGCGGCCCACCCGTTCACCAGGGCGATCACCACCTTCGGCATGAAACGGATCAACCGCTGCACCTCCAGGATGTGCAGGCGGCCCGCGCGGGCCTGGTCGACCGTGTCCGCGGTGTCACCGCTGGCGTACTGGTATCCGCTGCGGCCGCGGATGCGCTGGTCACCGCCGGAGCAGAACGCCCAGCCGCCGTCCTTCGGGCTGGGACCGTTGCCGGTGAGCAGCACCGCGCCGACGTCCGAAGTCATCCGCGCGTGGTCGAGTGCCCGGAAGAGTTCGTCGACCGTGTGCGGGCGGAACGCATTGCGCACCTCCGGCCGGTCGAACGCCACACGCACGGTGCCCTGCTCGATGTGCCGGTGATAGGTGATGTCGGTCAGGTTCTCGAATCCCGGAACGGGACGCCACAGCTTCGGATTGAACGTCACCCGGGCAATGCTAGGTCGCGCTGCGCCCGAAAGTCGTGAGCGGGCAGAGGGATCTCGATTTGACGGTGTAAAAATACGCGTTACCGTGCAAGTTATGAGCGAGCAAGTGAAACCGGTTATCGACCGGAGCGCGGTGGACGGGTCCCGGTACGAGAAGCACGGCGGATTCCCGAAGGTCACCCCCGCGCGGGTCGGGCCGAACTTCGGCGGATTCGTGGAAGCCATGCGGACGTTGCAGGATCTCGCCGTGTCCGTGGACGCGCCCGACGACGTGTTCGGAGCCGCGCAGGCCAAAGCCCGCGAGCTGATCGATCTGCTGGAGCCCTACCGCGCGCCCGAGTTGCAGGGACCGGCCGGCCGCGCCGTCGAACTGCCGGGACGGGGAAGCCTTCTGCTGCTGCCGTGGCAAGTGGTCGAGGCGGGGCCGGACGGCATCGAGATGACGGGAGTGTTCCGCCGTTTCCATCTCGGCGGCAACGGCGCCGCGCACGGCGGTGTGCTGCCGCTGCTGTTCGACGATCTGCTCGGCATGATCGTGCACTACGCCGGACGGCCGATCAGCCGCACCGCGTACCTTCATGTGAACTATCGCAAGATCACTCCGCTGGAAACACAACTGACGGTTCGCGGACGGGTCGACCGGATCGAAGGGCGCAAAACTTTCATCGCCGCCGAATTGCTCGATGAGCAGGGCGATCTGCTCGCCGACTGCGAAGGTCTGATGGTGGAGTTGCTGCCGTGGCAGCCGTAGCCGGGTGAATGCTGGCGCGGGTGCGTATAGTTGCCCTCGCTCGTTCATCGATACCGATCCGGAGGAACCTGAAAGTGGTTGCAGCACTGTCTGAATCCCTGCTCGACGACGCGAAGCGCCCGGCTTTCCTTGCCGACGCCGTCGAGGTTCTCGATGCCGAGGTCTCGGACAAGGGTGGTGCGTCCGGCCTGGCTGTGAAGGGTGGCTACGCGGCGGTCAAGAAGATCAGCCCGTCCATCGTGCCCGATGCGCTGGAGTCGTTGGCGCCCAAGTTCGTCGCGCAGCTGGAGCCGTTCTGGCAGGAGTACACGGCGTCGGGCTCCGGCAAGTTCGCCGATCTGCTCGTCGCCAAGTCGGACGAGGTCGCCGAGGCGTTGCTCGCCGTCACCGACGCTCGGGCCGAATCCTCCACTCGCCCGGCCCTGCAGAAGGTCTACTCCTCGATGCGTTCCTCGGCGAAGAAGAACGTCATCGAGGCGCTGCCGCGCGTGGGCGACCTGATCCAGAAGCACGCTCAGTAGTTTTCCCAGCGCCTGCGGCGCTGGGTGTTCGCGGCCCCCTAGTGGCTCGCGCCCGGGCGACCACCGCTCGCGACTTCGTCGCGGACGCGGCGGCCACTCGGACGCGAGCCGGGCCGTGTCGGTTTTTCCAGCGCCTGCGGCGCTGGGTGTTCGCGGCCCCCTCTTGGCTTGCGTTCGCGCGACCGCCGCTTGCTCCTTCGTCGCCTACGCGACGGCCACTCGGACGCGAGCCGGGCCGCGAACGGCGCATGCTCGGTCTCGCTTCGCTCGAAACCGGGAGCCGGGCCGTGTGGCCGAGTGAGTAGGTCAGGGCACGCTCTCAGCCCTCCTTGGAGGGTCGCGGTCCGAGTGATTGCCGCTGGCCCTGTCATTCGTGGTGGTAGCTGCTGGGCGAGAGCTGGGCGGTGTTTGTCGAGCGCCTGCCGAGCCGAGGGTCGCGGGCCCCTCCTCGGATCGCGACCGAGCATCCATCGATAGCGACCCCCCTGCCGCGTGCTCGCACGTCAGCCGAGCCGCGCGGGCTCGTCGGCCTCCTCGGGAGCGATCGCGGCCCGGAGGCAGTGTCCGAGGACACGTGTGATTGCGAGCCTCCCGGCGGCGACTTCCAGTTGACTGTCTGCCAGTCTGGAGACGTGAACCCGTCAACAGCACAAGCGCAGGTCGTCGTCGACGAACTCGTGCGCGGGGGCGTGCGGGATGTCGTCCTGTGCCCCGGCTCCCGGAACGCTCCGCTGGCCTTCGCCCTCCAGGCTGCCGACGCGGTGGGGCGGCTGCGGCTGCACATGCGGATCGACGAGCGAACGGCGGGCTTTCTCGCCGTCGGGCTCGCGATCGCGAGCGGGCACCCGGTCCCGGTCGTGATGACCTCGGGTACCGCGGTGGCCAACCTCGGGCCTGCCGTGCTGGAGGCGAACTACGCCCGCGTCCCGCTGGTGGTGCTCAGCGCCAACCGACCCTATGAACTGCTCGGCTCCGGAGCCAACCAGACCGTCGAACAGCTCGGCCTGTTCGGCAGCCAGGTCCGGGCCACCATCTCGCTCGGCCTGGCAGAGCGGGAGGCCGGGGACGCCGAGCACCCGCCCTATGACCAGCAGAACAGCCAGTGGCGTTCGGCGGTGTGCCGGGTGCTGGCGGCGGCGCGCGGCACCCGCTCCGGCAACGCGGGCCCGGTGCACTTCGATGTCCCGCTGCGTGAGCCGCTGGTCCCCGACCTGGCGCCGGGTGAGTCGGCTCCCACGGGTCGCGCGGGCGAGTGCGCCTGGACCGAGACCCAGTACGCCACCCTGGACGTGCCGCTCGATCTCGACCTCACACCGGACACGGTGGTGATCTCCGGACACGGCGCCGGGTTGCGCCCGGAGCTGGCGGATCTGCCGACCGTCGCCGAGCCCACCGCCCCCATGCACGGCCCCGCGCTGCATCCGCTGGTGCTGTCGCTGCTGCGGCCGAAGCAGGCGATCATCACCGGCCGCCCGACCCTGCACCGGCAGGTCTCGAAGGTGCTCGCCGATCCGGACGTCCGGGTCTACGCGCTCACCACGGGTCCACGCTGGCCCGACGTCTCCGGCAACGTGGTCGGTACCGGTACGCGCGCGGTCATCAGCGGCGCTCCCAGCGCGCGATGGCTGGAGCAGTGTCGTGAACTGAACGCGAAAGCCGACCAGGTGGTGCGCGCCGAACTCGCGCGGCATCCGAAACCCACCGGGCTGCACGTCGCCGCGGTCGTGATGGACGCGCTGCGGGACGGCGACCAACTGCTGCTCGGCGCCTCCAACCCGGTGCGGGACGCCGCGCTGGTGTCGCATCCGCGGCCGGGGATCAAGGTGCTGTCGAATCGCGGCGTGGCCGGGATCGACGGCACGGTGTCCACCGCGGTGGGCGCCGCCCTGCACCACGAGGGGCGCACCATCGCGCTGATCGGCGACCTGACCTTCCTGCACGACGCGTCCGGTCTGCTGATCGGCCCCGGCGAACCGCGACCGGCCGACTTGACCATCGTGGTGGCCAACGACGACGGCGGCGGCATCTTCGAGCTGCTCGAGCAGGGCGACCCGCAGTACGCGGGCGTGTTCGAACGGGTCTTCGGCACCCCGCACGGCATGGATCTCGCCGCCCTGTGCGCCGCCTATCGCATCCCGCACCGGCAGGTGGACCCGCAACAGTTGGCCGTCGAGCTGACCGGGCACGCCCATGGCATGCGGGTGCTCGAGGTGGCCACCGAGCGGTCCAGCCTGCGGGAACTGCACGCGACGGTGCGGGCGAAGATCCAGCCCTGAGCCGTACGGTCAGAAGCCGAATTCGTCCTCGGGGTCGTCGTCCATCGGAACCACGATGGACTGCTCGAGCACGTCCGCCGGATTCGCCTCCAAGACGTCGCGCTCGGGAATCGCCCGTCCGACGGCGTCGTCCTGCTCCGGCAGGTCGTCGGCGACCACCGGCTCCTCCGGATACGCCGGGATGGACTGCTCGGCGAGATCCGCCTCCGGGACCGCGTCGGCAAGGGGATCTGACATCGTGCGCTCCTCTCCGCGTAGGCGTCTCGATGGGCATACCCGTCGCGGGATGCCGCAATCGAGGCGGACGATCGACTCCGACTGCATCGAGGATGCCCGTGGTCGGGACGGACGGCAAGCATTTTCGCCTCAGCGTTGTCGCTCTTCGTCGACCCGCGCCGCCGTGGCATCGGCGGGGTGCTCGACCAGTGCGAGCGTGCGCCCGGCCATGAACCGCGCGGTCCGCACCGCCGTCCCCGATCGCGTCACTTCGCTGACTTCGACCACGCCACGCGCGATCCTGACCTCGACCCGCCGCCCCGCCCGGGTAGCCGCGATCTCGTAACTGCGAGATCCGTCGCCGACGTCGACGACGATCTCCACCCGATCACCCTTCATCTACCAATTATCCGCTTTTCCAGCGCATTTCGCCGCTACGAGTGCGTAACGGCGGTACCTCGCGCGGCGGTCGAGGCGGCCCGGTTCCGCGCGGTTACCGAGCGGGCCGGCGCGGTCCGACTCCGAGCCTGCGTGCCGCGCGGCCCATGAGGCGAGACATTCCGGCCGGAAAGGAATCCGGTTCGGGAACCGTCACCGGGCGGATCCGGCCATTGTGGATCGCGGTTATCCGCCAGCCCTCGGAGGTGCGTAGCAGCACCAGCGTCTGGCGCGATCGCCTGCGCTCGGGCAGCCGCGATCGCCACGGCATCAGTACCGACGCCGTGCCGTGCAGGATCGCCACGTCCGGGGTGACGAAGCGAATCGACTCCAGGTCGCCGACCAGTGCGGAGCCTGCCAGCACGCCTCGGAAGAGCTTGTCGTGATTGCGCTGGTGCTCCGCTCGGCCGATCGCGCGGGTGCCGTCATAGGACACGTAGTCGGAGTCGGCGGTGAAATGGCCGGCGTAGGCCTCGGCGTCGTTGTCGGTCCATGCCTGCATGAGGTCGCGGAACAGCGTGCGGATCTCGGCGTCGTCGATGTCGGTGTCGTGCATGGGAGCGTCCTTGTGCGTGCTATTATTTCGATGAACGAAAGATACGATAGCAGAAAGTTTCGAATGTCGAAAGAAACCCTTATCGGCGCCATCGGCACGCAGTTGCGACTGCTCCAGCAGAGCTTCGACGTCTTCGACGAGGCGGTCGCCGCGCACCTGGGCATGAACCGCACCGATCTTCGCTGCCTCGATGTGGTGCTCGGCCGTGGCCCGCTGCCCGCGGGTGAGTTGAGCGCGGCGGTGCGACTCAGCCCCGCGGCCACCACCGCGGTGATCGATCGACTGGAGCGGGCGGGATTCGTCACACGCGGTCAGGATCCGGCCAATCGGCGCCGTGTGCTGGTAACCGCCACTGCCGCCGCACACGACATGGCGGAGCGGATCTTCGAGCCGGTCGGCCGGGCGGGTGCGCGGGCTCTCGGTCGCTACGACCCCGACCAGCTCTCGCTGATTCTCGACTTCCTGCACACGGCCTTGGATGTGCATCGCGCACAGACCGACCGCATCGCATCGCAGAGCTGACCGGAGCGCTACTTCCTGCGGTGTTCGACTTCGCGTTCCTCCGGACCGATGAGTTCGGCCCGGCTGGGACGTCTGCATGGATGAACCTGTCCCCGGCTCAGGAGATTCGATGAATCCGGAATTCGATTTCGAACCCGCCGCTGTCGCTCTGTCGTCCGTGGTCGGCCGCATCACCGACGACCAGCTCGCCGCGCCGACGCCGTGCGCCGACACCACGGTGCGTGATCTGCTCGCGCACGTGCTCGATCTGACCGAGGCGTTTCGTCGAGCGGCCACCAAGGAGGCCGTCGGTGGTTCGGTCGCGCCGGCTCCGCCGGTGGAGCGCGCCTTGCCCGAGGACTGGCGCGAGCGCGTTCCGGCCCAGCTCGATGCCCTGGTGGCAGCGTGGCGGGAGCCCGTGTCCTGGGACGGGGTGACCGAGGCGGGCGGAGTGAGCGAACCGGCCCCGGTGATGGCCAGGATCGCGCTGGACGAGGTTGTGGTGCACGGCTGGGATCTCGCGAAGGCCACGGGGCAGCCCTTCGCCTGCGACGACGGGCACTTGGCGATCCTGCTGGACATGCTGCGCGAGACCCCGGCCGAAGGGGTGCCCGGTCTGTTCGGACCGGTGGTGCCGGTCGCGCCCGACGCGCCGGCCTTGGCGCGAATGCTCGCTTACACCGGTCGCCGCGACGACTGGACCGCGGACGCCAGGGGAGCGGTGCTCGGCTAGTCGAGCGACGAATCGGGGGTTACGAACGTGCCCGCGATCACGGCATCGACCGCGGCGTGCGCGGCGGTATCCGCGGCGGCGTCGTCGATCGGGTCGCCGCTGGCGAGCAGCCGGTAGTAGAGCGGGGCCGACACCGCGGACAGCACCGCGCGTGCGTCGGTGCGCTCCGGCGCTTCGCCGCGCGCGACGGCGGCCGCTACGCACGCCGACCACTCGGTGAGCCGCACGTCGTAGAAGCGGCGCAGAGCGGTCGCGGCGGACTCGTCGCAGGTGGCGGCGGCGATCACGGCGCGGAATAGCTTGCCTTGGCGTGGATCGGACAGCGTTTTCGCGACCAGGCGGGCGTTGGCGGTGAGATCGCCGAGCAGCGAGCCGGTGTCGGCGTGCGGCAGCGACTGCTCGGCCATGTCGGTCAGCAGGTCGGCGATCAGGCCGGTGGGCGTGCGCCAGCGGCGGTAGACGGTGGTCTTGCCGACTTCGGCGCGCGCCGCGACCTCGGCGAGGTCGAGGTGGGCGAACCCGTGTTCGGCCAGCAGGTCGCCCGCCGCTCGCAGGACGGCGGCGCGAACCCGCGCGGTCCGCCCACCGGGTCGAACCGATCCGGGTGTGGCCTCTTCCGGCTCCATAACGGCACTCCAGTTTCATTTATCGGCGAACGGGTGTACCGTCCGAAGTTTTAATGGAACTATAGATCCTTTAGGAGGGCTGTCCAGTGAACGTTCGGATGGTCGACACACAGATGGAGTACCGGCGGCTCGGCGCATCAGGTCTGCACGTCCCGGCCTTGAGCTTCGGCGCGGGCACTTTCGGCGGCCGGGGTGAACTGTTCGGCGCGTGGGGCGACACCGATGCCGAACAGGCGCGGCGGCTGGTCGACATCAGCTTGGACGCGGGCGTGAATATGTTCGACACCGCCGACGTCTACTCCGACGGCGCCTCCGAGGAGGTGCTGGGCGCCGCCGTCCAGGGCAGGCGTGATCGGGTGCTGCTGTCCACCAAGGCGACGCTGCCGACCGGCCCCGGCCCGGCGGACGCCGGTTCCGGCCGGGCCAGGCTGATCGGTGCGGTGGAGGCGTCGCTGCGCAGGCTGGGCACGGACTACATCGATCTGTTCCAGCTGCACGCCTTCGACGCGGGCACGCCGGTGGAGGAAGTGGTCGCGGCCCTGGACGATCTGGTGCGCGCGGGCAAGATCCGCTACGTCGGCGCGTCGAACTTCGCGGGCTGGCAGCTGATGAAATCCCTCGCCGCGGCGGATCGCGACGGACTGACCAGGTACGTCGCGCACCAGGTCTACTACTCGCTGGTCGGGCGGGACTACGAGTGGGAGCTCATGCCGCTCGGCCGCGACCAAGGTGTCGGCGCGGTGGTCTGGAGTCCCCTCGGCTGGGGCAGGCTCACCGGCAAGATCCGTCGCGGCCAACCGCTTCCGGAAGGCAGTCGCCTGCACCGGACCGCCGAGGCCGGTCCACCGGTGGACGAGGAGAAGCTCTACGACGTGGTCGACGTCCTCGACGAGCTGGCCGCCGAAACCGGCAAGACCGTGCCGCAGATCGCCCTCAACTGGCTGCTGCGCCGCCCCACCGTCGCCACCGTCATCGTCGGCGCCCGCAACGAGGAGCAGCTACGCCAGAACCTCGGCGCGATCGGCTGGGAACTCGACGCCGACCAGATCGCCCGCCTGGACAAAGCAAGCGCCACCACCCCGCCCTACCCCTACTACCCGTACTACCGCCTCCCGGACTTCACCCGCCTGAACCCGCCCGCGGTGTGAGCCGAGGACGTCACTCCGCTCGGATCGGCGTCGCGGTGAAGCCGAACTTGCCGATGGTGATCACGGCCGGACCGCCCACGCGGTCCAGGTCGTACATCGCCTCCCCGAGGTGGGTGGACATCAAGTCCATCCACCACTCCCAAGGGGATTCGGGTCTGCCACGCAGGGCATCCTCCGCGATCTTGCGGTAGTACTCCTGCAGAGTGTCCGGCGTGAAGCGCATGGCAACCGGAGGAGTCAGCGCCGCGCCATCGCGTTCGACAATGTACGGAATGCCGTCCTTCATGCGAACTTTGAGCCCTTCCCAGTTCGCGGCTCGAACGATGGAGTCCGTCAGCTCTTCGTAGGTCGGCTCATGCACGGCAAGCCTTCCTCCCATGTCGCTTTGCTGTAGCCAGCGACGACCTTGTCCTGCTTGGATGACACTCCGCAGGCGCCCCATACCTGTGCCGCGTTGGCTGGAGCGAATGCAGATGCATTGATGAAGCCCGCCACGGCGATAGCGACGGCGCTAACGGTGAGCGAAGCGCGAGTGTTCATGGGAGCCCCTGATTGTGCCGATGGACACCCATTTATTCGGTGACGTGCAGATCAGAACCGGCGGCGCCGTAGAAGATGGCTCGTTCGACGTTTGCTGCTCCATCCGACCTTCGGGTTCGATCAGAGAGTTCGACGGCGCTTGGCAGCGTCCGGTTCCGTATTGTGATCGCGATCACTGAACGATGTGCGCGGTGTGGAATGGCTGTTGTGGGCCGTCAGTAGACGTCGCGGACGTAGCGCCTTTCGGCGACGAGCTGCTTCTTGAAGGCCAGTGCGCCGTCTTCGTCGAGCTTGCCGTGGATGCGCGCGATCCGCAGGAGGGCCTCGTCGACGTCTTTGGCCATGCGGCTCGCGTCGCCGCAGACGTAGAAGTGGGCGCCATCGCGCAGCCAGGACCACAGCTCGGCGCCGTGTTCGATCATGCGGTGCTGCACGTAGATCCGCTCCCGCTGGTCCCGGGAGAAGGCCAGGTCGAGGCGGGTCAGGAAGCCGGAACGGAACATGTCCTCCAGTTCGGCGCGGTAGTAGAAGTTCTGCGCCGCATGCTGATCGCCGAAGAACAGCCAGTTGCGCCCGGTGCAGCCGAGGGCCCTGCGCTCGTGCAGGAACCCCCGGAAGGGCGCGATGCCGGTGCCCGGGCCCACCATGATCATCGGTGCGGCCGGGTCGGCCGGAGGACGGAAGTGCGGTGCGCGTTGCAGGAAGATCGGCACCGCCGCGCCGGTATAATCGGCGGCCGCCCGATCGGCGAGGAAGGTCGAGCACACTCCGCCGCGCCGCGCCGCCGAACCGGTGGCGGCCGGATCGCCGTAGCGCACGATGCCGACGGTCAGCTCCACCTCATCCGGGCTGACCAGCGGACTCGACGAGATCGAATACTGGCGCGGCTGTAGCTTCTTCAGCGTGCCGAGCCACTCCACCAGATCGGCTCGAATCGGGAAGTCGCGCAGCACGTCCACGGCCTGCCTGTCCCACAGGTAACTCGCCAGTTCGTTGCGGTTGTCGCGGCGCAGCAGTTTGGCGAGTTTGCCGCTGTGGTTGTGCTCGGCGAGGAAGCCGAGCAAATCCTGACCGACCTTGGTGATGTCGTAGTGCGTGCGCAGCGCCTCCGCCAGCGAGAGTTCGCGCTCGTCGACCTCGACCACGCGGCGACCATCCAGCCCGGTGGCGTCCAGCCATTCGGTGACCAGCGCGGCGCTGTTCACCGGCCAGACGCCCAAGGAGTCGCCCACCTCGTAGGTGGCGTCCAGGCCGCGCAGATCGAACCCGAAGCGACGCACCTCTTTCGTCGATCCTCCGGTCGACAGCAACTCGTTGCGCAGCAACGGGGCACGCAGCGGCGCGGTGCGGGTGAACGGCGCGGAAGCGGTGCGGGTGCGCCCGAGCGCCGGTGCGGCACTCGGCATTTCCAGCGTCGCGACTCCGCCGCCCCGGGGCGTGGCGCGGCCGGTGCCGCCTGCGCCGCGCACCGGCGGATCGGCGGGGGACCCGGATTCCTCGGCGCCGAACGCGGTGAGCACGTCGTCGAGCCAGCGCTGTGCCGCGTCTTCGTAGTCGGGTTCGCTGTCGACGCGCGTAAGCAATCGGGTCGCGCCGAGTTCGGCGAATTTCTCGTCGAGTTTGCGACCGTAGCCGCAGAAGTCGTCATAGGAGGAGTCGCCGAGGGCGAATACCGCGTAGCGCACACCGGTCAGCCGCACGACGGTGTCGGCCAGGCGATCCCAGAAATCGGCTCCGTTGTCCGGCGGCCCTCCGTCGCCGAACGTGCTGCTGACCACCAGCACGTCGCCATGAAGCGTGCTGAGGTCGCAGGAGTCCAGCTCCAGTAGGCGCGGCGTGAAGCCGTGCCCGGCGAGGTGTGCCGAGACGGTGGCCGCGAATTCCTCCGCGGTGCCGGTTTGCGAGGCCCACAGCACGGTGATCGCGCGGGCGGCCGCACCCTCGTCCACCGCGGGCGCCGGGCCCGCCGCACCGCGGGAATACATCCCCGCCAGCAACCCGTCGACCCATAGCCTGCTGTGTGCGGACATCGGCGCCGAGTCCGGGAGCACCGGCTGACCGGTCACCGGAAGCGCCTGCAGCGCGGCCAGGTATCCGCTGAGGTAGATCCGCTCGGTTTCGCTGAGCGTGGGGGCGGTGCCGCTGTCGAGACCGAGTACGGCCGCCAGCGGATGCGCCGACTCCGCGGGGGGCAGCGCGGCGGGCGTCTCGGGCCGCGGCACGACGGCCACCCTGCGCAGCGCCACCGCGCAAGCCTTGAACTCCGGTTGCAGCGAGGCCGGATCGACCGCGTCGTTGGTGACGGCGTTGATGGTCAGGTATTCGCCCTGCTCGTCGTTCCAGTGGAACGGCGCGAAGCAATCGCCCGGCCGCACACGGTCGCTGACCTGGACCGGAAGCACCGCTCGACCCCGGCGCGAGGCGATCTCGAGCTGGTCGCCCTCGCGCAGACCGAGGCGTTCCGCGTCGGCCGGGTGCACCTCGACGAACGGCGCGCCGGTCAGCTTGGTCAGCTTGCCGATCCTGCCGGTCTTGGTCATCGTGTGCCACTGGTGCTGCAGGCGTCCGGTGTTGAGCAGGAACGGGTAGTCGTCGTCCGGCATCTCCGCGGGCAGCAGGTGCGGGCGCGGCCAGAACACCGCGCGGCGGCTCGGGGTGGCGAAGGCCAGTCGGGGCCGGTGGCCGTGGGCGTCGACGAACAACGTCTGGCTGACACCGTCGTTGCGGTACCGGATCGGATTGCGCCTGCGCTCCGGCTCGGCGCACGGCCACTGCATCGGCCCGTCACGCAGCGCCTCGTAGTTGACGCCGCGCAGGTCGTAGCCGGTCGCGGGATTCGCGAAGCGCTTGATCTCCTCGAAGATCTCGGCACCGGAGGCGAAGCGGAAACCGGGGAACCCCATGGCGGTGGCGATGTCGGCGATGATCCGCCAGTCCGGCCGCGCGTCGCCGGTGGGCGGGACCGACTGCCGCATCAGGGTGAGGTTGCGCTCGGAATTCACCATCACCCCCTCGGCTTCCGCCCACAGCGTGGCGGGAAGCAGCAGGTCGGCGTAGGCGTTGGTCGCGGTCTCGGTGTAGGCGTCCTGGGCGATCACCAGTTCGGCG
Source organism: Nocardia sp. NPDC047654 (assembly GCF_043205035.1). Lineage (NCBI taxonomy): Bacteria > Bacillati > Actinomycetota > Actinomycetes > Mycobacteriales > Nocardiaceae > Nocardia > Nocardia sp. NPDC047654. Next base: position 1,048,417 of record NZ_JBIDDF010000002.1, read on the forward strand.
GCTTCCAGGCCCGCGATCACGGTCTTGCGGTTCGACACGGTGGCGACGGGATTGGTGCAGATGATCCAGGCGGCTTTGATCGTGCCTTCGGACAGGTTGCGGAACATCTCCACCGTGCCGGGCCCGGCTTCGGTGCGCAGCGTGCCGGGCTCGACGTCCCACACGGTCTCCGCGAACGCGCGGTCCTCGGCGGAGAGCACGCTGCGCTGGCCGGGCAGGCCGGGGCCCATGTACCCCATCTCCCGGCCGCCCATCGCGTTCGGCTGCCCGGTGAGCGAGAACGGCCCGCTGCCGGGGCGGCAGATGGCGCCCGTGGCCAGGTGCAGGTTGCACAGCGCGTTGGTGTTCCAGGTGCCGTGCGTGGACTGGTTGAGTCCCATCGTCCACAGGGACATCCATTCGCCTGCTTCGCCGATCCACTGGGCTGCGGTGCGGATGTCGGCCTCGGCCAGCCCGGTGATCTCGGCCACCCGCTGCGGCGGATAGTCGGCGAGGAACTCCGGCATCGCCGCCCAGCCCTCGGTGTGCTCGGCGATGAACTCCTCATCGATGTGCCCGCCCTCGACCAGCAGGTGCAGCAGCCCGTTCAACAGGGCGAGATCCGTGCCGGGGGCGATCTGCAGGAAGAGATCGGCGCGCGCGGCGGTCTCGGTGCGGCGCGGGTCGACCACGATGAGCCGCGCGCCCGCCTTGAGCCGGTCGGCCATCCGCAGGAACAGGATGGGATGGCAGTCGGCCATGTTCGCGCCGATCACGAAGAACAGGTCGGCGTGTTCGAAGTCGTCGTAGGAGCCGGGCGGTCCATCCGCGCCGAGCGACTGCTTGTACCCGGTCCCGGCGCTGGCCATGCACAGCCGCGAGTTCGCCTCGATGTGCACCGTGCGCAGGTAACCCTTGGCGAGCTTGGTGGCGAGGTACTGCGCCTCCAGCGACATCTGCCCGGAAACGTAGAGCGCGATCGCGTCGGGACCGTGCTCGTCCAGGATCGCCCGCAATCGGGTGGCCGCCTCGTGCACCGCCTCGTCCACGGGGAAGGGCACCGGGACCTGGCCGCGCTCGGAGCGCCGGTAGGCGGTCTCCATCCGTCCGGTGGCGCGCATCAGCTCCGCGTGCGTCGCGCCCTTGGTGCACAGCCTGCCCGCGTTGGACGGGTGCAACTTGTCGCCGCTGACCTTGGCGATCATCGGTTTCCCCGCCCCATCCGCGGCGGTCGTCACGGTGATCCCGCAGCCCACGCCGCAGTACGAGCACGCCGTTCGGGCGGTGCCGTCGCTGTGGCCGGTCACTGGGTCGGACATGCCTTCGATCATGCGGACCGCCGATTGCGCGGGATTTACCCCGCGTTATCGCCAGGTGACATTCCACCTCACAGTGCTCGAATCCGGCGGTGAGGTGTGACCGGGGTCTCCGGTTCAGTCGAGTTTGTAGGCCCGGTGCAGGGCGACGACGCCCCCGGTGAGGTTGCGCCACTTCACCGACGACCACCCGTTCGCCGCGATCCGCATCGCCAACCTGCGCTGATTGGGCCACTCCGTGATGGATTCGGCGAGGTAGACGTAGGCGTCGGGGTTGCTGCTCACCACCCGCGCCACCTTCGGCAGCGCTTTCATCAGATACTCCAGGTACACCGTGCGGAATACCGGGAGCACCGGCGCGGAGAATTCGCACACCACCAGCCTGCCGCCGGGCTTGGTGACCCGCAGCATCTCACGCAGGGCGAGGTCGGTGTCGGCCACGTTGCGCAGCCCGAACGAGATGGTCACCGCGTCGAAGGAGTCGTCGGCGAACGGCAGCGCCATCGCGTCGGCCGCCACCATCGGCACGTCGCGGAACCGGCCCGCGCTGAGCATGCCCTTGGAGAAGTCGGCTGCGAGGCACCAGGCGCCGGACTTCTGCAGCTCCAGCGTCGATACACCCGTGCCCGCGGCGAGATCGAGCAGCCGCTCACCCGGCCGCAGCGCCAGCGCCTTGCGGGTCGCCCAGCGCCAGTAGCGATCCTGCCCCGCGGAGATCACGGTGTTGGTCAGGTCGTATCGCCGGGCGACGCCGTCGAACATCGCCGCGACTTCGTGCGGCTGCTTGTCCAAGGAGGCCCGGTTCGATTGCGTTTTCGCCACGCGAAGACCCTAACTCGCGGTCTGTTACGAACCGAGCGTGGCGCGGGGATACTTCCGTCACGCTGAAGCGCGGTTCAGGCCGTATGGGGCAAGGAGATTTGGGTGCCCGACACCTCGGCGTAGTGGCCCATCAGCTGGGTACAGACGGCGGGCCAGGTCCGCGACAGCACCGACTTCCTGGCCGCCCCGGCGAACCGGGTCCGCAAGCGCGGATCGTGCAACGCCCCGACGGCACTGGGCAGCAACTCGCCGAAACGATCCACCGGAAGAAGATAGCCGTTCCGGCAGTGGGCGATCAGATCGCGTGGCCCGCCCGCGTCGGGGCCGATCACCGGGACGCCCGACGCCAGCGCCTCCTGCACGCCCTGGCAGAACGTCTCGTGCTCGCCCGCGTGCACCATGACGTCGAGACTGGCGTACGCACGTGCCAGCTCGTCGCCGCCGAGTTCGCCGGTGAACACCGCGGTCGGCATCAGCCGGGCGAGCCGCCTGCGTTCCGGCCCGTCGCCGACGATCACCAACTGGACATCCGGGTCGGTCCCGAGCACCGCGAGCCGCTCGACGTGCTTCTCCGGCGCGAGCCGCCCCACGAAGCCCACCAGCAGGCGGTCGCGGCCGGCGAGCCAGGCGTCGCGCAGCTCGGCGGAGCGGGCATCGGGCGTGAACCGCGCGATGTCGACGCCGCGCCCCCACCGGTGCACGCGCGGGACGCCGTGCCGGGCCAAGTCCTCCGCCGCCGCCCGGGACGGCGCGAGCGTGCGGGTGGCTCCCTCGTGGATGCGCCGAGTCCAGGCCCAGGCGGCGCGGCTCGTCAGCCCGAGCCCGTAACTCTTGGCGAAGCCCGCGACGTCGGTCTGGTACACCGCGACGGTCGGCAGATCCAGCCGCAGCGCCGCCCCCAGTCCGCCCGCGCCGAGCAGAAACGGAGAGGCCAGGTGGACCACGTCGGCGCCGAAGTCGTCGATGGCCGAGACGATGCCCGGCTGCGGCAGCCCGACCGGCAGCGAGCTGATCCTCGGCACCATGACCGCGGGGACTCGGTGGACCCGGAAACGGTGATACTCCCGCGGCGCGGCAGGCTGCCCGCGCGGTGTGTCGGGCGCGATGATCAGGGCGTCGTGTCCGTGCCGGTCCAAGTGCTCCAGCACCCGCAGCACGGAGTTGACGACGCCGTTCATATTCGGCAGAAACGACTCCGCGACGATCGCTACACGCACATTCCCAGCCTGACCGGTGCACCGCGCCGCCCCGCCACACCGAAGTGAAGGGCACGGAAAGATCCGGCGAACTGTCGGGGCGCGCGGATCAACCCACCGGCGTCGGGCCGCGCCTGTTCACGCGGGACAGCAACCACAGTGCGGGCAGCGCGAGCAGCCACACCACCACGATGACCGACAACGCGGGCGGAACGGCGACGCGCACGTCCCGGCCTTCCACGCGCACCAGGTCGGGATCGCTGCGGCTGTATTCCACGCGAATCCGCTCACCCGCGGTCAGGTTCGTCGGATACAGGACGCCGACCTTCGGATTGTGCGTCTCACCGTCCGGTGTGACGTACATGACCGCCGAGCGCAGCCGCCCCGCCGAGAGCACCTCGGCCGTGGTGCTGCCCTTGTCGGAGCTGATCAGATAGTCGTTGCGCCACGCCGCGAGCACCAGCAGCCCGACGAGCACGCTCACCGCCGTCGCGGCGATCAGCACCCCGATCCTGGCCCGCCGCAGGCGGATCGGCCGCCCGTTGGACTGGCTGGTTTCCGACACCGCCACAGGCTACCGACCGGCTCGGCTACGGTGGCGGCCATGTCCCGAAAATTCAGCTTCACCGTGCCGTACGCAGTCCCGGTCGAAGATCTCCACCGGGCACTCACCACCGACGACGTCTGGCGGGCCCGCTTCGCCGACGCGCCCACCGCCACGCTGGAGGTGTCGCATCCCGGCGGCGCGGGCACCATTCGCGTCCATATGACCGAAAAGGCCGCCGAAGACAAGGTACCCGCGCTGGTCCGCAAGGTACTCAAGAGCGAACTCACGTTCTCCCGCACCGACAACTGGCAGCAGCTGGTCGGCGAGGTCGCCAAAGGCACCTTCGAGGCCACCACCGGTGGCATCAACACCGCGATGTCCGGTTCCTACGAGATCCGTTCCACCGCGGAAGGTTCCGAGATCGAGGTCGCGGGCACCGTGCAGGTGAAGGTGCCCGTGGTCGGCGGCGCGATCGAGCCGCTCGCCGAGCAGTTGCACCATCGGGTGCTCAACAGCGAGCGCAAATTCATCGAGGAGTGGCTGTCGGCGAAGCCGACCGCTTGACCACGGGTGTTGCCCCGGCAGGCGCTGGGGCAACATCGCCGCGTCCTAGGCGAAGTCCTGCGGTGAGTACTCCTTCCGCTCCACCAGGACCAGCCAGTTCCCGGAATTGTCCCGGACCACCGCCTCGGTCCCGTAGGGCCGCTCGGCGGGCGGCTGGACGAACTCCACCCCCTTGGCGGTCAGCTCTTCGAAGGTCTTCTGGCAGTTCTCGGTTCGCAGGCCGAGCGAGCCGTGCGTGCCGTTGGCCAGCGCGCGCCGGACGGCCTCGGCGTAGTGCTCGTCCAGCGGCGGGCCCGGGATCATCAGCGTGATCTCCAGCTCCGGGTGCGCGGGGTGGGCGATGGTCACCCAGCGGAAACCGTTGTCGCCCATGGTGACGTCGGCGGTCTCCACGAACCCCAGCTTTTCGATGTACCACTCCTTGGCCGCGTCCTGGTCCGTGACGTACACCGTGACCAGGGAAACGTTCGTAATCGTCGTCATGCGGGCCAGGCTATGGCCCGCGCCGTGCCACGGGCTTCTCCGAAATTGCGCCGTTCGCTCAGCGGGGCGGCTTGCGGTCGGACAGCCCGTGCATGAAGACGAAACAGCCGGGGATGCGCGGAGCGCCGTCGGCGAACTTCGCCTGGTACTCCGACGGCGTCACACCGACCAGCTGCCGGAACTTGCCGCTGAACGAGCCGAGGCTGCTGTACCCGACCAGCATGCACACCTCGGTGACGGTGAGATTGGTCGCGCGCAGCAGGTCCTGGGCGCGTTCGATGCGCCGCTCGGCCAGGTACGCGCCGGGGGTCAGGCCGTAGACCGCGGCGAACGCGCGCAGGAAGTGGTATTTCGACACCCCCGCGGCCGCCGCCAGCGCATCCAGATTCAGCGGGTCGGCGTAGTGACGGTCCGCCACGTCCTTGGCTCGGCGCAGATGCGGCAGCAAATATAGCGCGGGCAATCCGCGCGCTCGCTGTTCGCCCATCGCGCCACCCGTTCCTAGGCGAACGGCGGACGCTCGTCGAAACGCAGCGACACCCGGCCCGCCATCCGCCAAGCCCGCGCGGTCAGGTCGACGTCCTCGTCGGTCACCAGGTTGCCCATCACCCGGACCGCGGTGCGCTGCAGATACTTCGAGCGCATCACGGGGGGACCGCCCAGCGGCACCATGCGCGGGTGCGTGGCCAGGCCCGCGATCCGCCGGGCCACCGAGAACGTGCGTCCGTAGCGGGCGCGCAGCACCTGCGGCCAGATCACGGTGAAGTCGGGCTCGTCCAACAGCTCCGACAGCAGGTGACCGCCCTCCAAGCCGTAATCGATGCCTTCGCCGTTGAGCGGGTTCACACAACCCGCGGCGTCACCGATCAGCACCCAGTTGCGCCCCGCGACGTTCGAGACCGCCCCGCCCATCGGCAGCAGGGCCGAGGCCACCGCGCGCAGCGAGCCCTCGAATTCCCATTCCTCCGTGCGCTGCGCGGTGTAGTGCGCCAGCAAGGGCTTCAAAGCGATGTGCGAGGGCCGGCGTTCCGTGGCCAGTGACCCCACCCCGATGTTCACCTCGCCATTGCCCAGCGGGAACACCCAGCCGTAGCCGGGAACCAGCTCGCCGGAGGCGTCGCGCAACTCCAGATGCGAGGTGATCCACTGATCGTCGCTGCGTCCCGACTTGATGTAGGCCCGCGCGGCGGTGCCGTACGCGTACTGCCGATGCCAGACGCGGCCGAGCAGCCGTCCGATCGGTGAACGCACCCCGTCGGCGACCACCAGCGTCCGGCAGCCGATCGTGCGCGTGCCGTCGGCTGTTCGCACCGTCACGCCCGTGACCCGGTCACCCTCGCGGGTGACGTCGACCACTTTCGTCCCGTCCACCATGCGCGCGCCGGACTTCACCGCCGTCTCGCGCAGTTTGTCGTCGAGTTCGGTTCGAGGAACCGCGCTTCCGTAGGTCGGGAAGGATCCGCCCGGCCAGCTCAGCAGCGCCTCGCGGCCGAAGCCGGTCATCCGGAGGCCGTGGTTGACGACGTGCGCGCGTACCCACTCGCCGAGGCCGAGTTGCTCCAGTTCGGCGGTAGCGCGCGGGGTCAGCCCATCGCCGCAGGTCTTGTCCCTGGGAAAGACGGCGGAATCGATGAGCACCACGTCCCGTCCCGCCCGTGCCGCCCAGGCCGCCGACGCCGACCCGGCCGGGCCCGCGCCGACGACCAGCACCTCGGCTCGGCTGGGCAACGCGTCCTCGTCGCGCGCGGGACTCGCTTCCGGTGCACCCATGCGCTCCATACTCGCAGGGCCGTCTCGTCCATGTCGACGGCGGCCGCGCTCGCGTCGTGGATGATCACCGGTGAAGCGACGTGCGAGTGGCCGATACACCACAGAGTGACGGTGTTCATGGGCCATCCGCCGGGGACACGCTAGGTTCTCTACCGTGGGGTCGGACGCATCGCTGGGAGAAGAAATGAGCACATCGGCCATGAGCGAGCGCAGCGAGCGAAGCATGGACGCGGCGCACGGCGGGCACAGCGGAGCCGCGGGCGACGTGAGCACGGTCGTGGCCGGGGTCGACCTCGGTGACGTCAAGCTAGCCGACACGGTGCGCGACGGCCTGGCCGAAGTGGAGAAACTCCTGGTCGAGGAGCTGTCCGACGGTGCGGAATTCCTCCAGGAGGCCGCGCTGCACCTGGCCAGGGCCGGCGGCAAGCGCTTCCGTCCGCTCTTCACCATCCTCACCGGACAGCTCGGCCCGCACCCCACCGATCCCGCCCTGATCACCGCGGGCACCGTCGTCGAACTCGTGCACCTGGCCACGCTGTACCACGACGACGTGATGGACGAGGCCACCATGCGCCGCGGCGCCCCGAGCGTCAACTCGCGGTGGGGGAACAACATCGCCATCCTCGCGGGCGACTATCTGTTCGCGCACGCGTCCCGGCTCACCTCCACCCTCGGCCCCGACGCTGTGCGCATCATCGCCGAGACCTTCGCCGAACTCGTCACCGGTCAGATGCGCGAGACCATGGGCGCCCGCGAATCCCAGGACCCGGTCGAGCACTACCTGCGCGTGGTGTGGGAGAAGACCGGCTCGCTCATCGCCGCGGCCGGGCGTTTCGGCGGCACCTTCTCGGGCGCGGACGCGGAGCACGTCGAACGGCTGGCCCGCCTCGGCGACGCGGTCGGCACCGCCTTCCAGATCTCCGACGACATCATCGACATCTCCTCCGCGTCCGAGCAATCGGGCAAGACCCCCGGCACCGACCTGCGTGAGGGTGTGCACACCCTGCCGGTGCTGTTCGCGCTGCGCGAGGAGGGCGCCGACGGCGACCGCCTGCGCAAGCTGCTGGCCCGTCCGCTGGAAACCGACGACGAGGTCGAAGAGGCACTCGCCTTGCTCGCCGACTCCCGCGGCATGGCGCTGGCCAAGGAGAAACTCCAGGGCTATGCCGACCTCGCCTACGCCGAGCTGTCCGCCCTGCCCGACGGCCCGGCCAACGACGCGCTCGAGCGGCTGGTCCGCTACACCATCGAACGCGTGGGGTGAGGGTGCGTTGTCGGCGCGGCGCGGGCCGCACCGGAACTTTGCTCGCGGCTTCTATCGTTGAGCTGCTGTAAGGCGACTCGGTGAACGGGGGAGCGGCAAGGGAGACGTATGCACGGGCACGGGTTTGCGAACGGGCTGAAAACCTTCGGGCTGATGGTGGGCCTTTCCGCCATGATCGTGTTCATCGGTGCGCTGTTCCGCAACCCGACGATCCTCGTCGTGGCGATCGTGCTCGCGGTGGGCATGAACGCCTACGCGTACTTCAACAGCGACAAGATCGCGTTGAAGGCCATGCACGCGCAGCCGGTCAGCGAGCTGGAAGCCCCGGTCATGTACCGGATCGTGCGTGAGCTGGCCACCATCGCGCGGCAGCCGATGCCCCGGCTGTACATCAGCCCGACGAACGCGCCCAACGCCTTCGCCACCGGACGCAATCCCCGCCGCGCCGCTGTCTGTTGCACCAGCGGCATCCTGCAGATTCTCGACGAACGAGAACTGCGGGCCGTGCTCGGGCACGAACTCTCCCACGTCTACAACCGCGACATCCTCATTTCCTCGATCGCGGGCGCGCTCGCAGCCGTCATCTCGGGCGTGGCGAACCTGGCGGTGTACATGTCGATGTTCGGCGGCAACCGCAACGGCGAGGGCCCGAACGTGCTCGCCGTGCTGCTGGTGTCGCTGCTCGGTCCGATCGCCGCGTCGCTGATCAAGCTGGCCGTCTCGCGCTCGCGCGAATTCCAGGCCGACCAGTCCGGCGCCGAACTGACCGGCGACCCGCTGGCGCTGGCGTCGGCGCTGCGGAAGATCGAACGCGGCGTGCACACCGCCCCGCTCCCGCCCGAGCCCCGGCTGGCGGCGCAGTCGCATCTGATGATCGCCAACCCGTTCCGTCCGGGCGAGAAGGTCGCCCGCTGGTTCTCCACCCATCCGCCGATGAACGAACGCATCGCCCGGCTGGAGGAGATGGCAGGCGGCCCGCGCCGGTACTGAGTCCCGGCAGCGTCAGTCGTCCGAGGCCAGCTGGTCTTCGTACGCGCGAAACGTATCGACGAACAACTTCCGCTGCTGCGCGGTGAGCGGCTCGAGGACCGTACGCCAGGCTCGGGCACTGCGCCCCAGCCATTTGCGCACGGACTTCTCGTGCGCCGGTGCGATGGCGACGATGGTGCGTCTGCGGTCGTCCGGATCCGCGCCGCGCTCGAGCACACCCTGCTTGCTGAGTTCGCCGACCATCAAGCTCACCGTCGTGGGCGCCACCTCGAGGCGGGCGGCCAGATCCGTCACCGTGGTCGGTCCGTCGAACACCAGATTGGCCAGCAGCGACAGGTGCCGAGGCGCCAGCGAGAACGATTCCAGCTCCTTGGGAACGCCCAGTTTCTTGGCCCGTCCGACGACACGCGGCATGAGCAGCAGCAGCATGCGGATGCCGTCGTCCACGCCGAGCCCGTTCCGCTCCTCGGTTGACATGCCGACCGCCTCTCAATAGCCTTTGTTTGCAAAACAGTTTTGCTTGCAAAGCAAAACTCACTCTCGTCATCAGGCTATAACCGGCGGTCGCGGTGTGCGGCGCGCCGTGGAAGGGGCGTGGACATGACCGATCCGGAGCGGATCCAGCCGGGAGAGTTCAACCGGGCGATCATCGCGGAGTTCCGCGCGAACGGGGGCGAAGTCGGCGGGATGTTCGAAGGGGCGTCGCTGCTACTGCTCACCACCGTCGGAGCGAGAACCGGACGCGGGCACACCGTGCCGGTCGTCTACCGCCGCGACGGTGCTCGTGTGCTGGTGTTCGGATCCAACGCGGGCGCGGACATTCATCCCGCCTGGGTCCACAATGTGCGGGCGAATCCGGAGGTCACCGTGGAGATCAGGGCGGGGGAGCGGATCGAGACCTACGCGGCCGACGCCCGAATTCTGCAGGGCGCGGAGCGGGACCGTCACTACGCCGCGCAAGCGAGCGACGATCCGGCCTTCGCCGCCTATCAGGCGGCGACCGATCGGACTATTCCCGTGGTCGCGGTGGAGCGGGTGACACGTGCCGGGCTGGGCCGGCGCCGCTTTCTGGCGGGAGTGGGTGCGACCGCCACCGCGGCGGCGGGTGTCGGGGGTGCGACGGCCCTGGCCGGCTCGCCCGACGCGGCCGCGCCCGGGCAACAGCGCGCGGCGGCGATCGGCGACCACCTCCGTCACGTCCATGCCCAGCTGCGCCGCGATCTCGCCACCGTCCGAATGGGCCTCGAGCAGCACGTACGCGCGCCGGACGGGGTGGGCAAGCCGGCCCTGCCGCAGGAGCTGCGCACCCATTGTCTCGCGTTCTGCGGCGCGCTCGGCGAACATCACACCGGCGAGGACGGCGTCTTCCCTGCCCTGGCCCGGCTGCACCCCGAACTCGTGCCGGTGATCGACCGGCTGAATCGCGAGCACGGTGTGGTCGCGGGCGCGTTGACCGAGCTGCGGACGCTCCTCCACGCCGCGGAACCGGGCGACCCGGCGCGCCTGCTCTCCGAATTCGACCGCCTCGCGACGGAATTGGAAACCCACTTCACCTACGAGGAGAACACGCTCCTGGACACGCTGAACGCGACCGACCCGGCCGCCCTGCGGCCCGGTCAGCGGTAGTTGACGAACTGCAGCGCGATCCCGAAATCCTCGCCCTTCAGCAGCGCGATCACCGCTTGGAGATCGTCGCGCTTCTTGCTGCTCACCCGCAGCTCGTCGCCCTGGATCTGCGCCTTCACACCCTTGGGGCCCTCGTCCCGGATCTTCTTGGAGATCTTCTTCGCGTGCTCGGAATCGATGCCCTGCACCAGCGAGCCGGTGATCTTGTACACCTTGCCGGAGGAGACCGGCTCGCCCGCGTCGAACGCCTTCAGCGAGATGTCGCGGCGGATCAGTTTCTCCTTGAACACCTCGAGCGCGGCCTTGACGCGCTCCTCCGCCTCCGCGGTGAGCACGATCTTGTCCTCGCCGGACCATTCGATCGACGCGCCGGTGCCGCGGAAGTCGTAGCGGGTGCCGAGTTCCTTCTCCGCCTGATGCAGGGCGTTGTCGACCTCCTGCCGGTCGACCTTGCTCACAACATCGAAAGACGAATCAGCCACGCTGCGCTCCTGTTCTGACGGTCCGACGGGTGAGCTGAGCGGGACGCTTCCAGCCATCGTCAGTTCTACCCGGAGCCCCGAGGGTAGTCGCGTCGCAGGGCCGATAGCCAGCCGGTTTGCATTCAGGGTGCGGGTTCGATGTATTCTGCTCAGCGCGTGAAACAATGCGCGAACGGCAGGTTGCCCGAGCGGCCAATGGGAGCAGACTGTAAATCTGTCGGTGAAAGCCTACGTAGGTTCGAATCCTACACCTGCCACTCCGCTCACCAGGCGAGCCCTGTACGCAGAATCTGCGTACAGGGCTCGCTTCGTAATGTCTTGTGGGGGTGCGACCCCACGCCCCGCCCGGCGGGGCTTCGCCCCCCGGACCCCCTTCCAGTGGTTGCGTTGGTCACAGGTGTTTCGTTGCTCGTTCACCCAGGCGCGTCGATGACCGACGTCCTCATCGAGCCGATTCGCGTGTCGGTGCCGCCGGCTCTGCCTCACCCCCGATTCGGCGGTCGCTTCGGTCGTCTCCTCGTCGGCCCGCCGCTTCGATGCCGGCCTCGAACCGGCAGTTGCTCGGTCGAAGACCCATGGCATGTTCGTTCGAGGCCGCCGCGTTGTCGGGTCGACGTAGGGACGCATCTCGTGCCCACACGCAGCGCGGTTCTTTGCGATCGCCTAGTGGCCGATGTTTGCGTCGCAGTGGCCGGGTCCGCATGGGAACGGGCCTTGTATCGCGAGCGGGCGTTACTCCCGAATGGGCCGTCAAGGCGCCTCGAAGTGCTGCGACTGCGCAGTAAAACACCCCTCTGACCACACGGTTTGGTGCGAAGACCGGTGAGTGTGTAACCTCGTTCAAGACTTCACCGCGCTGAGGTCGAGTATTTCGGACTCGGTGCGCAAGTAGTCATGCCCCCTTAGCTCAGTCGGCAGAGCGTTTCCATGGTAAGGAAAAGGTCAACGGTTCGATTCCGTTAGGGGGCTCGCCGGATTGCCGGTGGTGACCGACTCGGCATCGCTCCCGTAGTGCGGGCTCGGCACCATGGCAATGCGACGCCGTGGCGGTGTAGCTCAGTCGGTAGAGCAAACGACTCATAATCGTTGTGTCGCCGGTTCAAGTCCGGCCATCGCTACCACAACCCGATACAAGACCATCAGGTACCGGAAAGAAGGCATATCGTGGCCGCGAAGTCCACCGATGTCCGGCCAAAGATCACCTTGGCCTGCGAGCAGTGCAAGCACCGCAACTACATCACCAAGAAGAACCGGCGCAACGACCCGGACCGGCTGGAGCTGAAGAAGTTCTGCCCGAACTGCGGCACGCACCGGGCGCACCGCGAATCCCGCTAGCCCTCCACGCGTGAACTACCGCGTGGTGTAGCGCCGGGAGTCGCATCCCGGTATCTCGGGCCGTGGCACCGCGAGGGCCGGACAACTGTCCGGCCCTGACGCATTTTCACGGTGTGGGTGCGGTGGTGAGCGCTCCGCAGACTCCGGGTGACGGGGTCAGATAGGTACAGTCCTCCCGTGACAATCAACACCGGTACAGACGAAGCGGTCCAGACGGGCGAGGAGCTCGACCCCGCGGCGAACGCCGCGGCGATGGTCGGTCACCACTACCGCGTCGACGACTACTACGAGGTCGGCCGCGAAAAGGTGCGTGAGTACGCCCGCGCCGTGCAGGACTACCACCCGGTGCACTGGGACGAGGACGCGGCGCAGGAGTACGGGTACGACAACCTGCTCGCGCCGGTCACCTTCATCTCCCTGGTCGGGATTCTCGCGCAGCGCAAATTGTTCGAAGAGGTCGTCACCGGTTACGACCTCAGCCAGATCATGCAGACCGACCAGATCCTGGAATTCCATCGCCCGATCAAGGTCGGCGACCAGCTCACCTGCGATGTCCACCTGCACTCGTTCCGGCAGGCCTTCGGCGGCGACATCATGGTGACCAAGAACATCGTCACCGCGCAGAACGACGAACTGGTGCTCACCACCTACACCACCCTCGTCGGACGCAGCGGCGGCGACATCGACCCGAACCTCAACGCCGCCGTCCGCAACGTGCTCATGCACGGCATCGGCGAGGACGCGCCGGGGCATCGCCCGCGCAGCGCGCTCGCGGTGACCGAGGCACCGACTCCGGTCGTGCCGCCCGCGGACGGGGTGCGCACGAAGCACGCCATCCGCTTCGAGGACGTCTCCGTCGGCGACGAACTGCCCGCGCGCATCGTCCGGCTCACCCGCGGTGATCTGGTGAACTACGCGGGCGTCTCCGGCGACGCCAACCCGATCCACTGGAGCGACGAGGTCGTGAAGCTGGTCGGCCTGGACAACGTCGTGGCGCACGGCATGCTCACCATGGGCCTAGGCGGCGGATTCGTCACCTCGTGGCTCGGCGACCCCGGCGCGATCAAGGAGTACAACGTCCGCTTCACCAGCCCGGTCTACGTGGGCTCCGACGAGGCCGCCGAGATCGAGTACACCGGTAAGGTGAAATCGGTCGATCCGGAGACCAGGACCGCGGTCGTGGCCATCGTGGCGAAGGCGGCGGGCAAGAAGATCTTCGGCCGCGCCACCGCGACCGTGCAACTGGCCTGACCAGGGACAGCGACCCGGATTGGCTAATGCCGCGCACGGTAACGTACACTCAGGTTTCTGGGGTCGCCAGCCGCTGCGCGCTGCTCTGAGGGGCTGGTTCCAGGCGGTCCGCGAGGATCGTCCAAGGGGCCGGCAACTACCGGAGTGGCGCGCGTGTTGTGTGACACCAGGGAACAACTGAATATCGAACAGTGGTTGGACAGCCAACACCGTCCGACCAAAGGGGCGTAGCTCAACTGGCAGAGCAGCGGTCTCCAAAACCGCAGGTTGCAGGTTCAAGTCCTGTCGCCCCTGCCCTGGATGCCAGCGACGAGAGAGGACCGACGTGAGCGAGCGTAGCGAGCGAGCCATTGGCACAGCGCGCATCGCGCACGGCGGCACCGAGCGCAGCGAGGAGAAGGCGTGAGCGACGAGCGGGACACTCGCCGCGGCGCACATGCCGCCGACGACGGCGACGACACCGCCGCAGCGACACGACCGAGCGGAAAGCGTTCCGCCCGGCGGACCCGCGCTGCGTCCTCGCAGGTCGATACGGGCACTGTCGCCACGCTCGACCGTCCGTCGCGGAAGGCAGCCAAGACGACCGATCGGGCCGAACGCAAGACGACGGGTAATCCGTTCAAGCGTTTGCTCAAGTTCCTGCGTGAGGTCATCGCGGAACTGCGCAAGGTGATCTGGCCCAACCGGAAGCAGATGGTCACCTATACGAGCGTTGTTCTGGTGTTCGTGATTTTCATGGTCGCGTACATCAGCGGGTTGGATCTGGCGTTCATCAAGGGTGTCAACTGGCTGTTCGGCTAGCTGAACGACGCCGACGCCGGTAGCCGATCCCGGGGCGGACACGGGTGGAAGCGATTTCGCCGCGCGCCCGGCCCCGGCACGCAGAGGATGTACGTGACGACACAGGAAGCGAGTGCCCCAGTGAGCACCCCGGAGAACGACACACACGACAAGTTCCCGGCCGACGACGCGGTGGCCGAGCCCACCGACTCCGTCGAGGAGTTCGCGACCGACGAGCCCGCGGTCGAGGAATCGGAGCCCGCTGAGCCCGCTGAGTCCGTCCCTGCCGCCCCGATCGATGCCGAGCCCGCCGATCCGGTCGCCGAGATGAAGGCAGCGCTGCGGCGCGCCCCCGGCGAGTGGTACGTGATCCACTCCTACGCCGGCTATGAGAACAAGGTGAAGGCCAACCTCGAGACCCGCGTGCAGAACCTGGACCTGGAGGACTACATCTTCCAGGTCGAGGTGCCCACCGAAGAGGTCACCGAGATCAAGAACGGGCAGCGCAAGCACGTCAACCGCAAGGTGCTGCCCGGTTACATCCTGGTCCGCATGGAGCTCAACGACGAGTCGTGGGGCGCGGTGCGCAACACCCCCGGCGTCACCGGCTTCGTCGGCGCCACCTCCCGTCCGTCGCCGCTGTCCATCGACGACGTGGTGAAGTTCCTCGTGCCCGCCGCCCAGCAGCAGAAGAAGCCCGCGGCCGCGGCCGCGTCGGCGGCCGCCGACTCCGCGGGTGGCGAGGTCGCGCCGAAGCCGGTCATCGAGGTCGACTTCGAGGTCGGCGAGTCGGTGACCGTCATGGACGGCCCCTTCGCGACGTTGCCCGCCAGCATCTCCGAGGTCAACGCCGAACAGCAGAAGCTCAAGGTGCTCGTGTCGATCTTCGGCCGCGAGACCCCGGTCGAGCTGGCGTTCACCCAGGTCGCGAAGATCTAGATCCGTTCCGTCGACGACGGGATGAATCGGCCCGCGCGGCGGGTTGATTCACAGACTTGCAAAGAGCAAGGACACCAAACACCTAGGAAAGAAAGATGCCCCCCAAGAAGAAGAAGCTCGCCGGGATCATCAAGCTTCAGATCCAGGCCGGCCAGGCGAACCCGGCCCCTCCGGTCGGCCCCGCGCTCGGTCAGCACGGCGTCAACATCATGGAGTTCTGCAAGGCGTACAACGCCGCGACCGAGTCGCAGCGCGGCAACGTCATCCCGGTCGAGATCTCGGTGTACGAGGACCGGTCGTTCGACTTCAAGCTGAAGACCCCGCCCGCCGCCAAGCTGCTGCTCAAGGCCGCAGGCGTGCAGAAGGGCTCGGCGGAGCCGCACCGCAACAAGGTCGCCAAGGTGACCATGGACCAGGTGCGCGAGATCGCCAAGACCAAGCAGGAAGATCTGAACGCCAACGACATCGAGCAGGCGGCCAAGATCATCGCGGGTACCGCGCGTTCGATGGGTATCACCGTCGAAGGCTGAGCGGAATCGCTCCCCGGTGGGAGGGCCGGCCAGGCCCGATAACCACGTCTGAACTACCAACACAGCGGCGCGAGCGACGGACCAGCCTGCGTGACCACGCAGAGTCCCGGGAGCGCCGCGGATCGAACAGGACAGAGAATCATGGCAAAACGAAGCAAGGCGTACCTCGCCGCGGCCGAGAAGGTCGATCGCACCCAGCTCTACTCCCCGCTGGCCGCCGCGCGCCTGGCGAAGGAGACCGCCAGCACCAAGACCGACGCGACCGTCGAGGTCGCCGTGCGTCTCGGTGTGGATCCCCGCAAGGCCGACCAGATGGTCCGCGGCACGGTCAACCTGCCGCACGGCACCGGTAAGACCGCCCGCGTCATCGTCTTCGCCGCGGGCGAGAAGGCCGCCGAGGCCGAGGCCGCGGGCGCGGATGCCGTCGGCGCCGAGGACCTGATCGAGCGGATCCAGGGCGGCTGGCTGGACTTCGACGCCGCGATCGCCACCCCGGACCAGATGGCCAAGGTCGGCCGGATCGCGCGTGTTCTCGGCCCGCGCGGCCTGATGCCGAACCCGAAGACGGGCACGGTCACCACCGACGTGACCAAGGCCGTCAACGACATCAAGGGCGGCAAGATCAACTTCCGCGTCGACAAGCAGGCCAACCTGCACTTCGTCATCGGCAAGGCGTCCTTCGACGACGCCAAGCTGGTGGAGAACTACGGCGCCGCGCTGGACGAGATCCTGCGTGCCAAGCCGTCGACCGCCAAGGGCCGCTACGTCAAGAAGGTGACGGTCTCGACGAACACCGGACCGGGCATCCCGGTGGACCCGAACCGCACCCGCAACCTCCTCGACGAGGACGCGTAAACAGCGGCTGAGCCGACCGCAACGGCGGGAACGCGTAATGCGTTCCCGCCGTTGCGCGTTTTCGGACTAATCCGCCCGGCGGCGTGGTTGGGTTCGATGTGACCGTCGTTCTTCTGATCTCCGGCAGCACTCGCGCCGCCTCCACCAATTCCGCCGCACTCCGGACCGCCTCGGCCGTCGCCCCGGATGGCGTCGGAACCGTCTGGTACGACGGTCTCGCGGACTTGCCCGCGTTCAACCCGGATGACGACGGCACCGCTCATCCATCGGTCGTCGCGCTGCGCGAACACCTTTCGCGCGCCGACGCCGTGCTGTTCTGCACCCCCGAATACGCGGGCACCTTGCCGGGCAGCCTGAAGAACCTCCTGGACTGGACCGTCGGGACCGGTGATCTCTACCGCAAGCCGGTCGCCTGGATCACCGTGGCGGCCCCCGGGCGTGGTGACGGCGCGACCGCGACGCTGCGCAGCGTGCTCGGCTATGTCGGGGCCGAGATCGATCCGGATGTCTGCCGGCGGCTGCCCGTGCTGCGCGAGGGCGTCGGCCCGGACGGGCTGATCGCCGACCCCGAATTCCGGTTGGGCGCCGTGGCCGCGCTGCGCGGGCTCGCCCGGTTCGCGCAGAACGCGACGCCGTGAGAAAAGTCACGGCGGGAGCGGAGCGGCCCCATCGACGGGCGCGGGCGAAAAAGCTTGTCGTAGCACAACGATTCGACGGCTGACAGGTTTCGGTCAGGCGTCCTGCCCGGGCCCGTTTTGGCAGATGGGAACCCGTCCGGGTACATTGGACATCAGTTATCGACTAGTTCGATCGCTACCCAATCCGTTCTACCGAAGACCGTTGGTCGCCGATCCCGCATGGGTTCGGTCGAAGGTCCGGCGACATTGCCGGCGGCCCACGCAGGGAGAGCCGAGGCTGGGAATTGATCCGGGTACGTCCCGGCTCGGTTTTCTGTTGCGCCCCGGAACGCTCTGCGTTCGGGGCGTTTGTTTTGTCGCCGGCCCCTGATCGGTAGTTCGCGTACACGAACCGACCAATCAGAGAGGAGGCGAAGTATGGCAAAACCCGAGAAGGTCACCGCGGTCGAGGAGATCGCGGAGCAGTTCAAGAGCTCGACGGCCACCGTCGTCACGGAATACCGTGGCCTGTCGGTCGGCAAGCTCACCGAGCTGCGGCGCGCGCTCGGCGCCGACGCCACGTACTCCGTCGCCAAGAACACCCTGGTCAAGCGTGCCGCCGCCGAGGCGGGCGTGGAAGGCCTCGACGAGCTGTTCGTCGGGCCGACCGCGATCACCTTCATCACCGGTGAGCCGGTCAACGCGGCCAAGGCCCTGAAGACCTTCGCGAAGGACAACAAGTCGCTCATCATCAAGGGCGGCTACATGGACGGCGCGCCGCTGTCCGTGTCCGAGGTCGAGCGGATCGCCGACCTGGAGACCCGTGAGGTGCTGCTGGCCAAGCTGGCCGGCGCGCTCAAGGGCAACCTCGCAAAGGCCGCCGGTCTGTTCAACGCTCCCGCTTCGCAGGTGGCCCGCTTGGCCGCCGCGCTGCAGGAGAAGAAGCAGGCCGAAGAAGGCGGATCCGCCGCCGAGTAATGCCCGTGCGGCACGACTCGCCCCGCTCAGACATCCACTACCGAAAGGAAAACAACAATGGCCAACGTTGACGAACTGCTCGAGACCTTCGGCAACATGACCCTGCTCGAGCTGTCGGACTTCGTGAAGAAGTTCGAGGAGAAGTTCGAGGTCACCGCGGCTGCTCCGGTCGCCGTCGCCGCCGTCGGCGGTGCCGCCGCTCCGGCCGAGGCCGTCGAGGAGCAGGACGAGTTCGACGTCGTGCTCGAGGGTGCGGGCGACAAGAAGATCCAGGTCATCAAGGTGGTCCGCGAGATCGTCTCCGGCCTGGGCCTGAAGGAAGCCAAGGACCTGGTCGAGAGCGCCCCGAAGCCGATCCTGGAGAAGGTCGCCAAGGACGCCGCCGAGGCCGCCAAGGCGAAGCTGGAAGAGGCCGGCGCCAAGGTCTCGGTCAAGTAATTCACGACCGGACACGCCGAACGGGCGATCCCCTGGTGGGGATCGCCCGTTCGCGTTTTTCCGGCAATCTCGCCGCTATCGTCCATACCGAAACTATTGCGGAGTTACTACGCAGTCAGGTTGGGGTGTGCCCGATCTGTCCCATGAGTTACAGTGACCGAACCCACTGTGACGTGACGCACCGCGATATCCGAGCGCGCGGTTCGCCGGTGGGCAGCTCGCTGAGAATTGTGGAGGTTGGCGTGGGCGTCGAGGTCAGGACCGAGAGTGTAACCAAGTCTTTCGGTTCCCAGCGAATTTGGCAGGACGTGTCTCTGACGTTGCCCTCGGGCGAGGTCAGCGCGCTGCTGGGCCCATCGGGCACCGGTAAGTCGGTGTTCCTGAAGTCGCTGATCGGACTTCTGCGCCCCGAGCGCGGCTCGATCTACATCGACGGCACCGATATCACCACCTGCTCCAACAAAGAGCTCTACGAGATCCGCAAGCTCTTCGGCGTGCTGTTCCAAGACGGCGCGCTGTTCGGCTCGATGAATCTGTTCGACAACGTGGCCTTCCCGCTGCGCGAGCACACCAAGAAGAGCGAATCCGAGATCAAGAAGATCGTCATGGAGAAGCTGGAGCTCACCGGTCTGCTCGGGGCCGAGGGCAAGCTGCCCGGCGAGATCTCCGGCGGTATGCGCAAGCGCGCCGGGCTGGCCCGCGCCCTGGTGCTGGATCCGCAGATCATCCTCGTCGACGAGCCGGACTCGGGTCTGGACCCGGTCCGCACCTCCTACCTGAGCCAGCTGCTGATCGACATCAACGCTCAGATCGACGCCACCATCCTGATCGTCACGCACAACATCAATCTGGCGCGTACGGTGCCGGACAACATCGGCATGCTGTTCCGCCGCCAGCTGGTCATGTTCGGCCCGCGCGAGGTGCTGCTCACCTCGGACGAGCCGGTGGTCAAGCAGTTCCTCAACGGCCGGATGATCGGCCCGATCGGTATGTCCGAGGAGAAGGACGAGGCGCAGATGGCGCGCGAGCAGGCGCTCGTGGACGCCGGGCACCACCACGGCGGCGCCGAGGAGGTCGAGGGCATCATCCCGCAGATGCGCGCGACCCCGGGTATGCCGGTGCGCCAGGGCGTGCTTCGTCGCAAGGAACGTGTGCGCGAAATCATGCACACGCTGCCGCATGCGGCCCAGGTCGCGATCCGCGAATCACTTGCGGAGAACGACGATACGCAGGTGATGGCGTACAACAGCGGCGACCTGGCTAATTATCAGGGCGGCTCGTACGACACCACCGTGCGACACAACACAACTAACGGGTAACATCTGCGATCGTGAATTCGACCCTGGCGCGATTGCGAACTCCCCTGGAGTCGGGGTTTGCCCAGGCCGGCAATATCTTTGCGCTGCTCATCGACGTTTTGCGGAAGACATTCCGTCGCCCCTTCGAGTGGCGGGAGTTCATCGAGCAGTCGTGGTTCATCGCGAGTGTCTCGATCCTGCCCAGCGCGCTGGTCGCGATTCCGTTCGGCGCGGTCGTGGCATTGCAGACCGGTTCGCTGATCAAGCAGCTCGGCGCGGAATCGTTCACGGGCGCGACCAGTGTGCTGGCAACCGTCCAGCAGGCGGCTCCCGTCGTGACGGCCCTGATCATCGCGGGCGCGGCCGGGTCGGCGGTGGCCGCCGATCTCGGCTCGCGCACCATCCGCGAGGAAATCGACGCGATGGAAGTGCTCGGCATCGATCCGGTGCGAAAGCTGGTGGTGCCGCGCGTGCTCGGCATGATGCTGGTCGCGCTGCTGCTCAACGGCCTGGTCTCGGTGGTCGGCATCGCGGGCGGGTACTTCTTCAACGTGCTGCTGCAGGGCGGCACGCCCGGCGCCTACCTGGCGTCGTTCTCCGCGCTCGCCCAGTTGCCGGACCTGTGGATCGGCGAGATCAAGGCGGCGGTGTTCGGTCTGCTCGCCGGCGTCATCGCCGCGTACAAGGGGCTGCATCCCAAGGGGGGCCCGAAAGGAGTCGGTGACGCGGTGAACCAATCCGTGGTGATCACGTTCATGGTGCTGTTCTTCGTGAATCTCATCCTGACCCTGGTGTACCTACAGGTCGTTCCGGCCAAGGGCGCCTGACCGATGGCCACGTCGTACCGAACCCCGGTCGCCAAGTCCATGCGCCGGGTGGGTGAAATCGCTCGGATGCCGCTCAACGTGATCGATCGCGCGGGCGAGCAGATGTCGTTCTACACGCGGGCCATCGCGTGGATCCCGCGGACCGCGGTGCACTACCGCAAGGAAGTCATGCGGCTGCTCGCCGAGGTCACCTTCGGCACCGGAGCGCTCGCGGTGATCGGCGGCACCATCGGCGTCATCGTGTTCATGTCCGGTTCCGTCGGCGTCGTTGTCGGCCTACAGGGTTTCAAGGCCCTCGACGCGCTCGGCAGCTCGGTGCTCACCGGCTTCCTCACCGCCTACATCAACACCCGCGAGATCGCCCCACTGGTCGCCGCGCTCGCCCTGTCCGCCACGGTCGGTTGTGGTTTCACCGCGCAGTTGGGCGCCATGCGGATCTCCGAGGAGATCGATGCGCTCGAGGTGATGGCGGTGCCGGGCGTGCCGTTCCTGGTGACCAGCCGGGTGATCGCCGGATTCCTCGCGGTGATCCCGCTCTACATCGTCGGGCTGCTCGGCACGTTCCTGGCGTCGCGGGCGATCAGCATCTGGTTCAACGGGCAATCCAGCGGGTCCTACGACCACTACTTCAGTTTGTTCCTGCCACCGGAGGACGTGCTCTATTCGTTCCTCAAGGTGCTGGTCTTCGCCTTCGTGATCATCATGGTGCACTGCTACTACGGGTTCCACGCCACCGGCGGGCCCGCGGGCGTCGGCGTCGCGGTCGGCCGCGCGGTCCGCGCCGCGATCGTCCTGGTGAATGTGCTCGACTTCTTCCTCAGCCTCGCGATCTGGGGCACCACCACCACGGTGCGGGTGGCCGGATGAGCCGCACCCAGGCCTGGCGCTCGACCGCGAAGCTACGCATCCGAGTGCTGGGGATCGCCTTCTTCGTCGTGGTCGCGTTGTTCCTCTGGACCACCATCGCGATCTACAACAAGCAGTTCGTGCGCACCGTGCACGTCGACCTGATCACCGACAGCGTGGGCAACGCGCTGACCCGCAATGCGGACGTGAAGGTGCGCGGCATCACCGTCGGCGAGGTGCGCTCGAGCAGTTCCGAGGGCGGCGAGGTGACCTTGGACCTGGCCATCAATCCGGACAAGGCGCAGCAGATCCCGGCCAACGCGACCGCGCGCCTGCTGCCCAAGACGCTGTTCGGCGAGCGCTATGTGGATCTGGTGATCCCGGAGAACCCCAGCCCCCAGCATCTGACCGACGGGCTGACGCTGCGCCAGGACGTCAGCGGCAACGCCATCGAGCTGAGCAAACTGCTCGACGACCTGCTCCCGCTGCTGCAGTCCATCCCGCCGCAAGATCTCGCGGCCACCCTCGGCGCGCTGTCGCAGGCGCTGGCCGGTCAGGGCTCCGCGCTCGGCGAGACCGTGGACAAGCTGGACGACGCCTTCCGCCAAGTCAATGCGGTGCTGCCGGACCTGCAGGCGGACCTGCGCAGCTTCGCCGAGGTGGCGGCCACCTATTCCGACGCCGCCCCGCAGCTGATCCAGGCACTGGACAACCTGCGCACGACCAACGCCACCATCGTGCAGCGGCGCACCGACATCGACGTCCTCTACGCGACGCTGACGCCGACCGCGGCCACCACCACCGATTTCCTGATCGCCAACCGCGACAACATCATCGACGTGGCCGCCGATTCCAGGCCCGCGCTGGAGCAGCTGGCCTACTACTCGCCGAACTACGCCTGCTCGCTGGCGAACTTCGCGCAGCTCAAGCCGCGCATCGACCGGATCTTCGGCAAGGGCACCGACCTGCCCGGCTCGCGGGTGACCATCGAACTCACCAACACGCGCGGCAAGTACCTGCCCAACCAGGACGAACCGCGCTGGCTGGACCCCAGGGGGCCGTGGTGCATCCCCGAGATGCCGCTGGGCGTCGACCCCGGCCAGTACACCGGCGGCCCGAACAACGACGGCTCCTACGCCGTCCCCAGTCGCAACCCCGGTGACCAGCAGATCGGAAATCTGGAACCGCCGCAGTTCGGCGTCCACCCGGCGAGCAAGATGCCGACGATCGCCGGTTCGCCCATGGAGCAGCAGTCGCTCGGCGCGATCTACGGCGCGGCCAATGGCGTCGCTCCTGATCAGGTGCCCGGCTGGGTGACCAGGGCCGGTGCGCCCGCGTTCCGCGGAAGCGAGGTGAGCGTGCGATGAAGCAGCATCTGCGCGGCCTGGGCGGCCCGCTGACCAAGCTGATCATCTTCGTCGTGGTGACCCTGTTCGTGACGGTCATGCTCGCGCTGTCCATCGCCAATTACAGCGGCGGCGGCACCGGGTTCAAGGCCAGGTTCACCGACGTCACCGCGCTCAATCCCGGCGACGAGGTCCGCATCGCGGGCGTTCGGGTCGGCAAGGTCACCGACGTCTCGATCGTGGACAAGCGCCTGGCCGAGGTGAAGTTCGAACTCACCGACCGGGATTGGCTGCCCTCCTCGACCACCGCCACGATCAAGTACCGCAACCTGGTCGGCCAGCGCTACATCGCGCTGGAGCAGGGGACCGGCGAGCAGGGCCGCAAGCTGAACGAGGGCGGCACCATCCCGCTCGAGCACACCAGGCCCGCGCTGAACCTGACCACGCTGTTCAACGGCTTCCGGCCGCTGTTCCGCACGCTGAGCGCCGACGATGTCAACAAGCTGTCGTTCGAGATCATCCAGGTCTTCCAGGGCGAGCAGGGCACCATCCACGATCTGGTGGCGACCACCGCGAACCTGACCAACAAGATCGCCGACAAGGACGCGGTGATCGGTGAGCTGACCCGCAACCTGACCGCCGTGCTGGACACCGTCAATCAGCGCGACGACCAGTTCGACCAGTTGATCGTGAACACCGAGGCGCTGATCAGCGGCCTGAACGCCGAGCGCGACACGATCGGGCGCTCGGTGACCTCACTCGCCGACCTGACCTCGGCGACGTCCGACCTGCTCGTCCCGGTGCGCCCGACGCTGCAAGGGTCGATCGCGGGCCTGAGCCAATTGACCGGCACGCTCGACGAGCGCCAGGACGAGGTGAACGAAGCGCTGTACAACCTGCCGCTGAAGATGGAGAAGCTCGGCCGCGCCGCCAGCTACGGCTCCTGGTTCCAGTTCTATCTGTGCGGCATCGACATCGTCGTCGGACCGGGCGCCGTCGACGCGCCGCAGCTCAACCTGCCCGCGGGCATGCCGACGATCAATCAGCCGCTGTACACCAACGCCGCGCCGCGCTGCCACGGGAAGGCTCGCTGATGGACGACCGCATTCTGTTCGGCAAGCGCAGCCCGGCGTTCCTGGGCGCGCTCGGCATCGCCGTCGTGCTGTTGGTGACGGTGTCGGCCTTCTTCCTGGATCGGTTGCCGATCATCGGGGCGGGGACGAAGTACACCGCGGAATTCAGCGAGGCGGCGGGCCTGAAGAAGGGCAACGAAGTCCGGGTGGCCGGCGTCAAGGTGGGCTCGGTGTCCGATGTCCGGCTCGACGGTGACCGCGTGCTCGTGGACTTCCGCACCAAGGACACCTGGATCGGCAACGAGACCACCGCGTCCATCCAGATCAAGACGCTGCTCGGGCAGAAGTACCTCGCGCTCGACCCGAGGGGCTCCAAGCCGGCCACGCCGAGTTCGCGGATCCCGCTCTCGCGCACCGTCTCCCCGTACGACGTGGTGGACGCGTTCACCGACGCCGCGCGCACCATCGACCAGATCGACACCGCGCAGCTGGCCAAGAGCATGCAAGTGCTGTCGGAGGCGTTCGAGACGACACCGCCGGAGATCCGCGGGTCCATCGACGGTGTCGCCCGGCTGTCGGAGACGCTGGCCAAACGCGATCAGGAGCTGAAGAAGCTGTTCGCCGCGACCAGGCAGACCACCCAGATCCTCGCCGACCGCAACGCCGAGTTCGAGCGGCTGCTGGCCAACGGCGGCCAGCTGCTGGCCGAGCTGAACATCAGGCAGCAGTCGATCAAGCAGTTGCTGGTCGGCGCGCAGACGGTCTCGACCGAACTGAGCGCCCTCGTGCACGACAACGAGGAACAGATCGGCCCGGCGCTGAAGAATCTGCGCGCCGCGATCGATCTGCTCAACTCCAACCAGCAGAACGTCTCCAAGACGCTGGAACTCGCGGCGCCGTTCTACAGCCTCTACGCCAACGTGCTCGGCACCGGACGTTGGTTCGACGCGGTGATCGTCAACGTGCTGCCGCCCGCCCTGCCCGACATCCCCGGCTACCGTCAGCCGATCCGCACTCTGGGAGGTAACTGACGTGGCGGACAACTGGCGCAGCGATCCGGTCGGCGCGGTGCGCGGTTCCAGCCGCGGAGCCAAGGTGGGCATCGCGCTGGTCCTCGTCCTCGCCGTGCTGGTCGCGGTGGTGCTGTGGTGGCTGTTCAACCGGCTGACCACCACCAAGATCACCGCTTACTTCGATCGCTCGGTCGGTATCTACGAGGGTTCGGACGTCCGGATTCTCGGCGTGCCGGTCGGTTCGGTGGATTCGGTGGAGCCGCAGGGCGATCAGGTCAAGATCGTGATGAGCGTGGACCGCAAGTTCGACGTGCCCGCGGGCGCGCGAGCCGCGCAGATCACGCCCTCCATCGTGTCGGACCGCTACATCCAGCTCACCCCCGCCTACACCGGTGGCCCGAAGATGGCGCGCGACGCGACCATTCCGCGCGAGCGCACGGCCACGCCCGTCGAAGTGGACCAGCTGTACAAGAGCATCACCGAACTCTCCGAGGCGCTGGGGCCCAACGGCGCCAACGCCGACGGGGCGGTGAACGACCTGGTGCGCACCGGCGCGGCGAACCTGGCGGGCAACGGCGAGGCGCTGGCCAACAGCCTCACCCAGTTGTCCCGGGCGGCCCGCTACCTGTCGGACGCGCGTGGCGACATCTTCGACACGGTGAAGAATCTGCAGTCCTTCATCACCATGCTGGCGCAGAACGACCAGCAGGTGCGGCAATTCAACACGCAGCTGGCCGACCTGTCGACGTTCCTCGCCGACGAGCGGCAGGATCTCGGCGCGGCACTGAATCTGCTGTCGATCGCGCTGGGCGACGTCGCGCGCTTCGTCGACGACAACCGGGGCTTGATCGCGAGCAATGCCGAAGGGCTGATCCAGCTCACCAAGACACTGTCCGATCAGCGCGACGACGTGGCGGCCCTGCTGCCGGTCCTGCCGTTGGCGTTGAGCAACCTGATCAACGTGCACAATGCCGAATCGGGCACCCTCGACATGCGCGCGAACTTCCCGGAAACCCAGGACCCGTTCGGCGCGGTGTGCAAGATGCTGGACCTGTCCAAACTGATGCCCGGCGATCCCAAGTTCGAGGCGCTCGGCAAGCAGATGCGGCCGATCCTGGACCACTGCAAGGAGATCACCGACCAGATCACCGCCGGGGTGCAGACTCCGACGTTGAACCTGCCGTTCGGCATCCTCAGCGGCGAGAACCAGCAGCGTGACCCGGTGCCGGGCACCGTGCCCGGCACGCCGTCGGACCGGCTTCCACCGTCGCAGGGAGGGGAGCGATGAGCATTCGAATCCGTTCCGTCACACGCGGTCTCGGCGCGGCGCTGGCGCTCGGCCTTTCCGCGACGCTGGTCACCTCGTGTGCCTCCGACGGCATCTACAGCGTGCCGCTGCCCGGCGGCGCCGATGTGGGCGAGCACCCGATGCACATCGACATCCAGTTCGAAGACGTCCTCGATCTGGTCCCGCAGTCGGCGGTCAAGGTCGAGGGCGTGCCGGTGGGCCGGGTCGAGAAGATCAGCATCGGCAAGGATCAGTGGACCGCCACCGTGCGCACCTTGGTCAACTCGTCGGTGAGCCTGCCCGCGAACGCGCACGCCGAGGTCCGGCAGTCGAACCTGCTCGGCGAGAAGTTCATCGAGCTGTCCCGGCCCTCGGCCGATCCGGAACCCGGCAGGCTGGCCGACGGCTCGGTGATCCCGGTCGACCGCACCCGGCACGCCACCGAGGTCGAACAGGTGCTCGGCGCGCTGTCGCTGCTGCTCAACGGCGGCGGCGTCGCGCAGTTGCAGCCGATCGTCACCGAGCTGAACAAGACCCTGGGCGGACGGGAAGACCGGGTGCGCTCGCTGATCGAGCAGGCGAACACGCTGATCGGCGGCCTGAACCAGCAGGTGGACGACATCACCCGCGCGCTGGACGGCCTCGATGTGCTCAGCAGCCGGGTGAGCAGGCAGACCGATCAGATCGGCAAGATCCTCGACCAGCTGCCCCAGGGCATCAAGATCCTGGAGGAGCAGCGCCCGCAACTGGTCGCCCTGCTGGCCCAGCTCGACCGGCTCGGCCAGGCGGGCTTCGATGTGCTGAACACCTCGAAGAACGACCTGATCCGCGACCTCACCTCGCTGCGGCCGACATTGCAGGAGCTGGGCCGTTCCGCGCCGGATCTGGTCTCGGCCGTCCCGCTGATCCCGACCTACCCGTTCCCGGACTCGGCGCTGGAGAGCACCTTCGGCGGCAGCGTGAACACGTGGTTGTCGGTGGACCAGCAGATCGGCGTCACGCTCAGCAATCTCGGTGTGGGCAAACCCGATCCGGTGTACATCCCGCCGATCGGTCCGCCCGTGCCGGTGAACCCGACCAATCCGTACTACAACGGCAACGGCCCGCGTCCGGGCTGGCCCACTGTGTCGATCCTGCCGCTGCCGCCGCTGATGGCGCAGCCGCCCGCACCCGGCGTGCCCGGTCCGGTCGGGGCGATCCTCGAGCAACTCGGCGTAGGGAGTGGTCCGCGATGACCCGTCTGGTGCGGTGGCAGCTCATCGCGTTCGTGGTGATCGCGGTGATCGGCGTCGTGTACGTCGGCGGCAGGTACATCCGGCTCGACCACATGTTCGGGCTCAACGAGTACACGGTGAAGCTGCGGGCGGCGCAGACCGGCGGCATCTACAAGGGCGCCGAGGTGACCTATCGCGGCGTCCCGGTCGGCCGGGTCGGTGAGCTGGAACTCACCGGCGAGGGCGTGGTGATGAATCTCGTCATCGACACGAGCTCGCCGAAGATCCCGGCGTCGGCGAAAGCCGTGGTGGCCAACCGCTCCGCGATCGGTGAGCAGTACGTCGACCTGCAGCCCGATTCGGACGCGGGCCCGTACCTGCGCGACAACTCCGTGATCACCTCGGCGACCCTGCCGGTGTCGGTCGAGGAGCTGCTGTCCAGCGTGGACACCTTCGCCGGCTCGGTGGACCTGTACGCGCTCAACACGACGGTCCGCGAACTGGGCAAAGCGTTCGACGGCAAGGGCGACGACCTGCAAGTGCTGATCGACTCGCTGAACAAGTTCACCGAGACCTTCCACGCGACGCTGCCGCAGACCGTTCAGCTGGTCCGCGACGGCCGCATCGCCCTCGGCACGCAGGCCGAGCAGTCCTCGCAGATCCGCGAGTTCAGCGACGGCCTGGACAAGCTCACCGCCCAGTTGCGCTCCAGCGACCCCGACGTGCGCAGGCTCATCGGCACCGGAACCGACGCGGGTGAGCAGCTCGGCGCGCTGATCGACGAGAGCGGTGGCTCGCTCACTCAGGACCTGGCCAACCTGCGGCTGCTGCTGCAGGCGATCTCGCCGAAGTTCTACGCGATCAAGCCGTTGCTGCAGATGCTCCCGCAGCTGTCGATCGGCGGCTCTTCCACCGCGCCCGGCGACGGGACCAGCCACTTCGGCCTGGTGCTCGAGGTGAACAACCCACCCACCTGTACCGTGGGCTACGAGGGCACGTATCGGATTCTCGAACAGATGAAGGCGCAGAACCCGGACTTCGACGACACGCGCGACGAGTTCCCCTTCAACAAAGACGCCAAATGTCTTGTGCCGTTCGGTAATCCGACCGCCGTCCGGGGTGGCGCGCGAGCCGAATACGCCGATCCGGCCATCGTCCAGCCCTGGGATTCCAACCCCAAAACCGATCCGGAAAAGCTGAACCTGACTCCGGCCGCCGTGCAGCTGTCGACCCTGCTGGGGGTCACGCCGAAGCGGTGACCAGGAGCAATGACGTTAGGGTGTCTCGCGTGAGTGACTGCAGCGAGCGAACCACGGCCATCCGGCCCTGGGGCGCGACCGAGCCGACCGACGGCGAGGCGATGTCGTGACCGCCGATCCGACCAAGCGGTCCGATTCGGCGTCGCAGGACACGCCGGACACCCCGACGACCGCGGCGGACACGTCCGCCCCCTCCGCGAAGCCGGATGCGAGTCCCTCCGCGAAGCCGGACGCGAGCGATCGGAAGTCTGCCGAGCAGACCGGCGGCGCGTCCGAGCATGTGGTCGGCGCGTCCAGGCTCGGCCGGGTGGCCTTGATCTGCTCCGCCGTGGTGCTCGTGATCGCGTTGGCCGGCGCCGCGTGGTTCGGCGCGGGCTGGGTGCGGGCCGCACTCACCGACGGCCCGCGCGCGGACGCCCGTGACACCGCGCTGGACGCCGCCCGCCAAGCCGCGATCAACATGACCTCGATGAACCTGGACGACGTGCCCGGCTCGCTGGCGCTGGCCAGGTCCTCGATGACCGGCGCGCTGCTGGACTCGGCCACGAAGAACAAGGACCAGGCGGAGAAGCTGGCCCAGCAGAGCGGGGTCGCGATGAACTCGAAGGTGCTCGGCGCGGCGCTCACCTCGCTCAACAGCGAGGAGGACAAGGCATCGGCGCTGGTCGTGCTGCAGGTCACCGAGAACGGCAAGGACAAGCCCGCCGCCGACTACCGCTACACCTGGACCGTCGACGTGGCCAAGGACGGCGACGTCTGGAAGGCCGAGCAGATCTCCTCGCTCGGCCAGCCGGTGTTGCTGAGCGGCGGCCCCGCCGCGCAGACGTCCGCACCGGCGGGCGAGCAGCCGCCTGCCGCGCCGAAGCCGGGATCGTAGGAGGACACCCATGACGTCTCGCCGACCGGTCAACCGGGTCACCTCCAAGCGCAGGCCCACCACCGAAACGGCGCGCGCCGCGTCCGCGCGGCCCGCAGCGGCCCGCAAACCGCGCGTGGCGGGCGTTTCGCGCACCACCGCGGAACAGGACACCCTCCGCGCCGAACGGCGGTCTGTGGCCGCGCCCGGTTCGTCGTGGTGGCGCACGATCGCGTCGCGTGGGAAAGGCCGTCCGCGGCGGCGGCCTGCCGGGCGTGCGCGCTGGGGCGTCAGCGCGGCCATGCTGCTCGCCGCGGTCCTGCTGGGCGGTTTCGCATGGCTCGCCGCGCAACAGCCCGGGGTGAACACGTCGAATCAGGCGTATGTGGACAACGAGGCCACCCAGGAGGTGCGGGCGGCCGCCGACAACGCGCTGCGGACCGTCTACGCCTACGACGTGAAGAACATCGACGGGTACCGGGACACCGCGAAGCAGGTGCTCACCGGAAAGATGCTCGCCGATCTGGACAAGTACGCCGACACCACCATCTCGGCCGTCAAACAGGCGCAGACCAGTGCCGACGCGAAGGCCGATCCGATTGCTGTGACGTTGCTCACGGATGATCGCGCGGAGCTGATCGTCAACTTGGTGGTGAGCGCCACCAAGGACGGAGTGGCGCAGCAGAGCGTCGCCGGACCCGTGGTCCTGCACATGCAGAAGGTCGACGGACGCTGGCTGGCCAGCGACATCGTCGACCAGTAACGGCTACCGCGGCGGCCGGGATGACGCAGCGCGGCAGGCGATCTCGACGGTGCCCGGACCGGGCCTGCCACTTGACGAGTTTCGCCCGAACCGTCACGCTATTCACAACAGCGGCAGCTGTCACAGTGGCTTCCAGCGCACCGCGGCTCACGACGCAGCCAGCGAATTCGGCCCGGCGCGCCAGCCATGCGGACGATCACACGGGTGGTACTTTGACACCCCCGTGTACTTGGGTGTAGGTTTGGACGTTGCGCTGGCTGCCTCCTGTCCATACCTCGAATCGCACTCGTGAGTTCACCCTTCCGGTGTTACTTCCGTTGGTGCCTGTTTCGAGTTTCGTTCGGGTAGTAACCAGCGGAATTCGTAGCAGACAAGCGACGGTCGCGGACCACCACGCGACGCGCGTGAGGTGCTGGAAGGACGCATCTTGGCAGTCTCCACCCAGACCAAGGCAGTTGCCGGAATCCCCGGAGCCCCGTTGCGGGTGTCTTTCGCGAAGATCCGTGAACCCTTGGAGGTGCCCGGACTTCTCGATCTACAAACGGAATCGTTCGCCTGGTTGATCGGTTCGCCGGATTGGCGCGAACGCGCGGCCGCTCGCGGCGACGTCGGCCTAGTCGGTGGCCTCGAGGAGGTGCTCGAGGAACTCTCGCCGATCGAGGACTTCTCCGGCTCCATGTCGCTGTCGTTCTCCGACCCGCGCTTCGAAGAGGTCAAGGCCTCGATCGATGAGTGCAAAGACAAGGACATGACGTATGCGGCTCCGCTGTTCGTGACGGCGGAGTTCATCAACAACAACACCGGTGAGATCAAGAGCCAGACGGTCTTCATGGGTGATTTCCCGATGATGACCGACAAGGGCACGTTCATCATCAACGGCACCGAGCGTGTCGTGGTGTCGCAGCTGGTGCGTTCGCCGGGTGTGTACTTCGACCACAGTGTCGACAAGGGCACGGAGAAGGACCTGCACAGTGTGCGGGTGATTCCGTCGCGCGGTGCGTGGCTGGAGTTCGACGTGGACAAGCGCGACACCGTGGGTGTGCGCATCGACCGCAAGCGCCGCCAGCCGGTCACCGTGCTGCTGAAGGCGCTGGGCTGGACCACCGAGGAGATCGTCGAGCGCTTCGGCTTCTCCGAGATCATGATGTCGACCCTGGAGAAGGACAACACCGCCGGTCAGGACGAGGCGCTGCTGGACATCTACCGCAAGCTGCGTCCGGGTGAGCCGCCGACCAAGGAGTCCGCGCAGACCCTGCTGGAGAACCTGTTCTTCAAGGAGAAGCGCTACGACCTGGCGCGCGTCGGTCGCTACAAGATCAACAAGAAGCTCGGCATCCACGTGGGCGAGCAGGTCGTCGGTTCGGTGCTGACGAAGGAAGACATCGTCAACACCATCGAGTACCTGGTCCGCCTGCACTCGGGCGACAAGACCATGACCGCCCCCGGTGGCGCCGAGGTTCCCGTGGAAGTGGACGACATCGACCACTTCGGCAACCGTCGCCTGCGTACCGTCGGCGAGCTGATCCAGAACCAGATCCGGGTCGGTCTCTCCCGCATGGAGCGTGTCGTCCGCGAGCGGATGACCACTCAGGACGTCGAGGCGATCACGCCGCAGACGCTGATCAACATCCGCCCGGTCGTCGCCGCGATCAAGGAGTTCTTCGGAACCTCCCAGCTGTCGCAGTTCATGGACCAGAACAACCCGCTGTCGGGCCTGACCCACAAGCGCCGCCTCTCGGCGCTGGGCCCGGGTGGTCTGTCCCGTGAGCGCGCCGGCCTGGAAGTCCGTGACGTCCACCCGTCGCACTACGGCCGCATGTGCCCGATCGAGACCCCGGAAGGCCCGAACATCGGCCTGATCGGCTCGCTGTCGGTGTACGCGCGGGTCAACCCGTTCGGCTTCATCGAGACCCCGTACCGCAAGGTCGTCGACGGCCGGGTGACCGACGAGGTTCGTTACCTGACCGCCGACGAGGAGGACCGGCACGTTCGCGCGCAGGCCAACTCGCCGGTCGACGCCGATGGCCGCTTCCTCGAGGACCGCGTGCTGTGCCGGCGTGGCAACGAGGAGAACGAGCTCGTCGCCGCCACCGAGGTCGACTACATGGACGTGTCGCCGCGTCAGATGGTGTCGGTCGCGACGGCGATGATCCCGTTCCTCGAGCACGACGACGCCAACCGCGCCCTGAT
>NZ_JBIDDF010000003.1:0-164448 GCF_043205035.1 Nocardia sp. NPDC047654
GGGTGTGCTTGTGGGGTGGGGTCCGGGCGGGGGTGGTGCGTGGGGTTCTTTAGGGGGGGGGCCCCCCCCCGCCCCCCCCCCCCCCGGGGGGGGGGCGGGGGGCCCCCCCCCCCCCCCGACCGCTGTGCCCCCAGTAGGGCTCGAACCTACGACCTGCGGATTAAAAGTCCGTAGCTCTACCAACTGAGCTATAGGGGCGCGGAGGAACAGTGTAGTGGGATCGGGGGCGGATGCCCCAATCGGGGGAGTTCGTGTCGGCGGGCGGGATGGATGGGTTGGGTCGGTGTGGCGGGGCGGGTGCGTCGCGGGGCGGCGTGGCGGTGGGTAACACGGCGTGCGCGGAGGGCGATGCGGGCGGTAAACACTTGGCACCCAGCTTTGTTCATCTTAGCTGGATCTGGATATCATTCAATCGTGTTGGCTGGCAATGTCTTTGGATTTGCAGGGGGTGAACGGCTCTGGCCGGGCGAGGCTCGTGGGGCGGGTTGGCGGGCGAAACGTGGGCGGCGGCCGGTTGTCCGGCTTGCCGGTCGGCTCGCATGAACAATCCTGGGCCGCTGGCGAATTCGCGCACCCTCCGGAGGGGCCGGTTGGGTTGCCGAATATTTGCCGTAACAGAAAGCGGAATCGGATGGCCACCTGACTCCTCGGTTTGCCGCGTGTCGGATCGGGATTCCGGGTACGGTGACGCCTTGGTGAATTCCGAAAGAATCGTCGACTCGATCGGCGCCGCGGAATTCGGATTGTCGTTTCCGTGTCCGAAGGCGCCGCGGCCGGTCCGGCCGGCCACGGCTCGACGGAACTCGATGCCGCAGGAGGAGGCACGTTCAGGACGAAGAAATGCCCGGATGCGCACCCCCTGCGGCGCACCCGGGCAGGCAAACTATACCAGCTGGTGTGTTACAGGTTTTCCGCGAGTTTTCGTACCGAAGGTTTGAAATCGGTCGAAAACCGGGTTCGACGTATTGATAAAACTCATGAATTCGCGCCGAGGGTCCGTTCCTTCGGGAGTGGCTGATTGGCGGCGAGTAGGCTTCGGAGGCGTTTCGAGCATGGCACGGCAGCAAGAGCGGGCGCGCCGGACACGGGCGGCGATTATCAGGTCCGCCGCCGTTGAGTTCGGGAAGAGCGGCTATGCCGCTGCATCGCTCAACCGCATATTGGAAGGGTCGCGTGCCACCAAGGGCGCCATGTACTTCCATTTCGATTCGAAAGAAGATCTGGCACGCGCGGTGCTGGAGACCGCGGTGGAACGCTACCGTGCCTCCGCCGAGCGCTGGCTGGCCCGAACGGATCTCAGCCCGCTGGACATCCTGCACGGGGTGGTCGACGAGATCGCGCTGCGGCTCGAGCACGACATCATCGTGCAGGCCGAGTACCGGCTGATCATCGAGCCGGACTTCTACCGTGACGTGCAGGCCGGTGGCGGCCGCATCCTGGGCCGCACCACCAGGGTGCTCACCGTCCGTGCCATCGACCACGGGCAGCTGCGCGCCGACGCCGACCCCGACCGGTTCACCCGCACGCTCGCCGCCGCGCTCGCCGGCCAGCGGTACATGGTGGACCTGCTCGGCGGGCAGGTCGATCTGCGGGCACGGTTCGAGGAGGCGCTCGAGGTCGTGATGGAGGCGATGGCCACCCCGGAATGGCTGGAGAAGTTCCGCAGCGACGGCTGGCGCACCCAGGCCCGCTTGGAGGAGCTCGGTTTGAGCCTCTGACCAGCCGGTTTGGGAATCGAGTCCGGTCTGTCATAAGCTATCCCAGCTCCCAACGGACAGCCGTTGAAAGCCGGTCCGGAGAAATCCGGGGCGAGCCCCCTTCGTCTAGCGGCCTAGGACGCCGCCCTTTCAAGGCGGTAGCGCGGGTTCGAATCCCGTAGGGGGTACGATCTTCGGATCGTTGGTAGCAGAGCATGGCCCTGTGGCGCAGTTGGTTAGCGCGCCGCCCTGTCACGGCGGAGGTCGCGGGTTCGAGTCCCGTCAGGGTCGCAAGTAAGCGCCGGAGATATCCGGCGTTTCGCGTATGGCATTCACTTCGGGTGCCTGCGGCCAGGTAGCTCAGTTGGTACGAGCGTCCGCCTGAAAAGCGGAAGGTCGCCGGTTCGATCCCGGCCCTGGCCACTCCACTCGTAGACGAGCCCTGTTCACGGAATGCGTGAACGGGGCTCGTTTCGTCATTTCTTGTGAGGGTGCAACCCCCACGCCCCGCCCGGCGGGCTTCGCCCCCGGACCCCCATTGGTTGTGGTTGCGTTCGGTGGTTGTCGTTCGGTTTGGTTTTCATCGCCTAGGACGCCTGTGTATTCGGCTTTCCCCGGGGTTGATGGACACCATCCGGATGGCAGCGGAGGCGTGCACGCCCGTCAACCGGTTCGAGCAGGGCAGTTGCGTCCCGATCGAGCCCGCCTTTTGGCCCGTCTCGTTCTGGTTGGTCCTCCACGGTGGGAGGAGGATGTGGTTCAGGTAGGTGCCGCAGGCCACCGATCGGCCGTAGGAGCGGTCGAGGTGGTCCGCAGGTGGGCGATTTCGCTCGGATTCGAATCCCCGCTTATCGGTGGGGTCGTTCTGGTGGGTCTCCGGGCGTCGGCAGTGGGGCGCGTTGATGCCCGCTTGGTGAGGGAGACGCTGACTTGATTTCGCTCGACGGCATCCGTCCGTCGACACGGTGGGGCGGGCTCGATCATCGGGTCGGCGCGGCTCCGAGTATGCGATCGGGAGGCGGGGTGTGGTGAATCACACGGTGCCGCATCCGGGTTCGGGATCGGGTGGTCACCCGGCCGCCGCGGGTAGGCTGGCGCGGCCATGTCGACCCTTCTCCTCGCCCTCGCGGGGTTCGCCTTCCTCGACTCGCTCGACCTGTTGCTGATCGGCGTCACCACGGCTGTGGTCTACGACAGCAGGTTGAGCCGTCGCTCGCCGCTGGTGGGCGGTCTGAGCTTGCTGGCGGGCGTCTTCGCCGTCACCACCGCCTTCGGGATCTGCACCATCCTGGGGATCGGCTTTCTGACCGATCTGATCGACTTCGAGATCACGCCGGCAATTCGGTACTGGGGTGAACTCGCCGCCGGGGTGTTGTTGATCGTTCTCGCGAGCATTCGAATGACGGGAACGGCCGCCCCGCGGCGGGCGCCGGCATTGCGCCGCCGACCGTGGATACTCGCCGGCCTCGGTGTGGCGATCGGTATCGCGCAGGCCCCGACAGCGGTGCCTTATCTCGCCGGACTCGCGATGATCTCCGCGCGGCATCCGCTGCCCACGTTGTGGCCACTGATCGTCGTCGCGTATTGCGCGCTCGCATTGCTGCCGCCGCTGGTGATACTCGGCCTCGCGCTGCGGCGGACGACCGGCGCGCGGCGGATGTATCGAAAAGTTGTTCGCATTATCACCGCATACGGCCCGATTTCGGTGCGCATACTGTTCGCGATCTTCGGTGTGGTCCTCCTGTGTGACGCGCTCGTCCATTACCGAAGCCTCTGGTGGTGAAAAGCGGTCGCCGAGTCCGGCAACGGATGGCGTAAACGCGGTTGAGGCGTGGTGTTCGGTGGGATGCTGGAGGTATGGCTGAGCGCTGGTATTACTGCTTGAAGCACAAACGAGCCGAGCAAGGTCGGCAGTGCTGGTTCCGCGATCGGATGGGGCCGTACCCGGACCAGGCGACGGCGGAACGTGCGCTCGAGATCGCGCAGGCGCGCAACACGCGGGAAGATGCCCGGGACCGGGCCTGGCGGGACGGCGACTGAGGCGGCGCGGGGGAATGGCTCGCGGAAAGACTTCCCCCGGACGGTGAAGTTGATCTTGAGCCGCAGGTCGGAGGCTCGGGCGGTGTGGCACCGGGTGCGGCCGCTCAGTTCGCGATCAGGTGTATCGAGTACGGTTCTCCAGAACTCGACGAATGCTCGGAGGTCCTGGCGTGGGCTGCGAGCGGAAACCAGGATCAGCAGGGAGGGCGACCCTTGAGGGTTACCGTTGTTGTGCCGACCTACAACGAGCGGGAGAATTTGCCGGTTGCGGTGGAGCGGCTGACCGCGCTGCCGGTGCCCGACCTGCACGTACTCGTGGTGGACGACAGCTCGCCGGACGGCACCGGTGAGGTGGCCGACAAGCTGGCCGCCGAACTGCCGAACGTGGTGGGTGTGCTGCACCGGACCGAGAAGGACGGGCTGGGGCGTGCGTACGTGGCGGGCATCACGCGCGCGCTGGACGAAGGCGCGGACGTGGTGATCCAGATGGACGCCGACCTGTCGCATCCCGCCGAAGTGATCCCGGCCATGCTGGAGAAGCTGACCACCACCGACGCGGGCGTGGTGCTCGGTTCCCGCTACGTCCCGGGCGGCTCGACCGCCTCGGAATGGAAGTGGTACCGCAAGGCGCTGTCGGCCTGGGCCAACTTCTACGTGAACCTGATCCTGCGGCTGGGCGTCAAGGACGCCACCGCGGGCTTCAAGGCGTGGAAAGCCGACACCCTGCGCGCCATCGACGTGGGCTCGATCCGCAGCAACGGATACTCCTTCCAGGTCGAGATGAACTACCGCACCATCAAGAAGGGTGTCGCGATCGCCGAGGTGCCGATCCGGTTCGAGGAACGGACACTCGGCGCGTCCAAGATGAGCCTCAAAGTGCAGCTCGAGTCGGCGCTCATGCCGTGGAAGCTGCTGTTCGGCCGCGCGGTCTGAGCACATGCCGACGGGCCCCGCTTCCTGAGGGAGCGGGCCCGCCGTGGTTGCGGTCAGCGTCCGACGAGCCGGTTGCCCGTCGCCTCCGACTCGTCACGAGCACCAGGTGAATCGCCGACAGGGCGACGGGAACCGACGATGTCCGAGTGCGCGGCGACGGTCGCGCCGCCGCCGACCACCCACGGCAGTACAGCGGCCGAGCAGGGAAAAAGCTGCGCGGCGTGCTCTCAGCTGATCAGCGGGGCCAATTCAGGAGCGTCTCGACGAACAATCGGCGTACCTCTGCCACTTTGTCGTCCAGATCGCCCGGATCCCACGCGCTGACGTCGATCGGATCGAGAATCGCCACGTCGACCGTGCCGGGGCGGGCGACCATCGCGTTGCGTCGGCAGATCTCACCCGCGTTCCGGATGACGACCGGGATCACCGGCACCCCCGCCTGCATCGCGATGTGGAACGCGCCTTTCTTGAACGGCCCGACCTCTGGGGTGTAGGAACGAGTTCCTTCCGGAGCCACCGCGACCGACAAGCCGCCGCGCAGAGTCTCCACCACCGGTCGCAACGCGGCCCTGGCCTGCTCGCTGTTCGTGCGATCGATGAACGTCACGCCGACGAAGCGCATGAGCGGTCCGAAGACCGGATTCTTGGTCAGCTCCTTCTTGCCGATCGCCGTCACGCCGCCGCCGAGCACTTCGGGGACGATGATGATGTCGAACTGGCTCTGATGGTTGAACAGGAAGACCGCGGGCCGCGGCGATTTCGCGTTCTCGGCGCCGGTGACCCGCACCCGCACTCCCGCGATGCGCAGCGTGTTGCGCGCCGCGTGCGCCATCAACGCGTCGGCCATCTGTTGCCGGTCCTTCGTGGGCGCTTTCGCCGCGACGCCGAACAGCGCGCCGCCGAGCAGCCCGGCGAACCCCGCGGCGGTACGCGCGTAGTCGCTCGCACGCGGCCTGGGACGCGGCCGGAAGACCAGCCCGCTCCAGCGCTGCCGGTCGGCGATGGCGTTCAGCGCGTCGTCGGGGTTCACCGCCACGGGACGCCCCACCAGCGACAGCAGGGGCAGGTCGGCGACCGCGCCGGCATAGGCGTAGCTGCGGCTCGGATCCACCTCGTGCGTGGCGGCGAACTCGGCGACCGCCTCGGCCTTGCGGTTGCCCCAGAGCGCCTTTCCATCGGGATGCCCGGTGAGCACGCCGTCGTCGGTGGCCATGGGCGTGTAGAGCACGTGCTCGATGCCCAGTTGCGCTGCGGCGGGGGCGACTTGGAATCGGGTCAGCGAGCTGACCAGGACGATGGTGTGCCCGGCCGCTCGGTGCGTCCGGATCAGCTGCCATGCCTCGGGGTAGAGGTACTCGTAGACGGTGTGCTGGAACAGACGCCTGCCCAGTTCGTCGAGTTCCTCTTCGGAACGCCCGGCCAGCGCCTCGGACAGCTCCCGGAGGAACCGGCTGTATTCGCCGTCGGTCATGTGCTTGCGGATGCCGCCGAGCAGCACGTCGGCGGGCTTGCGGCGCCGCCGGTGCCGCGGTCCGGGACCGTCGATGACAGTGCCACCGAAATCGAAGACCGCGGCGATCGCGCGGCCCTGCGGTCCGGAACGTATGGCGGCGAGCGCGGTGTCGAGATCAGCGCGCGCGTCGGTCATCGAACCTCCCGGATACCACCGTGCTTTGGCGTCGATCGCTCACCGCGCCTCCCGGTTGGACGGGTCGAGCGCGGCGGCCTGCGCGATGCGGATCCCGATATCGCGCAGACGTTCGGCGAATTCGATTCTGCGCCGCAGCAATTCCGCGCGGCTCTGTTCCGGGTCGTCGTCGGCCGCCGCCTCCAGCAGGCCGTAGTTGTCGGCGAGCTTCAGGGCGCTGGTGAACAACTCGGTGGAGACCGACTCCGGGCTGTGCAGTCGTTGCTGCAGCTTCATCTGCTTGCCGACCGCGACGCATTCGGTGATGAACTCCTTGCGGTCGATCTCGTCGCACGCGTCCCGGGCGGCGAGCCGTTCGGCTACCACCAGCTGCGCGTCGACGAAGGAGCGCAGCACGCGGTGGGCCATGGTGAAGCCGGATGCGGTGAGCTTCGCCAGGATGTCCGAGCCGAAGGTGTCGCGCCGGGTGTGGCTGAACCAGTCCGGATCCACCAGGAGCATCTCCGCGACCATTTGATCGGCGAACTCGCCGCGCTCGGGGAAGAAGAACTCGAACTTCAGCAGATCGCGCAGGCGGAACGCCTCGTCCCAGCCGGTGTCGAGGGCGTCGGCCTCGTCGTTGTCGACCGCGGTCAGGATGGACAGCTCGAGGATGGCGCGGTTGACGAACCAGTGCACGGCGCTGTTGCGGTAGAAGGCGGCTTCGAGATGCGCACCCGGCTCGATCGAGTACACCGGCTCGATCCCGCCGCGATACACCGTCACCACCTTGGCCATCGAAAGCTGTTCCAGCACCACGGCCAGGCCCTGTTCGTCGCGCAGCGCGTCGAGTTCGCCGCGCGGCAGTTCGCGCTTGTCGATGTAGCCGAGCACCGGGTTGAGCACCGTGCGCACCTCGCCGAGGGTGAGGGCGCGCCCGTCCACTCCCAGCAGCGCCAAGGTGACCAGCGCGTTGACCGTGATCGGCGTGACCGCGTTGATGCCGACCGCGACTTCGAAAGCCAGCCGTTGCACGGCCTTCCGTTCCAGCTCGGCGACTTCCGGCGGATCGCTGTCGACGACGCCCGCTTCGGGGCGCGGCGGCGGAATCGGCTCGGTGTGGTGCAGCGGGATGGTCAGCGGCGGGGTCGTGAGCGGATCGCCGTACGCGGAAAGCCGATCGCGAGCCGACAGCGGCTCGCCGAAGCGGACGTAGACGTGCCCGGCGGAGTGTTGTTGACTGCGGATGTAGCGCGCCAGCCAGGTCAGCCCCTCGGGTTTCTTCTTGCCGCCTTCCTGCTCGGTGGCGATGGCGCCGAGTTCGTTGAGCCGCTCGTAGGTGATCGAGACGGGCACCAGCATGACGTCGTCGATGCGGTTCGAACGAACTGCCGCGGCAAGGTAGTTCAGCAGGCCGTAGCGCGGTGGCCGCAGCTTGCCGGTGCGGGTGCGGCCGCCTTCGAAGTACCACTCCAGGTTGAAGCGCTTGGCCAGCAGGTAGGCGAAGTACTCCTCCACGACGGCCTTGTAGACCTCGTCGTCGCCGAAGCTGCGCCGGATGAACACCGTCCCGGTGCGCCGGGCGATCGGGCCCATCGGCCAGAAGCCCAGATTCGCGCCGCCGATCACGTGGTTCGGTGGGAAGTCGTTGCGGGCCAGCACGTCTCCCAGCACGAACGCGTCGACGTACGAGCGGTGCGAGGGCAGGAACACCAGCGGATAGCGGCGGTTGAGATCGCGCAACCCGGTGAGGCCGGACTCGTCGGGGTCCACCTTCCAGGTCGAGGCGTGCACCGGCCGCATGGCCTGGGTGAACAGGTCGGAGACCAGCCTGCTCTGGGCGGCGACCAGTTCGTTGAGCCCCTTCTCCGCGCGGCGGTACACCTCGTGCGGGCTCGCCCCGATCTGGTCGGCGATCAGCTCCAGCCTGCGCAGGAAGTCGGGGGAGTCGAGAATCTCCTCCGCGACCAGCTTGGGCACCTTGTACCGGTCGCCGATGATGGTGCGTTCGGCGCGTTCGAGCGCCACCACCGCCGCGCGCACGACGGCGCGGGCGAACGGCTCGGCGGTGCCCTTGTCGAACAGCGTCGAAGCCTCGGGGTTGTTCGCGCGCAGTTCGCTGAGCCGGGCGGGCGCGCCGGTCAATACGACGTGCCGGTCCGGCGACTTGGCCAGCAGCCTGCGCTGCGCCAGCCGATTGGGTTTGCGCGGGTTGGTCAGCAGGGCGAGATCGGCGAACGTGACTCGGCGTACGCCGTCGCGTTCCGGGGGCAGCCACAGCACGCGGATCGGCACCACCAGCGGATCGTCACGCCTGCCAACCAGCCGGGCGGCGATGGCGCCCGCGTCCAGGTCCAGCTGTGTGACCGGTGCGTCGGTGCCCAATTCCGCGCTGATCCCGCCGTCGGCGAGCCACTTGCCGACGAGTTCGCGTTCCACCCCCGAGGCGGCGTCGATCAGGGCCACCACCGATCGCGGTGCGGTCTCGGGCCGGGTTGTCGCGGGTGAATCGCCGCGGTGATCGATCATCGATGTTCTTCCCTCCGCAGGTGACGCTCTCCACTATTCAATCCCGGCGGATGTATTCCCCGCAGGCAGTCGGCGCGTCGAGTTCGGTTCGGCGGGCACGGGATGGCGTGATCGTCGCACGGGATGCGGGGCGCGTGCGGCGAAAGTACTTGCCGTACGGGGACCTCCGTCCCGCGGTGATCGCTCGGGGCCCGGCTGTGGCCGCGAGCACACCCGCACCGTGAAGGAGGTAATGCTAACCTTACCTGCACAAGTTAGGCCAGGGTTACCTTTGGAGGATCGTTGTCGACCACGGAACGCCTGCGGGTTGAGTATGTGACCGATCCGGCGGCAGCGATGTCCCGGCTGGCGGGGGCGGATCGGTTCGGCGAGTACGTGATGTACGAGCGTCCGGGGGAGTGGGTGTTCGCCGCCGATCCGATCGGCAGTGTCGAACTGGACGTGCGGGAGCTGCGCGTCACCTGGGAGGGCCAGACCACGGCCAGCCGGTGGGAAGGCAATCCGGCGGGTGTGATCGATCGCGCGCTCGGCGCGCTTCCCCTCGACGAGCGCAACGCCTACGGCTGGATCGGATTCGAGTTCTGCGCGTGGGCGCTCGACGCCACCGAGCACTTGGACCCGCGCACCGCGATCGCGCACCTGATGGTGCCCCGAATCGAGGTGCGGGTGGGCGAATCCGGCGTGCGGATATCGGGTGCGACGCCGACGGAGACCGGCGACATCCACGACCTGATCGCGCAGTCGCAGAACACCGAACTGCCGCGGGCGCAGCCTGCCGACATCCGCATCGATCCGACCGGCTACCGCGACCGGGTGGCCGAGGCGGTCGGCGAGATCCAGGCCGGGC
Organism: Nocardia sp. NPDC047654; assembly: GCF_043205035.1. Lineage (NCBI taxonomy): Bacteria > Bacillati > Actinomycetota > Actinomycetes > Mycobacteriales > Nocardiaceae > Nocardia > Nocardia sp. NPDC047654. The sequence goes on from NZ_JBIDDF010000003.1 coordinate 9,674, forward strand.
GGTATCAGAAGGTCATCCTGTCCAGGAAGGTCGATCTGCCGTTCACCGTGGACGTTCCGGCCACCTATCGCCTCGGGCGCGCGCACAACACGCCCGCGCGCTCGTTCCTGCTGCGGCTCGGCGGTTTGGAGGCGGCGGGCTTCAGCCCCGAACTGGTCGCGTCGGTGGACGACGACCGGGTGGTGACCACCGAACCGCTGGCGGGTACCCGGGCCTTCGGGCGTGGTTCCGCGGCCGACCTCGCCGCCAGGGCCGACCTGGTGACCGACCCGAAAGAGATCGTCGAGCACGCGATCTCGGTGCAGACCTCGTTCGCGGAGATCGCGGCCGTCGCGGACCCCGGCACGCCCGCGGTATCGGATTTCATGGCCGTGCGCGAGCGGGGCAGTGTGCAGCATCTGGCGTCCACGGTGCGTGGACGGCTGGCGGCCGACCGGTCCAGCTGGGACGCGCTGGAGGTGCTGTTCCCGTCGGTGACCGCCTCGGGGATTCCCAAGCGTGCGGGCGTCGACTCGGTGTTCCGGCTCGATCACGACCCGCGCGGGCTGTATTCCGGTGCGGTGGTCACCGTTTCGCCGACCGGCGCGATGGAGGCGACCCTCGTGTTGCGCGCGGTGTACCAGAACGCCGAGGGAGCTTGGCTGCGCGCGGGCGCGGGCATCGTCGGCCAGTCGCGGCCGGAGCGCGAATTCGAGGAGACCTGCGAGAAGCTGGGCAGCATCGCGCCCTACGTCGTCAAGGCATAGGGGAAGCCGCACGGGCAGCGCACCGATGATGCGCTGCCCGTCGGTCTTCCAGCAGTGCTACAGCGCGGCGCGCAGGGCCTTCTTGTCGATCTTGCCCACCGCGGTGATCGGCAATGCGTCGCTGCGGCGCAGCACGTCCGGCAGCTTGTAGGTGGCCAGCCCGCGCGCGGTCAGGAAGGTCTTGATCTCGGCCAGCGTGGGCATCTCGCCGTCGACGACCAAGACGGCGCAGACTTTTTCGCCCAGCGCCGCGTCCGGTAGCCCCACGGCGGCCGCGTGCCGGACGGCGGGATGGGCGAGCAGGTGCTCCTCGAGTTCGTCGCAGGAGACGTTCTCGCCGCCGCGGTTGATCACGTCCTTGATCCGGCCGGACACCACGAGATGCCCGCTGGACAGGCGGCGGACCAGGTCTCCGCTGCGATAGAAACCGTCCGGGGTGAACGCGCGCGCGTTGTGCTCGGGTGCGCGGTAGTAGCCGCGGATCGTGTACGGACCCCTGGTCAGCAGTTCGCCCTCGGCGCCGGGCGCCACGTCGTTGCCGTCGCCGTCCACCACGCGGATCTCGTCGGCGGGGGAGAGCGGACGGCCCTGGCTGGTGTGCAGCAGTTCGGCGGGATCGTCGAGCCGGGTGTAGTTGAGCAGGCCCTCGGCCATGCCGAACACTTGCTGCAAGGTCGCGCCCAGCGCCGGGGTCACTTCCTTGGCGTTGACCTCGGCCAGTCGCGCGCCGCCCACTTGGAGCAGCCGCAGCGAAGTCAGATCGGCCTCTTCCCATTCGGTGGCCGCGCACCAGAGCTGGGCCAGCGGCGGCACGACGGCGGTGATCGTGACCCGGTGCCGCTCGATCGCGGCGAACGCGTTCTCCGGGCTCGGGTCGCTGACGAAGGCGACCGCGCCACCGACCCCGACGGTGCCGAGGATCCCGGGGCAGGCCAGGGGGAAGTTGTGTGCGGCGGGGAGCGTCGCGAGGTACACGTCCCGCTCGCTGAGTTCGCACAGCTCGGCGCTGGCGGTGGCGTTGTAGAGATAGTCGTCGTGCGTGCGCGCGATCAGCTTCGGCAGGCCGGTGGTGCCGCCGGAGACCAGCATCAAGGCGATGTCCCCCGGATCGATCTCGGGCAGTTCGCCGCCGTCACGCGGTACCGAGGCGAGGTCGGTGAACGGGCCGGGATCGCCGAGTACCAGAACGTGGCGCAGCGACGGCACCGCGTCTCGCACGGTCGACGCCAGGTCCCGGTAATCGAAATCGCCCGCCCGGTCGGCGACGATGTAGCCGACCGCGTCGGAAATTCGCGCCAGGTGCTCGATTTCGGCCCGTCGATGCGCGGGCAGGCTCAACACGGGAATGATCCCGGCGCGCAGCAGGCCGAACAGCACGGTCAGGAACTCGGGCACGTTCGGCAGCTGGACCACCACGCGGTCGCCGGAGGCGATGCCGAGCGCGAGCAGTCCGTGGGCCATCCGGTCCGCGGCGGCGTCGATGTCGGCGTAGTTGCGTGAGCCCTGCGCGGCGAGCAGCGCGGGACGCTGTGGATGCCGGTGCGCGGTCGCCCGCAAGAGGTCCCCGAGCGGGCGTCCGGCCCAGTAGCCCGCGGCCCGGTACTCCTCGGCCTTGTCCGCCGGGAAAGGTACATAGCCGTCGCGATGCGCGGACTCGGTCGGTATGGAAGTCACGGTCTGCCTCACAAGAATCAAGCCAGGGTTCCCTGATGTAGGTTAGGCAACCCTACTTGAAATTGGCGACGCTCCGACCGGCCCGGGCGTGTTCGACTCTGCCGCCCGGTGCTGCCGCGCACTAGACTTTCCGGCATGACCAGGTGGGACACCTCGAACATCCCCGACCAGAGCGGTCGGAAGTTCATCGTGACAGGGGCCAACAGTGGCCTGGGAGCCGAGACGGTGCGCGCGCTGGCCGCGGCGGGCGGCGAGGTGGTGCTCGCCTGCCGGAATGTGACCAAAGGGGAGCGCGTGGCCGCCGAGCTGGGTGACCGGGCGCGGGTGCGCGAGTTGGATCTGGCCGATCTCGCGTCGGTCCGGGCGTTCGCCGAGGGCGTCGACGGGGCCGATGTCCTGATCAACAACGCGGGCGTGATGGCCGTGCCAGAAGGTCGCACCGCCGACGGATTCGAAAAACAGGTCGGTACAAATCATCTCGGTCACTTCGCGCTCACCGGGCTACTGCTGGGCAAGATCTCGGACCGGATCGTCACCGTCTCCAGCGGCGCGCATCAGGTCGGCAAGATCGATCTGGACGATCTCAACTGGGAGCGGCGCAAGTATCAGCGGTGGGCCGCCTACGGGCAGGCCAAGCTGGCCAACCTGATGTTCGCTCGCGAGTTGCAGCGCAGATTGACCGCGGCGGGCTCGTCGAAGGTCTCGGTCGCCGCGCATCCCGGCTACGCGTCCACCGAGTTGCAGTCGCACACCGAGTCGTTCCTCGACCGGGTGATGTCGGTGGGCAACCAGGTATTCGCGCAGAGCGCCGCGATGGGCGCGCTGCCGACGTTGTACGCCGCGACCACCGACGTCGAGCCCGGCGGCTACTACGGCCCGGTCGGATTCGGCGGAATGCGTGGATTTCCGGGGCCTTCCGGTTCGTCGAAAGCGTCCAAGGACGAGAAGGTCGCGGCCGATTTGTGGCAGCTGTCGGAGAAGCTGACCGGAGTTACCTACGCCTTCACCGAATAGCCGCCCCTCGACCTTCCGAGCGCTGTGATCCGGGTCTCATCGTCCGTTGTCACACTCGGCCGCACCGCGTCGTCCTCTTGATGAACCGCAAGGAACGGCAAAGGACGGACATCATGGAACAGCGCTTCGAACTCTTCTCCAACTCGGTCGGCGGCAGCTTCATCAAGCGACTCACCATGGCCGGCAAGGTGATCAACGACTCCACTCTGGATGCCGCGACCTATGAATTGGTGAAGATCCGGGCCAGCCAGATCAACGGGTGCGGCTACTGCACCGACATGCACACCAAGGACGCCGCGCACGCGGGCGAGACCTCGGTGCGGCTCAACCTGATCGCCGTGTGGCACGAGGCCACCGTCTTCACCGAGGCCGAGCGGGCCGCACTGGCGCTCACCGAGGAGGCCACCCGGATCGGCGACGGCCGGGCGGTCAGCGACGAGGTGTGGCAGGAGGTGCGCAAGCACTACGACGACGACCAGATCGCCGCCCTCATCGCCGCCATCGCGATGATCAACGCCTGGAACCGGATGAACGTCATCGCGCGCACTCCGGCGGGGAGTTACGTTCCGGGCCAGTGGGGGTGAACCCACGTCGTCCGGTATCGCCCGCGCCGTTCGCGGCCCCCGTGTGGACCGCGAACGGCGCTCGTGGACTCCGCGGACGGAAGGCGTGTCGACCACCGGCACCGTGGCATATCTAACAACCTCGTTCACCGATCGGTTGTCGGATGGTACTGTCCCCGACGTGCGGCGCGTGTATTTCTGGTTTAGCAAGCCGGCCCCGGGTGGGCTGGTCTGCGGCAACCACATGCGCTGACGAACTTCCACCCCGAGCCGGACGATGGACCGGCTCGACGGGATTCTCGTCCGTGGGTCGGCCCCGAGAAAAGGAACCCACGACATGACAACCGCAGCCGACGTCGACGCACGGCATTCCGATCTGGATGATCAACGCACCCTGAACGTCAGCCCGCTGCGTTCACCGGCGGAGGTGCGTCGCGTGCATCCGATCACCGATGCCCTCGCCGACACCGTCCGTGCGGGACGCAGGGCCACCGTCGACGTGCTGAACGGTGCGGATGATCGCTTGATGGTGATCGTCGGCCCGTGTTCGGTGCACGACCCCGCCGCCGCGCTCGACTACGCGCGCCGTCTCGCGGCGAAGGCCGCCGAACTCGGCGACCGCTTGCATGTGGTGATGCGGGTCTACTTCGAGAAGCCGCGCACCAGCCTGGGCTGGAAGGGCCTGATCAACGACCCGCATCTGGACGGCTCGTTCGACGTCAACACCGGACTCGGCTTCGGCCGCAAGCTGCTGGTCGACATCACCGCCCTCGGCCTTCCGGTGGCCTGCGAGTTCCTGGACCCGATCACTCCGCAGTACATCGCGGATCTGGTGTCCTACGGCGCGATCGGCGCGCGCACCGCGGCCAGCCAGGTGCACCGCCAGCTCAGCAGTGCGTTGTCGATGCCGGTCGGGATCAAGAACGGCACCGACGGCGACGTCCAGGTGGCGGTGGACGGTGTGCGCGCCGCGGCGGCCAGCCACGTCTTCCCCGGCACCGACCTCGACGGTCGTGCCGCGCTCATCCGCACCACCGGCAACCCGGACTGCCACGTGATCCTGCGCGGCGGCAGCAACGGGCCGAACTACGACGCGGCTTCGGTCGCCGAGGCGTGCCTGCGGCTGGACAAGGCGTCGTTGCCGGAGCGGATCGTGGTGGACGCCAGCCACGGCAACAGCAACAAGGACCACAACAAGCAGGTCGACGTGGTCACCGACATCGCGCGGCGGCTGGCGGCGGGCGAGACCGCGGTCGTCGGCGTGATGCTGGAGAGCTTCCTGGTCGCGGGACGCCAAGACCTCACCCTCGGCCACGCCGACGAGCTCGCCTACGGGCAGTCGATCACCGACGCCTGCCTCGACTGGGAAACCACCGCCAGCCAGCTGGACCGCCTGGCCGAGGCGGTGCGGCAGCGCCGCGAGAGCTGACTCGGCGCGAGCCGACGGGGCCGCGCGCACGGCATGACCGGCGTGGACAGCGGAGGTCGCGCGCGGCGGTCGCTCACGCGGGGCCGGGCGCCTGCGCGAGCGGCGTCGCGCGACGGGTGAACTCGGCGGGCCAGTCGCCCGCCACACCGGGCGGGTCGGTGCGCAGCCGGGCAGCGAGCCAGTGGTCGCGGCGTCGTCCGCGTTGGATGCTGCCCAGTCGGCACATTCCCTCGTACCGGAATCCGGCGCGCCGGGCGACCGCGGCCGAAGCGTAGTTGCCCACGTACGCGCGCCAGGCGATCCGTTCCAGGGCCAAGCCGTCGGCGCGGAACCCGAACTGGCACACCAGCTCCACCGCCTGCGTCATCAGGCCGCACGACCGCTGTGCCGGAGCGAGCCAGAAACCGATCTCTGCCGCGCTCTCGTCGACCGCGCCGAGACCGATCGTGCCGATCACCGGTCCGTCGGCACGCAGCCGCACCGCCCAGATCGGGCTGCGCGCCGCCCAACCGGGGACGACCATCTTCTCGATGAAGGTGACGGCGCTGTCCCGGACGTACGGCACCGGGATGGTCACCCACTCCGCGATGGCCGGATCTTGGCAGCACTCGGTGATCGTGTCGATATCGTCCGTCGTCGGGGCCGAAAGCCAGATCGTCCCGTTCGACAGCACATGGTGGTCCATCGCGTCATGCTGTCACGAAGCGTTCGGTGGATCATCCGGTTTACCTCGCCGCCGATGCCGTGCGGGAACGTTTCGAACCGGACCGTAGACTTCTTCCTCGATGGTTGCCGCGCTGCTTTCCGACCTGTTCGAGTCACATCGGGCGCATCTGCTCTCGGTCGCCTATCGGCTGACGGGCAGCGTCGGCGATGCCGAGGACGCGGTCCAGGAGAGCTGGTTGCGCTTGGCGGGCGCGCACCAGTCCGAGATCGATGACCTGCGGGCGTGGCTGACCACCGTGGTGAGCCGTATCTGCCTGGACCGTCTGCGTAGCGCGGCGGCGCGGCGAGAGAGCTACGTGGGCCAGTGGCTGCCGGAACCGGTGGTCACCGCTCGTACGCCGTCGAGCGCGCCCGACCCGCTGGAAACAGTGGTGCGCAAGCAGGAGTGCCGGTTCGCCGCGCTGATCGTGCTCGACACCCTGACGCCGCCGCAGCGCGTGGCCTTCGTGCTGCACGACGGGTTGTCGGTGCCGTTCGACGAGATCGCCGACATCCTCGGCATCTCCGCCGACGCCGCGCGGCAACTGGCGGTCCGTGCCCGCAAGGCGGTGACGCAGACGCCGCAGCCGGTGCCCGATGCCGAGCACGAGGCCGCCGTGCAGCGCTTTCTCCTCGCGCTGAGCTCCGGTGACGTCACCGCCGTCGCGGCGGCGCTGCATCCGGACGCGGTGATGATCGGCGATGCCAACGGCACCACCGCCACCGCGATCAACGTCCTGCACGGCGCGGATCGCATCGCCCGTTTCTACCTGGGTCTGGTGCGCAAGTACGGGCTGGAGGACGCGTCGCCGGTCTATGAATTCGTGTCGGTGAACGGGCAGTTGGGGCTGCGGGTCGCGGCTCGTCCGGCGTCCGATGGCCGGGCCGGTTACCCCACGCGGGTGGTCGGCTTCACGGTGCGGGACGGAGTGGTCTGGGGAACCTACGATCTGGCGAATCCGGCCAAGCTGGGCGGCGTTCGGCTGGGTTGAGCCCGGCGCGGAGACCCCCGGCGGGCTCCGGCGTTCGCGATGGCGTCGAGGTAGGAGGCTAGTCTCCGGTTATGCCCTCGCGACACCAGACCGTTGCCCGCCTGCGCCCCTTCGCGTCGACCATCTTCGCCGAGATGACCGAGCTCGCCGTCCGGCACGACGCGGTCAACCTGGGTCAGGGCTTCCCCGACAGCGACGGGCCCGCGAGAATGCTGGAAGTGGCGCGCCGTGCCATCGCCGACGGGCTCAACCAGTACCCGCCCGGGCGCGGCATGCCGGTGCTGCGCCGCGCCGTGGCCGACGACCGGGCCCGGCGCTACGGCACCGACTACGACCCCGATTCGCAAGTGCTGGTGACCGTGGGCGCGACGGAGGCGATCAGCGCCGCGGTGCTCGGCTTGGTCGAGCCGGGCGAAGAGGTCGTGCTGATCGAGCCGTACTACGACTCGTACGCGGCGGCCGTGGCGCTGGCCGGCGCCCGGCGGCGCACGGCGCGCTTGGTGGCCGACGGGGACCGGTTCGTGCTCGATCTGGACAGCCTGCGTGCCGCGATCACCCCCGCGACCCGGATGCTGATCGTCAACTCGCCGCATAATCCGACCGGCACCGTGCTCGGGCGCCCGGACTTGCAGGCGATCGCCGAAATCGCCTGTGAACACGACATTCTGGTGTTGACCGACGAGGTCTACGAGCACCTGACCTACGACGGCGCCGAGCACATCAGCCTCGCGACTCTGCCGGGCATGGCCGAACGGACGATCGTGGTGTCCAGCGCGGCGAAGACCTTCAGCGTCACCGGGTGGAAGACCGGGTGGGCATGCGGGCCCGCCGAGCTGATCGTCGGGGTGCTCGCGGCCAAACAGTTCCTGACCTTCGTAGCGGGCGGGCCGTTCCAGCCCGCGGTCGCGCATGCGATCGACCACGAGCTGGGCTGGGTGCGGGAGCTGCGGGAGGCGTTGTCCGAGAAGCGTCTTCGCTTGTCCGCCGCACTCGCCGACATGGGGATGCGGGTGTTCACGAGCGCGGGCGGCTACTTCGTCGTCGCCGATATCACACCGCTGGGCATCGCGGATGGGGTGGCGTTCTGCCGTGAACTGCCGAAGCGTCAAGGGGTGGCGGCGGTACCGGTCAGCGTGTTCGCCGACGACACCGCCGCCTGGAATCACCTGGTGCGCTTCACCTTCTGCAAGCGCGACGAGACCCTGGACGAGGGGGTGCGGCGATTGCGTCGCGGATGATTCACCGAACCCTGCCGTGGACTGTCAGGTTTCGCTGGCATCGTTCGTGCCATGGCAACTCAGTACTACACGGCAACCACCCTCGACGGGTACCTCGCCGATCCGGACAACTCGCTCAGCTGGCTTTTCGAGGTGGACGGAGCCGACGAGGCGCAGGCGGGCATCGCGGGCTTCCTCGCGCAGGTCGGCGCGATGTGCATGGGCGCGACCACCTACGAGTGGATGGTGGCCAACGAGCCGCCGGAGAGCTGGCGTGAGTACTACGGCGACCTTCCGTGCTGGGTCTTCACCCACCGCGATCTCCCGGCCCTACCCGGCGCGAATCTCCGGTTCGTCTCGGGGGCGATCGATGCGGTCCACCGGGAGATGACCGAGGCGGCCGGTGATCGCAATATCTGGATCGTCGGTGGCGGTGACCTGGCCGGGCAATTCGCCGACGCCGGACTGCTCGACGAGATCATGGTGAGCGTGGCGCCGGTGACGTTGGGCGCGGGCGCACCGCTGCTGCCGCGGCGCCTGCTGTCCTCCCGGATGCGGCTCACCGGCGTCGAGCAGGCCGGGCAATTCGCCGAACTGCACTACCGCTTGACGAATGCGGCCGATCAGCGCTGAGTCGAAGAGGCTCTCGCCGATCGGCGTTGAGTCGAGGATGTGCCGCTTCCCCGCCGCCGGGTACCTCGCCCCGGTCCCTGGCTCCCCGGTCCCCGGTCCCCGGCCCCGGTCCCGACCCCGGTCTCCGGCCCCGGCCCCACGCCCCGACCCCGGATCTCCGGTCCTCGGGGTCCCCGGTCCCTGGAGGCCGGGCTCAGGCCGGGATCGGGCGGGTGCGGTCGGTGGCGAGCAGAGCGGCGATCGTGCCGAGCATGGTGCCGGTGACGTAACGCTGGATGCGCAGCCACCTGGGGCGCCCGGTGAGGAACGTCGCGAGACCGCCCGCGCCGAGCACGATCAGGCCGTTCACGGTGAGCGCCACCGCGATCTGCACCGCCCCCAGGCCCAGGCTCTGCAACCACACCCGACCGCGCTCCGGCGTGACGAACTGCGGAATCAACGCCATGTACATGATCGCGATCTTCGGATTCAGCAGATTGGTGACCAGCCCCATCGTGAACAGCCGTCGGGTGCGGTCCACCGCCAGCGCCGTCGGCGCGAACACCGACACGCCTCCCGGCCGCACCGCCTGCCACGCCAGCCACCCCAGATACGCGGCCCCCGCCAGCTTCATCGCCAGATACAGGCCCGGGACCACCGCGAACACCGCCGTGATCCCCGCGGTCGCCGCCGCCAGATACACGCCGAACCCCGCCGCCACCCCCGTCAACGACACCAACCCGGCCCGCCGCCCCTGCGAAACCGTCCGCGACACCAGATACATCATGTTCGGCCCGGGCGTGAGCACCATCCCCAACGCCGCCACCGCAACCCCCACCACCGCCGCCATCTCGATCATGCCCCGATCCTCACCCGCCCCACCGCCCCCTGTCGCGGTCCACTTCACACCCGCTGGACGGGAGTTGTCTCAAGGAGCCGGCTGGAAATACCCGATGCTTCCCGGCGACGGCGACGGCGACGGCGACTGCGACGGCGACTGCGACTGCGACTGCGACTGCGGCGGCACCGCCGGCTCGAGGCGCGTATCCGGACGCAACACATCGCCACTGCGGAAGCGGTGAAAGTACTCCCTGCCCGTATCCGAGCGGATCGATTGCACCGGCTCGTTGCCCATCGTCCCGGTATCGGTTCCGCTGGGATGCCGGTTGGTGTCCCGTGTTCCGAGCCGATATGAAATGCTGCCCCACGTAATGGATTTCCCTTTTTTCGATCGGCTCGACCAGTCGTATATAACAGGTTATGGCGGCCCGGTGAGTTTTGGTAAACGGGATCATCATCCCGTGCTCCGATGTCGTTGCGGCGATATTCGCGCGGTGTGATCGGATCGGGGAACTTCTTGCCGCGAGGGCGCGGGTATGGACCTGCGGCAGGGGTTGTCGGCTCGTCGGCTGTGGCGGAGTTCGGCGGTCCTGTCTCGCTGTAGTCGATCGAACATCCTGGTCAGGGTATGTGTCGGCGGCGCGTCGGCGGGACTCGGTTCACGAAACCGATGACAATGCTGCACATGGCGGCCACGGTCAGCGGGTTGGGAAATCGGCGGGTGGACCGGTTCGACGGCGCGTTGCCGAGAGCGGGATTCCGGGGCGACATCGAGGGAATGCGGGCGGTTGCGGTGCTGGCCGTCGTCCTGTTTCATGCGGGTGTGCCGGGGATCGGCGGTGGATTCGTCGGTGTGGACGTATTTTTCGTCATTTCCGGATTTCTCATCACCGGAATGCTCTGCCGGGAAGCGGCCGAGACGGGCACGGTCGAATTGGTTCGGTTCTACGGCGCGCGTGCGCGCAGGCTGCTGCCCGCCGCGGGCATCGTGCTCGTCGCCACGGCTATCGCAGCGGCCGTGCTGTTGCCGCCGATGCAGGCTCGCGAAGCTCTCGGCGACGGGATCGCGAGCGCGCTGTATGCCGGGAACTATCGTTTGGCCGCGCACGGCACCGATTACCTGGCCGCTGACACGCCGCCCTCGCCGTTCCAGCATTTCTGGTCACTCGGTGTGGAGGAGCAGTTCTATTTGCTGTGGCCCGCGCTCGTGATCGCGACGGCCTGGCTCGTCCGGCGGCGGCGAAACGGCCCGGCCGCACCGCTGCCGTACCTGATCGTCCTGGCGATGGTCGCCGCGCTCTCCTTCGCGGTCTCGCTGAGCTGGACCAGGACGCTGCCACCGTGGGCGTTCTTCGCGCTGCCCGCGCGGGCCTGGGAACTGGCTGCCGGTGGCATGGTGGCGCTGTCGGTGGTCGTGTGGTCCCGGTTGCCGCCATGGGCGGCCGTGGCCGCGGGATGGGCCGGACTGGGGTTGATCGCGGCGGCTTGCGCTCGGCTGACCGAGAAGGCGCCATATCCCGGGACCGCTGCGCTGCTGCCCGTGCTGGGTGCGGTCCTGGTGATCGCATCCGGCTGCGCTGTAACGCGATTCGGTGTCGGCCGAGTCCTGGCCGTGCCGGAACTGCGGGCGATCGGCAAAGTGTCCTATTCCTGGTACCTCTGGCACTGGCCGGTGCTGGTGCTCGCGCCGCAGGTGCTCGGCCGCCCGCTCGGGCTGGTCGGCGCGCTGGGCGCGGTCGCCGTGGCCGGTGGACTCGCCATACTCACCCAGCGGCTGATCGAGGATCCGGTGCGCTTCGCCGACCGGTTGACACGTTCGGGCAGGCTCGGTCTCGCGTGCGGCGGCGTGAGCACCGCGACGGCCGTCTGTGTAGCGCTGGCGCTGCTCATGATCGTGCCCGCCCCGGTCGGCCATGGCATGGCGGCGCGAAGTCTCACGCTGACCACACCGGCCGTGCCGGCCACCGCCACCGACCCCCACACCGAGGCGGTCGAGCAGTTGACGGCGCAGACCCGATCGGCGGTCGCCGCCTCGGCCGAGGTTCGTGCAGTTCCGTCGAACCTCACCCCCTCCCTGGCGAGTGCGCGCGGCGACCGAGCGGAGGTGTTCGACAACGGTTGTTTCCGGTCCTGGCACGACGTGGGCCAGGGCGAGTGCGCGTCCGGCGCTACGGACGCGGCCACCACGGTGGCCCTGGTCGGCGATTCCCACGCGGCGATGTGGCAACCGGCGTTCGAGCAGATCGCCGTGTCACGCCACTGGCGGCTGGAGACCATGGCCAAGGTCACCTGTCCGGTGCTCGACCTGCCCATCACCAGCCCCTATCTGGGCCGCGCGTACTCCGAATGCGAGCAGTGGCGCGCGCAGATCATGACCCGGCTGCGCGACGAGCGGCCCCGGCTGATCGTGGTGGGCATGTCCCGGCGATACGGTGGCGACTTCGGCTTCGTGTCCTACGACCAGGCGTGGATCGACAGCCTCAACCGCCTGGTCGTCGAGCTGCGAGCCGCCGGATCGACCGTCCTCGTCCTCGGCGGAGTTCCCGACCCACACGCCACCGTCCCCGCGTGCGTGGCCGAGCACATCGATGACGCTTCGGCATGCGCCCCCGCCCGTCCGATCGCGGTCGACGATGCGGGCATCGCGGCCGAGCACAGGGCGGTCACGGCGGGCGGCGGCCGATACGCCGACCTGACCTCGCTGTTCTGCACCGCGGCCCGCTGTCCCGTCATCGTCGGCAACAACCTCGTCTACCGGGACGACAACCACCTCACCAGCGGTTACGCCATGGCGCTCGCGCCGGTGATCGGCGCGCTCGCCGAACGCGCGCTCGCCGGCGGCTGAGCCGGCCTCGGGGTGCGGTTCGCGGGAAGACATCGCGCCGTTCCCGCGTTGCATCCGGTCACTGCCGCATCCGCGCCTCGCGGGAAGGGCCGGTAACCTGCGGGGTTGTCGGAGGGGTCGGGGAGAATGGCGGGGAATCTAGCTGAGGAGGGACTGTGAACGACGGTCCGCTGATCGTGCAGAGTGACAAAACGCTGCTGCTGGAGGTCGACCACGAGTTGGCCGATGCGGCGCGGCAGGCGATCGCGCCGTTCGCCGAGTTGGAACGGGCGCCGGAGCACGTGCACACCTACCGCGTGACGCCGCTGGCGCTGTGGAACGCGCGGGCGGCCGGGCACGACGCCGAGCAGGTGGTGGACGCGCTGGTCAGCTTCTCCCGGTACGCGGTGCCGCAGCCGCTGCTGGTGGACGTGGTGGACACCATGGGCCGCTACGGCAGGTTGCAGCTGGTCAAGCATCCCGCGCACGGGTTGACGCTGATCAGCCTGGATCGCGCGGTGCTGGAGGAGGTACTCCGGCACAAGAAGATCGCGCCGATGCTCGGCGCGCGCATCGATGACGACACGGTGGTGGTGCACCCGTCCGAGCGCGGCCACATCAAGCAGATGCTGCTGAAGATCGGCTGGCCCGCGGAGGACCTCGCGGGCTACGTCGACGGCGAGGCGCACGAGATCGAACTCGACTACGCCACCGACGGCTGGCATCTGCGCGACTACCAGCAGATGGCCGCCGACTCGTTCTGGGCGGGCGGCTCCGGGGTGGTGGTGCTGCCCTGTGGCGCGGGCAAGACGATGGTCGGCGCCGCGGCCATGGCCAAGGCGAAGGCGACCACGCTGATCCTGGTCACCAACACGGTGGCGGGCAGGCAGTGGCGGCGTGAGTTGCTCGCGCGCACTTCGCTCACCGAGGAGGAGATCGGCGAGTACTCCGGTGAACGCAAGGAGATCCGCCCGGTCACCATCGCCACCTACCAGGTGATCACCCGCCGCACCAAAGGCGAGTACAAGCACCTGGAACTGTTCGACAGCCGCGACTGGGGCTTGGTCATCTACGACGAGGTGCACCTGCTGCCCGCGCCGGTCTTCCGGATGACCGCCGATCTCCAGTCCCGTCGCAGGCTCGGCCTGACCGCGACGCTGGTGCGCGAGGACGGCCGGGAGGGTGACGTGTTCTCGCTGATCGGCCCGAAGCGTTACGACGCGCCGTGGAAGGACATCGAGGCCCAAGGGTGGATCGCGCCCGCCGAGTGCATCGAGGTCAGGGTCACGCTCACCGATGCCGAGCGGATGTCCTACGCGACAGCCGAGCCGGAGGAGCGTTACAAGCTGTGCTCCACCGCGCACACCAAGATCGCTGTGGTCGAATCCATCCTGGCTCAGCATCAGGACGCGCCGAGCCTGGTGATCGGCGCCTATCTGGACCAGTTGGACGAACTCGGCGCCGCACTCGACGCCCCGGTGATCCAGGGTTCGACGAAGACCAAGGAGCGCGAGGAGCTCTTCGACGCGTTCCGGCGCGGCGAGATCCCGGTGCTCGTGGTGAGCAAGGTGGCGAACTTCTCCATCGATCTGCCGGAAGCGTCCGTGGCCGTGCAGGTTTCGGGTACCTTCGGTTCGCGACAGGAGGAGGCGCAGCGTCTCGGCCGGCTGCTGCGCCCGAAACACGACGGAGGCCAGGCGCATTTCTATTCGGTCGTGGCGCGTGACACTCTCGACGCCGAATACGCCGCCCATCGGCAGCGTTTTCTCGCCGAACAGGGGTATGCCTACCGCATCACGGATGCCGACGACTTGCTCGGCCCCGCCATCGGATAAGCGGAGGCGATTCCTCCGTAAACTGTGCTAGGAATGAGTGCGTGCGACGCTTCGAATTCGCGGTGGACCGCAGCCACGCTCACGCGGTGAACGAAGTCTTCGCCGACTTCCGCCGCCTGCGTATCCTGGCGATCGCCGCGGCGGTGGTCGCGGCGGCCGGTACGGCGTTCCTGATCTGGCTGAACCATCCCTGGGCGTATCTGCTCGCGGTCGCCTTCGCGCTCGGCGCGGTGACGGCGCTGTGGGTCGCCCTGTGGACGCCGTGGCATTCCAGCATCGACAAGCTCTACGCGGACGGCGAACTGATCCCCGCGGTCGTCTCCGACGCGCGTCCCACCGGCATGGTGCTGCTCGCCTTGGTCGACGTGTCCACACCCGAGTCGGAGGCCCCGCGCTACGCCTTGGTGACTCGCAAGGTCCGCACCCTTCCAGGGCACGAGGCCAAGGCGGGGGAGCGAGTGCCATCGGTCGCGGTGCGTACCGACCGGGCGCCACGGCAGGTGGGCGAGCGCTGGCAGTCGGTGAGCGCCATGCCGATCGCCTGGGGCACCACCGACGACGCCGTCATCGCTCGCGCCCGTGCCGCGATCAGCGAGGCCGAGTGGCGGCTGCTCACCGACAATCTCGGGCTCGCCGAGAAGGTGCGTCGCGCCGCCGCCAAGCGCTTGCTGCTCGACCCGGACCAGTTGCCCGGCGAACTCGGTTCCTGATCCGGCTGGGAACGCACCCTGTCGCCGCTGCGTAGGCGCCTACACTCGAAAGATGGTTCCAGCGTCCGATCTGCTGGCATTCGTCGCCGCCGCTTTCGTCATCATCGTCGTGCCAGGGCCCGGCGTGCTGTTCACCATCGGTCGCGCGCTCACGCTCGGGCGGCGCGCGGCGTTGCTCTCCGTGCTCGGGCACGCCGCGGGCGTCTACGTCGCCTTGGTCCTGGTCGCTGTCGGGCTGGGCACCTTGCTCTCGGCGTCGGCGCTGGCGCTCACCGTGGTCAAGTTCGCGGGCGCGCTGTATCTGATGTATCTGGGAATCCAGGCGATTCGGCAGCGCTCGGCGTTGCGCGCGGCGCTGGGCGCCCCGATCGAAGCGGCGCCCCATGCGCGCGTGCTGCGCCAGAGCGCGATAGTCGGGCTGACGAACCCCAAAGCGATCGTCTTCTTCTCCGCGGTCCTGCCGCACTTCGCCGATCCGGCGGCGGGCTCGCTGTCGTGGCAGTTCCTGCTGCTCGGCACCGTCTTCCTGGCTATCGCACTGGTATCCGACAGTGCCTGGGCGCTGCTGGCCGCCTCGGCGAGGTCCTGGTTCGCCAGGTCGCCGCGCAGGCTGGAGGCGGTCGGCGGCGCGGGCGGGGTGATGATCTTCGGTGTCGGCGCGTCGGTGGCGCTGACCGGAAGTGGCGACTGAAGCCGTTACCATCCAGCGAAGTCGGTGCGCCGGTACCGGCAAGAGGCGGGGTGGAGAGGGGTTGGTCGTTGGTATGAAGTTGTCCGGCCGGATGTGCGCCGCGGTCGCGTGCGTATTCGTCGCGGCGCCTTGGGTGCCCGCGCACGCGGACCCGCCCCCGGACCCGCTGGTCGGCGCGCCGGGCCTGGGCGATCCGTACTATCCGCTCGACGGCAACGGCGGCTACGACGTCCACCACTACGACGTCGGCATCGACTACGACCCGCCTAGCCGTGCACTGACCGCCACCACCACCATCACCGCGCTCGCCACCCAGGCCCTGCGCGTGTTCAACCTCGATTTCGCGGGGCCGCAGGTGCGCATGGTGTCGGTGAACGGGCAGCCCGCCGGTTTCGAGCGCAACGGCGAGCACGAGTTGACCGTGACGCCGCTGCTCCCGCTGCTGCCCGGCCTGCCGTTCACCGTCACCGTCGACTACGCGGGCCCCGCGGCGAACACCGAGGGCGAAGGGTGGACCTTCGCGCGCAGCGGCGGCGCGTTCGTCGCCGGGGAGCCGCATTCGGCGACCAGTTGGTATCCGCTCAACGACACCCCGTTGGACAAGGCCACCTTCACCCTGACCGCCACCGTCCCCGCGGAGTGGGAGGTGGTCTCCAACGGCGTGCGGACCGAGAACGCGGTGCGCGGCGACAAGCGGACGGTGCGCTGGGTCAACGCCCAGCCGGTGCTCGGCTACCTGACCACCGTCGCGATCGACAAGTTCGACTACCTCGAGCAGCGCAGGGCCGACGGCACTCCGCTGGTCAGCGCGTTCGCGCCGAATACGCAGGATCGCCATCGTGAACTCGAGCTGCGCCTGCCGGAGATCCTCGACTTCTCCGAAAAGCTCTACGGGCGCTACCCGTTCGAGGCGGCGGGCGGCATCTACTTCGACGCCGACATCACCTTCTCGCTGGAGACCCAGACCCGCCCGCTCTACGCGCCGAGGACCGATCTGCAGACCGTCGTGCACGAGATCGCACACCAGTGGTGGGGCGATTGGGTATCGGTGCGTCAGTGGTCGGACATCTGCCTGAACGAGTGCTTCGCCAGCTATACCGCCGACTACCTGTGGCCGGAGCGGGTGGAGGGCAAGAACGTCGACGACGACTACCGCGAGACCATCCGGAAATATCAGGACAACGAGAGGTTCTGGAACATCCCGCTGGAGAACCCCGGCGCCGGGCGGGAGTTCACCTCCGTCTACTACCGCGGCCCGCTGTTCCTGCACGCGCTGCGCAGGCAGATCGGCGACGAGGTGTTCTTCACCGCCGTCCGGGACTTCCTCGCCGCGCACGCCTACGGCAACGCCTCGATACCGGAGTTCCGCGCCTTCATGCAGTCCCGATCGCCCATGGATCTGACCGGTTTCTTCCACGCGTGGCTGAACACCACCGCGCCGCCGCCGCAGGAATACTTGTTCCCGGGCGCTCTGCTCAGCTGATCCGTCAGTCCTCAGCGCGCTGCCGGGCCTTCGCGACCCTGCGTTCGGCCCGCTCCAGCTGCCGTCGTGCGGCGTGGAGTTCGTCCTTGGCCGACCGCTCGGCCGACTTGCGGAACTGCCGCTGCTGTTCGGCGTGCTCGAGCTCGTCGCGCAACGCGGCGATGCGTTCTTCGACCGAGGACAGTTCACCAGTCGCGTCCTCGAGAGCGGAGCGCACCGATTCCTCCGTGGCGCGGGCGGTTTCGAGCGCGTCCTGGGCGTCCGCCAGTTCACGGCGTGCGCTGTCGTCCTGTTTCCGCCGCGCTGCCGCTCGCCCGGGTCGTGCGGCCGGCTCGGGGACCGAGACCAGATCGGGTCCGCTCGGCCCGAAGCCTTCGTAGCTCGCGGCCGTGGCGAGCGTTCCCGCGCGCAGCCGCTCGGCCACCTCCGGCTCGGCGAGCGCCGCGGTCAACGTCTGGCCGACCTCCCGGACGACACCCTCGCCGACCGGATGCCCTTGTCCGGCGGCGAGCGCGCCCGCCTTCTCGGCGAGCGCGTTGACCAGTTGCTGTCGCTGCGCGGTCAGGTCACGCAACTCGTCGGCCGAAAGGTTGCGCTGCGCGGCGGCCAGGGCAGCGCCGAGGCGCAGCAAGGCCGCCACGTCGTCCGGCGCCGCCCGGGACAGCAGGTTCGCCGTCCACGCGGTCAGGGTGGGTTTGCGCAGCTTGCCGATGGCGGCCGCGAGCCGCTTGTCGCCCTCCTGCTTCGCCGCGGCCGCCCGGTCGGTGCGCGCGGCGACGAACTGCGCGGGCGGCAGCCCGTACAGGTCGCGCGCGACGTCGTCGAGCGTCATACTGCCCAAGCGTAACGACCCGGTCTCGGGCGACGACACACTCCGCATACCGGACAAGGGTCCAGTTGCATCGAATACGCGAAAGGCGTTGCTAGTGAATTACTCTGCGTTCCTGCTGCTCGGCCGTCTGCTTCCCAGCATCCTCGGATACGCGCTCATGGGGCTCTACGGCACGCACAGCATCTAGCCCGCTGCTCGAGGTCCCCCGGTGAGCTGATGCGGCCGTCCTGGTCGTGCGGGTATTCTCACCGCGTTCACGAGCCCGTGAACGTGTTCGGTGAGAGAGGTTTTCAGGTGAAGTTTCCAGGAGCGAGGCTGCTGGCACGGGTCGTGCTCGCCCTCGTCGCGGTGGCCGCCGTGGTGGTCGCGGTGACCGGCTGTTCGTTGATCGGTGACGCGAGCAAGTCGGACACCGCCAAGGCCGAGGTCGGTGACTGCATCAACGTCATCGAGGGCTCCGCGGTCGATTCCAAGACCGAGCCGGTCGACTGCTCGTCGGACAAGGCCGTCTACAAGGTGGCGCAGTCCTACGACAAGAAGACCGACTGCGCCGCCGACTACACCTCCTACGAGGAGACCCTGGGCGGCGGCACCACCGCGTTCTTGTGCCTGGCGCCGAACTTCAAGGAAGGCAGCTGCTACAACGAGAGCAGCACGACCGGCTACAAGCACGTCGACTGCGCGTCTTCGGACGCCACCTTCAAGGTGCTGAAGCGGATCGACGGCAAGGCCGACGAACTGCTCTGCGGCGAGGACGCCGACAGCTTCCGGCTCATCGAGACGGACCCCAAGGTCACCTTCTGCACGGGCAAGCCCCAGCACTGATCATTCGAGCAGGGCGACCGACGCGATCCGGTGCAGGGTGAAGTGCCGGACCGCGCCGGTGACCGGGTCCAGCGCGTCCAGCTGCCCGTTGCCCACCTTCAACGGTTCCACCACCCGCTGCGTGGCGACCCCCTGGGCGTCGACGTAGCCGATGTTCACCGACCGCCGCACCCGTGCCGCGAGCTGGAGCAGGGCGAGGGTGGCGGCCGTGTTGGTCCGCGTGCCGTCCGGGCGCACCGCGTGACTCGAGCGGGCGCTGGCGGCGCGTTCGCCCGCGCGCAGCTCGGTGACGAGCGATTCGAGCTGTTCGGTGCTGGGCGGTGTCGGCCGATACGGCTGCCGCGCGGCGGGCCGCACCGAGATCCGGGCGCCCCGCGGGCGCAGATCCACGATCGCACCGGCCGAGTCCTCCCCCGCGGGTGCGAAACCGGCCGCGCGCAGCTGCTCGAGCAGTTCGCCCAGCGGCGCCTGGGCGATGGCGACGGTCGGCGCGATGGATCGCAGTGCCAGCGTGCGCGCCACCGGCGCGGACAGCACCTGGGCCAGCAGCGCCGGATCGTCGCTGCGGATGAACGACTGCGCCATGCCCGCGCGCAACTGACCGTGCCGCCGGGCCACGTCATCGATCAGATAGGTCAGTGCCTGCGGGATCGGTGTGCGGGAATGCTTGGCGAACAAGGCGTGCAGTTCGGCCGCAGTCAACCCGGCGTCCAGGGCGCGCCGCACCGAGGACTCGCCGATCCGGTACACCGTCGCCGCGCCCGCGGATTCGACGTCGGCGACCAGGGCGACGCGGTGGTGTAAATCGGTGGTCAGCGGTCCGGGCGCGATCACCGTCAGATCCGCCTGCACCAGCACGTGATCCACCGGCTCCGGCAGCGCCGCCTCCATCTCCGCCTCGGCGTCGGCCACGCTGGTCGGCGCCGCGTGCAGCAGCGCTCGCGCCGCCGAGCCGAGCGCGCCGCGACCGACGAAGCCCAGCGCCGCCGCCTCGGCCAGGGTCTGCTCGACCACCTCCGGCCGGAAGTTCCTGCGCCTGCGTGGCTGCTGCCAGGCCAGCATCCGGCCGATGTCCGCGGGGGTCAGTGCCGTGCCGGACGGGTATTCCGCGAGCAGGGCGAGGATCGCGCGCCGATCGCGCGGTGCGTTCGGGGTGCGCAGCTCCAGCGACAGCGCCGCGAGCGGCTTGTCGTTGGCGTCGCGCATGCCGATCATCCACGGCATGCGATCCAGATCGAGCCAGGTCAGTCCCAGCGCGGCCCAGCGCCGGGCGGGCGGCGATTCCAGCCAGGCGTCCACCAGCGGCGTCGGCGCCCAGAAGTCGTCGGTCGTATCGAAGTCGGGTGCAGGGTCCGGCAAACCCTTCTCGATCAGTTTCGCGGCCGCCAGCAGTTCGACCAGCAAACCCGCCCTCGGCTCGTCGACACCGGCCTGCTTGGCGATGCGCCGCAGCTCCCGCACGCCCAGGCCGCCCGCGCGCAAGGCAGGAGCGGGAACTCGGCCGAGCACGTCGAGCACGGCGGCGCAGTGCCGGAGCAACTCGCCGACCTCGCCCGCCGCGACCGCGTTCACGTCGGCGGGCGTGTGTTTGGCGGGCTCCGGGTGCGGCGATGTCAGCGCGTGCGGGTGGGTGACCGGTTCCCGGCGCAGCACCTGGCCGACGGTGACCGGAAGTTCGACGGTCTCGTCATCGATCCAGTGCAGCAGCCTGCGCGCCAGCAGCCGCTGGATCGGCCGGTCGGCCGGAGTGCCCGGTGCGGCGTCCCTGGTGCGGCCGCGCGGCCCCGTCGCGGCCAATTTGTCCAGCAGCGCCCGCTCGGCGGGTGCGAGTTCGGGAAGGGCCGCGACCACCTCGGGTTCGGTGAGGGCGTCGGGGATCTCGGTCGCGGTGCCGATCGGCCACGGCAACGCCTCGGCGGCCGCCGGGATCAGATGAAGCCCCTGCTCGGCGTCGAGCCAGACCAGCGCGCGAGCGGTCAGCCGCTCCAGCGCTTCGTCGATGGCGGCGGCCGATACCCGTTCGCGCAATTGCACATGCAGTTCGGCGCGCTGGAGCGGACCGCTGTCGGGATGCGTGGTGCCGTGTACGGCAAGGGTTTCCACGAGGGCGAATTCGAGGGTGTTCAAGTCCTCCGTGGCGCGCAGCACCGACGCGCGCTGTTCGGTGCGGGCGGCGAGCACGGCCATGGAGGAGGGCAGCGGCACGGCCAGGTCGGGCCGAAGCTGCAGCAGCGTCACGAGCTGGGCATCACTGCGGGCACCGAGCCATCCGGCAAGGGAGTCGGTCGCGGTCATCCGATCCAGCCTACGATGCTGGGCGATCGCCCGCCGAGGTCAGGCGGTGTGGGCCGCGGCGCATCCGCGCGGAGCGGTCGTGCCAAAATGGGTCCGTGGTGAACAAATCGAAGAAATCCTATGTCGACAACGGCTGGCCGAAGGTCGCCGACGGTGACCACGCGGTCACCGAGCTCTCTTCGGCCCGCTCCGGTGGCCTCTCGCCCTACGGCGAGGACACCGAGTTCCCGGTCCCCGCTGAGCAGTTGCCCTACATGCACCCGAACACGGTGATCAACCGCTGAGCGCGCGACCGGAACGTTCTCGGCTACGAAGAAGGGCCCCGCATCCTTGGTGATGCGGGGCCCTTCTTGACGATGTGTGGCGATCAGGAGGGCAGCAGGCCCTTGTTCGCCTCGTAGAAGTTCACGATCGCGGGGTCGAGGGTGGCTCCGCTGGACTTGGCTGCGTTGAAGAAGTCGAGAGCTTCCTTGGGCACCTGGACGCCCTGGCTCTGCACCACCTCGAGGGCCCGGTCGACGGCCGAGAAGATCTGCTGCGAGCTGTCCGCCGGCGCGGCCTGTGCGGCCTGCGGCGCGGGGTTCCAGCGCGGGGTTTCGGCGGGGGCGGGCGCGGAGCGCTGGGAGGGCGCGCTGCTCAAGCCCAGCTTGGACGAGCAGGAGGGCCAAGCGCCCCAGCCCTGCGAGGCGAGCACCTTCTCGGCGACCGCGATCTGCTGCTCGCGGCTGGCCTGGTTGGCCGAGGCGGCGTACTCCTGGCCACCGTGGGCGCGCCAGGTGCTGGGCGAGAACTGCAGCCCGCCCTGGAAACCGTTGCCCGTGTTGATGCCCCAGTTGCCGCCGGCCTCGCACTGAGCGAGTCGATCCCAGTCGGAGTCGGGTGCCGCGCTGGCGTTGCCTGCGAGAGCCACACCGGCGGTGCCGATGATGGCGCCGGTGACGGCAACCTTGGCTACCGTGCGGCCGGTCGAGCTTGGCTTGCGATGGCGTCCACTCATATCGGGTTCGTCTTCCTCTCGACGCACCTGCGACGTCTTCGGTTCTGGTTCGGACTGAGAGGTCGTCCGTTCCGCCCTCGCCCCTACGTTTCCGTCGGGGGTTCCGGTACCCGCGGGGCGAGGCTCGGTGCGGCGGGCCGGTGGTCGCCGGGGTGTCCCGGCTGGATAAGACCGTACGACGAACCGCGGGAAAAATCACTATTTGGTAACCGGCGTGTACCAACGGGTCTCGACGCGGTATCGGATGGGTAAGGCGCCTTCGCGCAGCTAGGAGCGGCTGCGGCCGCATGCGGCGCGCGTCGCCACCCACCCGTGACCTACTCGTAATGTGACGAGGATCACACGTGCGAATGGGTAACGATCCCGTCGGGTAACCGGTTTACGCTGGATCGGAGGCGTGTTCTCCGGTTCTACCGGGACCTGCGCCCCGAGCGCAGCGCGAACGCGACCGCGAGCACGAACCCCAGCGGCGCGAGCATCGCCCCGAAGTAGAGCCACAGCCCGGGCTCGCCGTCGGTCAGCAACGGGATCGCGAAGATGACGACGATCGCCAGCAATCCCAGCGCGAACAGGGTGAGCGCGAGTCGCAGCAACCAGTCGCCGCGCCGCCGAGGGGCGCCGCCGGGCGGGGTCGGAGTGGAGGGGTTCGTCACGGTTCGACGGTAAAACTGATGTGCTTGCGTTATTCGCACCGGGGTAGACTCGATGACAATCGCGTCCTGCAATCGTGCTGGGCGCGTTCTTTTCGCACAGGAGGGCCGGTCGCGCGATCGGCCCGGTAGACAAATGTGCTCGGGCCGTAGGGGTCCGAGTTTCGATGACGAACGGGTGAGCGCAGTGCCGACCGGCAGGGTGAAGTGGTACGACGTCGAAAAGGGCTTCGGCTTCCTTTCCCAGGACGAGGGTGAGGACGTCTACGTCCGCTCGTCCGCGCTGCCCCAGGGTGTCGAGGGCCTCAAGCCCGGTCAGCGCGTCGAGTTCGGCATGGCCGCGGGCCGTCGCGGCCCCCAGGCACTGAGCCTCAAGCTGCTCGAGGCGCCGCCGTCGGTCCGGCAGGGCCAGGAACGCAACGCGCGCAAGGAGCCTGCCGCGCGCAATCACACGCCGGACGAGTTGCACGGCATGGTCGAGGACATGATCACCTTGCTCGAGGCGAAGGTGCAGCCGGACCTGCGCAAGGGCAAGTACCCGGATCGCAAGACGGCACAACGCATCTCGGAGGTCGTCCGCGCGGTGGCGCGCGAACTGGACCGGTAGTCCGCGCCGCTGTGGTCGGTGCCCGGCTCGACGCGAGCCGGGCGGACGCGGACGCGCAGCGGCGGATCACCTAACGCGCAGTTCCCGGGCGACGAGGGTTTCGACGAGATCGTCCATCTGCTCGGCCGATTGGGCCGCGCCGCCATGGTGGGCGAGGTTGCGCGACTCGAGCGGATCTTCCTGGCGGACGTAGAGTTCGTAGTCCAATTCGCCGCGTGGTCCGGCGATCCCTTGCGGGGTCGAGTACCGGGCGAAGCCGTAGCGCGTACAGAAGGCTCTCTTCGTCGCCGCGTTCGACCGCGACGCCGCCCGGCTGGGTGACGACGCGCTGAACCGGTTGGTGCCGATGGACGCGGTGTACCGGCAGCAGGTCGTCAGCCGGTTCGTGACGAGGCTCGACTCCTACCCGCTGGTGTACCGAGTCCTCACGGGCCAGGAACCCGGGTTGCTCGACCGGCTGGTCGACGGCGTTGTGCCGCAACGCATCCGGCGAGTACTGGAGGCATCGCTGCGCGTCGGTCGGCAGTGCGGGGACATCGCCGCGGATCTCGACCCGCGCGACACCGCGATCGCGCTGGAGGCCATCTTCACCGCGGTGATCAGCACCGTGGTGCGAGTCGGCGGCAGCGGTTCCTCCGAGCGCATCGATGCCGTCGCGCGCTTGGTGCGCACCGCGCTCACGGGGAAGCGTCCGACATAAGGGTATTGCGGCAGCCCACCTGAACGGGGCATGCGTCGGTGACCGCGCTACGCCACGGGCGAACCCGCCATCGGTATAGCAATGGTGGTGGCCGATCGTCGAAATCGGCGCCTGGCATCGCCGCTACGCGGTGCTGATCGACCAGGTGGCGTGTGGCACGTAGAACTCCCGGCCGGTTTCGTCGCGGGCGAGGATCGGCAGCTGGAACTCGACGCCGATGAGGCGCAGATCGGGTTCCGGCTTGGAATCGATGGTCAGGGCCAGTGCGCGATCGGGGTAGTCGTTGCGGCTGATCACCTGGTCCACCTTCTCGCCGTTGGGCAGGAGATAGACCAGCTGGGCGAGCCAGGGCGCGTCGGCGACCTTCTTCGGGAGCGACAGCTGCAACGGGTAACCGGCGGGCACTTCCAGCTCGGCGGTGCGGCCGCGGTGGCAGTCCGGCGTATCGGGGGCGCAGTTCAGCGTCGTGAACACCGTGCCGGGCACGTTGTCCTCGGGCAGGATGCGGCAGTCCCGCATGGTCACCGCGCAGTAGCTGAACGGCCGCACGGTGACCGTCTTGCCATGCGCGTATGCGGTGAGGGTGACGTCGGGTTCGTCGGCGTTGCGGACCAGCACCGCCAGAACGCCCGCGAAGGCGACGGTGAGCACGAGCAGGGCGGCCGCGACCAGCGCGGCGATCGTGCGTGCGTTGAGCTTGCTCACCAGATCGGGTCTCCTTGCCCTCGTTGAAAGCGTGTCGTGTCACCGCCGCGCGGAGCGGGACCCTGCGCGCGAGGTGCGCTCGCCGGGTATCCGTGCGGCCGGGACGGCACCTCTTGCTCCGCGTGCTGGGGACGGTTGCCGCCGAGGCCGGGCAGCAGCGAGTGGCCGCGGAAGCTGAGGAAAGTCTGCACCAAGCCCAGCACGAGTATCGCGGTGACCACCGCGAAGCCCTTCCAGTAATCCGTCGGCAGCAGCACCCCGGCCGCGCCGCCGATGACCCAGCTCAGCTGCAGCACGGTCTCCGACCGCCCGAAACCCGAGGCGATCGACTCCGGCGGCAGATCGTCCTGGATGGAGGCGTCCAGCGACACCTTCGCCAGCGCGCTCGTCGCGGACGCCACCAGGGCGGCGGCCGTCGCGCCGAGCAGATTGTTCGTGAACGTCGCGAACAGCGCCACCAGCGCGCACGCCGCCGTGCAGCCGAGCACGATCAGTGCGGGTCTGCCGAGTTTGAGCCGGGCGCCCGTGGCATTGCCCGTGAAATTGCCGATGGCCGCGGCCGCGCCGACCGTGCCGAGCATGAGGGCCTGTTGCACCGGCCGGTGCTCGGTCGCCTTGGCGACGAACGCGACGTAGAAGGTGAGGAACCCGGTCAGCACGCGGATGGCGCCGTTGCCCCAGAGCCCGGTCACCACGGAGCGGCCGAGTGGCTGCCTGCGTTTGCGTGGCGGAACCGGCGACTCGTTGCCGGAGGAGAGCACCTCGGTGTGCGCGTCGGCGCCGTGGTAGCTCAAGGTCGCGGGCACCTCGCCCTCGGTGACTTCGACCCAGGACGGGATGCGCAGGCTCAGATACGTTCCCGCGCAGGCGATCAGCGCGGCGAAGACCAGAGCGCCGTTCGAGCCCGCGATCGCCGCGGTCAGCCCGGCCAGCGCTCCGGCGCCCAAGGTGCCGCCGACCAGCCCGAACACCGTGAGACGGGAGTTGGTGCGGACCAGATCGATGTCCGGCGGCAGGACCCGGGGCGTCACCGCGCTCTTGAGCACCGAGAACGATTTGCTGCCGATCATCATGCACAGCGCGAGCGGATACAGCGCCCAGCTGTCGAACTGGAAGATCAGCACCACCGCGACCACCGTGCGCACCGCGAACGAGGTTGCCAGCGCCAGGCGGCGACCGCGTTGCAGCCGATCGAGCATCGGGCCGATCAGCGGGGCGATCACCGCGAACGGCGCGATCGTGATCAGCAGGTACAGCGCGACCTTCGTCTTGCTCTCCGCCGTGGCGCTGGCGAAGAACAAGGTGTTGGCCAGCGCCACGGCGATGGCGGCGTCCAGGGCGAAGTTCGCCATGGTCGCGTAGGTGAGCGCCGTCAGACCCGACTTGTCCGCGCCGTCGGCCTTGGCCGCGCGCTGGAAGGTCGCGATGCCCTTCTCGGTGAGTTCCCTGCCGCGCATGGCGGCCACCCGGGTGACCGTGAGTTTGCGCGGCGTTCGTCGCTTCCCGGGGGGAGCCGGGCTTTCGGGTGGCTCGACCGGATCCTGGCCTGCGGTCGCGGGGTAGTCGGGTTCGGCAGGGCCCGGTGGTTCGGTGTGACGATGCGGCTCGGGCCGGTGCGGGAAGACGCGGCGGGGCGCGCGCTCGGCGGCCGTCGGTTGCTCGGGGGCACTTCCGAGCGGGAGGGGTTTGGTGCGCGGCGGTTGCGCGGGGCGGGGCGCCTCACGGCGCGGATTCGGCTGGTCGTGCCGCTCGGAGGCCCGTCCGGGCCGCAGCGGCGGCAGCGGCCCGCGCCGTCGCGGCGGGTCGGGCGGGGGATACCGGTCGAAACCGGGATGCCGATCGAACAGGGGGGACTCCTCGCCTTCCCACCGATCACGGTCGGGACCGGAAGGTTCGCGGGGAGTAGTCACGACTCCAATTCTGGCGTACTTCCGTGCTGGGCGTTCACGCGCGCTCCGAGGCGGCGGCGGAAAGTGACCATCGTCGCGGACGCGCCGACGCGCTCAGGCGGGTGCGAAGCGGACCTCGAACATGGTCGGCCAGTTCTTGCCCGTGATCAGGAACCGGTCGGTGCCGGGCAGTTGGGCGATGCCGTTGAGGGCGTCGGCTTCGGCCCGCTCGGCCGCGGGAAGGAGACCGGCAGCGTCGGCGGTCCCGAGCACCCCGCCGGAGTCCGGGTCGATGCGCAGAATCGTGTCTGTGGGCCAGTCGTTGGCATAGACCGACCCGTCCGCCGCGCACTCGAGTTCGTTGAGGCGCGCGCCGTTGTGGCTGGTCAGTTCGATCGAGCCGGTCGGTGCGAAGGTTTCCGGATCACGGAAGGTGAGCCGGTCGGTGCCGTCGCTCATGATCAACCGTCCGGCCCCGGAGCACAGACCCCAGCCCTCGCCGTCGTAGCTCACCCGGCCGCGCTCGGCGAGCGTGGCGGGGTCCCGGGCGATGGCCACCCCGTCATGCCAGGTGAGCTGCCAGAGTGTCGTGCCCGCGAGGGTGATGCCCTCGCCGAAGTAGGGGGCGGGCAACTCGGTCCTGGCCAGTTCCGCGCCGGTCGCCAACCGGGACGCGCGCACGCTCGACGCGCCCGTCAGGCCGGTGCCCTCGTAGAGGATGTCGCCGTCGATCTCCAGGCCTTGGGTGAATGCCTTCGGATCGTGCGGCCGGGTGCCGAGCACCTCGATGTTCATCGTGGGTGTCGACTCGTCGGCGGGGCCGCATCCACCCGCGACCAGCAGACCGACCAGCACACCGATGGCCAACGCACGCCGATTGCGCTTCATACGGCAAAATGTAGGCCGTGAGCGCAGTTTCTGTTTCGGAGTCCGGCGTGCGGCCGATTCTTGCCGATGCCGTCGACTTGGCCCGCCGTGCGCTCCTGGAGTTGGAGCCCTCGGGTGTGGGCGCGCATCTCGGCGTGATCGCCGAGGACGAGAGCGCGGCGACCCACCGTTTCGCGGCCACGCTGCCCGGCTATCGCGGGTGGCAGTGGGCGGTGGTGGTGGCCGCCCCGCCCGGCGCGGGCCACGCGACGGTCAGCGAGTCGGCGCTGCTGCCAGGGCCCGAAGCCCTGGTCGCGCCCGAGTTCGTGCCCTGGGAGCAGCGAGTTCGCCCCGGGGACCTCGCGCCGGGCGACCTGCTCGCCCCGCCCGCGGGCGACCCGCGCCTGGTGCCGGGGTATGTCGCGACCGGCGATCCGGTGGTCGACGAAGTGGCCTACGAAATCGGTCTCGGCCGCACCAAGGTGCTGAGCAGGGAAGGACGCGAAGAGGCCGCCGAACGCTGGTACGCCGAGCACGGTCCCGACACGGAGATGGCCAAGGCCGCGCCCGCCACCTGCGGGAGCTGCGGCTTCTACCTGCCACTGGCCGGGGCGCTGCGCGCCGCGTTCGGTGTCTGCGGCAACGTCATGGGCGCGGACGGGCAGGTCGTCCACGTGGCCTACGGCTGCGGCGCGCACTCGGATACCGAGATCCCCACCGGCGGCGGGTCCCCGCTCTACGAGGCGTACGACGACGCGGCCATCGAGTTGATCTCGCTCGGGACGGAACGTTCTCGCGCTGAGCAGGGTTCGGCCAAGGCGGCATCTACGCGCGGCAAGCGGCGCGGTGCGGTTGCCGAGCAGGCAGAGAAGGCGCCGGAGATCACCGAGGGCCGTATGGACTCGGGAACAGCCGAGGACGCCGCACCCGCCCGGGATACTGCGGATGCCGGGGAGACGGAAATCGCCGAGGGCGGCGCGGGGAACGCCGCGAACGTCGAGAACGTGGGAGTCTCCCAGGGCGCTGCGGACATCGAGACCACTCCTGTCGCCGGGGATTCCGCGGTAATCGAGGTCACGGGAGCCGCTGCGGTCGCGGAGGACGCCGAAGACGTTGCGGTCGCGGAGGGCGTTGCGGTCGCGGAGGGCTCTGAGGGCGCTGCGGTCAGCGAGACGCCTGGGGTTGCCGAGAATGCCGTAGTCGCCCAGGACGCTGCCCTCGCGCAGGACGCCACCGAGGTCCCCGCCGTTGCCGAGCACGGCGTCGCGGAAGGACCTGCGGCTGTCGAGAGTGACAAGAACACCGCCGTAGCGGAGGGAAGCGCTACCGTGGCCCCGAGTGCGCCCCACGCCCAGCCCACCGACACGACGGCGACCACGGCCGACGATGCGACCGGGGCCGAAGCCGGCGCCGCCGCGGTCGGCGACATCGATCCAACCGCTTCGAGCGTTCGGTCCCCGGTGCGTGCGACGCCCGGCGCGGACGATATCGCCGAGCCGCCGACCGCTCACGGCACCACGCCGGCCGCTGATGCGGGTCCGGTGGGCGCCGCTGAGAACGAGCCGAACGCGGCGAGGGGCGACCTCGACACCAGCCCGGCTCTCGGCACCGGCGATGAAGCGGACAGCGCTGCTGCTGCCGATGAAAGTGGCTCGGACAGCGTTTCCGCCGACGCGCCCAGCCGCCCGGAGTCCAGCGCTGCGGACGCGCCGGTCGTCGAGCACGACAGCGGCGCGAGCACCGATGACGCGCCGGAGGCCGAGGCACGGCCGGAGATCCAGTCATCGCCGCGCAACTGAGCGAGGCCGCCGATCCGTTCGGCACTTCGGCGCTGCGCGCGGCCGTGCTCGCCGCGTGGCGTGATTCGCCGACGCGGTTGCGGGAGGACGCGGCCACCGAGAGCGACTTGGTGCGCGCGGGCTACCGCGACCGGTTGCTGACCGAGTTGGCGCAGAACGCCGCCGACGCCGCGCGCAAGGCGGGCGTGGCCGGCGCCGTCGTCGTCCGGCTCGACGGTCGTGACCTCCACATCGGCAATACCGGTGCGCCGCTGGACCTCTCCGGTGTGCACGCGCTCACCGCTCTGCGCGCGTCGGGGAAATCCGGCGACGGTTCGGTCGGCCGATTCGGCGTCGGCTTCACCGCGGTGCTCGCGGTGAGCGAGGACATCGAGCTCCGGTCTTCCTCCGGATCGCTGCGGTTCTCCCGCACCGAGACCCGGGAAGCTTTGAAAGACAACGAGATCCGGACACCCGTCGTCGACGCGGGTGAATTCGATCCTCCGGTGCTGCGGTTGGCCTGGCCGACCGAGGCGCGACCGGCGGCGGGTCTCGACACCGAGGTGGTGCTGCGGCTGCGCGCGGACGTCGACGCCGACGCGCTGCTGGCCGCGATGCGCGCCGAAGCGGTCGATCTGCTCCTGGAACTGCCCGCCCTGCACCGCATCCACGTCGGCGCGGACGAATTCGTCAGCAGTGCCGAGGACATGGGCGACGGCATGCACGAGGTCTACGTCGACGGCCCGGGCAGCGAGCAGCGAACCTGGTGGCAGTACCGCACCCCACGCGGTCGCTGGCTGTTGCCGGTGCGCGACGGCAGGCCGGTGGCGGCCGCCCCCGATGTGCTGCGGGCGCCGACCAGGTCCGACGAGGAGCTGTCGCTGCCCGCGCTGCTCGTCGCCGACATTCCGATGCAGCCGGATCGCCGCAGGTTGCTCCCCGGCGCCCGGCTCGCCGATTTGGCCCGTGGCTACGCCGATTTCGCTCGCGCCCTGCCACCACGCGACCGGCTCGTGCTCGTCCCGACACCTGGTTTCGCCCGCAGCGAGGCCGACGGTCTGCTGCGCGAAGCGCTCCTGCGCGAATTGCAAACGCGGCCTTGGCTGCCCGTCGTCGTCAGCCATCGGCGTACGCCCGAAGGCCTCGTCGACTCCGAGCCGCTCGCCGCCGACCTCGAGCCCTTCACCGCGGGCTACGCCGGATCGGACACCCTCGCCTCGCGTGAAGCGGACGACGCACTGCCGCACGAACAATCGCCTGCGGCGGCCGCCCCGGAAGCACGGGGCATGCTCGATGGTGCGGGGCCGCACGCGGCGATCGACTCGTCAGACCTGCTCGGCACCGAGCCGGGAGATATCCGGACCGCCGGAGCGGCTGATGCGCCCGGCGATGGTCCGCGTGCGGCGATGGAGTCGTCGGATCTGCCGAGCACCTGGACGGCCGAAAACCGGACCGCCGGACCCAGCGGCACATCGGTAGCAGGCGAACCGATTCCGTCCGACATCGCCGGGTCGCCGTCTGCCGCCGTAGTGCCGCACCCACAGGACGTGGCCATCCCCACTCGCGCCTACGTCTTCACCGGTCTGACTCCGGAATTGGCCGCCCTGCTCGATGAGGTGGCCGGTCCGCTGGTGATCCCGGACCTGTCCGGGCGGCCGCACGCCGAGGCCATGGGTGCGCTGGACGTGCACCGGCTCGGGTTGGCGCGGATCGCGGAATTGTCCGGGGGCCTGGAGCGGCCGCCGAGTTGGTGGCGGCAGTTCTATGCCGCACTGGAACCGTTCGTGGTGGATCCTCTCGCGGCGGAGGAACTGGGCGCGCTGGCGGTGCCGCTGGCCGACGGCAGGCTCGTCACCGGACCGCGCACCGTGGTGCTGGACGATCAGCTCGAGGTCGCGATCCCGGTGCACTGGGCCAGGCTGGCGCATCCAGAGGCCGCGCATCCCCTGCTGGCTCGGCTGGGCGCACGGTCGGCCACCGCCGAGGATCTCCTGACCGACCCGGGCTTGCGGGCCGAGTTGGAGGATCACCCGGACGACCCCGACACCGCCGATGCCATCCTGCGTCTGGCCGCCCACGCGGCTCCGGAGGCCCTGCCGTCCTGGCTGGGGCTGCTCGAACTGCCCGACACCGAGGGTGAATCGCGACCGGCCGACGAACTGCTGCTGCCCGGCGCGCCGCTGCGCGATCTGCTCGTGCCCGACGCGCCGTTCGGCACGGTGGACCCGGAACTGGTCGAGCGCTACGGCGCGGACGCGTTGCGCGCCCTCGGCGTCGGCTGGGATTTCGGTGTGATCACCGAGGCCGATCCCACCGGTCCGGACCACGATCTGGACGACGAGGAACACTGGTGGTCCACGCTGCCGGACGATCCGCCGGAGCTCGTCGCCGTCCGCGACCTCGACCTGGTCGACGACGCCGCCTGGCCGGAAGCGTTGCGGCAGTTGGCCGCCGCGCCCCGCACCCGTCGCCTGCTGACCGACGCCGACGGCTACACCGCGTGGTGGCTGCGCAGGTACGCGCGGATCGACAGCACCCCGCTGGGACTGTTCCGTCATCCCGCCGACACCGAGTTCGACGGGCTGTTACCGGCATTCGCCGTCGCAGGCGTCGATCCGGACGCTTGCCGCGCGATCCTCGCCGACCCGGGGACGATCACCGACGAGCTGGCCGCCGCTCTGTTGGAGGCGCTCGCGGACCCATCGAGAACGCCATCGCCGGAGGTGGTTTCGCGCACCCACGCCCGTCTTGCGGCTGCCGTCGCCGCGGGCTTGCTCGATCTCACCGACCTGCGACCACCCGATCGGGTGCGCGCGCTCACCGGCGCCGTGGTGGATCCGGCGGACGCGTTCGTCCTCGATCGCGCGTGGTTCGGTTTGGCGGTACCGCCGGATCGATTGGTGGCGGGGGACACCGAAACCGCCTCGGCCCTGGCGGCTCTGCTCGACCTGCCGCTGGTGTCCGAGGCCGTTACCGCCGAGGTGGCCGATACCGGCCGCCGCACGAGTTGGGCGGCGGAGCCGCTGGGCGTCGTGCTGCGGCAGCTGTTCGCTTTGCCCCCGCAAGCCGGTGAGCTGGTCGTGCACCATGAATTGACGGTGCGGCTGAGCGGCGCGATCGAGGCCACGGTCGCGGTGCCCTGGTGGCAGACCGGCTCGGCCGTGCACGTCCGCGCGCCGCGTCTGCGCGGCTGAGCGGACGGCTACTGGGCCGCGTTCTCGGTGAGCATCTCGCTCAGCAGATCGAGCTGTGCGCGCACGCTCTCGCTGTCGTTGTCCACCAGCCAGCGCAGTACCACGCCGTCGATGACGTTGAGCGTGAACCGGCTCAGCGTCTGCACCGGGACCGACCAGCGCGTGCCGGTCGCGTCGCGCGCGTGCTCGAGGATGTCGGCGACCGTGGAGTCGTTGAAGTTGTACTGCTCGCGCGCGATCGCGAGTTTCGCCGGGGTTTGCTCGCCTTCACGCAACGCGTAAGTGGTTGTTTCGTAAGTGAGCAGCTGCCGTTCCGGAGTGGCTTCAATGTTGAGCCACATGAGTTCCAGTCCCGCGCGGATCAATTTTTGAAGGGCTTCTTTTCCACTTCCGACGTCCTGCCATACCGTTTCGTTTGCGTCGACAGAATCGCGTAATTCCATCGACAACGCTTTGACCAGCTCGGTCATCAGCGCGTCCTTGTTTTCGAAACAGTAATGCACCACACCGAGCGAGACACCGGCCGCCTGAGCGACATCACGGGTGGTCACGCCCGCAACGCCCTTTTTCTCGGCAAGGCCGATCGCGGCCTCGATAAGGTGGGCCCGTCGTTCTTCGACGCTCAATCGGGAGGACACCCAAGGGAGTTAAGCGCCCAGCGCCCGCGCAGTCAATTCACGGGCCGGAAAAATTTTGACTGGACGAGTGACCAGTTTGTGTGGTTCGCTGCATCGGGACAGAAGGGAGACGGGTATGCCGGTGTCGCGTAGAACTGTTCTGGCCCGGACCGCGATCGGTTCGGCCACGCTCGCGGCCGCGACGGTGCCCGGGATGACCGACGCGCTCGCCGTTCCGGCGGCCGCAGCGCCGGAATCCGGCGGTTACGAGATCGGCGTCGGACTCTCCGACATCACCGGCCCGGCCGCCGAATGCGGGATGATGGGCTACTCCCAGCTCGAACAGCAGACCGCGGGCATCCACCTGCGCCCCCGGGCACGGGCGTTCGTCATCGGCAGCGCGGGGCGGCGAATCGTCTTCGTGGTCGCCGAGAACGGGATGATCTTCCAGTCCGTGCACCGCGGCGTGCTCGCCGAATTGGCCCGGCGCTTCGGCGATCTGTACACCGAGCAGAACGTCCTGCTCACCTCGACGCATTCGCACGCGACGTGTGGCGGCTCCAGCAACGACTACGCCTACAACCTGTCCATCCTCGGTTTCCAGCAGCAGGTGTACGACGCAGAGGTGAACGGGATCGTCGAGGCGATCGCCGCCGCGCACGCCGATCTCGGCCCCGGCTCGCTCGCGCTCGGCCGTGCCGAACTGCGCAACGCGAGCGTGAACCGCTCGCGGGTGGCTTGGGAACTCAATCCGCCTGCGGACAAACAACATTTCCCGGACGCCATCGACCCCGCCGTGACCACTCTCGTCCTGCGCAAGGGCGGGCGGATGGCGGGCGCCATCACCTGGTTCGCCACCCACAACACGTCGATGACCAACGCGAACCGGCTGATCAGCTCGGACAACAAGGGCTACGCCTCCTTCTCCGCCGAGCACATCGAGCACGGTGTGCGCTACCTGGACGGCGAGCCCGCGTTCGTCGCAGCCTTCGCGCAGACCAACGCCGGTGACATGTCCCCGAACCTGAATCTGCGCCAAGGCTCCGGGCCGACCGAGGACGAATTCGAGAACACCCGCATCCTGGGCGAGCGGCAGTACGCGGCATCGAAAGACGCGGCGGCGCGAGCGCGGCAGATCTCCGGCCCGGTCGACGGGATGCTCTGCTACATCGATCTGGCGGACATCGCGGTGGACGGCCGTTTCACACCGGACGGCTTGCCGCGGCGCACCGCACCGGCCGCGGCGGGTGTCTCGCTGATCGCGGGCAGCGTCGAGGACGGTCCGGGCCTGCCCGGTGGCCCGATTCCGGAGGGTGTGCGCAATCCGTTTCTCGAGGCGCTCGGCGACCCCGCTCGACCCGCGCCGGCCTGGCTGGCGGACGCGCAGGCGCCGAAAGCGATCGCGGTGCCGCTCGGCCTGCTGCCTCCGGTGGCCTGGGTGCCGAATGTGCTGCCGATCCAGCTCGTTCGCATCGGTGAACTCTATTTGGCCGCCGCGGGAGGCGAATTCACCATCACGTCGGGGTTGCGTATTCGCCGCGCCGTCGCCGCGGTGCTGAACGTCCCGCTGGAGCAGGTGCTGATGCAGGGATACGCGAACGCCTACCACGAATACGTCACGACGCCCGAGGAATACGACTCCCAGCAGTACGAGGGCGCCTCCACGCTGTTCGGCCGCTACACCCTGTGCGCCTATCAGCAGGAGTTCACCCGGCTGGCCACGGCATTCGCCGCCCGCACGCCGGTGCCGCGCGGCCCGGCGCCGCGCGATGTGTCCCATCTGCAACCGAACTTCCAGCCGGGCGCCGGTCCGGACGCCGCCGTGCCGGGGCGCGGTTTCGGCGATGTACTGGTGCAACCGCATCCGTCCTACGGCCCCGGCGACCGAGTGGTGGCCGAATTCGTCTCTGCGCACCCGAAGCACGACAACCGCCGCAACGGGACGTTCCTGGAAGTGCAGCGCAGGAATGCGTCCGGCGAATGGGTACGAGTGGCCAACGAGGGCGAGTGGGCGGTGAGATACCACTGGAGCAAGCGCGGTCTCGCCGAGTCGATAGCCCGATTCACCTGGGACATCCCCCTCGATGCCGAGCCCGGACGTCATCGCTTCCAGCACTACGCGACCCGTCTCGATCCCGGTGGCGCGCTCTATCCGATTACCGGCACGACCGACGAATTCGAGATCGGCCGACCGTGACCGGATCGGCTACAAACCGGTCTGCGCGCCTTTGTCGCCCCGCCGGGCGCCGCGCCGCTGGACCAGATAGATGACGAGCGCGATCAGTCCGACCACCAGTCCCATCAGGCAGACCGGCCGGGCCGAGGCCCACCGGTCGCCGCCCGCCCACACCACCACGGTGGCGATCAGCCACAACGCGCTGCCGACCGCGAGCACGGGGCGCGGATCGGTGAGGCGCGGTGGGAGTTGCGGGACTTTCTGCGTCACGAGCTCAGCCTAATCGGCCCGGCTGGAGGAACTCCGCCGCCCGCGCGGCGACGAGTGGTCCGCCAGTGGCCGGAAGCCGCGACCGGCCGCACGCGGTCCCGTATCGTTTGCCACTGTGACAACGCCATCGGATGTCAGAGCCCTTGCTGGTGAGCTCTCGCTGGCGGTCGTTCGACTGACGCGACACCTGCGAGGCCGACGTGCCGACTCGCAGATCTCGCTGACGCAACTCTCCGCGCTCGCCACCCTCGCGCGCGAGGGAGCGATGACGCCGGGCGCGCTCGCCGCGAAGGAACGCGTGCAGCCCCCCTCGATGACCCGCGTGATCGCCTCGCTCACCGACCTCGATCTGGTGGAACGCAACCCGCATCCCACCGATGGCCGTCAGATCATCGTCTCGCTGTCCCAGGCGGGCCGCGCGCTCATCGCCGATGAAGCCAGCGCACGCGAGGCGTGGATGACCGAGCAGCTGTCGACGCTCACCGAGGAGCAGCTCGTCGTGCTGACCCGGGCGGTGGCGATCATGAAGCAGATCGTCGCGGAGTCCGAGTAGCGCAACGGAATTCATCGACTCGCCGCCGATGGCGGCCCGGATCAACGGTTCGTGCGGACGAGCCGGAGAATGATCCCGCCGCCCCACCACAGCAGGCTGCCCGCGATGGTCAGGCAGAGGACGAAGGCCGGATAGACCAGGACGCCGTAGTCGGCGGCCCATCGGGGCAGATGGGTGAGCCGGGCGCCCGCGCCGATGAGCAGCAGCAGGCCCAGGGTCACCGCGATCGGCGCGAGCGGCGCGGTCTCCGAGTCGGGCCTGCGGGCGGTGCGGTCGGTCATGGTGGAGCCCTCCTGTGCGGTCGGCTCGGCACCCGCTCGGGGCGCGATGGGCACTGGAAAAGATCAGTTACCTTCTAGCTAACATTCGCACGGAGATGTGATTTCGTTAACACTCTGTGATGCAGATCACATAACTGTCGCAGGGCAACAGGGTGATGAGCGCGGCTACCGTTCCCCGAACGGACGGTCGCTGTCCACGATCTCCCGGCCCAGCGGGAACAGCGAAATCGGGATGAATTTCAGGTTGGCCCAGCCGAACGGGATACCGATGATCGAGACGAACAACGGGATGCTGGTGAGCAGGTGGCCCAGCGCCAGCCACCAGCCCGCGACGATGAACCAGATGATGTTGCCGATCAGTGAGCCCGCGCCCGCACCCGGCTTCTCCACGGTGGTCCGCCCGAACGGCCACAGCACGTAGGCGGCGATCCGGAACGACGCGATGCCGAAGGGAATCGTGATGATCAGGATGAAGCAGATGATACCCGCCACGATGTAGCCCAGCGCCAGCCAGAACCCGGCGAAGACCAGCCACAGGACGTTGAGAACCAGCTGAATCGGCTTCATGAGACCAGCATGCCAGCCCGTGGCGCCGGTGCGGTGCGCGTCGTCAGAAGAACCAGCCGAGCATCGCGTCGCGTTCCGCGCGGAAGGCGTCGTCGAGTGCGCGGATGTGGGCGGAATCCTTGGCCCGCAACCGGTTCGCCGCCGCGAACACCCGCGCGGGATACGCGCCCAGATACATGCTGCCGAGCACGTCGATGCCGAGTTCGAGATCGGCCGCGCGATCGGTCGGTTCGCATTCCGCCTGTCCGTTCCGCACGCGCAGCGCGAACGTGCCGCCCGCGTTCCGGAACGGGTCGGACACCGCGAGCGTCACATCCAGATCGTCCGCGTAGCCGCGCGCCGTCAACGCCGCCGGGACGTCCATCAGGCGAAGCCACAGTCCGTCGTAGCGGGCGGTGGTGCGCACCAGCCGTGGATCGGTCAGCAGATAGGGCAGCGGGTCGTGGTCGGTGAGCACGGCATCCACCCGCCGCACCAGATCGAGGCCGAGCAGGGCCCGCCACAGAGCCGCGTGCGCTTCGGCGGTGACCGTCCGCAGTTCGACGACTTCCACCGTCCGCGCCCTGCCGTCCGCGTGGTACCGGTAGAGCGCGTAGCCGTCGGCATGCAGGAGTCCGAA
This sequence comes from Nocardia sp. NPDC047654, assembly GCF_043205035.1. NCBI lineage: Bacteria > Bacillati > Actinomycetota > Actinomycetes > Mycobacteriales > Nocardiaceae > Nocardia > Nocardia sp. NPDC047654. Next base: position 47,431 of record NZ_JBIDDF010000003.1, read on the forward strand.
CAGCGTGCTGCCGCCCTCGCGGTAACGCTCGGGATCGTCGAACACGATGTCCCAGGCCGCCGCCGGGCGTATCTGTGCGCCGGGCACCAGTCTGCGCCAGCGGTCGTAGATCGCTTCCGCGGCCGCGCGCAGGTCGGCCGGCGGCCGCAGCGTGACACCGCCGGGATCGGGCGTCGACGGAAGGAACGCCGCGAACCGGCGGTCGATGCCGACCGCGTTCTCCCGCGTCGCGGTGCCGTAGCCGAACCGGCCGTAGATGCCGCCCTCGCTCGCCGTGAACATGGTCAGTGGCAGGCCTGCCGCCTCGACGCGCCGGTGCTGCTCGGTGTACATGGCGCGCAGGATGCCGCGCCGCCGGTGCGTCGGCGCCACGCCGACGCCCGCGATGCCGCACACCCGCACGGTCCGCTCGCCGGGCACCGTCACCGTCATGGTGGTGGACTGCGTGTGCCCGACGACCTCCCCTCCCTCGACCGCCACGATCGAGTTCTCCAACGGGAACAGCAGCGGTGTCCCCCGCGTCTCGGCCGGGTCGGAGCGGGTGCCGAACGAGGTCTCGACCAGCGTCGTGATCGCGGGCGCGTCGTCCGCGGTGGCCGGCCGAACCGTGATTCCCGAGGAGGTCATGCCTCGACGATCGCACGTTCGCGCACCCGCACGCACCGGATTATCCGTGGCTCGCGACCGCCGGGCGAACACCGATTCGGCCGGTGCCGCGACCGCCCGGCAGGATGGAGCGGTGGCCGAAGTGATCGATATCGATGACCCCGCGGACCCTAGGGTCGACGACTTCCGTGATCTCAAGTCGGTCGACCGCAGGCCCGATCTGCCCGGGCGCAAGGGGCTGGTGATCGCCGAGGGCGTCGTAGTGGTCCAGCGGATGCTCGATTCGCGCTTCGCGCCCACCGCGCTGCTCGGCGTGGAGCGCAGGCGAGCCGAACTCGCCGACGATCTGGCGGCCGTCGACGCGCCGTACTACCGCGCGACGGCCGAGGTGATGGCCGAGGTGGTCGGGTTCCACCTCAACCGCGGCGTGCTGGCCGTCGCCCGCCGCCCCACCGAGCTCGGCATGGACGAGGTGCTCGAGAAGGCGCGCACCGTCGCGGTGCTCGAGGGCGTCAACGACCACGAGAATCTCGGCGCCATGTTCCGCAACGCGGCCGGACTGGGAGCCGACGCGATCCTGTTCGGCGACCGCTGTGCCGACCCGTTGTACCGCCGCGCCGTGCGGGTATCGATGGGGCATGTGCTGCGGGTGCCGTTCGCGTCTGTGCCGGAGTGGCCCGCCGGGCTGGATATACTGCGGCGCAAGGGATTCCAGATCATCGCCCTCACTCCCGATCCGGCGGCGGCGAATCTGGCGGCGGCGATGACGGGAGAGCGGGTGGCGTTGTTGCTCGGGGCCGAAGGGCCGGGACTGACCGAGGAGGCCATGCGTGCCACCGATGTCCGCGCGCGCGTTCCCATGACGCCCGGCACCGATTCGCTCAATGTCGCGACGGCGGCCGCGATGGCGTTCTACGAGCGGGTGAGGACGGCGTGACCGGACCGTATCGTCCGTATCCGTCCTACCAGGACCCGACGCCCTGGGGTGCGGGGCTGACCGTGGCGGTGATGGTGGCGCTGCTGGCCGCGGTCGCGGTGTATTCGTTCGGGGCCGCGCTGGCCGAAGTGCACCCGTTGCTCGCGCTGGCGGTGAATCTGGTCGCGGTCGGCGGCGCCGCGCCCACCGCTTGGCGCTGGCGTTTCGCTCCGGTGACGCGGTGGGTGATCGGCGGCGGTGCGGCGGGTGTGCTGCTCGGATGGATCGTGCTGCTGCTCGGCGGCTAGCCGACGGGGTCGTGTCCGCGCAGCCAGCCGAACAGGCCGCGCCTGCGCGCGGGGTCGTGCGCCCCGCCATCGGCCGCGCTGTGCACCGGCGAATCGGGCATCGTGCCCTTGGGGTGTAGCGCGAACTTGCAGACGGGGATGTCGCCCGGCGCGAGCACGCCGGGCGCGGCCGGCTCGCGGTAGTGGAACCCGAGCCATTCGTCGTTGGCCGCGTCGGCGAAGTCCGGCGGATCGAACGGCAGCGAATGGGGGTCGGGCGGTTCGCCCGCGCGCCTGCGCACCGGATGCTCGCCTGCCCAGTACGGCCGCTCCCACACCAGCGGAAGACCCTCGTCCTCCAGGATGCGCACCCGGGTCGAGCTGAACGACCTGCGGAATTCGCCGCGCTCCCAGTGGGCGAACGCGCCCCAGCCGTGCTCGACGTCGAACGACACCAAGTAGGTGTGCTCCGAGGCAAGCGGCCGCACCAGCAACTCCGGGATCTCGGTCGGGTGGATGCGCGCGGACTGGGCCGAGCACAGCACCGTCACGCCGGGAAAGCAGCCGATGCACACCTCATCGGCGGCCGGGCCCGCGCAACCCGCGAGTGTGCCGACCATGACCGGCTGCACATCGCGGTCCTCGTGCAGTTGCTTCGCCAGTGCCAGTGCGGCCGAGGGATCCGGATTGTGGTTCGCGCGCAGTACCGTACGGGGATCGGGTGCGTCGACGTACCAGAGCGACCAGGCCTTGGATAGCATTCCGGCACCTCCCGATAGTCGCACGAATCAACTCCGCGAACTTCGAGCAACGCCCGGAGCGCCGACGGCGCACCGCTGCGGTGACCTGTCCGGCGCCGACGCACGTCGTCGACCACACCGAAAATTTACTCGCCCCGCACCGGTCGCGGTGTGGCTTCGCACCGCGAACATCGGTTCGTGATCACAGTTTTCGCGAGCGCACGGGCGCTTCACGGAAATATCCGGCACTCGAGCGTCCGGGATCGGTACTACCCGCAAGACCGGGCGTGGCGGGGGGAGGGCTCAGTGACCCGAGCTGCGCACCCCGAGCAGCACGTCCTCCCAGGACGGCATCGGAGCCTTGCCGCGCTTGGCGCGACTCGGCTTCGCCGGAGCCTTGGCCGCGGGCTTCGCGGGCTCCTCGGTGTCGGCGGGCGCGGGCGCGGTGGGCTCCGCCGTGGCGGTCGCGGCGGTCGCGGCGCCGTTGGCGGGCACCGCGTTACCGGCGGCCGCGGGGGTCGCGGTACCGGCCGCGGCGGGCGCGGCGCTGGTGGCCGCCGGGATCGCGGCGGCGCTGCCGCCGGCCGCGACGGCCCGCTGTTCGTAGTATTCGTCCAGCGTGGGCTGACTCTGCCTGCTCGCCGTCCGCGTGGGCGGCGCGGCCGGGGCGGGGGCGGGACGCGGTTCGACCACCGGCTCCGGCTGCGGTGGGGCCGATTCGGGTTCGGGAGGCACGATCGTCGCCAGCCCGCGCAGCGCGCGGCCGAAATCCGGATCGATCAGATCGGAAGCCGGATCGTCGAGCGGTGAGACCGAGCCGCCGTGCGCGTCCGGCTGGTAACGCCAGTGCGCGGCGATCTCGGAACGCCCGTTCTGCCACTGCAACTGGGCGACCCAGTAGCCCTTCTCGTCCTTCCAGGCGTCCCACTCGGCGCCCTCGATGTTGTGTCCGCGCGCGGTGAACGCGGCGGTGACCACATCGATGAGGGTGTCCACGGCGGGACCGTCGGGGCGGACCGGGTGCGCCTTCTGGGCGAGTTCGGCGGCGCGGGCTCGCTCCAGCAGGACCGGATAGGCGAATCGCTCGACGCGACTGGCCGGCATTCCGGATTCTTCGGTGACCTGTTCTACGGAGGCCCCTGCGCGAATACGGGCCTGGATATCGCGGGGACGCATAGTTGCTTCCATTTCGATCTCAATCTGGCCGAATCGGGCAAGGTCTCCGCGCGCGGCGGCTCGCAGTTTGTCGTCGGCGGGCAGCCGGAACTTCTGACCGGACTCGGTGTCGATACACACGATGTGCGTGGAGTCGGGCGTCACCCCGATCACTCGAAGTTCACGCACCGTTACCTCCTTATCGCGTCGACTCGCGACACCGCCCACTTTCCGAAACAGTAGTGCACATCTGAGATTCATGGGGCAGGACACGCGGCACGGAAATCTCCGGAGAGACGTCCGCGCCCCGCTAATCTGCTCTGTTTGCTCCGCTGTGCCTAATTCTGCGGCGTGTCGATCCCGGGCGTGTTGCGGCCGTAGGACCCAAATACGCGGCGCTCAGCCGAGATTCTGCACGACCCAGTCGATGGCGCGGGTCAGCTGGCTGACGTCGTCCGGATCGATCGCCGGGAACATGCCGATGCGCAGCTGGTTCCGGCCCAGTTTGCGGTACGGCTCGGTGTCCACGATGCCGTTGGCGCGCAGAATCTTCGCCACCGCGGCCGCGTCGACCGAATCGGCGAAATCGATGGTGCCCACCACCTGCGAGCGGTGCGCCGGGTCCGTGACGTACGGAGTGGCGTACTCGCTCGACTCGGCCCAGGAGTACAGCCGCGACGACGAGTCCAGCGTGCGCTTGACCGCCCAGTCCAGGCCGCCGTTGCCGTTGAGCCATTCGATCTGATCGGCGAACAGCAGCAGGGTGCCCAGCGCGGGGGTGTTGTAGGTCTGGTCCTTGGTGCTGTTGTCGATCGCGATCGGCAGCGACAGGAAATCGGGCGTCCAGCGGCCCGACGCCTTGATCTCCTCCACCCTGGCCAGCGCGGCCGGGCTCATCAACGCGACCCACAGGCCACCGTCGGAGGCGAAGCACTTCTGCGGGGCGAAGTAGTAGACATCGGCGTCGGTGATGGTCACCGGGAGGCCGCCCGCGCCGGAGGTGGCGTCGATGGCGATGAGCGCGTGGTCCGAGCCCGCCGGACGCCGGACCGGGATGGAGACACCGGTCGAGGTCTCGTTGTGCGCCCAGCCGATCAGGTCCGCCGACGGGTCCGACACCGGCTCCGGCGCACTGCCGGGCTCGGACGAGACCACGATCGGATCGCCGATGAACGGGTTGCCCTTGGTCACCGCGGCGAACTTCGAGCTGAACTCACCGTTGGTCAGATGCAGGGAACGCTCCCGGACCAGACCGAACGCCGCGGCGTCCCAGAACGCGGTGGTGCCGCCGTTGCCGAGCACGACCTCGTAGCCGTCCGGCAGGCCGAACAGCTCGCGCAAGCCCGAGCGCACGCGCGCCACCACGTCCTTGACCGGTTTCTGCCGATGCGAGGTTCCGAACACCGAGGCGCCGACGTTCACCAGCGACTGCAGCTGCTCCGGACGCACCTTGGAGGGGCCGCAACCGAACCGTCCGTCGGCGGGCTTGAGATCGTCGGGAATGGTCGGAAACGCAGAGGTCATGGCGAACAGGGTAGTCGGTGGTATCGCTGTGGCGACGCCCACACTCCGGCTAACGTAAGCGCCCATGAGCATGGCGTCAGCTAACTCGGGGTGGCGACTGCGCGAGCGGGCACGGAATTTCCGGCTGCGCGGTGCGACGGTCTCGGACGCGATGCGGCGGGAGTTGCTGATCCGGGGGGAGTCGGGGACCGCGACGATCCTCGGCGTGCGTCCGCGGCGCACCGAACCAGGGCACGTGTTCTGGGTGCGGGTGCAGCTGGCGGGGGAGTTCCCCTACGAGAGCAGGGTGCGGCAACGGATGGCCGACGCTGATCTGGAATGGATGCGGGCGGGCGACGTCGTGTGCTGCCGGGTCGACCCCCGCGACCGTGATCGCCTCGTGCTGTACGTGCCCGACCCGGAGGAATCCGGCCGGGCGAGCATCGCGAAGATCCTCGCCGACGGCCGCCGCGCCGACGCCACCGTGCTCGCCGCCGCGCCGGTCGCGGCCGACTACTCCGGTCGCGACGACCCGGTGCTGCGTCTGGACCTCGAACTGCGCGCCTGGGACGAGGCCAAACCGTGGCGGGTGCGGCTGGTCCAGCCGGTACCGTTGCACGCCATCCGTCTCGTCGACCTCGGCCAGCATCTGGAGGTCGCCTTCTTCGAGGTCGACCACGGCGAGACGGTCGCCGTCGACTGGACCGCGTCGCTCGAGGAGTGAACGGCGGGCGAATTCGGCCGACCGGCTACAGACGCACGAAGATGAAACCCACCGCGCGGATCTTCGGCAGCGCCGCGACCATGCCCGCCGCGGTTCCCGAATGCGGCCGGTGCATATGGGCCGGTGCAATAGCGCCCGGGGCGGCGGCATTCATCGCCGATTGCACTTCGGTGGCCGACGCGGTCGCCCCGAAATCGGCGTTGATACCGAAACCGACTGGGGTTTGGCCCAATTCGTTGAAGATGGATAACCGCGACATCGTTGTAATGCGCGGTGCCCGCGCGGCGCCGAGCATCCCCCGCGTCGATATTCCTTTGTCCTGCATTTCTCTGGTCCGCTAGCTCCCCGGATGCACGTGAGCCGGACGTGACAGCGGCCCAACGGCTTCCGCGGTCACGCCCGGCTCGCGGCCGTGCGTTCGTGGTCTTCGGCTACGTGTGCGCGATCGTCGCCCAGCCCGCGACCTCTTCGGGCTTGCGGGGGCCGGGGCCGGTGTAGATGGCAGCCGGGCGCACCAGCTTGCCCAGCTGCTTCTGCTCCAGGATGTGCGCGCACCAGCCCGCGGTGCGGCCGCAGGTGAACATGGCGGGCATCATGTGCGCGGGCACCTCGGCGAAGTCGAGGATCACCGCGGCCCAGAACTCCACGTTGGTCTCGATGGCGCGGTCCGGACGACGCTCGCGCAGCTCCGCCAGGGCGGCCTGCTCGAGCGCGGCGGCGACCTCGTAGCGCGGCGCGGCCAGCCGCTTCGCGGTGGCGCGCAGGACGCGGGCGCGCGGGTCCTCGGCCCGGTAGACCCGGTGACCGAAGCCCATCAGCTTCTCCTTGCGGTCCAGGATGCCCTTGACCAGGGCTCGCGCGTCGCCGGTCCGCTCCACCTCCTCGATCATCGGCAGCACGCGCGCGGGCGCGCCGCCGTGCAGCGGACCGGACATGGCGCCGATCGCGCCGGACAGCGCGGCCGCGACGTCGGCGCCGGTCGAGGCGATCACCCGGGAGGTGAAGGTGGAGGCGTTCATGCCGTGCTCGGCGGCGGAGACCCAGTAGGCGTCGATGGCCTCGGTGTGGCGCGGGTCGGGGTCACCCTTCCAGCGGGTCATGAAGCGCTCGGTGACCGTGGTGCACTCATCGATCTTCTTCTGCGGGACCGCGGGCTGGTAGATGCCGCGCGCGGACTGCGCGACGTAGGACAGCGCCATGACCGAGGCCCGGGCGAGGTTCTCGCGGGCGGTCTCGTCGTCGATGTCGAGCAGGGGCTGGTAGCCCCAGATCGGCGCGAGCATGGCCAGCCCGGCCTGCACGTCGACGCGCACGTCGCCGGTGTGCACCGGGAGCGGGAAGGGTTCGGCGGGCGGCAGGCCGCGCCCGAACGATCCGTCGACCAGCAGCGCCCACACGTCACCGAAGGTCACCCGGCCTTCGACCAGGTCCTCGATGTCGACGCCGCGGTAGCGCAGCGCGCCGCCGTCCTTGTCGGGTTCGGCGATGTCGGTGGTGAACGCCACCACGCCCTCGAGGCCGCTGACGAAATCACTGGGGACGGTGGCCTGCCCACCGGAAACCGCGGGGCTGGTAGTCATGTCGCGACTCTCCTTGCACTTGGTTCACACGTTCTCGCCGATGGGAAGATGTCGGATTTGACGAGTACATGCCGATCATCAAAACCTTAGCTCGCTGCTACCGGGGAGTAACGTCTGGCCCATGCGTGACCTGGACACTTCATCGGATCTGGCGGCCATGCGGGTCGACTACGGCGGCCTTCCGCACGGCGGCAACGACGACGTCGACCTGGACGAGACCTGGCTCGCCGGTGGCTGGGAGCCGCTGCTGCGGCATTGGATCGAACAGGCCACCGCGGTGGGCATCGCCGAACCCAACGCCATGGTGCTGGCCACGGTGTCGGTGGCCGACGGCACACCCCGGCCGGTCGCGCGGACCGTGCTGTGTAAAGGGCTCTCGCCGGAGGGTGTGATCTTCTACACCAATTACGACTCCGCCAAGGGCGCTCAGCTGACCGCCGTGCCGTACGCCGCGGTCACCTTCGTCTGGCCCGCGCTGGGCAGGCAGGTGCACCTGCGCGGCGCGGTCGAGCGGGTCCCCGCCGACACGACGGCGGCGTACTGGCGTTCCAGGCCGCGGGACTCGCAACTGGGCGCCTGGGCGTCGCGCCAGTCCCAGCCGATCGGCTCGCGGGCCGAACTGGATCGCACGCTGGCCGAGGCGACCGCGCGGTTCGCCGATGTCGACGAGATCCCCGTACCGCCGCACTGGGGCGGCTTCCTGGTGCGTCCCGACGAGGTCGAGTTCTGGCAAGGACGGCGCGGCAGGCTGCACAACCGCATCCGGGTGCGGATCGAGGAAGGGACGACCACGGTCGAGCGCTTGCAACCCTGACGTATTCCCAGCGCGCCCGTGACAATTCTCGCGTCGAACCGGTCGCGGCGACTGCATACGCTGCGGCGGTGAAACTGCTCGCCGACATCACTCCGCTGCGAAATCCGGACTACCGACGCCTGTGGAGTTCGGGCATCGTCACCATGATCGGCGCGCAGCTGTCGGTGGTCGCGGTGCCGCAGCAGATCTTCCAGATCACCGGCAGTTCCGGCTACGTCGGACTGGCCGGGCTGTTCGGCTTGGTGCCGCTGATCGTGTTCGGCCTGTGGGGCGGCGCCCTCGCCGACGTCCTGGACCGGCGCAGACTCCTGCTGATCACGAATTCGGGCACCGGGCTGACGGCGCTGGCCTTCTGGCTGCAAGCGGCGGCCGGGGTGCAGAACGTGTGGCTCGTGCTCGGCCTGTTCGCCCTGCAACAGGCGTTCTTCGCGGTGAACCAGCCCACCCGCAGCGCCACCATTCCCCGTCTGCTGCCGGAAGGCCAACTGGCCGCCGCGAACTCGCTGAACATGACGGTGATGCAGTTCGGCGCCATCGCCGGGCCGGTGCTGGCCGGTGCGCTCATCCCAGCGGTCGGCCTCGCCACGCTCTACCTGATCGACGCCGTCGCGCTGCTGGCCACCCTGTGGGCGGTGTGGCGGCTGCCCGCGCTGCCGCCCACCGGAACGGCGCGCCGCGCCGGATTCCGCACGGTGCTCGACGGTTTCGGCTACCTCGCCACGCAGCGGGTGCTGCTCGCGTCGTTCGCGGTGGACGTGATCGCCATGGTGTTCGGCATGCCGCGTGCGCTGTTCCCGCAGATCGCGCACGAGACCTTCGGCGACCCGGCGACCGGGGGTGTCGCGCTCGGCCTGCTGTTCGCCTCGATGTCGGCGGGTGCGGTGCTCGGCGGGGTGTTCTCCGGCTGGATCCCGCGTATCCGCAGGCAGGGCCTCGCCGTGCTGGTGTGCATCGCGCTGTGGGGGCTGGCCATGGTCGGCTTCGGCCTCGCCGTCGGATACACCGGCCACGGCCTCGCCCTCGGCGCGGGCTTGTGGATCGCGCTGGCCTGCTCGGCCTTCGGTGGCGCGGTGGACATGGTCTCGGCCGCGCTGCGGGTCACGATGCTGCAGACGGTGGCCACCGACGATCTGCGCGGGCGGCTGCAAGGGGTGTTCACCGTGGTCGTCGCGGGTGGGCCGCGCGTCGGTGATGTTGCCCACGGTTTCGCGGCGGCGAGCCTGGGTACCGCTGTGGCCGCCGCCGGTGGAGGCGCGCTCGTGGTGGTGGGAGTGGTGCTCGCGGCGGTCGCGTTTCCGGCTTTCACGCGTTACCGTGTCGGGCGCGCTCATGCCGAAATCGCCGTGTGACGTGCACCGCGACCGCTCCGCTCCGTGCCTGCGGGACCTCACCGCGCCGGGATGTGTTTGTGAGCCGCCGCAGGACTACCCTCCGGTATTGTCCGCGTCGGTGAACGGCTAGCGTTGAGGCAAGCGCATCGTGCGCCGACCGCGCCGGTGCCTGTGGTTCTAGCCTGAGAGGGATCCTTCCGTGCCCGCTGAGAACATCATCAACGTCGACGACGACGCCAAGCCGGTCCTTTCCTATCCCGGCGGCGAGTTCCCGATGACGGTCACCAGGGCCGCCGAGGGCAACGACGGGATCGAGCTGGGAAAGCTGCTGGCCAGCACCGGGTACGTGACATACGACCCGGGTTTCATGAACACCGCCCCGACCAAGTCGGCGATCACCTACATCGACGGTGAGGCGGGCATCCTGCGCTACCGCGGCTACCCGATCGACCAGCTCGCGGGGGCCTCGACCTTCATCGAGGTCAGTTACCTGCTGATCTACGGCGAGCTGCCGACCCAGGCCCAGCTCGAGGACTTCACCGACCGCATCCGCAGGCACACCCTGCTGCACGAGGACCTGAAGCGGTTCTTCGACGGCTTCCCGCGCAACGCGCACCCGATGCCGGTGCTGTCCTCGGCGGTGAACGCGCTGTCGGCCTACTACCAGGACTCGCTGGACCCGCGCGACCCCGAACAGGTCGAACTGTCCACCATCCGGCTGCTGGCCAAGCTGCCCACCATCGCGGCCTACTCCTACAAGAAGTCCGTGGGCCAGCCCTTCCTCTACCCGGACAACTCGCTGAGCCTGGTGGAGAACTTCCTGCGGATGACCTTCGGCTTCCCGGCCGAGCCCTACGAGGTGGACCCCGAGGTCGCCGCGGCGCTGGACATGCTGCTCATCCTGCACGCCGACCACGAGCAGAACTGCTCCACCTCGACCGTGCGCCTGGTCGGCTCGTCCGACGCCAACCTGTTCACCTCGGTATCCGGCGGCATCAACGCGCTGTGGGGCCCGCTGCACGGCGGCGCGAACCAGGCCGTGCTGGAGATGCTCGACAGCATCAAGGCAAGCGGCAGCGACGTCAAGGAGTTCATCCGCAAGGTCAAGAACAAGGAAGACGGGGTGAAGCTCATGGGCTTCGGGCACCGCGTCTACCGCAACTACGACCCGCGCGCCTCGATCGCCAAGAAGCACGCCGACGCCATCCTGAGCAAGCTCGGCGGCCACGACGAGCTGTTCGACATCGCCCAGGCCCTGGAAGAGGCCGCGCTCACCGACGACTACTTCATCGAGCGCCGCCTGTACCCGAACGTCGACTTCTACACCGGCGTCATCTACAAGGCGATGGGCTTCCCGACCCGGATGTTCACCGTGCTGTTCGCCATGGGCCGGCTTCCCGGCTGGATCGCGCACTGGCGTGAGATGCACAGCGAACCGCTGAAGATCGGCCGTCCGCGGCAGATCTACACCGGCTACGGCGCCCGCGACTACCGCGAGATCACCAATCGTTGACGAAATCCATCCATCACCTATCGAAGGGGATAGCCGAATGACCAAACCGGAGATCGAGTTCCAGGCAGGGCCCGCGCCCACCGAGCTGGTGATCAAGGACATCATCGAGGGCGAAGGCAAGGAAGCCGTGCCCGGTGGCACCGTGGAAGTGCACTACGTGGGCGTCGAATTCGAATCCGGCGAAGAGTTCGACTCCTCCTGGAACCGCGGTGAGTCCATCACCTTCCCGCTGCGCGGCCTGATCCAGGGCTGGCAGGACGGCATCCCCGGGATGAAGGTCGGCGGTCGTCGTCAGCTGACCATCCCGCCGGAGCTGGCCTACGGCCCGGCGGGAGCCGGTCACCGCTTGTCCGGCAAGACCTTGGTCTTCGTGATCGACTTGCTGAACGCCAACTGATTCGGCGGCGCGGCCCAGTGCCCGCCCGCGAACCGTGAGATGTGTGGCCCGTGTTCCGCTCAGGAACACGGGCCATCGTCGTATCCGCCTATCGCCGGACGATCTCGACGGGGTCGGTGAGGGCGGAGGCCAGTGCGGATTGCTGGCTGCTGCTGCGCTGGGGCAGGGCGGCTACGGCCTTGTCGGTCTGGGTGTTGAGGTTGTGGACGATGCTCTGCAACTGGTTCACCCCGCCGGTGAGCCGGCTGATGGCGTCGACAAGCTGGGCGCCGCCCTGTTCGGCGAGCTGGGGTAGGCCCTCGGCGAGCTTCGCGCCCTCCGACAGTTGCGCGCTCGCACCGGTCAGGCGGTCGACGACGGTGCGAAGCAGAGTACCGAGATCGGTATCCGGGTCGACCGCGCCGCCGACGAGCGAACCGAGGCCCGTCAGCTGGGAGCCCGCCTGCGCGGACACGCTCCGCAGCGCGTCCAATTTCCCGATGATGTCGGCCAGCGCCGGATCGTTCGCGAACGGCAGGGCGCGCAACAGCGGCAGGATCTGGTCCAGTCCGCCGCTCACCGTGTTCGCCGTGCGTTCCACCTGTGCGATGGTGATGCCGGTCGAATCGAGGGCGGCGGCGAGCCGGCCGGCTTGCGCGGCGGCGCCGTCGACGGTGGAATTCAGCAGCGTGATGGCCGAAGTGAGCTGCGCCGAACCCGATTTGGCGGACTCGAGGAAGCCGAGCAGCTGGTCGGCGCCGGCACTGAACTGGTCGGCCCCCGCGGCTGCCGCCCCGACACCCGCGTCGAGCAGCTGGGCGGTGAACCGCACCTGTGACAGCTGGGCCCTGGCCTGAGTGACGGCGGTGAGGGCGGCGTCGACGCCCACCGCCCCGATCCGATGCGTCACCTCGGTCACCGCGCCGTGCACCAGGTCGGCGTCGGCGTCTTCGTCGGTGTCCACGGTGACCTCGGCCCGCTTCGGCTCGGGCCCGGCCAGGGTGCCCAGCGATTCGGTGAGATCGGCGGGCAGCGTGATGACCGCGGCGTACTCGCCGGTGCTCGCCTCGCCCGGCGCGGCGGCGGTCCATTCGTAACCACCCGCGTCCTGCAGCGCCTTCACCACGCGCGCCCCCGTGGGCCCGGTATCGGTGTTGACCAGAGCGATTCCCGTCGGCTTCCGATCATTTCCGGTACAGGCGGTGATTCCGGCGCCGAGGGCACCGGCCGAGAGGAGCGCGACGGCGAGAATGCCCCAGCGGGCCCGTTTTTCGATCACGTCGCAGACCCTAAACGCGAGTTATGGCGCGCCCCTGGGCGTTTCTCTGAGGGTTGAGTAAGGGTCGATCAGTCCTTGCGCGTCCAGGCGAGCATGATCCGTGTCTCGCGCAGCCGCCAGCCCGAGGGCGTGCGTACCACGGTGCAGGCCATGCGCAGTCCACTGGTCTGATGCGGCGGTTGGCCGTCGCGGTAGAGGTACATGAACGAGTTCGCGGAGGCCGCGGCCCGGTCGCCGTCGACGTCCACCAGCAGGTCGGTGGTCGTGTGCTGGGTGAGTTCCCCTTCGACCTCGGACTGCCGCATGAATTCCACGACCTTGTCGATGCCGCGGACTTGGATTCGCGGCGAATGGACCTCCACATCGTCGGCGAAGACAGTGCCGGCATCCTCCCACCGCTTCTCGTCGAGCAGGCGGGCGAAGCGAGTGAACAGGTCGGCGATCTCGATGCGGTCGCCGAGCAGGGTATCGGTGGACATGACGGCCTTTCGTTGGAAGATCCAATGTTGGATGTGCCAACAATATCTCAAATGGTTGGCTACGCCAATGATCTTTTCGCGATAGCCGCACCGACGGTCCGACACTCGGCTGGTGCCGTGGTGTGGGAGGAATTCGCAGGTCCGGTCTTGGTGTCGCGTTTACTCGTCACACACCCACAGCGCCCAGCTCCCGGTTTCGAGCGAAGCGAGACCGAGCATGCGCCGTTCGCGGCCCGCGAGCCATGAAGGGGCCGCGAACATCCAGCGCCGCGGGCGCTGGAAAAAACAACACAGCCGCGAATCAGACAGAGCCGGGCAGATCCAGGACCAAGCGGATTCCGCCGAGCGTGCCTTCATCGAAATACGCTCGACCACCGTGCAATTGGGCCTGCTGAGCCACCAATGCCAAGCCCAGGCCTGAGCCGCCCTTGCTCGCCTGGCTGCCGCGGAAGAAGCGGTCGAAGACGGCTTCGCGCTCCTCCGGCGGGATGCCGCGGCCGTTGTCGTCGATCGAGATCACGATGTGACCGCCCCGCCCGCGGTGCGCGGAGACCAGGGCCTCGGTGGCTCCGCCGTGTTTGACCGAGTTGGCCAGGGCGTTGTCCACCGCCAGCCGCAGTCCGGCGGGCAGGCCGCGGGTGACGAGTTCGGCGTCGGAATCGATGCGCACGGTGAGGCCGGGGAAATGCCGCATGGCGTCGTGTGCGGCCTGGTCGCACAGGTCGCCGACGTCGGTGGCCACGTGGTCACGCTCGTTGGTCAGGTCGCCGGTGGCCAGCCGCTCCAGCGCCGCGAGGGTGGTCTCCACGCGGCCCTGGCTGCGTTGCAGGTCGTCGAGGATCTCGGCCCGCTGCGCCTCGTCCAGGTCGAGGGTGCGCAGCACCTCGAGGTCGGTGCGCATCGCGGTGAGCGGGGTGCGCAGCTCGTGGGCGGACACGGCGGCGAAATCGCGGGCGGTCTCCAATGCCGCGGCGGTCTGGGCATGCGCCTGATCCACTCGCTGCAACATGGTGTTCACCGCGTCGGCCAGTTGCTCGGCCTCGTGCACGCCCGCGCCCTCCACCCGCGCCTGTGGATCGCGGGGATCGGGATACGCGCTGCGCGCGCCCACCTGCCGGGTGAGCCGCACGATCGGACGCACCGCCGCGCCCGCGAGCAACCAGCCCAGTCCCGCGGCGGCGGCGATGGCCAGCAGAGCGCCGCCGAGCACCCACCGTTGCTGCTCGGCGGTGGCCTCGGCGGCGCCCGCGGCGGGGATGCCGAGAGAGACCACCCGGCCCGCGGGTTGATTCTCGGTGGTGGTCAGGATCCGGTACGGGGTGCCGCTCACCGCGACGGTGCGGGAGCCGGTCGGCTGCGAGGGCAGTTCGGTGGGTGTGCTCGCGACGACATCGCCGTTGTCCCGGACGGTCACGGCCATGTCGTTGTTCAGCCCGGTCAGGCTGATGAACCGGACCGCGAGCTGCGGCTCGATCAGCACGATCCGCGCCGCGACCGCGAGCTGCTGGTCGGACTGCTGCACGTTGTTGCGCTCGATGGCACGAATGCTGATCAGGCTGATGAGGGTCACGATGATGATCGCGCCCGCGGCCGCCGCGCCCGCGACGCGGGTGCGCAGCGAAAACGATCGGCGCCGACGGGTTTCCGGCGGTGCGGCGGCGGGCACGGTCATTTCGGTGCTCGGAGCACGAATCCGACGCCGCGGATCGTGTGCAGCAGCCTGGGGGTGCCGTCCACCTCGAGTTTGCGGCGCAGGTAGCCGACGAAGACGTCCACCACGTTCGTGTCGGCGGCGAAGTCGTACCCCCACACCAGTTCCAGCAGACGCTCCCGGCTCAGCACCACGCCTACGTTCCTGGCCAGCGTCGACAACAACTCGAATTCCCGCTTGGTGAGCTCGATCTCGCGGCCGTGCAGCAGCGCGCGATACCCCGCGACGTCCACCTCGAGCGGGCCGACGGTGACCGCGCCCGGTGTGGTGGGGGCGGGTACGTCGGACCGTCTGCGCAGCAGCGCCCGGATTCGTACCACCAACTCCCTCAGCACAAACGGTTTGACCAGGTAGTCGTCGGCGCCGGACTCCAGTCCGGAGATGCGGTCGTCCACCGACGCACGGGCGCTCAGCACGCAGATCGGCACCTCGTTGCCCATCGCGCGCAAGGCGGTGACCACCCCGGCGCCGTCGAGCACGGGCATGTTCATGTCCAGCACGATGGCATCGGGCGCGTTCTCGTTCACGCTGCGCAGCGCTTGCGCGCCGTCCCTGGCCACCAGGACTTGGAAGCCGGACAACCGCAGCCCGCGCTCGACCGAGGCGAGCACGTCCTCGTCGTCGTCGACGACGAGGACCGTCGGATTCGGAGTCGAGGTCACGTCATCCATTCTGCTCCCCGCCTCCGGTGAAACCTCGCGTTGTGCGAGTCGGGCACGCGGGATACGGGTTCACGTCCCGCGCGACGACCCGCCGGGGTGCCGGAGCAAACCCGGCGAGTCGTCCATGTCCGCGCGGGATCAGTAGTTGTGGCAGGTCTCGGCCACGACCCGGATCGTGTCGCGCAACTGCGCGGTCCGCGGGTCGTTCTCCGCCTGGCGCACCGCGTCCGGGTTCTCGTCGATGGCCCGCCGCAACTCGGCCCGGCGCTGCTCGACCGGCTGGTCGAACCTGCGCTGCAACTCGGCCTTCTGGCGCGGGTTCGCGTCGAGCACCGCGGCCAGCTGCGGCGCCTTGTCGTGCAGCGCCGCGTCGACCTGGGCGAACGAGCAGTCCGAGGTCAGCAGCGGCTCGGCGTATTCCATCGGGCCCGCGCCTGCGATGGCGGGGCTCAGGAACAACGTGACCGTGGCGAATCCACCTGCGGCGAGAGCGGCGACGGCGGAGCGGCCTACGGAACGTTTCATGATGTGTTGCCTCCAGATCATCGATTCGGTTTCGGGGCGGTCTCGAGGCTATTTCGAACTGTTGGCGCCGATCTGAACATCCTCTGAGGAAACTCTGAGGACGTTGCACCGGCGATATGGAAACCTAGGACGGCACAACCGGATCCACGTCGGGCGCCACCACGTCATCGGTGTTCTCGCTGTTGTCCTGCGCCGGGTCCCGCCACTCGGGACGCGCCGCGCGGATCTGCTGCTCCAGCGCCGCGAGCACGCCCGGGTCCTCGATGGTGGAGGGCACTTCGAACGTCTCACCGGAGGTGATCTGCCGGATGGTCTTACGCAGGATCTTGCCCGACCTGGTCTTGGGCAGCGCCGTCACGACGACGGCGTCGTGCAGTGTGGCGATGGCGCCGACCTGGGTGCGCACCCGCTCGATCAGCTCGTCGCGCAGGCGGTCCGGCTCGATGTCGACACCGGACTTGAGCACCACGTAGGCCAGCGGCCGGTGACCCTTGAGTTCGTCGGGCAGCCCGATCACGGCGCATTCGGCGACCGCCTCGTGCCCCGCGATGGCCGCCTCGATGCTGCCCGCCGAGAGCCGGTGCCCGGCCATGTTGATCACGTCGTCGCTGCGGCCGAGGACGTACAGGTAGCCGTCCTCGTCGAAGTAGCCGGAGTCGCCGGTGAGGTAGTGACCGGGATAGGCGGAGAGATAGGAGCGCTCGTAGCGGGCGTCGTCGCGCCAGAGTCCGGTCAGCGTGCCGGGCGGCAGTGGCAGGCCGATGACGATGTTGCCCTCGGTGTTCGGCGCCACCGCGTTGCCGGAGGAGTCGAGCACACGTAGTCGGTAGCCGGGTATCGGTACCGAGGCCGAGCCCGGTTTGATCGGCAGGCGTTGCAGGCCGAGCGGGTTCGCGCAGATCGGCCAGCCGGTCTCGGTCTGCCACCAGTGATCCACGACGGGGCAGTCCGAGCGACCCGCGAGCAGGGTGTCCTCGGCCCAGGTGTAGGTGGCCGGATCCAGGCGTTCGCCCGCGCAGAACAGGGCGCGCAGTGAGGACAGGTCGTGGCGGTGGGCCAGCTCCGCCCCAGGGTCCGCCTTGCGGATAGCGCGCAGCGCCGTCGGGGCGGTGAACAACACCTCGACCTTGTGCTTGTCGACCACTTCCCAGTACGCGCCCGCGTCCGGCGTTCCGACCGGCTTGCCTTCGTACAGCAGCGTGGTGGCTCCCACCAGCAGCGGCGCGTAGACGATGTAGGAGTGACCGACCACCCAGCCCACGTCGGAGGCGGCCCACATCACCTGGCCCGCGTGGATGTCGTAGATGTTGCGCATCGACCAGGCGAGGGCGACCGCGTGCCCGCCGTTGTCCCGGACCACGCCCTTCGGCTTACCGGTGGTGCCGGAGGTGTAGAGGATGTAGAGCGGATCGGTGGCGGCGACCGATACCGGATCGGCCGCGGGCGCGTCGCGTACCGCGTCGTCCCAGTCCAGCCACTGCGCGGCCACGGTCTGCGCCGAACTCGGCAGGTACTCGGTGGCGGGCTGCGGCGCGGGAAAAGGGATCGTGTCGAATTGCGGCCGCTGCTTGACGATCACCGTGCGCGGCGCGGTCGTCTCGGCGAGATCCAGCGCCCGCAACACGATGGGCGGGTATTCGATCTTCTTGCCCGGTTCCAGCCCGCCGGAGGCGGTGATGATCAGCACCGGCTCCGCGTCGTCGATGCGGGCGGCCAGTTCCGGGGCGGCGAAGCCGCCGAACACCACCGAGTGGACCGCGCCGATGCGAGCGCAGGCCAGCATCGCGATCACCGCCTCGGGGATCATCGGCAGGTAGATCACCACCCGATCGCCCGCCGAGACGCCCAGCCGGGCCATCGCACCGGCGAACCGCGCCACCTCGTCGAGCAGCTCGGCGTAGGTGTAGACGACGGTGGCGCCGATCATGGCCGAGTCGTAGATCAGGGCGGGCTGATCGGCGAGATCGGGGGCGCCGGGCTCGGTGGGGTGCACGTGCCGGTCGAGCGCGTTGAAGGAGGTGTTGAGGCGAGCCCCGGAAAACCACCTGGCCACCGGCCGGGCGCCGGTATCGACGATCTGCGTCGGAGGCACGTCCCAGTCGATCGCTTCGGCCGCGCCGGCCCAGAACTCGGCGGGATCCACCAAGCTGGTCTGATAGGCCGGTCGATACTCGTGCCGCACGTTCAACCCCGTGACTCCCTAGCCTCGCCTCGATGCCCGCCTCGATAGATCTGGTTGATTGTGGCAGACTTCACGCGACGCCCGGGTGGGTGCCGCTACCTTTGGTTTTGCCTGGAACTGGCAGGTCAATGATCGCGACATCACGCCCAGTCACCCAAGAAGTTATTGATCCGTTAGAATCTGATGTCACTTATTTGGGCCGTCGTAGACGCAATTTCTCGGCCAGCCGCAGCTCTCGGCCAGCTCCACCTGTCGAGCCAAGCACGCGAATGTGGAGGTTCGGTTGATGGCG
The DNA here is from genome assembly GCF_043205035.1 of Nocardia sp. NPDC047654. Taxonomy (NCBI): domain Bacteria; kingdom Bacillati; phylum Actinomycetota; class Actinomycetes; order Mycobacteriales; family Nocardiaceae; genus Nocardia; species Nocardia sp. NPDC047654. The sequence goes on from NZ_JBIDDF010000003.1 coordinate 66,106, forward strand.
CGTGGTAGAGGCCAGTTTGGAAAGTGAGTGGGAGATGCGTGACGCCGCTAGGTCCGGCAGCAGCCGCTGGGCTCTGGGCAACTGGGACCTGCGCTGGAAGGTGACGGCGGTGCTCGCCGTGCCTCTGGCGGTCGCGGTCGGGCTCGGCGTGTCCAGGATCTCATCGGAGTTCGCGGAATCGAACCGGCTCGCCGACATCTCGGAGAATGTCGCCGCGATCCCCTCGGTCACCGCGCTCAGCGCCCAGACCGCCACCACCGCGGGCTCGCAGATGATCTCGCTGGGCTCCAACCAGTCCGTGGTGACCGACCAGAACCTCGCGGATCTCGACAAGGCCATCGCCAACGCCGAGAAGGCGGTCGCCAAGCTCGACGGCGTGCCCGGCGCGCGCCCGGCCATCGACAGCATGCTCACCCAGGCCAAGGGCGTGCGTGCCCAGGGCAAATCGGTCTCCACCGGCCCTCCGTCGGACACTCTCGCCCTGATCGACCGCGTCCGTAACGACAGCGTCCGGATCGTCGAGACCACGGTCGGCCAGGTCAGCGACACCGCCGTCGACGCGGCCAAGCTGCGGCTGGTCGACTCGCTCAACACCCGCGCCACCCTGGTCAGCGAGCTCGCCGCCTTCCCCGAGGTGCTGCGCTCCCAGCAGTCCGGCGTCCAGAACTTCCTCATCGCCTCCAACACCGAGCGCGCGCTGCTCAACGTGCTCGCGCATCGCTTCTCCGACGGCGACACCTCGATCGCCGACCTGCGCGCGGGCATCGACACCAGGATCGCGCTGTTGACCAGCCCGCAGGCGCAGGCGGGCCAGCTTCCCGTCGGCGACCTGAAGAAGTCGCTGACCGACAGCCTCGCGGTCTACGAGCATGTCGTCGGCAAGGCGACCAAGGACATCGACAACGCGATGAACTCGCTGGTGACCACCGCCCAGCGCGACGCGTGGACCTACACCGCCGTCGTCATCGCGACCATCCTCGCCGCCCTCCTGCTCGCGGTCTTCGTGGCCCGCTCGATGATCGTCCCGCTGCACCGGCTGCGGTTGGCCGCGCTGCGCGTGGCCGAGAGCGACCTGCCGCACGAGGTCGCCCAGCTCCGCCACGGCGCATCGCCGGAAGAGGTGCCGCTGGAGCCGATGCCGGTGCGCAGCACCGAGGAGATCGGCCAGCTGGCCCGCGCGGTCGACGACATCCACGGCCAGGCGCTGCGCCTGGCGAGTGACCAGGCGAAGATGCGTTCGCAGGTCAACGACATGTTCGAGACCCTGGCGCGGCGCTCGAAGTCGCTCGTCGACCATCAGCTCACCCTCATCGAGGCGATGGAGTACGACGAGAAGGACCCGCGCCTGCTGGAAAACCTCTTCCGGCTCGACCACCTCGCCGCCCGCATGCGCCGCAACGGCGACAACCTGCTGATTCTGGCCGGTACCAGGCAGCGCCGCGCCAAGTCCGCCCCGGTCGAGATCGCCGACGTGCTGCGCGCCGCGATCTCCGAGGTCGAGGACTACGAGCGCGTGAAGCTCGGCGCCACGCCGCGTGGTTCGCTGAAGGAACCCGCCGCCTCCGACCTCGCGCACCTTTTCGCCGAGCTGCTGGACAACGCGCTGCGCGCCTCGCCGCCGGAGACCGACGTCAAGTTCACCTTCGCGCAGGCGCACGATCAGGGCCTGCTCATCGAGGTGGCCGACCGCGGCATCGGTATGCCGCCCGCCGAGATGGCCGACATCAACCACCGCTTGGAGCAGACCGCCGAGCCGGGGCCGGACACGGCCCGCCACATGGGTCTGTTCGTGGTCGGCAGGCTCGCCGAGCGGCACGGTCTCACCGTGCGGCTGCGCCCGACCTTCGACACCGCGCGTGATCCCGGCGTCACGGTGACCGTGCACGTGCCGGTCGGACTGATCGTCGCGGGCAAGCCGAGCGCGGCGCAGGCCGTCACCCCGCAGCCGCAGCCCGTCACCCCGCAGCCCTCGCCGCAGGCCGCCGCGCCGCAGCGTCCGTCGTCCATGCAGATGCGGGCCGTCACCCGGACTCCTGGGGGCAATGTCATGGTCACTGTCGATCCCGGGGTGAGCGGCCCGATTCCGGTCGCCGGCGCCAAGCCCACCGGCACGCCCAGCGGTCCGATCCCCGCCGGCCCCGGCGGACTGCCGCAGCGGCAGCCGGGTTCGGCGATGTCGTCGAGCGGTATGCGTTCGGAGGCGCAGCAGTCGGCGACCAGCCTGCGGCCCGCGCCCGGACAGCAGGCGCCGAGCGGTCCGCAGCGTGGCAAGCTGGCCGCGGCCAACCTGCCCAAGCGCAACCTCACCCCTGGCGGTCCGCCGCCGCGCCAGCCCGGTGGTCCCGCAGAGCAGTCCGGTTCGGGCCTGCCGCCGCGTGACCCGCATTCGGGCGAACTGCCCCTGCGTCAGCCGGGTGCCAATGGTGTGCCGCAGCCGAGCACCGGTCTGCCGCAGCGGCAGCCGGGCACGAACGGCGTGCCGCAGCGGGACGCGTCCAGCGGCCTGCCGCAGCGCGAAGCCGCTTCCGGCGGTCTGCCGCAGCGCGACCCGGCGAGCGGTCTGCCCCCGCGCGAGACCGGTCTGGGTGGTCTGCCGCCGCGGGAAAGCGGTTTGGGTGGTCTGCCGCAGCGTGAGTCCGCCGGTGGCCTTCCGCAGCGTGAGCCGGGTTCTACCGGTCTGCCGCAGCGCGAGCCGGGTCCGACCGGCCTACCGCAGCGGCAACCGGGTTCGAACGGTGTGCCGCAGCGTGACCCGGCCTCCGGTGGCTTGCCGCAGCGTGAGTCGGCTTTGGGTGGTTTGCCGCAGCGTGAGCCGGGTTCGACCGGCCTGCCGTCGCGTGAGCCTGGTTCGACCGGTTTGCCGTCGCGTGAGTCGGCTTTGGGTGGTCTGCCGCAGCGTGAGTCGGCTTTGGGTGGTTTACCGCAGCGTGAGCCGGGTTCCACCGGTCTGCCGCAGCGTGACTCGGCCTCCGGTGGCTTGCCGCAGCGTGAGTCGGCTTTGGGCGGCTTGCCGCAGCGTGAGCCGGGATCGACCGGCCTGCCGTCGCGTGAGCCGGGTTCCACCGGTTTGCCGTCGCGTGAGTCGGCCTTGGGCGGTCTGCCGCAGCGTGAGCCCGGCTCGACCGGCCTGCCGCCGCGGCATCCGGCGCCCAACCTCCCGCAGCGCGACGCCGCGCCCGGTGGGCTGCCGCAGCGCGAACCCACCGGCGGTCTTCCGCAGCGGGATTCCGGTGCCCATCGCCTTCCGCAACGCGATTCCGTCAACGACTTGCCGCAGCGCGAGCCGGGCTCCGGCGCGCTGCCCGCTGTCAACGGTCTGCCGCAACGGGATTCGGTTTCGAACGGTCTGCCGCAGCGTGACGCGACGGGTGGTCTGCCGCAGCGTGAGGCGGGTGCGGTGAACGGTCTGCCGCAGCGTCCGCCCGCACCGTCGAGTCCGCCGCAGCGCGAGAGCGGGCTGACCGGTCTGCCGCAGCGGCAGCCGGGCGCTCAAGCGCCGCAGCGCCAGCCGGTGCCGCCGGGTATCGCGCTGCCGCAACGTGGCCAGCACGCCGCGAGCGAAGAGCAGCCCGCCACCGCGCCGGGGCGCGATCCAGGCAAGCACAGCTTCCGGTCCAACCCGGCCAAGACGGCCTCGTTCTTCCAGACCAGGTTGCAGCCCGCGGACGAGTCGGGGGCGTCGATGGGCGGAACGCCGATCTTCGCCGAGATGATGTCGGCGTGGCTGTCGGATCCCAACGCGGATCGGTCCCAGGTGGCCGCCTCCTTCGAATCGCCGGGTGACGAAGGTTGGCAAGCGGCTCGGCGCGCCAGTGAGGCGCAGCCCGAGACGAAAACGGCTGCCGGCTTGCCGCAACGCAATCCGGGCGGAAGGCTTGTCCCCGGCGGCGTAAGCGGTGCGGCGGATCGGGCGCCGCGCCGTGACCCAGAAACGATCAGGTCCAGCTTGAGTCGTCACCAGCAGGGCGTCCGGGATGGCCGCGCAATGAGAGCAATGAACCTAACCGGAGATAAAGGAGACCGATGAACCCCGATCTAGGTGGTACGAATCGTCAGCTGGATTGGCTGGTTTCGAACTTTGCCAACGAGGTTCCTGGCGTAGCCCATGCCGTCCTGGTCTCGGCGGACGGCCTACTCATGGCCGCGAGTGCCCAGCTGCCCGTCGACCGCGCCGAACAGCTCTCGGCCGTCACGGCCGGTCTGGCCAGCCTGTCAGTCGGCGTCTCGAATCTGTTCGAGGGCGGCACCGTGCTCCAGTCCGTCGTGGAGATGGAGCACGGCTACCTGCTACTCATGGCTGTCGGCGACGGTTCCTATCTCGCGGTGCTGACCAACACTTCGTGTGACATCGGTCAGGTCGGTTACGAGATGGCTCTGTTGGTCGAGCGTGTTGGCCAGACTGTTCAGGCCACGCCACGCGTCACGATGGGTTCCTGATGGTGGGATGGACATAGAAGATCACCGCGTGGGGAGCGCCGAGCCGAGCCTCGTACGCCCGTACTCGCTGACCGCAGGCCGTACCAGGCCCGCGGTCGAGTTGGCGTTGGAGGCTCTCGTCGCATCGCATCCGGTCGCCCTCGAGCGGCAGTTCGAACTGACCAACATCGAGACGTCAATCGTGGAGTTGTGCAGAGAATCGCCGTCCGTTGCCGAGGTAGCAGCCCGATTGGGCATCCCCATCGGGGTGGCCCGTGTGCTCGTGGCCGATTTGATCGAGGCCGGGCACGTACGCGTATCGGCGACTTTGAAAGACGATTCCAGCGACGATGAGCGTCGCGAGCTGATCGAAAGGGTTCTCAGTGGACTCCGGCGTATTTGATTCGACGGCGCAGGTCGACACCCGTACCAGCAAGCCGACATCGGCGAAGATCGTGGTCGCCGGTGGCTTCGGCGTCGGGAAGACCACGTTGGTCGGTGCTGTGTCGGAGATCGTTCCGCTGCGCACCGAGGCGTTGGTGACCAATGCCAGCGCCGGGATCGACAACCTGACCGGCATTCCGATGAAGTCGACCACCACGGTGGCGATGGACTTCGGCCGGATCAGTCTCGCCGACGATCTGGTGTTGTACCTGTTCGGCACGCCTGGCCAGTATCGGTTCTGGTTCATGTGGGACGACCTGATCCGTGGCGCCATCGGCGCCGTCGTGCTGGTCGACACCCGCAGGTTGGAGGACAGCTTCGCGGCCGTCGACTACTTCGAAGCGCGCGGCCTGCCCTTCCTGGTGGCGCTCAACGAATTCGACGACGCGCCGCGGTACCCGATCGAGGACATCCGGCAGGCGCTCGCCGTGCCCGCCGATGTGCCGATCCTGTCCATCGACGCGCGTCGCCGTGAGCCGGCCAAGCAGGCGTTGGTCGCGCTCACCGAGTACGCGCTGCGCAAGGTGATGCAGGGCTACTGAGTGCTCGACCGGCTCGCCGGAGCACCGGGTAGAGCCGGATAGGCTCGCCCGGTGCGTACCTCGGCGCGAGAATTACTCGAGCAGCTGCTCGACACGGACTCGTTCGTCAGCTGGGACCGGCCGCCGGTGACGGTGGCCGCTTCCCCGCAGTACCGCGATGCCTTGCGAAAGGCGGCGGTCGCGGCGGGTACCGACGAATCGGTGCTCACCGGCGAAGGGCTGCTGCGCGGTCGCCGCGTGGCCGTGATCGCCTGCGAGTTCGGGTTCCTGGCCGGCTCGATCGGCGTGGCCGCGGCGGAGCGGATCGTCTCGGCGGTCGAGCGCGCCACCGAACTGGGACTGCCGCTGGTCGCGTCGCCGACCTCCGGTGGGACCAGGATGCAGGAGGGCACCGTCGCCTTCGTGCAGATGGTGAAGATCGCCGGTGCGGTGGCGGCCCACAAGTCGGCGGGTCACCCCTACGTGGTCTACCTCCGCAACCCGACGATGGGCGGCGTTTTCGCTTCCTGGGGCTCGTTGGGTCACATCACGTTCGCCGAGCCCGGAGCGCTCATCGGGTTTCTCGGTCCTCGGGTCTATCAAGCGTTGTACGGCAGGCCTTTTCCGGAAGGCGTGCAGACCGCGGAGAACTTGTATCGCCGCGGCGTCATCGACGGCGTCCTGACCATCCCGGTCTTCCGCCGCATCGCCCATCGCGCACTGAGCGTGTTCAGCGGCATCGAGCTGCCCGATTCCGCTGCGGCGCAGGTGAATTTCGAGCGTATCGCGCCGCAATCACAGGGCTCGGTCGCGCCGGACCATGCTCAGGGTTCCGAAAGTGTTGAAGCAGAACGACTTCGGCTGGACGAAGGGCGAAGCCGTGCTTCGGACGATCGGGTGTGGCAGTCGGTCCTGATCTCCCGCCGCCCAGAGCGTCCGGGCATCCGGGAGCTCTTACGTCATGTGACGCAACGAGTTCCGCTCAGTGGCACCGGTCAGGGCGAGGCCGATCGCACCGCCCTGCTCGCCCTCGGTCGTTTCCGGGGCAGGCCGTGCGTGGTGTTCGGGCACGACCGGCGCGGTCAGCAGGGCGAGAACACCATGGGCCCGGCGGCGCTGCGTGAGGCGCGGCGCAGTATGGCGCTTGCTCGGGAGTTGCGGCTGCCGCTGGTGCTGGTCATCGACACGGTGGGCGCGGCGCTGTCGAAGGAGGCGGAGGAGCGCGGACTGGCACCCGAGATCGCCCGCTGCATCGCCGATCTGGTGACGCTGGACACCCCGACCGTCTCGGTGCTGCTCGGCCAGGGCACCGGCGGCGGCGCGCTGGCGCTGCTGCCCGCCGACCGGGTGCTCGCCGCCACGCACGCGTGGCTCGCCCCGCTGCCGCCGGAAGGAGCGAGCGCCATCGTCTTCCGCGACACCGACCATGCTGCGGAGTTGGCCGCGACACAACGGATCGGTGCCGCCGACCTGCTGGACGACGGCGTGGTGGACCGGATCGTGCCGGAGTTCCCCGACGCGGCGGACGAACCGGTGGACTTCGCCCGGCGGATGGTCGCGGCGATCGCGCACGAACTGGCGACCTTGTGCGCACGGCAGGAACCGGAGTTGCTCGCGGCGCGGCAAGCGCGGTACCGGCGGCTCGGTGTGCCCGGTATGACGGGCTGACCGCCGGTTTACCAGCAAATTGCAGGCCAACACACCAGAGCGCGTGATTGACGGTTCGCCGCCACACTTCTACCGTCGGAATGTGACCTTCAAAAGCGAGACCAGCACCGTTCCCTCGATCGTGCTGAACGACGGGAACGTGATCCCGCAGCTCGGCTTCGGCGTATTCCAGGTACCCGCCGAGGACGTCTTCTCGGTCGTCACCACCGCGCTCGAGGTTGGCTACCGCAGCATCGACACCGCCGCGATCTACGGAAACGAGGAGGGTACCGGCCGGGCGATCCGGGAATACGGCCTGCCCCGCGACGAGATCTACGTCACCACCAAGCTGTGGAACTCCGACCAGGGCTACGACTCGACGCTGCGCGCGTTCGACGCCAGCATGCAGCGGCTCGGCCTCGACTACCTCGACCTCTACCTCATCCACTGGCCGGTGGCCGTGGCCGACCGCTTCGTGGACACCTTCCGCGCCTTCCAGGCGCTGAAGTCGCAGGGCCGAGTGCGGTCGATCGGCGTTTCGAACTTCACGGTCGCGCACATCCAGCGGCTCATCGCCGAGACCGGGGAGATCCCGGTGGTGAACCAGATCGAGCTGCACCCCAGCTTGGCGCAGCGCGAACTGCGTGAGTTCCACGCCGCCAACGCGATCGCGACCGAGGCGTGGAGTCCGCTCGGACAGGGCACACTGCTCGACGACGCCACCATCGCCCAGGTGGCCGCGGAGGTCGGTCGCACGCCTGCGCAGGTGATCATCCGCTGGCATCTGCAACTGGGCAACGTCGTCATCCCGAAGTCGGTGACGCCGTCGCGGATCGCGGAGAACTTCGACGTGTTCGGCTTCGAGCTGACCGCGGCGCAGATGGACGCGATCAACGGCCTGGACAGCGGTTCGCGCATCGGCGGGGACCCGGATACGCTCACGCTCGGACTGATCGACTGACGACTCGGGCCGCGCGCACCGTCAGCGCAGTCCGAGATGCCGGGTGAGCTCCAGCGCCGCCGTGCGCCCCGCGCGATTGGCGCCCACGGTGCTGGCCGACGGCCCGTAGCCGATCAGATGGATGCGCGGATCGGCGGCTACCCGGGTGGCCAGCCGTCCCGACATGGTGATGCCGCCGCCGGGCCCGCGCAGTCGCAGCGGCGCGAGGTGGTCGAGGGCGCTGCGGAAGCCGGTGGCCCACAGGATCACCTCCGCCTGCTGAAAGGTTCCGTCGGCCCACCGCACGCCGCCGGGCTCGATGCGCTCGAACATCGGCAGTCGGGTGAGCGCGCCGCGAGCTCGTGCCGCTCGTAACCGGTCGTCGAGCGGCAGACCGGTGACCGAGACCACCGATCCCGGCGGCAGCCCGCGCCGGACCCGGTCCTCGACCAGCGCGACCGCGGCTCGCCCCGCCTCTTCGGTGAACGGCCCCTCGCGGAAGCGCGGCGGTGTTCTCGTGACCCAGGTCGTCGTGGTGACCTGGGAGATCTCGTCGAGCAGCTGAACGGCCGATATGCCGCCGCCGACCACCACGACGTGCTTGCCCGCGAATTCCACGGCACTGTGGTAGTCGTGGGTGTGCAGCTGGCGACCGGTGAACGTCTGCGCTCCGGGATAGTGCGGAACGAACGGATTCTCCCAGGTGCCGGTGCAGTTGATCAGGCCGCGAACCCGGATGAGGCCGGCCGCGTCGGTCTCCGCGCCGAGCACCGCGCCGCGTTCGGCCGGGTCGCCTTCCTCGGTGCGATCACAGACCACGGTGACCGATACCCGGCGGTGAACGCGCAGGTCGAACCGCTTCTCGTACAGCTCGTAGTAGTGCGGGACAGCGGATGCCGCGGGCGCGGACGACGAACCCGGCGGCAAGGTCTCGGCGAACGACATGCCGGGCAGGTCGTGCACCCGGTTGACCGTGTCCAAGGTGAGGGAGGGCCAGCGGAACTGCCACGCGCCGCCGGGCCCGGGGGAGCGATCGACGAGCAGGAAGTGCCGTTCGGGCCGCAGCCCGAGGCGCTGGAGGTGGTAACCGGCCGACAGTCCCGCCTGACCAGCGCCGATCACCAATATGTCGAAGTCGGTCGGCACAGCCGGTGATCGTATCGCCCGGCGTGGAATGGTTGGTCCCCTGTGGCAGAGTGAAGAGATCAGACGGACCGTTCAGTCGGGGAGGTCGCATGCTCGGGGTCAGCCGGGACGGTGACGTGGTCACCATCGAACTTCAGCGGGAAGAGCGCCGCAACGCGCTCAATTACGAACTCGTGGCGCTGCTGCGCGAGGCCGTGCTCGCCGCTGTCGCCGACCAGGCGCGAGTCATCGTGTTGACCGGGCGCGGCCCGGTCTTCAGCGCGGGCGCCGATCTGTCCGGGGTGTATTCCGGCGATTTCCTGTCCGAGTGGCTGGAAACGCTGCACACCATCGAATCCGTGCCGATCCCGGTGATTTCGGCGATCAACGGCGCCGCGATCGGGGCGGGCGTGCAACTGGCGCTCGCTTCGGACCTGCGGGTGGTCTCGCCGGAGGCGTACATCGCCATTCCCGCGGCGAAACTGGGCATCAGCGTGGATCGGTGGACCGTGCGCAGGCTGGTCGTCTTGATCGGCGGCGGTCCGGCGCGCACGGTGCTGCTGGGCGCCGAACAGATATCGGCCGCCGACGCTTACGCCTTCGGGTTCGCCAACCGGATCGGTACGGCGTCCGACGCGCAGGCATGGGGCAAGCAGATCGCGGCATTGGCTCCGCTGTCCCTGCGGCACATGAAGCTGGTGCTCAATGATGACGGAACGCGTGATCCGGAAACCGCGCAGCAGCGCGCCGCGCTGGAGGCCGCGTGGGCGAGCGAGGATGCCAAGGAGGGTCGTTTGGCCAGGCAGGAAAAGCGCGCGGCGAAATTCGTGGGGCGATGATGGACATCAGACGCATCGCGGGCGCCGCGGCGGGCACGCTCGGCATCACCTGGGTGGTCCGGGCGGTATGGGACATCCCTTCGGCGATGGGCGCTTCGATCTCGGCGATCCAGCCGTACGCGGTGGGCGCGGCGACCTATCGCGACCGGCAGTTCCACAACACCGAACCCAGTAGCCAGGTGGTCGCGGGTTCGGCTCCCTCGCTGCTGGTCTCGGCGTTGACCCAGCGCAACGCGGGCAGGCCGCGGGGCCCCATCCCGCTGCGGACGCCGCAACAGCCGACCGCGGCGTCCGCGCTCGCCGTCACCTGGTACGGCCACGCCACGACGTTGGTCGAGGTCGACGGGTACCGCATTCTCACCGATCCGGTGTGGAGCGAGCGAGTTTCGCCGTCGGCGCTGGTCGGGCCCGCGCGGATGCATCCGGTGCCGCAGCCGCTGGCCGACCTGCCCCCGATCGACGCGGTGCTCATCTCGCACGATCATTACGACCACCTGGACAAGTGGACCGTGCGGGAGCTGGTGGCACGCCAGAGCGCGCCGTTCCTGGTGCCGATCGGTATCGGCGCCCACTTGCGGCACTGGGGTGTGCCGGAGGATCGCATCATCGAATTGGACTGGGGCGGTTCGGTGTCGCTCACCGAACTCGGCCGGGACCGCGACGGCGTGGATCTCGTGCTCACTTGCACGGAGGCGCGGCATTTCTCCGGGCGCGGCCTGCTGCGCAACACCACGTTGTGGGCCTCGTGGTCGATCGTCGGGCCGACGCGGCGCGCCTACTTCGGCGGCGACACCGGCTACACCAAGGCGTTCGCCGAGGCGGGCGCGGCGCTCGGTCCGTTCGACCTGACGCTGCTGCCGATCGGCGCCTACGACGAGCGCTGGCCGGATGTGCACATGAATCCCGAGGAGGCGGTCCGGGCACACGCCGACCTGTGCGGCGGGAATACCGGTTACGGATTGCTGGTGCCCATTCACTGGGCCACCTTCAATCTCGCCTTCCATGGCTGGTCCGAGCCGGTCCGGCGCATGGTGGCAGCGGCGCGGGCGGCGGGCACCGAGGTCGCGGTGCCGGTGCCCGGGCAGCGTGTGGACCCGTCGAGTGCCCCACCTGCGGATTCTTGGTGGGAGAATGTGGAGTGAACGACTTCTGCTAGTTGGCGACAGGAAGGATCACGGCGATGAGTTTCGCGGATACGGTCAAGGGCCTGGTCGACAAGGGTAAGGACGCGGCGGCCAAGAACGCCGACAAGATCAATTCAGCGGTGGACAAGGCCGGTGACTTCATCGACCAGAAGACGCACGGCAAGTACACCGACAAGATCGCCAAGGGCAAGGAGGCCGCCAAGAAGGTGGTCCCGCCGGACCAGTCCGGACCGCACGCCTGAGCGAGCGGCGGAGACCACGATCGGGTCTCCGCCGCTACACTTCGGATATGGTGGCCCGCCGCGAGTTCGGTGGTATCGAGGTTGACCTGAGCAACCTCGACAAGGTGTTGTACCCGGCCACCGGAACCACCAAAGGCGAAGTCATCGCCTACTATTCGGCGATCTCGCCTGCCATGCTGCCGCATGTCGCCGGGCGGGCGGTCACCCGCAAGCGCTGGCCCAACGGCGTAGACGAACCGTCCTTCTTCGAGAAGAATCTCCCGTCGCACGCCCCCTCCTGGATGCAGCGGCGCACCCTGCGGCATTCCGATCGCAAGGTCGTCTATCCCCTGATCGATTCCGAGGCCGGGCTGGCCTGGCTCGCGCAGCAGGCCGCGCTGGAAGTGCATGTGCCGCAGTGGCGTTTCGACGGCGACGACATGGGCCCGGCCACCAGGCTGGTCTTCGATCTGGACCCGGGCGAGGGAGTCGGGCTCGCCGAATGCGCCGAGGTGGCGCTCGCGGTGCGCGAGATGGTCGAGGGCATCGGTCTGCGCACGTTCCCGGTGACCAGCGGCAGCAAGGGAATCCACCTCTACGTGCCGCTGGATCGCGAACTGAATTCGGACGGCGCCTCCACCGTGGCGAAACAGGTGGCCACCAATCTGCAACGGCTGCACCCGGATCTGGTCACGGCGACGATGGCGAAGGCGGCTCGCGGCGGCAAGGTCTTCCTCGACTGGAGCCAGAACAACGCCGCCAAGACCACCATCGCGCCCTACTCGATGCGGGGGCGGCCGGAGCCGAACGTCGCCGCTCCACGCACCTGGAAAGAGATCGAGAACCGGAAGAGACTGCGGCATCTGCGGTTCGACGAAGTACTCGCCAGATACCGATCGGATGGCGATCTGCTCGCCGAACTGGATGCGCCGCCCGCGGGAAACGGCTCGTCCGCGGCGGTAGCGGGCCCGGACGCGTTGACGAAGTACCGATCGATGCGGGATCCGTCCCGCACGCCCGAGCCCGTTCCCGCGCAGCCACCCGCGCCGGGCGCGGACAACCGCTACGTCGTGCAGGAGCATCACGCGCGGCGTCTGCACTGGGATGTGCGGCTGGAGCGCGACGGGGTCCTGGTGTCCTGGGCGGTGCCGAAGGGCCCGCCGACCTCTCCCGAGCAGAACCGCCTCGCCGTGCACACCGAGGACCATCCGATGGAGTATCTCGACTTCCACGGAGCCATCCCGAAGGGCGAGTACGGCGCGGGCGAGATGACGATCTGGGACTCCGGCACCTACGAGACCGAGAAGTGGCGCGACGACGAGGTCATCGTGCGGTTCCACGGTAAGCGGCTCACCGGCCGGTACGCGCTGATCCAGACCAACGGCAACCAATGGCTGATGCATCTGATGCGGGAGGGGAACGGAGCCGAAGAACCGCAGGTGCGGCAGCGGCAGCCGCCGGGCCGGATCATTCGTCCCGCCGAGGGGCCTTCGCCACTTCCGCGCGGCCTGTCGCCGATGCTGGCGACGCACGGTGACGTCGCCGATCTCGGCGCGGACGAGTGGTGCTTCGAGACGAAGTGGGACGGCTTCCGGCTGATCGCCGAGATCGACTCCGGCGCGATCACGTTGCACAGCCGGGCGGGCAACGTCGTGACCGACCGCTATCCGCGCATCGCGGCGCTGCGGCGGGAATTGTCCGGGCATCAGGTGGTGCTGGACGGCGAGGCCGTCGTCTTCGACGATCACGGAGTCGCGAACCTCGGCCTGCTGCAAGCCGACGCGGCGCGGGCGGTGTTCGTCGCGTTCGACGTGCTGTACCTGGACGGCACGTCGCTGTTGCGCAAAAGATATTCCGATCGCCGCAGGGTGCTGGAGGCGCTCGCCGCGAACGCGCCGTCGATGGTGGTGCCGCCACGACTGGACGGCTCGGGCGCCGAGGCCTTGCGCTACAGCCAGGAGCACGGGCTGGAGGGCGTGGTCGCGAAACGCAAGGATTCGGTGTATCTGCCGGGTAAGCGCGGGCATGCCTGGGTGAAGCAGCGCAACTGGCGCACTCAGCAGGTGCTGATCGGTGGGTGGCGGCGCAGCACGGCGCGAGAGTTCAAATCGCTGCTGGTCGGTATTCCGCACGACGGCAGGCTGGTCTACGTCGGACGGGTCGGCACCGGGTTCGACGACTCGGCCATGCGGGAGCTGGCCGCGCGGCTGCGCAAGCTGGAGCGCAAGACCTCGCCGTTCGACAACGACCTCACCGCCGAGGAACGCAAGGAGGCAGTGTGGGTGACGCCGAAACTCGGTGGCAGCGTGCGGTTCATGAACTGGACCGAGGCGGGCCGGTTGTGGCATCCGGCTTGGCTTGGCGCTGGGTAGGGTTGTCTCGCGGTTGTTCCCAGCGCGAAACGAGGAGTGCACGGTGGACTTCAAGAACCTGGCGGGTAAGGCGATGGACCTGGCCCAGAAGAACGCGGACAAGCTGGACGCGGTCATCGACAAGGCGGGCGACCTCGTCGACGAGAAGACGGGCGACAAGTTCACGAGCCAGGTCGACGCCGCCCAGGACGCGGCCAAGAAAGCCCTGCGGGAGAAGTGAGCGTCGAACGGGACCCGGTCCGTGGCCGGGTCCCGTTCCGGGTCAGTTGCCGCCCGCGAGCAGCGGGGTGATGGTGGCGATGTCGGTCACCAGCGCGTGGCCCTGGAATTCGAAATCCGCGTAGGCCCGAGCCATGGCCTCCTTGTCCCGGCCGCCGACCGCGTCGCTGATCACCACCGGGACGAATCCGAGATCGGTGGAATGCGTGACCGTGGGCGCGATGCCGATCTCCAGGGCGACGCCCGCGATCGCGTAGGTGCCGATGCGCAGATCGCGCAGCATCGAGGCCAGCGGAGTCCCTTCGAAGGCCGACATCGACGTCTTGTCGAACACCACCTCGTCCGCGCGCGGCCGCAGCTCGGGAACCAGCTCGAAGGCCGGGGTGTCGCGCTGGAGGATGAAGCGCACCTCGTCCACCGAATCCACCTGCTGCCAGCTCATGGCCATGCGCAGCGCGAATGCTCCGCTCAGCCGCTGCGGCAGGAAGAAATGGCGCAGGAAGATCACCGGGTAGCCACCCGAGCGCGCCGCGTCGACCACCCGAACCACCCGCTCGATGATCTCCGGGCCGTCCGGCAACTGACTGAGCACGCCGACCTGCATGTCGTAGACGATCACCGCCATCCGGTCGGGCGCGCACAGGTCGGCGAGTCCCTCGGGGATGTCCAGTCCGTTGCCATGCCGCATGCTCGGCTACTCCTCTTCGTTGCGCTCGCGCTGGGGGCGGGGTGACGCCAGACAGCTATTCGATTGCGCCAGGGATGTTTTGGCCAACACTGTAGCCAGCCCTGCGGACAGCGGCGGCGGTGGGTGTGACCTGCGATCGCCCGTTGCCGGGTCCGTCCGCCCGGCAGTACCGTTGAGGTCTGGAGGCCAGGTGAACCGGTGCCGACCGCACCGGGACACTCACCGCCTCGCCGGGACTGGGGAGGCCCTGATGAAGGATGTGCACGCAGCGCCTGTCACCGCGCAGGCGAGCAACCACCCGGTGCGCACCGCGATCCTGGGGATCGCGCTGTCCGCGCTGATCGCTCTTGCCGCCGTCCCGGCGGCACACGCCGAGCTACCCCCGCCGGACCAGGACCCGTTCTACGCGGCCCCCGCGGACCTCGAGCGCTACCACAACGGCGCCGTGCTGGATTCCCGCCCGATCGCGTTGTTCGGCCTCCCCCTGCCTGTTTCGGCATGGCAGGTGAAGTATCGCAGCACCGACGCGAGCGACGATCCCGTGGCCGACGTGGCGACCGTCATGGTCCCGATGCTGCCGTGGTTCGGCCCGGGCGCCCGGCCCCTGCTGTCGTATCAGGTGCCCGAGGACAGTCTCGGCACGCGGTGCGCGCCGTCGTTCGCGCTGCGCGGCGGCTGGGACAGCGGCGCGGTGAACACCCTCATCGACACGCCGTTCATGGCGGAGGCACTGCGGCGCGGGTGGGCGGTGGTGGCCGGCGACTACGAGGGTCCGCGGTCCAGGTTCCTGGACGGGGTGAACTCCGGACGCGGCGTCCTGGACGGCATCCGGGCGGCCCGTGATCTTCCGCAGGCCGGGCTCGGGCCCGCGACGCCCGTCGGCGCCTGGGGCTATTCGGGCGGCGCGTTCGCCACGCTGTGGGCGGCGCAGATGCAGCCGTGGTACGCGCCGGACGTCCGGTTCGCGGGCATCACCTCGGGTGGCGTTCCGGCGGACTGGCCCGCCATAGCGCGCGAGGCGGACGGCACCGTGCAGGCCGGGCTGGCGTTGCTGATCCTGTTCGCCATCGCGCGCAACGATCCCGGCAACGGCGTGCTGGCGTTGCTCAACGATCGGGGGCGCGCGGCGCTGGCCGAGAATGCCGCCATGTGCGGGTCCGACCTGGTACCGAAGTACGTCGGCGCGCGGGTCGACGACTTCGCCGTCGTTCCGGATCTGCTGTCGCATCCGGCTTTCCGCGCCGCGACCGACGCCCAGGAACTCGGCGGCAGTGCGCCGGAGACGCCGATGTACCTGTACCACAGCCGCACCGACGACGTGATCCCCGTGGCGGGCTTCACCGACCTGGTCGGCCGGTACTGCGCGCAGGGAGCGGCTATCACCTCGGTGCATTCGATGCTGCCCACCCACAACCCGGCGGCGATCGGTGAAGCGCCGGGAGCGATGAACTTTCTGGGCGATCGGTTCGCGGGTCTGCCGGTGGCCGCCGGATGCCGGGAGCGGTGAATGGACGACCGGCTGATCGTGGGCGCTGGTCGGCGCACCGTATCCGTCGACCAGCGTGGTTGCGTGAGGGCGGCGTTGGTCTCGGCGGCCGCTTCCGGCGAACCACCAACGGCCCGCACAGACGAAAGCGCACCGAATCGCGGTCGATTCGGTGCGCGTAGCGCCAGGGGCACCGGTCAGTTCTGCGAACGCCCGGTGGTGTCCATCCACTTGGTGCTGCCGGGCGGGGCGGCCAGCGTGCTGATCAGATCGATACCGGCGATGATCAGGGCCGGTCCACCGACGACGATGGTGCCGATGACGCCGCCGATACCCGCGCCGGCGAGCACAGTGGCGATACCGACGGGTCCGCCGATGAGGCCCGTCAGACCGACGAGCGCTCCGATCACCGTGCCGATGAATCCGCCGACCGCGGTGGCGATGCCGAACTGCGACAGGAAGGCGTCCATCGCGCGCTGGTTCTCGAACGGCGACGCGACCGGCGTGGCCGCGGGGCGCGCCTGCGCCGTGTCCTTGACGACGGTCAGCTCCAGCACCCGGCCCGCGTCCCGCACCACGTGGGACATGGGGTATTCGAGCCCGTCCTGCCGGAAGGCGAGCGGCAGCGTGACCGCGACCGCACCCGCCGCGTCCTTGATGTCGACGGCGTCGCCGCGCACCTCGAACGTGCCCGCGGTGAGCGTCGTGACGACCTTGTTCCCGATCAGCTCGGCTTGGTAGCCGATGTCCGGAACCGCTGTCGCGCCCGGTTCCGCGTGCGCGACACCGGACCCCACCGTGAGCGCGGCGACCAGTGGCACGACAGCGGCAGTGACTTTCCGCAGAATCATTTCTCGGTTTCCAATCTTCATCAGGCTTCGAGCAATAGAGAACGCGGCGCACGCCGAATTTCCTTCCCCCATCGGCGTGTACATCCGTGATGTGATCCAAAAGACAGTTACTTCCGAGTGATAACTGTACTGTGGCCGAAGGGGTTTGGGACACGAATTCAGAGGGTAATCTTCCGTCTTTGTCCAGTGGCGGTGTTATAGCTCTCCGCTATTTATTGATCGAGCAATACGGGCGTTCGAATGGGTCCGGTCGGGCTTCATTCGGGCGGTGGGGTGCGATCTTCGAATCGAAGCATTGCATCCGAAGCATGCGCAGGCGGTTGTGCGCCAGGTGTAATCTCCAGCACGGCAGTGTCTTTCGCGAGGCGCGGGGCGCGTGCGAGGGGCGGGGCGCGGCGTGGCCGTGATCCGGGCGGCCGAGTCGTGGCGTGGGCGGGCGGGCGGGCCCCACTGGCTGGGGCGACGGCTGCCGTTCCCGCCGAAGCGTGGTACGTGAACTGCCGACAGTGCTTTCCGTGGCATCGACCGGGCCTTACCTCGAGTGACGCCAGACGGTCTGCAAATATTCAGCGAATCCGGGGCCCGGAATTCCGCCCCGCGAACCATCAGGGGCCGCGACCAACCGAGACCCGGTTCTTCACCCGTTCGGCTCGCACCCGTCACTTCTCTCGCGCGTATCAGAGCAGCAAGTGCAGTGCGAGGGAGCCGAGGCAGACGCCGAACACGAGCACGAGAGCGAGAGCGTCGCGCAGGCCGGGAGCGTTGGGATGGGCGGTGAGTTGCCCGGTGCCACCGCGTGCGGTGATCGCCTCACCCAGTTCACCGGCCCGCCGGGTGGCCACCGCCATGGCCGCGGTGAGGATGTCGATGAGCGGGTTGTCGACCGCGCGGGCGAGCATACGGTCCTTGGGGCGGAGGCGACGGGCGGCGCGCAGCACCCGGATCTCCTCCATGAGCAACGGCAGACCGCGGAGGGTGAGCGCGACGACGACAGCCCATTCGTCCACCGGCATTCTGAGCCTGCGCAACGGCGCGCCCAGTTTGGCGAGGGCGGGCGCGACGTCACCCATCGGTGTGGTCCACGCGATCAGGAACGAAGCGGTCACCAGGATCAGGGTGAACATCGCGATCTGCGCGTAGCGCAGCACCGCCGCACCGCCGACGGGGACGGTGAGCAGGCCGCCGACGACGAACAGCGCCCAGAACCACCAAGGCGGGCGCGGCAGCGTGCCGAGCGGCAGCCGGGCGACGACGCCCACGATCACCAGGAACCCCGTCATCACGGCGAGCACCGGCCAGGACGGCAGGAACATCAACACCAGGCTGATCAGGAAGACGCCGATGATCTTGGTGCCCGCCCACAGCCGGTGCACCGGACTGGCGACCGGCACTTGACGCAGCAGAACGGTGCTCATCATCGACCTCCCTGCTCGAACCGCCAGGCCGATTCACCGGGCGCGTGCAGCGCTCCGGAGTCGGCTCGCGCGGCCGCCTTGCTCGGCACCGGCGTGGCCGCCCACGCGGATTCCGCGCTCAGGATGCGTCCCGATCGCAGGTGCACCGTGCGGTCGCACACCGCCGCCATGTCGGCCACGTCGTGCGAGATGACGATCAGCGTCAAACCGGCATCCCGGAGCCGGGCGAGCAGTTCCACGATGTCGGCTCGGCCCTCGGGGTCGAGTCCGGCCAGCGGTTCGTCGAGTACGACCACTTGGGGATGGCTGGCCACGATCGCGGCGAGCACCACCCGTTTGGCCTGTCCGCCGCTGAGTTCCTCGATCGAGCGTGCGGCCAGCGACCGGTCCAGCCCGACCGCGTCCAGCGCGCGCCCGACCGCGCCGGAGCCGGTGGCGCGTCCGCCCCAGTCCGCGATCTCCGCGCCGACGGTCTGCTTCTGCAATTGCAGGCGGGAATGCTGAAACGCGAGCCCGACCCCGCCGATCTGCTTGCCGACCGGCTTCCCGCGCAGTTCGCACCGGCCGGAACTCGGTTCGATCAGGCCGGCCATGATCCAGGCCAGGGTGGACTTGCCCGAGCCGTTCCCGCCGACGACGAGCAGCGCTTCGCCCTGCCGGACGGACAGGTCGACGCCGTGCAGCGCGGGTGCCTCCCACGGCGTCGCGCGGTTGTAGGTGTGCCGGACATCGCGCAGTTCGAGGACCGGTTCGCCCATCGGCCCGCGGCGCGCGGCGCGGGCCGGACGGGGCCACGCGGGCAGGTGCGCGACCGTCCGTCCACCCGACAGGTGCACGACCCGGTCCGCGGCCGCGGCATCGGCTTCGTGGTGGGTCACCAGGACCACCGCCATCGGGTGGCGTTTCGGCAGGCCCGCGAGCAGTTCCACCAGTTCCCCGCGTCCGTCCGGATCGATCATGGAGGTCGCTTCGTCGGCGATCAGCAGGGCGGGCCGCCGGGCCAGTGCCGCCGCGACCGCCAGGCGCTGCTGCTGACCGCCGGAGAGCGTCGCGGTCTCCTTGCCGCCCATCCCGGCGAGACCGACCTCGCTCAGCAGTCCTTCCACGTCCACCTCGGCGGCCAGGTCCGCGGACAATCCCCACACCACGTCGTCGGCGACGAGCACGCCGAGGGTCTGGCTCTCCGGTCGCTGCAACACCAGCGCCGTGCCGCCCAGTCGCCCCAGTCCGGCCGAGCCGGGGCGCCGCACCGACCCCGAGGTGGGCGGCAGGCCGGCCAGCAACCGGGTCAGCGTGGACTTGCCCGAGCCGTTGTGCCCCACCACGGCGACGAATTCCCCGACCTCGACGGTGAGGTCGACGTCGCTGAGCGCGTCGCGACCGGCTCCGGGGTAGCGGAAGCCGGCGCGTTCCAGCGTGACCGGCAGCGGCGCGACGGGCCGGTCGTCGAGCGGTGCGTCGAGCCGGTCCCGCCCGGGCAGCCAGTCGAGCCGGTCCAGCACCGAGCCCAGGACATACCAGGAGCACACCCCGGTGGCCATCATGCCGAGCGCGACGCCGCCGCCCAGCCACACCCACCACGAGCGCAGCACGGCATCGGCCAGTTCCGCCACGACCCGCCCGAGCGGAGTCACGCCCACCTGGGCGGCGAGATCCTGCAAGCCGCGCGCGCCGTTGCGGATGTTGTCGAAGACCAACTGGCGCGCGCTCGACAGCACGAGCAGCGAACCGACAGCGAGCGCGGCCCACACCAGCCCGGTGAGCAGCGAGAGTCCCAGCACCGCGACGAGCCCGCCGCCGCGCCGCTTGACGGTGCCGATGATGCCGCCCATGGTGGCCGAGGCGACCAGCACCGTCGCCGCCGCCATACCGCCCGCCACGAAGGTGACCAGCGTGGCGGCGATGGTCGCGGTGATCAGGGCGCGCGGCCGGAAGCGGTGCGCGATCAGCCCGATCGGGACCGCCGCGACCAACTGCAGCGCGCCGGCGAACGGGATCACCGATCCGATGGTCACCAGCCCGACGGTGGCTCCACCGAGCACGGCGCCGGTGGCCAGCTCGATCGGACGCAGCGGCCCGCGCTGCTCCGACGCGCCCGGACGGGCCAGTTCATTCACAGCACAAGTCTGCCAGCCCGGCGGGCGGTGCCGCGTCGAGTCGAATCCGAGCGGGGCCGGCGGCCGTGCGATTCGTCACGAGACCGGGTCGAGGGTGTAGTGCCGGGGATCGAAGCGCCGGGTGCGGCGGCGGTAGCTGGTCTGCGAGCCGGGCCAGTTGTTGGTGATGCGGCCCGCGGAATTGCGGTACCAGCTCGCGCAGAAGTTCCACGGGGTGCGGGCCAGTCGTTGCTGGAGCGTGACGTTGTAGTCCTCCTCCAGGTCCGCCCGGACGTCGACACAGTGGCCGGGGTGGTCGGCGAGCCACCGCACCGCCTGACGGATGTAGCGGGTCTGCGACTCGATCATGTAGATGATCGAGCCGACGCCGAGGTTGGTGTTCGGCCCGTAGACCAGGAAGAGGTTCGGGAAGTCGGGCACCGCGATGCCGTAGTACGCGTGCGCGCCGTCGGCCCAGGCGTCGGCCAGCCTGCGCCCCCCGCGACCATAGACCTCCATCGGCCACAGGAACTCCGTGCCCTTGAAGCCGGTGCCGTAGATGATCACGTCCACCTCGTGCGTCGCACCGTCGGCGGTGCGTACGCCCCGCGGAGTGATCTCGCTGATCGCGGTGGTCTCCACCCGCACGTTCGGCTGGGTGAGCGCGGGGTAGTAGTCGTTGGAGAACAGCGCGCGTTTGCACCCGATCGGGTAGTCCGGGGTGAGTTTCGCGCGTAGCTGCGCATCCTCGACCTGCTCGGCCAGGTGCCGGGAGGCGATGCGGGCCACCCACCGGGCGATGGCGGGGACTTCGACCAGTCCGAGCGAGACGAACTCCGCGATCGACCACCACCCGAATCGTTCGGCCAGCAGCGCGCCGGGCATCCGCGCGAACAGGTTGTGCTGGATCGGCGAGTAGTCGGTGTCGAACTTGGGGATCACCCAGGCCGGTGTGCGCTGGAAAAGCGTGAGATGGCCGACCTCGGGCTGGATCTCGGGAATGTACTGGACAGCGCTCGCTCCGGTGCCGACGCAGGCGACGCGTTTGCCGCGGAGGTCGACGTCGTGGTTCCACTCGGCCGAATGGAACGACGGTCCCGCGAAGGTGTCGATGCCGGGTATGGCGGGCAGGGACGGGCGCGACAGCTGACCCACCGCCGAGATCAGCACGTCCACGACGCGGCTGTCCCCGTCGGCGGTGCGGACGGTCCACCGGCCGGTGGCGTCGTCGAATTCGGCGTCGGTGACGCTGGTGCCGAAGCGGATCGCCGACAGCACGCCGTGCCGCTCGGCGACGCCGCGCAGGTAGGCGTGGATGGCGGCACGCCCCGAGTACCGCTGCGGCCAGTCCGGCTTGGGTTCGAACGAATACGAGTACAGCGGTGAGGGGACGTCGCAGGCCGCACCGGGGTAGGTGTTCTCCCGCCACACCCCGCCGAGGTCGGCGGCCCGTTCCAGCACGGTGATGTCGTCGAAGTCGTTGCGGCGCAACTCGATCGCCATGCCGATGCCGCCGAAGCCCGCGCCGATGATGAGGATCGACGGCCGACCGCGCGTTGTCATGTGACACTCCTCACTCCGACCGTAGTTGTCTCCACTGTAGGAGCCGCCGTGCCGTCGCATAGAGAAATTCGGCCATAATGTCCGCGTGGAGCGGGTACAGGATCCGGATATCCGCGATTGGAACTTTCCGCGCGGCGTGGCCAGCGTGGCGCTGATGGTCGGCTACGCGGCCGAACACGGCGTGCCCGCGGCGCGCATGCTGCACGGCACCGCGCTGACCGAGCAGCAACTGCGCGATCCGGACGCGCAGATCGATGCGCACACCGAGCTGGCGGTCATCCGCAACCTCGTTCGCGAACTGGCCGGCCGTCCCGCGCTGGGCGTCGAGGTGGGCCGCCGCTACCGGATCACCACCTTCGGCATCTTCGGCTTCGCCTGCGTCAGCAGCCCGACGCTGGGGGAGGCGATCAGCTTCGCGCTGCGCTACCTGGACCTCAGCTTCACCTTCTGCCTACCGGTGGCCGAGTGGGGCGACAACGAGTTCGTCGCGGTGGTGCACGACGAGTCGGTGCCGACGGATGTGCGCCAGTTCCTCGTCGAACGCGACGTCACCGCGATGCATCAGGTGATGAGCGATCTGCTCGGCACGCGCCTGCCGCTGACCAGGGCCGAATTCCGTTTTCCCGCACCGGGCTACGCCGATCGGATCGCGGACGTCACCCTGGTGGCCCCGCGGTTCGACATGCCGCGCAACCTGTTCGCCATCGAACCCATGCTGCTGGAGCAGCCGTTGCCGCAGGCCAACGAGCACACCTGGGCGATGTGCCTGGCGCAGTGCCGGGAGTTGGTGCACCGCCGCAGGGCCCGCACCGGCATCGCAGCCGAGGTGCGCGAGCGCTTGGTCCCGCGCGGCGGCGCGGACGGGTTCGCCGCGCCGCCCGGCATCGACGCCGTGGCGAACGATCTCAACATGAGCACGCGCACGCTGCGCAGGCATCTCGACGCGGCGGGCACCAGCTATCGGGCGTTGCTGGACGAGGTGCGGCGTGCTCTGGCCGAGGAAATGCTCACCGCCACACCGCTGTCGGTGAGCGATGTCGCGATCCGTCTCGGTTACGCCGAAGCCTCGACATTCATCTTCGCCTTCAAGCGGTGGACCGGTAACACCCCGGCCGCCTATCGCCGCGAACGCGTCGTCCGGCGCTAAGCCCCTTCACCACGGCCGCTGCGGCTGCCCGTGTAGGCCAGTTCGCGAATCTTGCCGATGGCTTTGGGGAACAACTCCACCTCGGCCGGGTGGTTGAGCATCGGATCGAAGTAGTCCGTGCGGTGCTCGGCGGATTCGGCGGGCCGCAGCGTGATTTCGGCGACCCGCCAGGTGGGTCCGCCGAGACGGCCCGCGCTGAGGGTGAAGCTCACCAGATCCTCGTTCAGATGGGCTTGCATCGCCTCGAGCGACGCCGAAGCGGGCTGCACACCGTCCGGCTCGGCGAAGAACCAGGTCGGCGCGGAGTTGCTGATCCGATAGGGCATCAGGCATCCGTAGCGCGCGCTGGCCCAGCCGCGCGCCGGGGTGATCACCAGCCGGCCCAGCGATCCCTGCCCCGTGGTGGCCAGCGCGAAGTCCCAGGGCTCGTCGTCCCGGTCGAGCACTCGGAACGCCAGGCCGAGCACGTCGGGCAGGCCGTTCGGTAGTCCGACGCCCTTGGACAGCCGCGCGATCACCGCGCGTTCGCCGCTGCCGAACAGCGGCTCGAACTCGGGTTCGGCATGCAGACGACCGGCCAGGTGCAACCCGTTCGGGTGGAACACCCGGGCATGCCGGATCCGCGCTCCGGTCGCGAACGCGCTCTTCACCACTGCGGCTGGCAGGTCGACCATGGTGCATCCTCCCGGGTAGGCGTCTCGTGCCTCCCGATTGCCCCGGCTGGTGCCGGGTAAACCGCTCTCAAGCCGGTTGCACGCCGATCCGGCCGCCCATCGGAACGGTCCGGAAATGGGTGGTGAGTCGGTGATCGTCGCCGATGACGTGCAGCGAGATCGTCGGGTCCGGCGCGTAGTCCATGACGTGGTCGGGCAGGTCGAGTTCCCACTCGCCGCTGAGCACCGACGCGGTGCTCGGGCCGACCAGCAGCGGGCGTCCGCCGAACGTGGTCGTCGCGGCGGAATGCGCGTGCCCGGTGAGTACGGCGACGATCCGGTCGTCACCGGCCACCAGGTCGGCGAGCCGCTGGGGATCGGCGAGGGAGATCCCGTCGACGATCGGGCTGTACAGGTGCGCGGGCGGGTGGTGCAGGGCGAGCAGGATCGGTTTGGCCGGGGGCGCGGCGTCGAGTACGCCGCTCAGCCAACGGTAGGTCTCCTCGGCGAGTCGTCCGCCGGGCTCCCCGGGAACGCTCGAATCCAAGAGCGCGAGGGTGAGATCACCGATTCGGTGCGAGCGGTTGATGGGGGCGTCGGAGGCGGGCTCGCCGAGTAAGGCGGTACGGAAGCCCGCGCGGTCGTCGTGGTTGCCGGGGAGGGCGTACACCGGGATCTCGGTGTCGAACGCGAGCTTGGCCTCCGCGTACTGCTCGGCTTTGCCGGAATCGGTGATGTCGCCGGTCACGAGGATGGCGTCGGGCTTGTGGCGCAACCCGGCGAAGAACTCCATCACCCGCTGGACACGCTGGGCGTTGCGGGCGCCGAGATCGAAATGGGTGTCGCTGACCTGAGCCACCAGGATCATCGGCATTCGCTTTCGCTAGGGGTTCGCTGCATTGCGTCAGAGTGTGCGCGCGCTGCGGCTGCCGCACGTCATCAGGCTAGTTGACCTGCGCATTACGAGTCGTCATGACGCTCGCCACCATGCGAACGGCGCTCGGCGATATGTGTCCCAGGACACAAGGTGTGAGGTTGGCGGTCAGGCTTTGGACTGCTCGGATACCGCCACGGAGAGGGTGCGCAGGGCGCGCACGAACACTCGGCGGTCCTGGGCGGGGAGCCGCTCCAGCAGTTTCTCCTCGCCGGTTTGGATGTCGCGCTGGACGCGGTCGCGGAGGGCGCGGCCCTCGTCGGTCAGCGACACCAGGTTGACCCGCCGGTCGGACGGGTCCGGTTCGCGCGTGATCAGGCCTCGGCGCTGCAACTCGTCCAGCACGCCGATGATGCGGGTCTTGTCCGCGCCGATCGCCTTGGCCAGCGCCGCCTGGGTGTAGACCGGTTCCGCATCCAGGCCGAGCAGAACGGAGTAGCCCCACATGGATAGTTCGTGGCGCTCCAGGATGGGTGTCTCCGCGGCGATGAGCGCCCGCACGAGCGGCACGATCATCGCGGCCAGATCGGGACGAGCGTTGGACATGGACCGACGATACTGCTTGGAAAATCATAAGCTTGAGCTTACGATAAGCTCATGATTACTGATTCCCTGAAAGAATTGCGCGACCAGCACGCTCGGTCGGTTCGAGCGAGCGTGGAGGCCGTGGCCCGCGTGCGTCCCGATCAACTGGATTCCGGAACACCCTGCGCCGGGTGGCGCCTTCGTGACCTGCTGGAACACATGATCGCGCAGAATCACGGCTTCGCCGCCGCCGCGCGGGGCAGCGGCGATCCCGATGTGTGGGCCGTTCGCGCGTCCGACGATCCGGTCGCCGACTATCGCGCCTCGGCCGACGACGTGCTCGCGGGCTTTGCCGCAGAGGACGTCTTCGAGCGCGCACTGCTGCTGCCGGAAGTCCTGCCCGATCGCGGCATCCCGGCGCACTTCGCGATCGGCTTCCACCTCGTGGACAGCGTCGTCCACGCCTGGGATGTAGCGCGCTCGATCGGCGAAACCATCACCCTCGATCCCGACGTGGCCGAAGCGGCGCTGCGCATCGCCCTCGCAGTCCCCGACGGGCCCGAACGCACCGCCCCCGGCGCAGCCTTCGCCCCGGCACTGTCCGTTCCGGAGGAAACCCCGACCCTCGACCAGATCCTCCTGCTCCTCGGCCGCTCACCGAACTGGCCGAACTGACCTGCCGCCGCGGACCTCCGCGCGGCAGCCTGTCCCGGCTGTGTGCCTCCGGGCGATTGCCTGAGGATGACTGTGGACGAATCGCGCACCCACGCACAGCCTGAGACCAGGCACGGAGAAGGCAGGCACGAGGAAGCGGTTCGGCGGTTCGACGCTCAGGCGAGGAGGCCGTGGTCGGTGCGGAGGGGAAGGTGGCGCTAGCCGAGCGTCCGCAGGGATTGGGCAGCGCGTTCGAGAGCGGCCGGTTCGGCGGGTTCGTTCAACGGGCGCCAGAAATCGGGGTCCGGCTCGGCGGTCAACATCAGTTCCGGCGGGGTGCGCCACGAGGCGGCGAGGCCGAGATGCCAAGAGTGGAGGTAGGTCCGGGCATGGGCGCCGGAGCGGTCGAACAACGGGTCGCCGACTATCGGGTGTCCGGTCCAGGCCAGGTGGACGCGGATCTGGTGGCGGCGGCCGGTGACCGGGCGCAGCGCGAGAACGGTGTGTGTGGCGCCGCGCAGCACCGTCGCGAACCGGGTGAGCGAGGGGTAGTTCTTGGCGGGCAGCAGGTCGGCGTCGTCGACGAACCAGCGGCCCGCCTCGTGGCGGATGCTTTCGCGGGGCGCCGCGATCCGCACCCGGTTCTTGCGGCCCACACTGAGCGGCAGATCGAATACGCCGGTATCGGGCAGTCCGGTGGCGGCCACGACGGCCAGGTACGCCTTCTCCGCGGTCTGCTTGTTGAACTGCCTGGTCAGCTCGCCGTGCGCGCGCAGTTCCTTCGCGAACAGGATCAGGCCGGATGTCACCTTGTCGATCCGGTGCACCGGATACAGCGTTTCCCCCGCTTCGGCGGCCAGTTCGACGAGGTCGGTGTCGTGGCGCTCGCCGGTGACGGAGATCCCGGCAGGTTTGTGCAGGGCCAGGATCGCCGCGTCCTCCTCGACGAGGCAACGGGCGCGCAGCTGTGACCAGTCCTTGTCCACCGGACGAGCCTAGGGCGGCCGTCCGCGGCGGGCGGCACGCGGTCTCGGCTACCTGCCGTTCTTGCCGTTGCGGCGCAGCAGGTGCGGGCGCAGGCGGTTGAAGCCGCGCACCCGGACGCTGCGCAGGTGCTTGATGGCGAATGCCGGATCGCCCTCCAGCGCGGCGGCGGCGTGGTCATCGATCAGGACGGTGCCCGGCCGGGCGACGCCGGTGAGTCTGGAGGCGATGTTCACGACCGAGCCGTACAGGTCCCCGAAGCGTTGCAGGACCGGGCCGTAGGCGACAGCGACCCGCAGGTCCGGGGTGCCGCCGACCATCATGGTGGACTCCTGGATGGCCAGGGCGATGCGGGCGGCCTCGGTGGCGGTTTCGGTGGCGAACATGACTTCGTCGCCCACGTTCTTGATCACCCATCCGCCGTTCTCGGTGATGGCGGCTGTGGTGGTGGATTCGAACGCCTCCAGCAGCATGGACAGCTCGTCGGGATGCAGATGCCTGGTCAGCCTGGTGTAGCCGACCATGTCGGCGAAACCGACGGCCAGTTCACGCACCGTCTCACCGGCGCTGGTACCCGGGTCGAGTGAGCGCGACAGCGCCGCGGCGAGATGGCGCCGCCAGGCGTAGATGTTCAACTGCTCCAGCGTGGCGATGGCGCCCTGGGTGGCGGTGCGCACCGCCTCCTCGGGGTCGGCATCGGGCTCGGCTCGGGCGATCCGCTCCTCGATCTCCGCCAGCACCAGGTCGACCTGCCATTCCGCCAGGCGCGCCATGCCCTGGCCGAGCGTGCGCACGGTCGCCGACTGTTGCTTGGTGTCGGCCGAGGACAACACGTTCAGCTGCTCGAAGTCGCGCACCGCCGCGACGTCGGCGTCGGCGTAGTCGACCGCTTCGTCGCCGATGCTCGACGGAAAACCGAGCGCGATCCACAATCGCTTGGTGAGCGCCGTCGTCGTCCCCGACTGCTCGGCGACCTCGGTGCGGTTGTACCGGCGCGCTCCGTCGAGCAGGTAGGACTCGACGACCGATCGCACCAACTCGGACCTCTCGGTGGGCACCATGATCGGTACCTTACGGGTCGAATCCGGCGCGCCGGCTTTCCTTGGGGCAGTTCACATACTCACCGCGCCGTCTTCGGTCCCGCGCTGCCGGCAGGCACATCTCGGTGACACCTGGAACTGCCGCCGAAGTGCGGTGCGGTCGATCCGCCGGTGCCCGCATGCCAGGCGCGTCGATTTCGCTCAGTTCCTGATGTCGGGCGTGGAGGGCGTGCGCCCGCGGAAGGTGCGGCGCAGATCCTCGACCCATCGGTCCGGTGGGAGGGCTGCTCATGGCTTGGGGGTGGGGGTCCAGTAGCCGGCGCGACGCTTGCCGGCGGCCGCGCGAACGGCCGCGCGGAAGCGTTCGGTCAGGCGGGTGGGAGCCGAAAGGTCGTCCCAGCGCCAGCGGACCACCACCCAGCCGAGGGCGCGGAGCCGGGCTTCGCGCTGCTGCTCCGCTGTGATGATCTGTGCGGCGGGCACCGGGCCGCGGGGTGTGGCTCGACGGTCGATCGTTCCGTCGAACTCGCCGATCACGCCGAGATCCGGGAACAGGAAATCCACGCGGCCGACGCAGATCTCGTCGTCGGAGAAGACCCGGGCCTGCACCTGGGGAGCGGGGAGACCGGCCTGGTGCAGCAGGATCCGGCTGCGGGATTCGCCGACGTCCTCGCTGCGGCCGTCCAGGAAATCGAGGACGAGGGCGGCTCGGCGGCAGCCGGGCCGGTGCCGGGCGCGGCGAAGGTGTTCGCGCAATTCGGTCGTGGTCGTCAGCCCTTGGCGCAGCGCGGAATCCCCGACCGCGACCGACTGTTCGAACCCTTCCGAGCGAGCGATATCGAGGACCGTCCGCGCCGGGGTGGTCACTCGTATGTCATCGACCAGGGTGATTTCATCGGGTTCGACCTGCGCCGAATGGACCACGACCCGTCTGCTCAGCCGGCCGCCGTTGATCCGATTCCTGGTCAGGTGGACGCGGTCGAGCGCAATGCCCCAGATCGCCAGGCCGTGCAGAACCGCGGCCGAACAGTGGCTCGTGATGGCGGAGTCGGACGTGGACTCCGCGGTCGCCAGCGTCATCAGCAGATGCCTGCCGGTCTCGCCGAGACCGGAGCCCGGCGAGTTCAGATAGTGCCCGGCGCGCAGGCGCTGCCATTGCCCGGTTCTGCACAGCCGGTGCAGCGCCTTGTCGGACAGCCCGGCGGCCAGTGCTTGCCGGCGTGAGATCAGTTGCGGTGCTTCCATACCGACGATCGTGATCGTCCGGCGCCCCCGGAATACCCGCCGCGGCGGTGAATGTGGATAACACACCAGCTGTGGACAACTCCGGGGATCACCCCATCTGAGTCATCCCGGCCGCGACCACCTGCGCTACGTTCAGCACTTCCTCGGCGGTGGGCAGTGGCAGGCCGTCGAGCGCGTGCAGCCGGTCGGTGCTGGCGATGGCGAACATCGCCGAGACCCAGGCCGCCGCGCACGCGCGCAGGGTGCCCGGGCGCACCGGGGCGGGGGCGCTCGCCTGCAGCACCTTCGTGGTGACCTCCAGCAGTTGATCGCGCAGGCGGCGCAGTTGCCGTCGCACGTCGGGATGGGTGTCTGCTTCCCGCCACAGGATCACCCGCAGCACCGACGAGTGGTGGTCGCGCAGGTTCAGGGCGGCATCGAGGTTGACCAGGCTGGTCGCCGGATCTCCCGGGGCCACCACCGTGCCGATGTCATCGATCGGCTGGGCGGGCACCCGTTCGGACATCAAGGCGGACAGGATCGAGTCCTTGGTCGGGAAGTAATAGAAGACGAGTCCTTTGGGGACGCCTGCCGCGGCGGCGATGGCCGCCGTCGCGGTGGCGTCGTATCCCTGTGCCGCGAAGAGTTTCTCCGCGGCGTCGAGGATGAGTTGCCGCGCGTCGCCGTCGGCTTTCGCGCTGCGGCGACGCCCGGCCCGCCGGGTTCCTGGCATCTGCGTCAGTGATGCGGAGCCATGTCGTGCAGACGTCCCGACACCGTCGGCAGCGCCGCTACCGCGACCACCGCCGTCACCACGCCGACTACCCATGCGGTCCAGGATGCGCTGCGGTACTCCGTGAAGTCCATGACCCACGGGGAGAGGAACAGCAGTGCGCCGCACAGGCCCATCACGTAGTCCGCCGCCGCCATGTCGGGGCGGGCCATCTGTGCCAGACCGGTGAGAGCGATGAGCACGCCGAGCACGATCAGCGACCACATGGCGTTGTCGTTGGTGTCCACCCAGAGGGGGGACAGCGCGGCGAAGGCTCCGAGCACGACAGCCAGGAAATCTTGCGCGCGGCTCTCGGTGAACATGGGTACCTCCTGAGGCTGGGAGTGTGTGCTTTCCCCGGTATAGCTCTGATTGACCGCCCGATCAATATCGGAACGAACACGATTGCGCGGCTGTTGCCCGACCATTGACGCGTGATGGTCGTCACAGGGCGATGCACCAAGCAGAGGTTAGGGTGGGCTTCGTCGCACCGCCGGTTCCGTGGGATCGGCTGCCGGGTTCCAAGGAAGGGATGGCCGCATGACCGCGCCGATCGTGATCGTCGGAGCAGGCCTCGCCGGCCTGCGCACCGCGGAGGAACTGCGCCGCGCGGGCTACGCCGGTGACCTCGTGCTCATCGGTGACGAGCCGCGGTTGCCCTACGACCGGCCGCCGCTGTCCAAGCAGTTCGTGCGCGGCGAGACCGACGACACCACATTGCGGCCGAGCGAGTTCTTCACCGAGAAGCAGATCGATCTGCGTGCGGGCACCGAAGCCGTCGGCGTCGACACCGGCGCGCGCCGCGTCCGCCTCGCCGACGGGACGACGCTGGACTACGACCAGCTGATCATCGCCACCGGCCTGCGCCCGCGCCGCCTTCCCGGCCTGCCCGATCTCGCCGGCGTGCACGTGCTGCGCGGTCATTCCGACGCTGTCGCCCTGCGCGCCGACCTAAGCGGCGCCCGGACGGCGCTCGTCGTCGGCGCCGGATTCATCGGCTGCGAACTCGCGGCGAGTTTCCGGGCGAAGGGGGTGGATGTCGTGCTGGTCGAACCGCAGGCGACGCCACTGGCCTCGGTGCTGGGCAGCGAAGTGGGCGAACTGGTGGCGCGGATGCACCGCGCGGAAGGGGTCGATCTGCGCTGCGGCATCGGCGTGGACACGCTGCTCGGCGACGACGCGGGGCGGGTGCGCGGCGCCCGGCTGTCCGACGGTGGTGAGATCGCCGCCGATCTCGTCGTGATCGGTGTCGGCTCGCGGCCGGCGACCGAGTGGCTGAGCGATTCGGGGATCGCTCTGGCGGAGCCGTCGGCCGGTGGCGGCGTGCTCGCCGACGAGGTGGGGCGCACCTCGGCCGAAGGCGTGTGGGCGGTGGGCGATGTGGCGGCCTGGCTGCACGACACCGGCTCGCGCAAACGCGTCGAACACTGGACCAACGCGGGCGAGCAGGCCAAATTGGTCGCCTGCGCGCTGCTGGGGGCGCAACCGCCCACGGCCGCCCGCGTCCCGTATTTCTGGAGCGACCAGTACGACGTCAAGATCCAGGCCCTCGGCACCCCCGGCGCGACCGACGAGGTGCACATCGTCTCCGACGACGGCCGCAAGTTCCTCGCCTATTACTCCCAGGGCGGCAACCTCACCGGCGTCGTCGGCGCGGGCACGACCGCCCAGGTGATGAAGGCGCGCGCCAAGATCGCCGCGGGCGCTCCGGTGACCGAACTGCTGGCGCCCAGCTGACCTCGCGCCGGGCTCTGGCGCGATGCCGGGCTCTGGCGAAACACGCCTGCTGCGCGTGACTCGACCACGGCAGACCTCCGGCGAGTTCCGCACCGGCCTGCCCGCGTCCTGGCCCGGAACCCTCGGTGATGCCATGCCCTCGGCCGGATCCATGGGCCGGATCCATGGGCCAGAGCCAGGCCGGCAGCGGGAGATGAGCGCCAGGGCCGGACGAACCAGTCGCGTCGTCGGCCCTCGCGCCCGGGCGAGCACACCACTCTGTCGCGGACCGGACTTCGCGTGGCGTGCGCGGGCGAATCCGTGCAGCATCCGGCGGCACCGCGTCGTCGGCGGTGAGCCCGCCGTTGCCGTGGGAGACGTTCGCCTGGCCTCGAACGGCGTGCGGTGCTGTCACGGGGCTGTAATACGGTGGTGCGGTGATCGTCGCGCTCATCGACTCGGGTCTGGGGTTGCTGCCCACCTCCGCTTGGTTGCGCAAGTTGCGGCCGGATGTGGATCTGCTGCTGCAACTGGACCCGGACGGCGCGCCGTGGGGGCCGAAGCCGGAGGACTGGGTGGTCGAGCGGGTGGTGAACGCCGCGCGGACCTCGCTTCGTTCCGGGGCCGAGGTGATCGTCCTGCCGTGCAACACCGCCAGCGTCACGGCGCTGGAGCACGTGCGCGCCGACGTCGGGCCCGACGTGCCGGTGATCGGCACCGTACCCGCGATCAAGCCCGCGGCGGCCGTGTGCCGATCGGTGGCGGTCTGGGCCACGGCGGCGACCACGGCGAGCCGGTATCAGGCCGATCTGATCGCCAAATTCGGCGGGGAGGCCGACGTGGTGGGCGTGGCATGCCACGGATTGGCGGACGCGATCGACCGCGGCGATCTGGCCGCCGCGCACGACGCGATCGCGGGCGCCGCCGCGCGGACTCCGCCGGACGTCGAAGGCGTGGTGCTCGGTTGCACGCACTACCCCCTGGTGACCGACGCGATCGTCGCCGCGCTGCCGAACGGGGTCCGTCTGTTCGACAGTGCGCAAGCCGTTGCGGCGCAGACGATCCGGCGTATCGAGGCGCTGGGCCGCCCGAGCACCGGCAACGGCGAGGTCCGGGTGCTGAACAGCGGACGCCCCGGTGCGCTGCCCGCCAGCGCGGCCGCCTTCGAGTCGGGGCGTGTGCTGGGCGCGCAGGGATGAACCGCGGTCCGGCATCGCGCTCGCCGCGTTGACGATTGGCGCCGCGTTGACGGCTGGGTCGGCGTTGGTGGCTGGGGCCGCGTCGAGGGACGGGGCGGCGTTGGCGATTGGGGCGTCATTGACGGCTGGGGCCGCGTCGAGGGACGGGGCCGCGCCGACGACCGGGGCGGCATTGACGGCTGGGGTCGCGTTGGCGACTGGGGCCACGCCGAGGGACGGGGCCGCGCCGACGACCGGGGCGGCATTGACTGCTGGGGCCGCGCCGACGACTGGGGCGGAGCCGAGCGGCGGGGCGCCGTTGACGATTGGGGCGGCATCGGTGATTGGGGCCGCGCCGACGGATGGGGTGGCATCGGCGACCGGGCCCGCGCCGACGGACGGGGCCGCGTTGGGCGCACAGAGCATTCGGAACAGGAGCGTGGTTCGATGAGCGACTCGGTGACCGCGGCCGACGTGCGGACGGCTTTGCGGGAACTGGCGAATCCGGCCGACGCGACGCACTTGCAGCGGTTCTTCAAATCCGGGCCCGGTGAGTACGGCGAGGGTGACGTGTTCCTCGGCGTGCGGGTCCCGGTGAGCCGTGGTGTCGCGAAACGCTTCGCGGCGCTTCCGTTGGACGAGGTCGACGAGCTGCTCGACAGCGACGTGCACGAGGACCGGTTCGTGGCGCTGGTCATCCTGAACGCGCGCTTCGCCGCGGCGTCCCGGCCGCGCTCCTTCGACGACGCCGCGCGCGCCGCCATCGTGGAGCTGTATCTGGCGGCCGTGCGGCGCGGCCGGGTGAACAACTGGGATCTCGTGGACGTGTCCGCGGAGAACATCGTCGGCCCGTGGCTGCTGGACAAACCGCGTGACCTGCTGTTCCGGTTGGCGCGGTCCGAGTCGCTCTGGGAGCGGCGGGTAGCGCTGCTGTCCACCTTCGCCTTCATCAAGGCGGGTGATGCCTCGACCACCTTCGCGCTGAGCGAGCTGCTACTCGGCGATCGGCGCGATCTGATCCAGAAGGCGGTGGGCTGGATGCTGCGCGAAGTCGGCAAGCGCGTCGACCGGAGCCTGCTGACCGGATTCCTCGACCGGCACGCCCCGGTCATGGGACGCACCGCGTTGAGCTACGCGACCGAACATCTACCGCCCGAAGTGCGCGCCGAATACCGCGCGCGATAGTCGGCGCAATCGATCGGCTAATGGCGCCATTTCGGGCGAACGCAAAATTGCGTTCGAAATGGCGGATCGTTCAGAACTGGATCTTCAGGTGGTCGGTCACCGGATGCGCCTGGCAGCCGAGAATGTAACCGTTCTCGATATCCTCCGGGTCGAGGATTTCGGCGTTGTCCATTTCGACCTTGCCCTCCAGCACCGTGCACGCGCACGAACCGCATTCGCCTTCCTGGCAGGAATAGGGCACGTCCAATCCCTTGGCCAGCATGATGTCCACCAGCGTCTGCTTGCGCGGCCATTTCAGCTGGTGGACTTCGCCGTCCAACTCGACCTCGACCGTCGCCGCGGCGGCCGCCTCCTCGTCGGAGACCTCGACCGGCGCCTGGTCGGCGAACGGGTCCCCGGCCAGCGAGTTGAACACCTCGGCGTGCGTGCGGGTGCGCGGCACGCCCAATTGCGCGAGCGCGTCGTGTACCCGGTCCATGAACGGCTTCGGGCCGCACATGAACGCGTCGTAGCCGCGATAGGGGGCCACCAGGGTGGCCAGCGCGTCGGCCGTCGGCAAGCCCTGTAGATACTCCAGCCAGTGGATCACGGTGAGCCGCTGCGGGTGCTTGTCCGCCAGATCGCGCAGCTCACCGGCGAAGATCACCGACTCGTGGTCGCGGTTGGCGTAGACCAGCACGATGCGGCCGGTGCCGCGGGCCAGTGCCGACTTCAGGATGGACATCACCGGCGTGATGCCGCTGCCGGCGCCGAACAGCAGCAGATCGTCGTCCAGGTCCTTCGGGGTGAAGACGCCCGAGGGCGGCAGCACCTCGATCCGGTCGCCCTCTTTCACGTTGTCGCACACCCAGTTCGACCCGTAGCCGCCCTCGGTCCGCTTGACGGTCACCTTCGGGCGGTCGTCGGTGTGCGGCGAGCTGGCCAGCGAGTAGCACCGCGCCACCGAGCCGGTCCGGTCGCTGGGGATGCGCAGGGTGAGGAACTGTCCCGGCTGGTAGCGGAACTTCTCGGCCAGCTCGTCGGGAACGTCGAAGACCAGCGAGCGGGTGTCGGCCGTCTCGGTGATGACCGCGGACACCCGCAGCACGACCGAGCGCGAGCCGTGTGGAACCTCGACAGTCGTCATGTCGTCCTCTCGAACCTGGCACGGGCTACCCGCGACGCAAAAACTAGAACGTGTTTCAGTTTCATCGTACGTCGGGCGTCGCCCGGCGGACAAGCTGGGCCTCCAGCCCGGCGATCAGCACCTCCATGCCGAAGTCGTAGGAGTAGCGTCCGCGCAGGTCGCCGATGTGCCGCGTGGCCCGCTCGACCACGGGAGGCAGTGTGACGTCGGCGGGGGCGGAGCGGTCGCGCGGGTTCACCCGGCTGCGGCCGAACAAGTAGGTGTGGATGGTCGCGTAGGCGGCCAGGATGTTGCGGTCGCCGAAGCCCGCGTCGTCGAGGATGTCCATGATCGCGGCGATCAGGTCCAGCTGTTTGCCGAGCATCTGCTCGATGAGGATGTCGCCGAGGCCGGGATGCTTGCGCAGCTTCTCGTCGATCTGGTCGACCAGGTCGCGCAGCCGATGCTGCCACGACCCGGATTCGGCCGGTGGCGTGCGCACTCCGGTCAGCGCCGCGCTGGCGACGAGGTCCAGCAGCTCGCGTTTGTCGGCGACGTAGTAGTAGGGCGCCATCGGAGAGACGCCGAGTTCGCGGGATAGTCGCCGCATCGACAATTTCTCCACGCCGTCTTCGCGCACCACCCGCAGCGCGGCCTCGACGATCTCGGACTCCGACAGCGTTCGGCTCGTGGTGCTCGCGGGTCCTCCGTGGTTACGCAAGCTTCCGCCTCCAGGCCTGATGTTCACACCACTGTGTGCCGCCGCCCCCGTTCGCCTGCATTCGTCCGACTCCCATGCCACCTCTACCGCCGCGGGCTTGTGCTGCCCGTCACATTCTGTTCCGCTGCTTGCCATCCGCAGTCTAGAGCGCCGGGTATCGCTCCCGTCGCCGCCTGTTGCACTCGGCGGGCGGCGAACGGGCCGGTCGCGCGGGTCGAGCGGCGGCCGGAATCTCGGGCCGCGCGGATTTCGGTGACTGAAACCTGTTCTTTTGTCAGTTGATGACGTTATTGTGTGAGCACGAACTGCACCGAGCAGTTCGCACACGGATCGTCCTCGCGGAGGTAGCCATGCCGGAATACGGGTCCAACGGACACGCCGACACCGACAACACCGGACGGATGGAGACCGCCGCCGCGCGGTCGGCCGAAGAGGCGCCGCTGGTCGAGGAGAGCCTCATCGAAGAGGTGTCCATCGACGGCATGTGCGGCGTCTACTGACGGGCGGCGGACCACGATGCTCGATCTCGATACCCGCTGGCAGTTGCACCCGCGTGTGGCGCTGCGCCCGGAGCCGTTCGGCGCGCTGCTCTACCACTTCGGCACGCGCAAGCTGTCCTTCCTGAAGAGTCCGCGGATCGTCGAGATCGTCCGCTCGCTGCCGGAGCACGCGTCGGCCCGCACCGCCTTGCACGCGGCAGGGGTGCCGGAGGCGGGCGCGGGCGTCTATGTCGACGCGCTGACCCAGCTCGCCGA
Organism: Nocardia sp. NPDC047654; assembly: GCF_043205035.1. NCBI lineage: Bacteria > Bacillati > Actinomycetota > Actinomycetes > Mycobacteriales > Nocardiaceae > Nocardia > Nocardia sp. NPDC047654. The sequence continues at coordinate 102,687 of NZ_JBIDDF010000003.1, forward strand.
TTCGGACATGATCATCGGTGCGCCGGAAGGCGCGCCGATGCCGGCGGCGATCACGAACGCTGCTCCCGTGGCGGGGGCTGTCGCGTCCGGTGGGGCGGTGCGCCTGGTTGATCGCTTCGAGTCCGGCTTGGCCGCGCCGATCTGCCTGACCTGGGAGCTCACCTACGCCTGCAACCTCTCCTGCGTGCACTGCCTGTCCTCCTCGGGCCGCCGGGACCTGCGCGAGTTGAGCACCGAGCAGTGCAAGGCGCTGATCGACGAGTTCGAGCGCATGCAGGTGTTCTACGTGAACATCGGCGGCGGCGAGCCCACGGTGCGCCCGGACTTCTGGGAGCTGGTCGACTACGCGACCGCGCACCACGTGGGCGTGAAATTCTCCACCAACGGGGTGCGGATCACGCCCGAGGTCGCGGCCCGGCTGGCGGCCAGCGACTACGTCGACGTGCAGGTGTCGCTGGACGGCGCCGACGCCGCGGTCAACGACGCCGTGCGCGGGCCCGGCTCCTACGCCATGGCCATTCGCGCGCTGGAGAACCTCGCCGCGGCGGGTTTCCGGGACGCGAAACTGTCGGTGGTGGCGACCAGGCACAACATCGGACAGCTCGACGAGTTCCGCGCCATCGCCGAAAGGTACGGCGCCACCTTGCGACTGACCAGGTTGCGGCCGTCGGGGCGGGGTGCGGACGTTTGGGACGAGCTGCACCCGACGCCCGATCAGCAGCGGGTGCTCTACGACTGGCTGCTGCGCAACGGGGAGGGTGTGCTCACCGGCGACTCGTTCTTCCATCTCTCGGCGTTCGGTCAGACGCTGCCGGGCTTGAACATGTGCGGCGCGGGCCGGGTGGTCTGCCTGGTCGATCCGGTCGGTGACGTCTATGCCTGCCCGTTCGCCATCCACGATCGATTCCGTGCCGGAAACGTCGTGGCCGACGGCGGTTTCGGCGCCGTGTGGCGGTCCTCGGACCTGTTCGGGGAGCTGCGCGAGCCCAGCGGCGGCGGCGCGTGCGCGTCGTGCAGCCACTACGACGCCTGCCGGGGCGGCTGCATGGCGGCGAAGTTCTTCACCGGGTTGCCCGCCGACGGTCCGGATCCGGAGTGCGTCCAGGGCTACGGCGAGGCGGCGCTGGCCGACACCGCGCGGATGATCCCGCGTTCGTCGGTCGACCATTCCCGCCGGGTCGCCCCTCGCGCGGGCGGGCGCAAGAGTACACCGGTCCCGTTGACGTTGAGCGCGACGCGCCCGGCCGGCTTCGCGCCGGAACGCCGTCCGTCGCGGGCTTGCGACGAGAGTCCGCTGGCCTGAGGCAATGAGGTTTGCCAAAAGTGTGCTAGCAGTGCGGTCATGGCTATCGTCCGGTCCGCGACCGGGCGATAGCCGTCGCGTTGCCGGATGCTGGGAAACGGCTGCCGGCGAACTCTCGGCATCGGGTGTGGCGCGGGCCGCTTCCGGTGGCGGGCCGGTTTCGCCCGGAAATCTGCCGTTTTTTCCGGACTGTTGATGTCTGGCCGCGAAAGTCCGCCTAGCATGCCAGGAATGCGCCATGATCGCCTGCCCGATGGATTCGGGGTGCGGATCGATCCCCGGGTACGCGCATACTCCGGCGGGCGGGTTCTGATCGGCGGTTCGCCGGCCAGGTTGCTGCGACTTGCCCCGGAGGCCGCCGAGATGATCGGCGACGGGTACCTCGAGGTGACCGGCCCGAAGTCCGCTGTCGTTGCCAGACGGCTGCTCGACTCCGGAGTGGCCAATCCCCGCCCCCGGCTGCTGCCGTCGCCGGAGGACGTCACCGTCATCGTGCCGCTGCACAACAACGCCGAGGGTCTGGCCCGCCTGCTCGCCGCGTTGCGCGGGCACAACGTCATCGTGGTCGACGACGGGTCCGACCAGCCGGTCCGGATCCCGCGCAACCGAGGTACCCGCTGCCGGGTGACCGTGCTGCGGCACGACCGCAAGCAGGGTCCCGCGGCCGCGCGCAACGCCGGCTTGCGCGCGGCGACAACCGACTTCGTCGCGTTCCTGGACTCCGACGTGGTGCCGCGCAGCGGATGGCTGGAGGTGATGCTCGGCCACTTCAGCGACCCGGGGGTGGCGCTGGTGGCCCCTCGGATCGTCGCGCTGGACCCGGAGTCCAACGCGCTGGCGCGCTACGAGCACACCCGCTCCTCGCTCGACCTGGGCAGGCGCGAGGCGGCCGTGCACTCGGGCGGGCTGGTGTCCTACGTGCCGAGCGCCGCGCTGCTGGCGCGGCGCAGGGCACTGCTGGAACAGGGCGGTTTCGACGAGTCCATGCACGTCGCCGAGGACGTCGACCTGTGCTGGCGGCTGGAGCGGGCGGGCTGGCGGCTGCGCTACGAGCCCGCGGCGCACGTGGCCCACGACCACCGGGTCCGCTTCCGCGCCTGGTTCGGCCGGAAGCTGTTCTACGGCACCGGCGCCGCACCGCTGGGCGATCGGCACGCGGGCACGGTGTCACCGCTGTCGGTGCCGTCCTGGACGTTGCTGGCCGCGTTCCTGTTCGCCACGCTGACCAAGTGGGGGCTGCTCGGCGGCATCGGCACCCTGATCACCGCGCTGGCCCGATTGCGGCGCGTCTTCGCCGAACTGGACAACCCCACCCGGATCGCCGCGATCTATCTGGCGCGCGGCTTCTTCGCCGGGCTCTGGCGTATGGCGTCGGCGATGTGCAGACACTACTGGCCGATCACGCTGGTGGCGATGGTGCTGTCGCGGCGCGTCCGGCGCATCGCGATCACCATGGCCCTCGCCGACGGCCTGGCCGACTGGTTCACCCACCGGGACGCGGGCGGCCTCGATCCCGTGCGCTACGTGGCCTACAAGCGTCTCGACGACATCGCCTACGGCACCGGCCTGTGGCTCGGCGCGTTCCGCGCGCGCAGCGTGGAAGCGCTGAAACCCACCACGCCCTCGCGCTGATCGACTCGTACGACCCGCGACGACCCTGGATCTTGGCTACTGAACGGGAGTCCGAATGGCCGACACACTCATCGTGGGGGGCGGTACCGCCGGGTGTGTCCTCGCGGAGCGGTTGAGCGCCGATCCGGCGCACGCGGTGCGGCTGCTCGAGGCCGGTCCGCTGTGGACGGGCCTCGACGCGATGCCCGCCGAGTTGCTGGACGCGGCGGCGTTGCCGATCGGTCCGGAAGTGGGATGGCTGTGGCGCTACGAGGTCGTTCTCGCCGAGGATCCGCCCGTGCCGGGAACCATCGTGCGCGGCAAGGTGATCGGCGGGTCCGGCGCGGTCAACGGCGGCTACTTCGTCCGTGCCACGGCGGCGGACTTCGAGGACTGGAGCCGGGTGCTCGGCGGCTCGGACACCTGGTCGTTGGACGCGGTGCTGCCGTTCTACTGCCGGACCGAGCGCGACCTGGACTTCGGCGATCGACCTTGGCACGGTGACGAGGGCCCGATTCCGGTGGCGCGCACCGCGGATCCCGCCCCGGTCAGTGCGGTGTTCACGGACGCCTGCCTCGCCGCCGGGTTCGCCGAGGTGCCCGATCTCAATGCCCCCGACAGCGGCGAGGGTGTCGGCGTCGTGCCGTGCAATTGCGACCACGGCAGGCGGATCGGCCCGGCCATCGGCTATCTGCTGCCCGCTCTGGCCCGCCCGAACTTGACGGTGCGCGGAGAAACGTTGGTCACGCGCATCCGTTTCGACGGGACGCGGGCGGTCGGCGTCGAGTGGCTCCGCGACGGCGAGAGCGGCGTCGAATGGGCCGACCGCATCGTGCTCTGCGCGGGTGCGATCGAGTCGGCCGCGCTGCTGCTGCGTTCGGGCATCGGCGACCCGCGGCAGCTTCGACCGCTCGGCATCCCGGTCGTGCACGCCGCGCCGGTCGGCGCCCGGCTCGGCGACCATCCGGAAGTGGGGATCTCCTACCTGCTCGACCTGGCCGAACCTCCGGCCGTCCCGCTGGAGGCCGTGCTCGAGGTCGGTGATGTCGAAATCCGCCCGTACGCCGTGTCCTTCACCCCCGGGGTGCGCAGGCTCGGCGTCGCGCTGATGCGCCCGCGGTCCTCCGGGACGCTCCGCTTGCGGTCGGCCGAACCGGGCGTCGCGCCGCTTATCGATTACCGATACCTCGCCGCGGAGGCGGATCGTGCCCGGCTGTGCGAAGCGGTGGCGACCGCGGGTGAGCTGCTGCGCCGGATGAACGCGCGGGCGGTCGATCCGATTCCGCGGACCGGGGATCTCGACGTTTGGTTACGCGCGAATCTCGCCACTTCGCAACATTTATCCGGCACCTGCCGAATGGGCCGGGAAAACGACGCGGCGGCTGTGGTGGACGAGCTGTGCCGGGTGCACGGAGTAACCGGGTTGTCGATAGTGGATCTGTCCGTCGTACCGGTGTCGCTGGGGCGTGGGCCGCAGGCCACAACCATGATGATCGCGGAAAAGGCGGCCGCGCATCTGGTCTCATAAGTGAAAGACGGTTAGGTCACAATTTGCCGGGGTCGGCTTCGGGTGTGACCTGGCGGACAAACCCGAACATCGGTCGGTGCCGCCCTGTATGCGCCGGTACAGTTTGGGGCGGAAAGAAAGGCAAATGGTCAGCAACATCGCAGGTGGGCGACCCCCACGGCCGGGCGTCGAGCCGGGCGCCCAACTCGGTGCGCTCGAAGTCTACGCCGCGCAGGCGCACGGATATCTCAGCGCGGGCGGCGATCAACTTGCCCGGCTCGCCGGTTTGTTGCGCCCCGCCGTGCTGGAGTCCTGGCTGCGCAGCGTGCGCGGCGGAATCGATCCGATGGACGCGGTCGACGGTCGCGGCTTGCGCGGGGCCGATTTGCAGCGCTATCTCCAGGCCCATCCGATTGCCGCCCTGATGCCGCTGATCGACAAATTGCTCGTACAGGACACGGCCAGAACGGGTTTGATCGTCGTGGTCGCCGATCAGTTCGGCCGGGTGCTCTCGGTGCACGGCGGCGCCGAGCAGGTCGCGGCCGCCGCGGAGATCGGCCTGCGCGCAGGCGACGATCTGAGCGAGCGCCGGATCGGCACGAATGCGGTCGGCCTGGTGGTGCGCACCGGGCGCGCCGCCTGGATCCACGGTCCGGAACATTTCCTGCACCGGATGCACCAGCTCACCGGCGCGGCGGCGCCGGTGCACGATCCGGACGGAAGGCTGGTCGGCGTGCTGATGATCGCGGGCGGCGTCCGCGTGGCCAAACCGGAGATCCTCGCGCTGGTCAAGGCCACCGCCACCGCCGCGGAAATGGACTTGCTGCTCACCGCGATGCGGTCCGGGGAGCGCGGAACGGGTCGCGGCCGACGCGACCCGGCGCCGCCGCACCCGGCGGGCAGGCTCGCGCTCGACGTGCTCGGCCTCGGGCAGCCGCAATTGAGCGTCGCGGACGATCGGGTGCCCTTGTCGCAGCGGCATGCCGAGATCCTGTTGCTGCTGGCCGAACATCCGGAGGGGCTCGGCGCCGATCATCTCGCGCTGCTGCTCGACGACACCGATCTGGACAACGGCACCATTCGCGCGGCCGTGTCCCGGTTGCGGGCGGTGGTCGGCCCGACCGTGTTCGGCTCCCGGCCTTACCGTCTCTGCGTTCCGGTCGCAACCGATGTGGAGGCGCTGCGCGCCGCGCTCGACTCCGGTGATGTCGATTCCGCATTACGGCTCTATGCCGGGCCGGTACTGCCGCGTTCGACCGCGCCGGGGATCATCGACATTCGCGACGAACTGCGGGTGCGATTGCGCACCGCGGTGCTGGGATCGGGAGACGCCGCCGCGCTGCGCCGGTGGACCGCTTGCCCGGAGGGGCGCGACGACGCCGCGGCATGGGCGGCCTACCGGGCCACGGTGGATCGTGACTCGCCGCTGTATGCGCAGATCGAGGCCAAGATTCGGGTGCTGGATCGCCGCCTCGGCGCCGATGCAACGCGAATGCAACGTTTCGGCTCATAATCTGCACAGCCATCGGTGTGTGAACGCTTCGCCGTGATCGAACGCGGTCGCGCGCCCAGGTCTGTCCTGGACTTCCGCCGCTGGTAGCCGCATTGGACGTCTGTCCAGAAGTTTTTAGTGCAAATAGTTCCTTTTTATTACCGAAGCGCCTAATGTTCGCACTGCACGGATGACGACCGTGTGACGTAGCTGACATAACCGTGGCGTCCGCTCCACGGCGATGACGTTGGAGGATCGATCGAACGCTAGGCGAGCACGTCGGCGGACGCGACGCTCGCCGCGGCGGTGACCACCCGGTCGCCGATCTCGCGTAAATCTGCCGAATTCCGCGCGATGCCCTTCGCATCGTTCGCGCTTCTCATCGAATCGCACGTGGTGTTCACGCCATGCGCCCGGACTGGGCAGCCGGGTGTAGCGGCTTGTTCGTGCTGCCCAAAAGCGTTCGGACAGCGGTTCTTTCGCCGAGTAGGAGGCTCTGGTGCACGATACGGAGTTGGGTGGGTACAGCGCGTTGCCGCAGCGTTCCGTCGAGCCGAAGCCGTCCCGGGCCGCATCCGAGCCGTTCGCCCTGGCGCCCGCCCAGCTCGGCGTCTGGTACGCACAGCTGCTCGAGCCGGACGTGCCGATCAACGTCGCGCAGTACGTGGACGTGCGCGGTGAGCTGGATGCCGCTCTGTTGCAGGAGGTCTCGGTCGAGGCGGCGCGCGAGTACGAGTCGGCGCTGGTGCGGCTCGGCGAATCCGGCGGCGTCCCGCACCAGTACGTCGACTTCGGGCTCTCGGTCGACATCCCATTGATCGACCTGCGCGACCAGGCCGACCCGGTGGCCGCCGCGCACGACTGGATGCGCGCGGACGCGAGTTCGCCGGTCGACCTGCGCGCCGACCGGCTGTTCGCGGGCGCTGTGCTGCGCGTCGCCGAGCGCCGGTACTTCTGGTACCTGCGGGTCCACCACATCGTGCTGGACGGCTACGGCGCGCTGACCAACACCATGCGCGCGGCCGAGCTGTACACCGCCCGGGTGCTCGGCGCCGAACCCGAGGCCGTGCGGCCCGGGACGCTCGCCTCGCTGACCCAGGCCGAACTCGCCTACCGGGAAAGCCCCCGTTTCGAGTCCGATCGCGCGCACTGGGCGGGGCGGGTGGCCGGGCTGGACGGCGCGACCAGCCTCGCCGGTCGCTGCGCGCCGCGCTGCGCGACCAACCGGATCGCCGGGCGAGCGCTCGCCCCTGAGCTGGTCGAGCGGATCGGCTCCCTTGCCGCGAGCCAGGATTCGACGATCGCGGTGGTGCTGCTCGCGGCGTTCGCCGCCTACCTCGGACGGCTGACCGACCGGGACGAGGCGGTGCTGAGCCTGCCGGTGACCGCGCGCACCACCGCGGCGCTGCGGCGCTCGGCGGGCATGCTGTCGAACATCGTGCCGCTGCGGTTACCCGTCGGCGGAAGCTGGGGCGAATTGCTGCGCGCCACCCGCGTCGAGGTCGCGGGCGCGCTGCGCCACCAGCGCTACCGGCACGAGGACATCCAGCGCGACGCCGAGCACGTCGCCGGTCTCGCGCACCGCGGGTTGTTCGGGCCGCTGGCCAACATCATGCTGTTCCGCAGCGATCTCACCCTCGGCGCGACCGTGGGGCGCTACCACGTGCTGTCCACCGGCCCGGTGGAAGATCTCGGCCTCAATGTCTATTACGGCGACCGGGACCGGGTGCACGTCGACTTCGAGGCCAACCCGCACCTGTACACCGCCGACGACACCGCACGGCAGCACGCCCGGTTCCTGCGCTACCTGGAGCGCCTGGTCGCCACCGAGCCGGATACCGCGCTCGCCGCCGTCGACGTCGCGACCGAGCTGGAACTCGAGGTCAGCACCCGGATCTGGAACGAGACGGGTTTCGACGTGGAAGCGCGACTGCCGGGCCGCTCGGCGGGCTCGGCTCCCACGGCGACGCTGGTGTCGATGTTCGAGGCGCAGGCGGCCCGCACGCCGAGCGCGGTGGCGCTGCGGTCCGCCGGTGCGCCGGACCTGACCTACCGTGCACTCGCGGAGCGCAGCCACCGGCTAGCGCGCGCGCTGATCGCGCTGGGTGTCGGACCCGAAACGGTGGTGGCGCTGCACCTGCCGCGCTCGCCGGAACTGGTGATCGCCATGTACGCGGTGCTCGCGGCGGGCGGCGCCTACCTGCCGCTGGACCCGGATCACCCGCCGGAGCGCACCGCGCACATCCTGGCCACGGCCCGTCCGGCCTGCGTGTTGACCGCGGGGAACGCTCATCCGCCCGTATCGACCGGCCTGCCGGTGCTGCGGGTGGACCGGGTCGATGAAGCCGTCGCCGCCGCGCCGGTGTGGGACCGGGAACGCGTCGCTGCCCTGCGACCCGAGCATCCGGCGTATGTGATCTTCACCTCGGGATCGACCGGTCTGCCCAAGGGGGTCACGATCACCCACCGGGCGATCGTGAACCGGTTGGTGTGGATGCAGCAGACCTATCGACTATCCGCGAAAGACGTTGTGCTGCAGAAGACTCCGGCAACGTTCGACGTGTCGGTGTGGGAATTCTTCTGGCCGCTGCAGATCGGCGCGACGCTGGTGCTCGCCCAGCCGGACGGGCACCGCGATCCCGCTTATCTGCGCCGCGCGATCGACGAATTCGGCGTCACCACAGCACATTTCGTGCCGTCCATGCTCGCGGCCTTCCTCGCGGACCGGCATGAGGCGTACCGTACGTCGCTGCGCACGGTGTTCGCCTCCGGGGAGGCGCTGCCCGCCCCGCTCGCCCAGCGGCTGCGCGCCCTGACCGGCGCGCGCCTGCACAATCTGTATGGTCCCACGGAAGCGGCGGTAGACGTCACCTTCCATGAAGTCACCGACACCGATACCCTCTCGGTGCCGATCGGCGCGCCGGTGTTCAACACCAGGCTCTACGTCCTCGATTCGCGGCTGCGGCCGGTACCGGTCGGGGCGCCGGGTGAGCTGTATCTGTCGGGGGTACAGCTCGCCCGGGGCTACGTCGCGCGACCGGAGCTGACCGCGGCGCGGTTCGTGGCCGACCCGTTCGGCGGCCGGCCCGCGCGGGCGGGCGGGCGGATGTATCGCACCGGTGACCTGGTGCGGTGGACTCCCCACGGCGAACTGGAGTATCTCGGACGCACCGACTTCCAGGTGAAGCTGCGCGGCCTGCGCATCGAGCTCGGCGAGATCGAGGCCGTGCTCGGCCGGGTGGACGCGGTGGACCGCGCGGCGGTCGTACTGCGTGACGACGCGGGCGTCGGCGAGCAGTTGGTGGCCTACGTCGTGGAAGCGGAGCCGGGTGCGGTGCGCATGGACCGGCTGCGCGCCGCGGCGGCCGAGGCGCTGCCCGGATATATGGTGCCCGCCGCCTACGTGGTGCTCGACACACTGCCGGTGAACGCCTCGGGGAAGTTGGATCGCCGCGCGCTACCCGCTCCCAGCAGGACTTCGACCGGCTACAACGCGCCCGCCACCGCCGTGGAGCTCGCGGTCGCGCGGGTGTTCGCCGAAGTGCTCGGTAACAAGCTGGTCGGTCGCGACGACGACTTCTTCGCACTCGGCGGAAACAGTCTGGTGGCCACGCAGGTCGCCGCCCGGCTGTCCGCCGACCTGAACTGCCCGCTCGGAGTCCGCGACGTGTTCGCCGCCTGCACGGTGGCCGAACTCGCCGCACTCGTCGAGCGGGCCGGTGGATCCGGCGGCGCGTCCTTGGTCGCGCAGCTGCGGGCACGGCCACGGCCGCCGCTGGTTCCGCTCTCTCCGGCGCAGCAGCGCATCTGGTTCCTCAACCGGTTCGAGCGATCCGCCGCGAGCTACAACATGCCGTTCGTGGTGCGCCTGCGCGGCGCGGTGGACGTCACCGCCCTGCGGCAGGCGCTCGAGGACGTGGTCATCCGGCACGAGGTGCTGCGCACGATCTTCCCCGCGCTGCTGCCCGGCGACAGCGGCGGCCCGGCCGCACGGCAGGTCGTGTTGTCGGTGGCGGAGGTGGCGGGCGCGCCGGAGGCGATCGGCGCCGCCGAGCTCGACGTGCGGCTGAGCGCGGTCGCCGCGCAGGGCTTCGACCTGGAACGCGAGATTCCTCTTCGCGCCCGGATCTTCGCGGTGGACGACGGCGGTTACGCGCTCGCGCTGGTCCTGCACCACATCGCCGCCGACGGTCTGTCGCTGCGCGTGCTCGCCCGCGACGTGATGAGCGCGTACGCGGCGCGCCGCGGCGGCCTCGCCCCCGCCTGGGCCCCGCTACCGGTCCAGTACGCCGACTACAGCCTCTGGCAGCACGAACTGCTCGGCTCCCCGGACGATCCGTTCGCGGCCACCCAGCTGTCGTTCTGGACCGGGACGCTGACGGGCGCGCCCGACCAGCTCGACCTGCCCGCCGATCGCCCCCGCCCGGCGGTCGCCTCCGGCCGGGGCGCGGTGTTCGGCTTCGAGCTACCCGGCGAACTGGCCGCTCGGATGAGCGAACTCGCCCGCGCACAAGGCATCTCGACCTTCATGCTGACGCACGCCGCGCTGGCCGCGCTGCTGTCGCGACTGTCCGGCAGCGGAGACATCGTGATCGGCACCCCGGTCGCCGGTCGTGGCGAGCGCGCCCTCGACGACCTCATCGGCATGTTCGTCAACACCCTGGCACTGCGCACCCGGGTCGACGTCGCCGAGCCGTTCTCCGCCCTGCTGGCGCGGGTCAGGGAACAGGACCTCGCCGCCTTCGGGCATGCCGAGCTGCCGTTCGAGCAGGTGGTCGCCGCGCTGGATCCGCCGCGCTCGCAGGCGCGTCACCCGCTGTTCCAAGTGCTGCTCGCCTTCGACAATGCCGAGCCAATCGCCTTCGAACTGCCCGAACTGTCGGTCGCCACCAGTACCCTGGACACCGGAGTGACCAAGCTGGATCTCCAGCTCACGGTCACCGAGAACTCCGCCGGCGCCGGACTCGGGGAAGGTTCGGCACCGGCGGGGGTTCCCGCGGAATTCTGTTACGCCACGGATCTGTTCGACGAAGCCACCATCGCCGGCTACGCTCGCGCGCTGATCCGCTTCCTGTGGGCGGCCACCGCCGATCCCGGGATCGCGGTAGGCGACCTGCCCCTTCTCGACCACGCGGAGCAAGCGCGCGCCCTCGCGGCGGGGCAGGCCGAGGCGGGCGCCCGAGATCCGGCGGAGACCTTGCTCACCGCCTTCGAGGCGCAGGTGCGGCGCACCCCGGACGCGGTCGCGGTACTGGACGATGGACGGCGGCTGACCTACGCGGAGTTCGCGGGCGCGGTCAACCGATTGGCGCGCAGGCTGATCGTCGCTGGCGTCGGCCCGGAGCGGACGGTCGTACTGGGCATGCGGCGTTCGGCCGACTTCGTGGTGGCCGCGTACGCGGTGCTGACCGCGGGCGGCGGGTACGTGCCGGTGGACCCCGACCAGCCCGCGGCCCGGATCGCGCAGGTGATCGCGGAGGCGCGCCCGGTTTGCGTGCTCGCGCGTTCCGGTGACGACCTGGGGGCGGAACTCGCGGATCGGTGCGCGCTCGCGGAGCGCCCCGCGACACCGATCATCGCCGCCGATTCCCCGGATCTCGCGGACTACTCCGACGCCCCGGTCACCGACGCACACCGCCTGGCTCCCTCGCACCCGTCCGGCGCGGCGTACGTCATCTTCACCTCGGGGTCCACCGGCCGTCCCAAAGGCGTCGCGGTGCAACACGACTCGGCGGTCGACCAGATCAGGTGGATCGCGGGTGAATACCGGATCGACGCCGACGACGTGGTGCTGTTCAAGACCCCGGCCACCTTCGACGTCTCGGTGTGGGAGCTGTTCGCCCCGCTCACCCGTGGCGCGCGGATGGTCGTCGCCGCCCACGACGGGCACCGCGACCCCCGGTACCTCGCCGCGACCATCGCCGCGCACCGGGTCACGATGACCTCGTTCGTTCCGTCCATGCTCACGGTGTTCGCCGCCGCCGCGGCGCCGGAGACGATCGCGTCCCTGCGCACCGTCCTGGTGGCGGGCGAGGCGATGACCGGTGAGGCCGCCGCCGCGTTCGCGGCGGTGAGCCCCGCGCGGCTGCACAACCTCTACGGGCCCACCGAATTCACCGTGCACGCCACGCACGCCCCCGTCGACCCGGCCGCGAGCGGTCCCGCGCCGATCGGGCGTCCGGTGCCGGGCAGCCGGGCCATGGTCCTCGACGCGCGGCTGCGACCGGTTCCGGACGCCGTGGTCGGCGAGCTGTACCTGTCCGGCACGCAGCTGGCGCGCGGCTACCACGGCCGCGCCGATCTGAGCGCGGAGCGTTTCGTCGCCGACCCGTACGGGCCTGCGGGCAGCCGGATGTACCGGACCGGCGACCTGGTGCGTCGCCGCCGCGACGGCTTCCTGGAGTATCTGGGCCGCGGCGACTTCCAGGTGAAGCTGCGCGGCCAGCGGATCGAACTCGGCGAGATCGAGGCCGCCCTGCTCGCCATGGACGACGTGCGCGCCGCGGCGGTGCGGGTCGTCGCACAGCCGTCCGGCGAGACGCTGGCCGCCTACGTGGTCGGCGCCGTCGCGCCCGAACGGCTCGCCGCGGAGTTGGCGCAACGGCTGCGCCGGGTGCTGCCCTCGTACATGGTGCCCACCGCGTACGTCCCGCTCGACGCCATGCCACTGACCGCCTCCGGCAAGCTCGACCGCCGGGCGCTGCCGGATCCCGCGCCGGTCACCAAGACCTTCCGCGCGCCCGGCACGCCGCAGGAGCGGACCGTCGCCGCGGTGTTCGGGCAGGTGCTGAGCGTCGATCCGGTCGGCGCGGACGACGACTTCTTCGCACTGGGTGGGAATTCGCTGGTCGCGACGCAGATCGCGGCCCGCCTGGCGGACGCGCTGGACACCGAGGTGCCGGTGCGCGCGCTGTTCGAGCATCCGACCGTCGCGGCGCTGGCCGCGCACCTGGCCGGCGGCCGCCGGGCACGTAACCGGGGGCCGCTGGTCGCCGGGCCGCGCCCCACGCTGGTCCCACTGTCCTACGCGCAGCAGCGCATGTGGTTCCTGAACCAGTTCGACGCGGCGTCCGTGGCCGACAATCTGATCGCCGCCATCCGCCTGCGCGGCGCGCTCGAGCAGACGGCGCTGGCCGAAGCGATCGCCGACGTGCTCGCCAGGCACGAGTCGCTGCGCACCATTTTCCCCGCGGCGGAGGGTATCCCGTATCAACTGGTGCTGCCGGTCGACGAGGCGCGGGTCGAGCTGGTCCTGGAAACGCTCGGCGAGCAGGCGCTGATGCAGCGGGTTCGCGAAGTGGTGGCCATGCCCTTCCGGGTGGATCGCGAGCCGCCGGTGCGCCTGGTACTGCTGCGCCTCGGCCACGACGAGCACGTGCTCGTCGTCGCGCTGCACCACATCGGCGCCGACGGCTGGTCGCTCGCACCGCTCACCCGTGATCTCATGCGCGCCTACCATGCGCGCCGCGCGGGCGTCACACCCGACTGGACGCCACTGCCCGTCCATTACGCCGACTACGCGCTGTGGCAGCGGGCGAGCCTCGGCTCCGAGGACGATCCGAATTCGGTACTGGCCGAACAGATCCGGTTCTGGCAGGGGGAACTGGCCGGTCTGCCGGACGTGTCGGCGCTGCCGACCGACCGACCGCGCCCGGCCGCCGCGTCGGGTCGCGGCGCGCGCCACGCCTTCACCATCGATGCCGCGACCCGGCGCCGGTTGCGCGAGATCGCGGACGGGGCGAACGCCTCGCTGTTCATGGTGCTGCACGCCGCGTTCGCCACGCTGCTGGCCACACTGTCCGGACAGCGGGACATCGTGATCGGCACCCCGGTGGCCGGGCGCGGCGACCGCGCGCTCGACGACCTGGTCGGCATGTTCGTCAACACCGTCGTGCTGCGCGCCGACGTCCGGGCCGATCTGACGTTCACCGAGTTGGTCGCGGCGGTGCGCGAGCGCGACCTGGCCGCCTTCGCCCACGCCGACGCGCCGTTCGAGCGCTTGGTCGAGGCGCTCGCGCCGGAGCGGTCGGCGGCCAGGCATCCGCTGTTCCAGGTGATGCTCGACTTGCAGAACACCGCGCGAACCGAACTCGAGCTGCCCGGCCTCACCGCGACCGGACTCGATATCGACACGGGTACCGCCAAATTCGATCTGCACCTGTCCGTGGCGGAAGCGGCGGACGGTTCCGGGCTCGCCGCGGTGTTCGACTACGCGACCGATCTGTTCGACCCCGCCACCGTCGAGGCGTTCGCGTCGCGCTTGCACCGTGTGCTCGACGCGGTGGTCGCCGATCCGCGGGTGTGCCTCGGCACGATCGATGTGCTGAGTCCCGGCGAACGCGCCCTCGTCCTGGACGCGTGGAACGCCACCGGGCACCCGGTGGATCCGGCCGCGACGCTGGTGTCGCTGTTCGAGGCGCAGGCGGCCCGGACGCCCGAGGCGATCGCGCTGAGGTTCGAGGGCGAATCGCTCAGCTACGCCGAGTTCGCGCGCCGGGTGCACCGAATGGCCAGGTTGCTGGTGTCGGTCGGCGTGCGTCCGGAGAAGCCCGTAGCGGTGGGCATGCGTCGGTCGGCCGATCTCGTGGTGGCGCTGTACGCGGTGCTCGCGGCGGGAGGAGCCTATGTCCCGATCGATCCGGAGCATCCGGCCGAGCGGGTCGCCGACGTCTTGCGCACGGTGCGTCCGGTCTGCGTGCTGACCCGCTCCGAGGACGGGCTCGAGCTGCCCGATCCGGCCACCGGCAGTGGGCTGTGGGCGGTGCTGGATGTCGACCTGTTCGACACCGAGGACTACGCCGAGGAACCGCTGACCGAGGCGGACCTGCTCGGGACGGTCACCGCGTCGAATACGGCGTATGTGATTTTCACGTCGGGTTCGACGGGTCGTCCGAAGGGTGTTGCGGTCTCGCATTCGGCGATCGTGAACCGTTTGGTGTGGATGCAGTCCGCTTACGGGTTGACCGCTGCTGATGTGGTGTTGCAGAAGACGCCCGCGACGTTCGATGTGTCGGTGTGGGAGTTCCTCTGGCCGTTGCAGGTCGGTGCACGCCTGGTGGTGGCGAAGCCGGATGGTCATCGTGATCCGGCCTACCTGGCCGAGATCATCAGCGCCGAGAAGGTGACGGTTACCCACTTCGTGCCGTCGATGTTGGCGGTGTTCGTGGCGGATGCGGCTGCGGCGCGGTGTGGTTCGTTGCGGTTGGTGTTCGCTTCGGGTGAGGCGTTGCCGCCGAAACCGGCGCATCGTTTGCGTGAGTTGACCGGCGCCGCGTTGCACAACCTTTACGGTCCTACGGAAGCGGCTGTCGACGTCACTTTCCATGAGGTTGTCGATGCCGACACCGAGTCGGTGCCGATCGGTGCGCCGGTGTTCAACACGCAGGTTTATGTGTTGGATGCGCGGTTGCGTCCGGTGCCGGTGGGTGTGGCGGGTGAGTTGTATCTGGCGGGTGTGCAGCTCGCGCGCGGTTATGTCGCGCGCCCGGATCTGACCAGTGACCGGTTCGTGGCCAACCCGTATGGGGAGCCTGGTGCGCGGATGTATCGCACGGGTGACTTGGTGGCGTGGACCGAGCACGGGGAGTTGGAGTATCTGGGTCGTACCGATTTCCAGGTGAAGTTGCGTGGTCTGCGTATCGAGTTGGGTGAGATCGAGTCGGCGCTGACCGCCCTGGAAGAGGTCGCCCAGGCGGTCGTGGTCGTGCGCGATGACGCCGGAACCGGTGAGCGCCTCGTGGCCTACCTGATCGATGCGCCCGGCGCGCGAGTCGACCCGGGCGCGGTCGAAGCGACGCTCACCCGGCGGCTACCGGCGTACATGATGCCCTCGGCATACGTCGTGCTGACCGAGTTCCCGGTCAACGCCTCCGGCAAGCTGGACCGCCGCGCGCTGCCCGCACCGGCGGTCGAGTCCGCGCGATTCCGTGCGCCCGCGACACCGGTACAGAAACTGGTCGCCGCCACGGTCGGTGAGCTGCTCGGCGTCGACCGGGTAGGGCTGGACGACGATTTCTTCGCCCTCGGCGGCAACTCGCTCACCGCCGCCCGGCTGGTGGCCCGGCTCGGCGCTGCACTCGACACCCGACTGCCGGTGCGGGCGCTGTTCGACGCGCCGACGGTCGCCGCGCTGGCCGCGCGGGCCGAATCGCACCGCGGCGATGGCGGTCGGGCACCGCTGCGCCCGCTCCCGCGGCCGGACCGGATTCCGCTGTCCCCGGCCCAGCGGCGCATCTGGTTCGTCAACCGCTTCCACGCCGACGGGCAAGCAGGCGCGATCGACAACATCCCGGTCGCGCTGCGGCTCTCGGGTGATCTCGACCTCGCGGCGATGACCACGGCCGTGGCCGACCTGGTGGCCCGGCACGAGACCTTGCGCACCGTCTACCCGGACGGCCCCGATGGGCCCGAGCAACGGGTGCTGCCCTCGGCCGCGCCGGACGTCCCGGTAGTGCGGGTGACCGAAACGGCACTGCCGGAACGGCTTCGGCGGCTGGCAGCCGCGCCCTTCGATCTGGTGTCCGAGACACCCCTGCGCGCAGCGCTGTTGGCGATCGACGACGCGGCGCAGGAGTATGTGCTCGCCCTGGTGCTGCACCACATCGCCGCGGACGGATTCTCCCTCGGACCGCTGGCCGAGGATCTGATGACCGCCTACCTGGCGCGCCGCGCCGCCGCCGCGCCCGCATGGGACGACCTGCCGGTGCAGTACGCCGACTACACGCTCTGGCAGGCCGATTGCGCCGACGCCGAACGGCAGCTCGACTACTGGCGCGGCGCCTTGGACGGCCTGCCGGAACAGCTCGAGCTGCCCACCGACCGTCCGCGCCCACCGGTCTCGTCGCACCGCGGCGCGACACACCGCCTGCGCATCGACTCCGATCTGCACAGCGAACTGGGCGAGTTGGCGCGCAAGCGGGAGACCACGCTGTTCAGCACGGTGCACGCGGCGCTGGCGGTGCTGCTGGCCCGCCTGTCCGGCGGCTCGGACATCGCGATCGGCACCCCGGTCGCCGGACGCGGCGACGCGGCGCTGGACCGGCTCGTCGGCATGTTCGTCAACACGCTGGTGCTGCGGACCGCCGTCGACTCCAGAGCCCGCTTCGAGACCGTGCTGGACGCGGTGCGCGACCAGGACATCGACGCGCTCTCGCATGCCGACGTGCCGTTCGAACGTCTCGTCGAAGTGCTCGCGCCCACCCGCTCGCGCAACCGTCATCCGCTGTTCCAGGTGGCGCTGAGCTTCCAGAACTTCACCCTGCCCGAGTTCGAGCTGCCGGGCCTGCGGATGAGCGCGCAGGAGTTCGACGCGCCGGTCGCCGAATTCGACCTCCAGTTCACCGTGCTGGAGTCCAACGATCGGGACGGCCGCGCCGACGGCATGCGGGTCGAGATCCGCTACGCCACGGACCTTTTCGACGCATCGGCGGTCGCCGTGCTCGGCAGGCGGTTCACTCAGGTGCTCGCCGCCATCGCCGCCGATCCCACGGTGGTCGTCGGCGACATCCAGTTGCTCAGCGCCGAGGAACAGCACCGCGCGCTGTACGAATGGCCGGTCGGCGGGGACGCCGTCGCCGATGTGGCCGGCAACCTGGCGGAGCGTTTCGCGCGGGCCGCCGCGCTGGACCCGGACGCCGTCGCGGTGCGTGACGGTGCGCGGTCGCTGTCCTACGCCGAACTCGACGAGTGGTCCAATCGGTTGGCACGGCGGCTGGCGGCCGCGGGTGTCGGGCCGGAAACGCTGGTGGCCGTCGCGCTGCCCCGCTCGGCGGAACTGGTGGTCGCCCTGCTCGCCGTGCTCAAGACGGGCGGCGGGTACCTGCCGATCGATCCGGCCTACCCGGACGACCGGATCGAATACGTCCTCGACGACGCCCGCCCGATCTGCGCGATCGCGGGAGCCGCCACCGAGTTGCCGCGCGGCTGGTTCGGCGGACCGGTGATCGATGTCGACGCGCCGAACCTCACGGAGTTCAGCGGCGCGCCGGTCACCGACGCGGACCGGCGCGCCCCGCTGCATTGCGCACACGTGGCCTACGTCATCTACACCTCCGGCTCCACCGGCAGGCCCAAAGGTGTTGTGGTGCCGCACCGCAACGTGCTGCGGCTGCTGGACAACACGCGTCGGCGCTTCGGTTTCGGACCGGCGGACGTGTGGACCCTGTTCCACTCCTACGCCTTCGACTTCTCCGTATGGGAACTGTGGGGACCGCTGTCGACCGGCGCGACGGTGGTGGTGGTCGACTACTACACCTCGCGCTCGCCGCAGCAGTTCCGGGATCTGCTGATCGCCGAGCGGGTCACCGTGCTCAACCAGACGCCGTCGGCGTTCTACCAGCTCGTCGCCGCCGATGCGGCCGGACCGGAAGCCGGATTCGCCCTGCGCACCGTGATCTTCGGCGGCGAAGCGCTGGAGCCGCAGCGCCTGGCCGGTTGGTTCGCCCGCTATCCGGACGCGCCTCGCCTGGTGAACATGTACGGCATCACCGAGACCACGGTGCACGTGTCCTATCGCGAGATCGACCGGCACACCGGGTCGTCGAGCGTGATCGGTACGGCGCTGCCCGGACTGACCGTTCGCCTGCTCGACGACCGGTTGCGGCCCGTCCCGGTGGGTGTGCCGGGGGAGATCTATGTGTCCGGCGGCCAGTTGGCGCGCGGCTACCTGCACCGTCCCGCCCTGAGCGCCGCCCGTTTCGTCGCGGACCCGTACGCGGGCGACGGCTCGCTCACCTACCGCTCCGGCGATCTGGCCCGCTGGACCTCCGACGGTGAGCTGGAGTACCTCGGGCGCGCCGATCAGCAGGTGAATCTGCGCGGCTTCCGTATCGAGCTGGGGGAGATCGAGGCCGCGCTGCTCGACGCGTACGACGCGGTGCGGGAGGTTGCCGTGGTGGTGCGCGCCGACCTCGTGGACGAACCGCGCATCGTGGCGTACGTGGTGGCGGTGGATGGCTCGGACGACTCGATCGATGCCACCGCGCTGCGGCAAGCCGTGGCCTACCGACTGCCCGAGCACATGGTGCCCGCCGCGATCGTGCCGGTGCGGCGAATCCCGTTGACCGTCAACGGGAAGCTCGACCGCGCGGCGCTGCCCGCGCCACGGTTCGAATCGACCGTCTACCGGCCGCCGTCCACACCGAGCGAACGCGTCGTGGCGGAGGTATTCGCCGAAGTGCTCGGCTCGGCACGCCCCGTGGGCGCCGACGACGACTTCTTCGCGCTCGGCGGCAGCTCCCTGCTGGCCGCCAAGGCGGTCAGCCGAATCGGCGCGGCGCTGGGCCGGACGGTCGGGGTCCGGGCGCTGTTCGAAGCTCCCCGGGTCGCGGACCTGGCCGCCGTGGCGAGCACGGTGGCCATGGGCGGCACCCGGCCCGCGCTGCTGGCGGCGCCGCGTCCGGAGCGGATGCCGTTGTCGCCCGCGCAGCAGCGGATGTGGTTCCTGAACCGGTTCGACCCGTCCTCCACCGCCTACAACATTCCGGTGGCCCTGCGGCTGTCCGGGCGGCTGGACGTGGCCGCGTTGCAGGCCGCGCTCGGTGACGTGGTCGCCCGGCACGAGGCGCTGCGCACCCGCTATCCGCAGGTCGACGGCGAACCGGTGCAGTTCATCGCCGACGCCGCCGACGCCACCCCGGTGCTACGGCCGATCGACATCGCGGAAGACGCGGTACCGCGGCGCATTCGGGAGCTGGCCGAGACGACCTTCGACGTCACCGCCGAGGTCCCGCTGCGGATGCGGCTGCTGCGGGTGGTCAGGGCGGGTGCGCGCCCCGCGGCTGGGCATGGTGAATTCGTGCTGGCCGGAGTGCTGCACCACATCGCCGCCGACGGCTCGTCCATCGCGCCGTTCGTGCGGGACCTGATGCTCGCCTATACCGCGCGCCGCGGCGGCACGGCGCCCGAATGGACGCCGCTCGCCGTGCAGTACGCCGATTACGCGCTGTGGCAACGCGCCCTGCTCGGCGCCGAGCACGACCCCGATTCGGTGGCGGCCCGCGAGATCGCGTTCTGGAGCGAGACCCTCGCCGGGCTGCCCGACCAGCTGGCGCTGCCCACCGACCGCCCCCGTCCGGCGAAGCAGAGCCTGCGCGGGGACAAGGTGCCGCTGACGATCGGCGCGCGGCTGCACGCGGATCTCGTCGCGCTCGGCAGGCGGCACGGCGCGACGCTGTTCATGGTGGTGCACACCGCGTTCGCGGTGCTGCTCGCGCGCTGGTCCGGCGCCGGTGACATCGCCATCGGCACGCCGGTGGCCGGACGCGGCGCGGCCGAACTCGACGACGTCATCGGGATGTTCGTCAACACCCTCGTGCTGCGCGTCGGCGTCGACGGCGGCGAGCCGTTCAGCGGACTCCTGGCGCGGGCGCGGGCCGCCGACCTCGCGGCGCTCGAACACACCACCGTGCCGTTCGAGCGCCTGGTGGAAGTGCTCAACCCGGTGCGCTCGACCGCCCGGCACCCGCTGTTCCAGGTCGGCTACTCGTTCCAGAACCACGAGCGTGGACAGCTGCGGCTGCCCGACCTCGAGGTCGAAGAACTCGACTTCGACAGCGGCGTGGCGCAATTCGACCTGCACCTGTTCGCGGTGGACGCCTACGACACCGACGGCGCGCCCGACGGCATCGAGCTGGCCCTCCGTTATGCCACCGATCTGTTCGAGCGGCCGACCGCTTTCCGGTTCGCCGCACAGCTGCGCCGGGTGCTGGAAACGGTCGCGGCCCGCCCGGACCTGCCGGTCGGTGACATCGATCTGCTCGGGACCGACCGATCGCTGGTGCTGGCCGAATGGAACCGGACCCGGCAGCCGGTCCCGAGCGCCACGTCGGCGGATCTGATCGCCGCGCAGATCGCGCGCAGCCCCGGGGCGGTCGCGCTGGTGGACGCGACGACCGGAGCCGAGCTGCGCTACGCCGAGTTCGGCGAACGGGTGAATCGATTGGCGCGCAGACTCATCGCGCACGGTGTCGGCCCGGAGTCGACGGTCGTGCTGGCGATGCGCCGTTCGCCGGAACTGGTCGTCGCCATGTACGCGGTGGTGTGCGCCGGGGGCGCGTATGTGCCCATCGATCCGGACCATCCCGCCGAGCGGATCGCCCACATCATGTCCACCGCCGCGCCCGCCGTAGTACTGACCACCTCGCGCGACGGCTTACCGGCCGGAACGAACCGCACGGCGATGGAAGTCGACCGGCTCGACCTCGCCGAGTTCGCCGCGACCCCGATCACGGACGCGGAGCGGGTGCGGGCGCTGCGTCCGGAGCATCCGGCCTACGTCATCTTCACCTCGGGTTCGACGGGCCTACCCAAAGGCGTGACGATCCCGCACGCCGCCATCGTGAATCAGCTGACCTGGATGACCAGGGAATTCGGTCTCGGGGCGAACGATCGCGTGCTGCTGAAGACGCCCGCGACCTTCGACCTTTCCGTGTGGGAGTTCTGGTCTCCGCTGGTCACCGGAGGACGCCTGATCATCACCGCGCCCGGCGCGGAACGCGATCCGGACCAGTTGCGGGCGCTGCTGCGCCGCCACGGCGTGACCGTGCTGTACGCCGTTCCCTCCTTGATCGGCATGCTGCTGGCGGTGGAGCCGGGGGCCGCGCTGCCGGAAACCCTGCGCCGTGTGCTCGCCATCGGCGAGGCGCTGCCGCCCGCCACGGCCGCGGACTTCCTGCGCCGCCACCGCGCAGGGACCGCGCTGGACAACCTCTACGGTCCCACCGAGGCGGCGGTGTCGATCACCGCGTTCCCGGTGCGCACACCGCAGGAGCACACCGTCCCGATCGGGTCGCCCGTCTGGAACAGCCGGGTCTACGTGCTGGACGCGCGATTGCGGCCCGCGCCGATCGGCGTGCCGGGCGAGTTGTATCTCGCGGGCGCGCAGCTGGCGCGGGGCTACCAGCGGCGTCCGGCACTGACCGCGGACCGCTTCGTGGCCGATCCGTTCGCGGTGGAACTCGGCGCCGCGGCGGGCGAGCGGATGTACCGCACCGGCGACATCGTGCGCAGGCGTCCCGACGGCACGCTGGAATACCTGGAGCGCGCCGACTTCCAGGTGCAGCTCGGCGGCTTCCGCATCGAACTCGGCGAGGTGGAGGCCGCTCTGCGGCGGCAGCCCGGGGTGAGCGCGGCGGTCGCGGTAGCGCGGGCCGATCAACGCGCCGGAACGCGACTCATCGCGTATGCCGCTGTGCCGGAAGCGGATCCGGAGTCTTATGCCGACTCGGCCGTTTCGCTGCGCACGGCCGTGGCCGCGCAACTGCCCGGGTACATGGTGCCCGCCGCCGTCGTCGTGCTGGCGGCGCTGCCGCTCACCGCCAACGGCAAGATCGATCGCACCGCGCTGCCCGAGCCGGTGTTCGCCGAGGCGGGTTCCCGCGCACCGGCCGGTGCGCTGGAGCGGCTGGTCGCCGGTGCGTTCGCCGAGGTCATCGGCGTGCAGACGGTGAGCGTGGACGACGACTTCTTCGCCAGGGGCGGCAACTCCCTGATGGCCACCCGGCTCGCGGCTCGGCTCGGCGCGGCACTGGGCGCCCACGTCCCGGTGGCCGCGGTGTTCGACGCGCCGACGCCGGCCGCGCTCGCCGAGCGCCTCGCGCACACCGAGGGCGGCGCGGCCCGGCCCGCGCTGGTCCGCCGCGCGGATACCGGGCCGGTGCCGCTCGCGCCCGCGCAGCGACGTATGTGGGTGCTCGACCGGCTCACGCCGGACTCCTCGGCCTATCACATCCCCGCGGCGCTGCGGTTGCGCGGCGGCCTGGACGTGGCGGCGCTGTCGGCGGCCGTCGGCGATGTGCTCGACCGGCACGAGACGCTGCGCACCAGGTACCCCGATACCGAAGCGGGACCGGTCCAAGAGGTCGTGGCCGCGTCGCCGGTCGACCTGACGCCGATCCCGGTGCCGCAAGCGGAACTGAACACGCGCATCGCGGAATTCGTCTCCCTCGGATTCGATCTCGCCGCCGCGCCGCCCGTGCGCGCCGCGCTGTTCGCCACCGCCGCCGACGAACACCTCCTGGTCGTCGTGCTGCACCACATCGGCGCGGACGGGTATTCGATCGCGCCGTTGACCGCCGACCTGGTGCGCGCCTACCTGGCCAGATCCGCCGGTCACGCGCCGGAGTGGGTCCCACCGGCGATCCGGTACCGCGACTACAGCGCCTGGCAGCACGAGTTGCTCGGCGATCCCGCGGATCCGGACAGCCTGGTGGCCCGCCAACTCGCCTTCTGGCGAACCGAATTGGCCGCAGCGCCGGAATCGCTGTCCCTGCCCACCGACCGCCCGCGCCCGGCGCGCCGGGACATGCGGGGCGCTACCGTCGTCCGCGAGATCGGCGCCGAGCGCACCGTCCGGCTGGAGCGACTGGCCCGCGAACACGGCGGCACGCTGTTCACCCTGGTGCACAGCGCGCTCGCGGTGCTGCTGGCGAAGCTGTCCGGAGCGGGGGACGTCACGGTGGGCGTTCCGGTGGCCGGGCGCGGCGTCCGCGAACTGGACGAGCTGGTCGGCATGTTCGTCAACACCGTGGCGTTGCGCACCGAGGTCGACCCGCGCACGAGCTTCGGCGAACTGCTGCGGCAGGCCACCCGGCGCGATCTGGCGGCGCTCTCACATGCCGACGTCCCGTTCGATCAGGTGGTCGATGCGCTGGGCGTCACCCGTTCCGGCTCGCATGCGCCGCTGTGCCAAGTGCTGCTCACCTTCCAGAACATGCCGCAGGCCGCCGTGGAGCTGCCCGGACTCGCGGTCGAGGCGGTCGATCTCGCCTCGACGGAGGCGAAATTCGATCTACAGGTCACCGTGCTGGAGCGGCCCGGCGCCGGTCTGGAACTGCGCGTCGGATACGCGACGGACATCTTCGACGAGCCGACCGCGCGGGAGTTCGGCGACCGGTTGCTGCGCGTGCTGGAAACAGTGGCCGCGGATCCGGCGGTGATCGTTCGCGCGATAGACATCCGGTCCGCGCACGAACGACGGCCGAGGCCGACCGCGACGGATCTGCCCGCTCTGATCGCTCGTGCGGCGCAGGCCGCGCCCGGCGCACCAGCGTTCGAGCACGGCGATCGGTGGGTCCGCTTCGGCGAACTCGACGCGAAGCTCGCGACCGTCGCCAGGGCGATGGGCGCGACGGCCAAACCCGAAGCCCTCATCCACGTCTCGCTCGCCGGGCTGGTGCCCGGCCTGCTCGCCGAACTCGGTGGCAGTGGCCTGACGGCCTTGCTGCGAACCCTGGCCGCCACCGCCGAGGCGCTGCTCGCCGACTCGGCGCAGGCTCTCGATTCGGAAGGAAACCGCTGATGACCCACGCAGACGCCGTCCGCCGCGCCTACGGCATCGACGACCTGCCCGGCCTCATCGCGACCGTCGCCGGACGGGAGCCGCACCGGGTGGCGCTGCGCCACGGCGAGGTCACCGTCACCTACGCGGCGCTGGCCGCGGAACTCGCGGCGCTGTCGGAGATCATGAGCGCGGACGCACTTGTCCCCGTGGTGGTCTCCGGCCGGCTGCCCGCGCTGCTGGAGTCCGGTGACGGCGCGCTCGGCGCGGTGCTGGACGCACTGCTCGCGGACGCGCTCGCCGCCGTGCCCGATGCCCCGACCACTGCCGCCGCACCGGTCGAGACGCTGGTGAGCCTGTTCGAGGAGCAGGCACGCCGCACCCCGGACGCGATCGCGCTCGACTACGCGGGCGTCACCCTGACGTACGCCGAATTCGACGGCCGGGTCAACGCGCTGGCCCAGCACTTGATCGGACGCGGCGTCCGGCCGGACACGCTGGTGGGCTTGGCGGTTCGGCGCTCGATCGACCTGCTGGTCGGCATGTACGCGATCCTGAAGGCGGGCGGTGCGTACGTGCCGGTCGACCCGGATCATCCGGCCGACCGCATCGCCTACGTGCTCGCGGTCGCCGATCCGGTGCTCGTGCTGACCACTACGCACGACGAACCCGAGTTCGGGCGTCCGGTCGAGACGCTGCGGATCGACGAATTCGCGGGCCCGCCCGCACCGCAGGCCCCCGTGGTCACCCGGTCGGCCGACGACACCGCCTACGTGATCTTCACCTCCGGCTCGACCGGCAGGCCGAAGGGCGTAGCCGTGTCGCATCGCTCGATCGTGGCGAATCTGCGCTGGCGGCAGCGGATGTACCGGCTGCGCGCCGACGACGTGGTGTTGCAGAAGACGCCGTTCACCTTCGACGTGTCGGTGTGGGAGTTCTTCTGGCCGTTGCAGGTCGGCGCCCGGTTGGTCGTCGCGGAGCCGGACGGTCATCGCGACCCGGCCTACTTGGCGCGCGTGATCGGCGAGCGCGCCGTCACGGTGGCGCATTTCGTGCCGTCCATGCTCGCGGTCTTCGTCGCCGAGCCGCGCGCGGCCGCGGTGGACTCGCTGCGGCTGGTCTTCGCCTCGGGGGAGGCGCTCCCGGCCGCCACCGCCGCGGCGTTCCGCGACATCTGCGGCGCGACCCTGCACAACCTGTACGGGCCCACCGAGGCCGCCGTCGACGTGACCGCGCACGAGGTGACCGGCGCGGACGTGGCCGGGGTGCCGATCGGCGTCGCGGCCGACGACACGGAGTTGCTGGTGCTCGACGACAGCCTGCGCCCGGTGGCACGCGGCGTCGTCGGCGAGCTGTACCTGGCGGGCGTGCAACTGGCCCGCGGCTATGTGGCCCGCCCAGGCCTGACCGCCGAGCGATTCGTCGCCAACCCGGAGGGCCCGGCGGGGGAGCGGATGTACCGCACCGGCGACCTGGTGCGCTGGGCGCCCGGCGCGGAGGGCGGCCCGGACGAACTGGAATACCTGGGCCGCAGCGACTTCCAGGTGAAGTTGCGCGGCCTGCGGATCGAACTCGGCGAGGTCGAGGCGGCGCTGTCGCGTCATCCGACGGTGGCCCAGGCGGCGGTGACGCTGCACCGCCAGGCCGGCGGTGATCATCTGGTCGGTTATGTCGTCGGTGACTCGATCGACGCCGCCGGTGTGCTCGAGCACGTCCGGCGCGAGCTGCCCGAGTACATGGTGCCCACCCTGCTGATCCCGCTGGACGCCATGCCGCTGAACGCCAACGGGAAGCTGGACCGCCGGGCGTTGCCGGAGCCGGAATTCGGTTCCGGCGCACCGTCCTATCGGGCACCGGAGACCGAGGCGCAGGTGGCGGTAGCCGCGGTCTTCGCCGAGCTGCTCGGCCTGCCACGGGTGGGCGCCGACGACGATTTCTTCGCGCTCGGCGGCAATTCGCTGCTCGCCACCCGCGCCATCGCCCGGATCGCCGCGGCCCTCGGCGCCACCGTCGACGTGCGCGACTTCTTCGACCGCCCCACCGTGGCCGCGGTGGCCGCGCTGTCGCGTCCCGGCCCGGCGCGCCCGCCGCTGGTGGCGGGCCCGCGCCCGGAGCACATTCCGCTCTCGCCCGCGCAGCGGCGCATGTGGTTCCTCAACCGGTTCGACGCCGACATCGAGCAGGCCCGTGACCTGGGCGTCGCCGCCGTGGACAACATCCCGGTCGCGTTGCGCCTGCGCGGCCCGCTGGAGGTCTCCGCGCTGTCGGCGGCGATCACCGATCTGGTGGCCAGGCACGAAGTGCTGCGCACCGTCTATCCGCAGACCGCTGACGGGCCCGCGCAATCGGTGCGGCGGGTGCACGCGGTGTTCGACCTGACGCCCGCCGACGTGCCGCAGGACCGGCTGGTCGCGGCGATCCGCCGGGCGGCGGGGCAGGGCTTCGACGTCGCCGAGGAGATCCCGGTGCGGGTGCGCCTGCTGCGCTGCGGGCCCGAGGACCACACGCTGGTGCTCGTCGTCCACCACATCGCGGCCGACGGTTTCTCGCTCGGGCCGCTGATGCGCGACCTGACCACCGCCTATGCCGCGCGGCGCGAGGGCCGGGCGCCGGAGTGGGCTCCGCTGCCGGTGCAGTACGCCGATTACGCGCTCTGGCAGCAGCGGGTGCTCGGCGCGGAGACCGACGCGGACTCCGTGGCCGCGCGCCAGCTCGCCTTCTGGCGCGCCGAATTGGCCGATCTCCCCGCGCAATTGGAGCTGCCCGCGGATCGGCCGCGCCCGCCCGCGACCTCCTATCAGGGCGCGACCTACGAGTTCGCCCTCGACGCCACCCTGCGCGCCGACGTCGAGACGGTCGCGGCGCGCGTTCGCGCCACGCCGTTCATGGTGCTGCACGCCGCGCTGGCGGCCCTGCTGGCCCGGCTGTCGGGCACCGCCGACATCGCGATCGGCACGCCGGTCGCGGGCCGGGGCGACGCCGCGCTGGACGATCTGGTCGGCATGTTCGTCAACACGCTCGTGCTGCGCACCGAAGTGGACGGCGCGCGCAGCTTCGCCGAGTTCCTCGCGTATGCCGCCGATCGCGACCTGCGTGCCTTCGCGCACGCCGACATCCCGTTCGAGCAATTGGTGGACGCGCTGAATCCGGCGCGGTCGACCGCGCGCCACCCGCTGTTCCAGGTCGCGTTGTTCATGCAGAACGTCGGTTCGATCGCGCTGGCCATGCCCGGTCTGGACGTCGAGCCGGTCGACTTCGATGCCGGTTTCGCGAAGTTCGATCTGCAGCTCACGGTTTCCGACGCCGCCGACGGATATCGCGCCGAATTCACCTACGCCACCGACTTGTTCGACGCGACGACCGTTCGAGAGTTCGCGGCGAAATTCGTCCGGCTGCTGCGTGCGGCGGTGGATGACCCGGACGCCCCGGTCGGGGATCTCCCGCTGCTCGACGCGGGCGAACTGGACTACGTCACCGCGAGCTGGAACGCCAGCGGGCACAGAGTGCCGGACCGTTTCCTGCACGAGGGCTTCGACGCGCAGGTACGCCGCACGCCGGATGCCGTCGCGCTGGTCGCCGGTACCGAGCGGCTGAGCTACACCGAGCTGTCGGACCGGGCCGACCGGCTGGCCAGGATGCTCATCGGGATCGGCGTCGGCCCGGAGGCGCTGGTCGTGCTGGCCCTGCCGCGCTCGATCGAGCTGGTCGTGGCCATGTACGCGGTGGCGCGGGCGGGCGGTGCGTACGTCCCGGTGGATCCGGCGCATCCGGCCGAACGCGTCGGTCACATCCTCGACACCGCGCGCCCGCACGCGATCCTGACCAGCCGGGCGGCCGGATTCGATGGGGAGACCGCTTCCGCGCCGGTGTATCACCTGGACGAACTCGATCTCTCCGCCTACCCCTCCGGCAAGATCGGCGACCGTGAACGCCGCGGCGTGCTGCATCCGCAGCACCCGGCCTACGTGATCTTCACCTCCGGGTCCACCGGCAAGCCGAAAGGCGTGGCGGTCAGCCATCAGGCCATCGCCAACCAGCTGGCCTGGATGCACGCGGAGTACCGTCCGCGGGCCGGCGATGTCTACTTGCAGAAGACCGCGAGCACCTTCGACGTCTCGCTGTGGGGATACTTCCTGCCGCTGCGCGCGGGCGCCACCCTGTTGCTCGCGGCGGCGGACGGGCACCGCGATCCGCGCTACCTCGCCGAAACCATTGCCCACCACCAGGTCACGCTCACCGATTTCGTGCCGTCGATGCTCGCGGTGTTCGCCGCGCACGCGCAGCCGGGCGAACTGGACTCGCTGCGCGAGGTGTTCGTCATCGGCGAGGCGCTGCCTCCGCACACCGTCGCGGCGTTCCGGCAGGTGTGCGACGCGGGCCTGCACAACCTCTACGGCCCCACCGAGGCGGCGGTGTCCATCACCAACCGCGAGGTCACCGACGCCGACACGCCGTACGTGCCGATCGGCGAGCCGGAGTGGAACGCGCAGGTCTACGTGCTCGACGGACGGTTGCGGCCCGTGCCGATCGGCGTGCCGGGCGAGCTGTATCTTGCGGGTGCGCAGCTGGCGCGGGGCTATCACGGCCGCGTCGACCTCACCGCCGATCGTTTCGTCGCGAACCCGTTCGGCGCGCCGGGCGCGCGCATGTACCGCACCGGAGACCTGGTGCGCTGGAGCGGCGACGGCGAACTGATCTATCTGGGCCGCACCGACTTCCAGGTGAAATTCCGCGGCCAGCGCGTCGAGCTCGCCGAGATCGAGACCGCGTTGCTGGCGGTACCCGAGGTCGGGCAGGCCGCGGCACGGCTGGTCACCGGACCGGCGGGTGACTTCCTGGCGGGTTACGTGATCGCGGCGCCCGGCGCGACAGCCGACCTCGACGCGGTGAAAGCCGCTGTCGCTCAGCGGCTTCCCGCTTACATGGTGCCGACCACACTGGTCGAACTGGACGAATTCCCCGTGAACACCAGCGGCAAGCTCGATCGCGCGGCACTGCAGGCCCCGGTGCCCACCGCCGAGCGCTTCCGTCCGCCCGTAGACGCCGCGCAGCGGCTGGTCGCCGCGGTGTTCGCGGAGGTGCTTGGAGCCGAGCGAGTCGGGCTGGACGACGATTTCTTCGCCCTCGGCGGCAGCTCACTGGACGCCACCCAGGTCACCGCCCGCACGGGCGAGGCCGCGGGCGTGCGCGTGCCGGTGCGCGCGCTGTTCGACGCGCCAACGGTGGAGGGGTTCGCCGCCGCCGTCGGACGGCTCGGCGCGGAGGGAGCCCAGCGGCTCGCGCTGGTCCGCCGGGAGCGGCCCGAACGGGTGCCGCTCTCGCCCGCGCAGCAGCGACTGTGGTTCCTCAACCGCGTCGAGAGTCAGGACGGTGTCGACAGCGTCTACAACCTGCCGATCGTGCTGCGGCTGACCGGTCGCCTGGACGTGACCGCGCTGGAGCGCGCCGTG
Organism: Nocardia sp. NPDC047654; assembly: GCF_043205035.1. Taxonomy (NCBI): domain Bacteria; kingdom Bacillati; phylum Actinomycetota; class Actinomycetes; order Mycobacteriales; family Nocardiaceae; genus Nocardia; species Nocardia sp. NPDC047654. Next base: position 132,327 of record NZ_JBIDDF010000003.1, read on the forward strand.
CTCGACGTGCTCACCAGGCACGAGACGCTGCGCACCACCTACCCCGAAACCGACGGCGGCCCCTACCAATCCGTCCTCGACGCGGCCGACATCGGCTTGAGCCTGCATCCGGTGCCGATCGACCGCTCCGCGGTGCGCGACGCCGTGATCGGCATCGTCCGCGCCGGGTTCGACGTCACCGCCGAACTGCCGTGCCGGGTCGCGCTGCTGGCCGTCGACCGGGTGGACGAGGCGCGCGGCGTCACCGGCGACGAATACGTGCTGGTGTTCGTCGTCCATCACATCGCCGCCGACGCCCTGTCGATGGCGCCGCTGGTCACCGATCTGGTCCGGGCCTACCTCGCGTGCCTGACCGGCCTGCGGCCGGACTGGGACGAGCTGACCGTGCAGTACGCCGACTACAGCCTCTGGCACCGCGAGCTCCTCGGCGCCGAGGACGTCCCCGGCGAACTCGCCTACCAGCAGTTGCGCTTCTGGCGCGACGTGCTGGACGGCGCGCAGGCGCAACTGCCGCTCCCGGCCGATCGGCCACGCCCCGCGGTCGCGTCGCACGAGGGAGCGGCCGTCGATTTCGTGATCGAGCCCGAGGTGGCCGCGGGCCTGCGCGCGCTCGCCCGGCGCAGCGGCGCGACACTGTTCATGACACTGCACGCGGCCTTCGCCGCCACCTTGGCCAGGATGAGCGGCAGCGCCGACATCGTGATCGGCTCGCCCGTCGGCGGGCGCGGCGAGCGGGCCTTGGACGCCCTCGTCGGCATGTTCGTCAACACCCTCGCACTGCGCACGCGGGTCGCCGCCGACGCCTCGTTCGCCGGGCTGCTCTCCGAGGTCCGCGACGCCGACCTGGCCGCGTTCGCCAACGCCGATCTGCCGTTCGAGCGGTTGGTGGACGCCATGGCCGTGGATCGCTCCGCCGGTGCGCACCCGCTGTTCCAGGTGATGTTCAGCTTCGAGGCCGCGACGCCCGCCTTCGACGGACAGGCCATGGAGGTGCCGTGGCTGTCGGTGCGCCCGGTCGAGATTCCCGACAACGGTGCGAAGTTCGATCTGCACCTGGTGGTGACGGAGCGGGCGGAATCGGCGGAGCTGTCCGCCACCCTGCGCTACGCCACCGACCTGTTCGACGCCGTGACGGCCGAGTCCTATGCCGATCGGTTCCGGCGCATGCTCGCCGCCGCCACGGCCGATCCCGGGGCGCGCATCGGTGACATCGAACTGTTGTCGGACGCCGAGCGCGCGCGGGTGCTGCGGGAATGGAACGCCACCGCGCATCCGCTGCCCGAATCCGGCACGCTCGTCTCGCTGTTCGCCGCGCAAGTCGAACGCACACCGGACGCCGCGGCGATCACCTTCGAGGTGACGACATCGGCCGACTCGTCGTCGGACCACCACTGCTCGACATTGACGTACGCCGAGTTCGCCGGGCGGGTCAACCGCTTGGCGCGGTGGCTCGTCAGCCGGGGCGTCGGCCCGGAAACGCTGGTGGCGCTGGGCATGCGCCGTTCCGTCGACCTGGTGGTCGGCATGTACGCGGTGGTCGCGGCGGGCGGCGGCTACCTGCCGATCGACCCCGACCATCCGGCCGAGCGCACCGCGCACATCCTCGAAACGGCCGCGCCGGTGTGCGTGCTGACCGCGGGCGCGGACCTGAATTGCGGCCTGCCCGAAACGCGGATCGATCGGCTGGACCTGTCGGGCTACCCGGACACCCCGCTCACCGACGCCGACCGGCGCGCCGCGCTGCGCCCGCAAAACACCGCCTACGTACTGTTCACCTCCGGCTCCACGGGCACGCCGAAGGGCGTGGCCATGAGCCATCGCGGCATCGTCAACCGGCTGCGCTGGATGCAGTCGGCGTACGTCGCGCTCGGCCCGGGGGATGTCCTGTTGCAGAAGACGCCCGCCACCTTCGACGTGTCGGTGCCGGAGTTCTTCTGGCCGTTGCAGGTCGGTGCGCGCATGGTGCTGGCGCGGCCGGACGGGCATCGCGACCCGGCGTACCTGGCGCGCCTCATCCGTGCCGAGGGCGTCACCGCGGCGCACTTCGTGCCGTCCATGCTGGCCGTCTTCGTCGCGGGCGAGTTCGACGCGCCTTCGCTGCGCGAGGTGTTCTGCTCCGGTGAGGCGCTGCCGGTCGGCGTCGCCCACCGGATGCGCGAACTCACCGGTGCGCGGGTGCACAACGGCTACGGACCCACCGAGGCCGCGGTGGAGGTGACCTTCCACGCGGTGTGCGATACCGACTTCGAGTCCGTGCCGATGGGCAAGCCGATCTGGAACACCCGGACGTATGTACTCGACGCGCGGCTGCGGCCGGTGCCGGAGGGTGTGCCCGGCGAACTGTATCTCGCGGGTGTCCAGCTGGCGCGCGGCTATCTGGGCAGTCCCGGCCGCACCGGTGACCGGTTCGTCGCCGACCCGTTCGGCCCGCCCGGCGAACGGATGTACCGCACCGGCGATCTGGTGCGGTGGACCCGCGCGGGCGAGCTGGAGTTCCTCGGTCGCACCGATTCCCAGGTCAAGCTCCGCGGCCTGCGCATCGAACTCGGCGAGATCGAGTCGGCGCTGCTCGCGACGCCCGCCGTGACTCAGGCCGCCGTTCTGGTGCGCGACGATCGCGGCACGGGCGAGCAGCTGGTCGCCTACCTCGTGACGGACGCACCGTTCGAGATCGCGACGGTGCGCGACGCGGTGGCCCAGCGGCTTCCCGGCTATATGGTGCCGCAGGCGTTCGTGGTGCTGGACCGGTTGCCGGTGAACGCCTCCGGGAAGCTGGACCGATCCGCGCTGCCCGCGCCCGTGCTCGCGCCCGCGACCTTCCTGCCCCCGAGCGGCGCGACGGAAACGCTTGTCGCCGAGACCTTCGAAGCCCTGCTCGGGGTGACCGAGGTAGGCGCCGAGGACGATTTCTTCACCCTCGGCGGCAACTCCCTCAGCGCCACCCAGCTGGCCGCGCGGCTGGGCAAGGCCACCGGCGCCGAGGTGGCGGTGCGCACGATCTTCGACGCGCCCACGGTGCGGGCGCTGGCGCGGCGGATCACCGTGGACGGCCCGGTCGAGACCGCTGCGGTAGCGCTGCCGCCGCTCACGCCGCAGGAGCGCGGCGGCCCGATCCCGTTGTCGATCGCCCAGCAGCGCATGTGGTTCCTGAATCGGTTCGACACCACCAGCGGCGCGTACAACATCCCGTTCGCGCTGCGCCTCACCGGGGCGCTGAACGTGCCCGCGTTGGAGGCGGCGATCGCCGACGTGATCGCCCGGCACGAGACGCTGCGCACGATCTATCCCGAACACGACGACGGCGCGACCCAATTGGTGCTTCCCGCCGGGACGAAACTGGTCGAACCGGTCACACGGCCGGTTCCCGCGCAGCAGGTGCCCGAACTCGTCGCCGCGGCCGCGCGCACGGGGTTCGACGTCACCGCCGAGGTGCCGCTGCGCGTCCGCCTGCTGCGCGTCGAGGACGACCGGGCGGACGCGCAGCAGGTCCACATCCTGCTGTTCGTCGTGCATCACATCGCCGCGGACGGTTGGTCTTTCGCGCCACTCACCAGGGACCTGGCCAACGCTTACGTCGCACGGTGCGCGGGCACGGCGCCAACGCCGAGTTCCCTGCCGGTGCAGTACGCCGACTTCGCGATCTGGCAGCGCGCCGCGCTCGGCTCTGCCGACGACCCGGCCTCGGTGCTGTCGCGCCAGTTGGCCTACTGGACCGATCGGCTGGCCGGGCTGCCCGAGGTGCTGACGCTCCCGTCCGACCGGCCGCGTCCCGCGGTGGCCACCAACCGGGGCGGCGCGCTGACCGGCCGGCTGGACGCCGCCCTGCACGAGCGGATCCACGACCTGGCCGCCGCGCACCGGGTGACGCCGTTCATGGTGCTGCACACCGCGCTGGCCGTGCTGCTGAGCCGCTACGGCGCGGGCGCGGATGTCGTGATCGGCGCGCCGGTCGCAGGGCGCGGCGAGGAAGCGCTGGACGAGCTGGTCGGCATGTTCGTCAACACGCTGGTGCTGCGCATCGAGGTCCGCCAGGACGCGACCCTGGGCGAACTGCTGGCGTCCGTGCGCGCGGCCGACCTGGCCGCCTTCGACCACGCGGCGGTGCCGTTCGAGCAGTTGGTCGAGGCGCTGAACCCGGTCCGCTCGCAGGCGCACGCCCCGCTGTACCAGGTCGCGCTTACCTTGCAGAACCAGGCCGCGCCGGAGTTCCGGCTGCACCGGCTGGCCATCGCCGCGCTCGAGGTGGGCGCGGCGCCGATCCAGCTCGACCTGGACTGGACGTTCACCGACCGCTACACCGCAGACGGCGCGCCGGACGGCATCGACGCGCACCTGCACTACGCGCTCGACCTGTTCGACGAACCGACCGTCGCCGGATTCCTCGCCGCCTTCGAACGCGTGCTGCGCGCGATGGTGCGCGACGCCCGCATCCCGGTCGGCGCGGTCGAGCTGATGTCGCATGCCGAACGCGGCATGCTGCTGTCGGACCGCAACGCCACCGCGCACGCGCTGCCCGCCGAGACGCTGGACGACCTGCTCACCGCCCGCGTCGCCGCCACGCCCGATCGCGTCGGCGTGCGCTTCGAGGACGCGGCGGTGACCTACGCCGAGTTCGCCTCCCGGGTGAACCGGCTGGCCCGCAGACTGATCGAGGCGGCTGTGGGGCCGGAGGACATCGTCGGCCTGGCCGCCGCACGCTCGATCGACATGCTCGTGGCGATGTACGCGATCGTGCGCGCGGGCGCTGCGTACCTGCCGATCGATCCGGCGCACCCGGCTGAACGCCTGGGGCAGATCGTCGGAAGCGCCGCGCCGCGGCTGGTGCTGATCGCGGGCGGCGCGACGCTGCCCGCACTGGACGGTGTGGCCGTCCTCGATCTCGCCGATCTCGACCTCGACGGCGTCGCCGACGGCCCGGTCGCGGATGCCGAGCGCGTCGCCGCGCTGCGACCGGACAACACCGCCTACGTGCTGTTCACCTCCGGCTCCACCGGGCGGCCGAAGGGCGTGGCCGTCACGCACCGCGCGATCATGAACCAGCTGCGGTGGCTGGAATTCCGCTACCGGGTGACCGCGTCCGACCGCATCCTGCAACGCGCGCCGCTGACCTTCGACGTGTCGGTGTGGGAATGCTTCCTGCCGATCGCCGTCGGCGCGCCGCTGGTGATCGCCCGCCCCGGCGGGCACCTGGACCTGAGCTACTTCGCGAACCTGTTGCGCGAACACCGCATCACCATCGCCGAGTACGTGCCCTCGGTGCTGGCCGCGCTGCTCGGCGAGGGCATGGGCGACGCGCTGCGGTCGTTCCGGCACCTGCACTGCGGCGGCGAAGCGCTCACCCCGGACCTGCTCGCCGCGCTGCGCGGCAGCTTCGACGGCGCGGTGCACAACGCCTACGGCCCCACCGAGGCGGCGATCTCGGCGATCTACCACGAGTTCACCGACGCCGACGCCGGAGCCGGTCGGGACGTGGCCATCGGCCGCCCGTGCTGGAACACCAGGGCCTACGTGCTGGACGCCCGGTTGCGCCCGGTGCCGATCGGCGTCACCGGAGAGCTGTATCTCGCGGGCGACCAACTGGCGCGCGGGTATCACGCCCGACCGGGGCTGACCGCCGAACGATTCGTCGCCGACCCGTTCGGGGTGCCCGGCCACACGATGTACCGGACCGGTGACCTGGTGCGCTGGAACCGCGACGGCGATCTGGTGTATCTGGGCCGCAACGACTTCCAGGTCAAGTTGCGCGGCCAGCGGATCGAGCTGGGCGAGATCGAGGCGGTGCTCGCCGCCGCGACCGGCGTGACGAACGCGGCGGTGCGCGTGGCCCGCGACAGCGCGGGACAGGAATGCCTGATCGGTTACGTCACCGGGGCGGACGTGGCGCCGGAGGCGGTGCTCGACGAGGCGCGCGCCCAGCTGCCCGCGTACATGGTGCCCACCCATGTCGTCGTGCTCCACGAGATGCCGTTGACCACCGTGGGCAAGCTCGACCGGTCGGCGCTGCCCGCCGTCGAACTCTCCTCCGCCGCAGGGGAGTTCCGTGCGCCGCGGGAGGGGACCGAGGCGGTGCTCGCCACGCTGGTCGCCGACCTGACCGGTGCGGCGCGGATCGGCGCGGACGACGACTTCTTCGCCCGCGGCGGCAATTCGCTGCTGGCCATGCGGCTGGTCGCCAGGGTCAACGCCGCCTTCGGGTGCGCGCTGACCGTGCGCGAGGTGTTCGAGACGCCGAGCGTGGCGGGGCTGGCGTCGCGGGTCGCCCGGTCGGAGCGCCCGGACACCGCCGGGCCCGCGCTCGCCCCGGCCGAGCGTCCCGCGCGAATCCCGTTGTCGCTGGCACAGACCCGCATGTGGCTGCTGCACCGGCTCGATCCGGATTCGGCGGTGTACCACATCCCGATCACCATCCGGCTCACCGGTGCGCTGGACGGGGCGGCGTTGCGGGCTGCCGTGCGCGACGTGATCGATCGGCACGAATCGCTGCGCACCGTCTTCCCCGCGGATGCCGACGGCCCGACCCAAGTGGTGCTCAGCGGCGCGGATGTGCCCGAGCTGCCGCTGCACCCGATCGAGGTGACCGAACCGGACCTGCGTGGCGCGGTACTCGCGGTGACCGCCGAGAGTTTCGACCTGTGCGCACGTATCCCGGTTCGGGCGAGCCTGTTCCGCGTCGAGCCGGACGATCACCTGCTCGCCGTCGTGGTCCACCACATCGCCGCCGACGGCGTCTCCACCGCCCCGCTGGCCCGCGACCTCATGACGGCCTACACCGCGCGCGCAGCAGGGGAGACGCCGTCGTGGCGTCCGCTGCCCGTGCAATACGCCGACTTCACCCTCTGGCAGCGCGCCGCGCTGGGTTCCGCGGACGATCCGGACTCGGCGCTGTCGACCCAGATCGCCTACTGGCGGACCGAGCTCGACGGACTCCCGCCGGTGCTGGAGCTGCCCGCCGACCGCCCCCGCCCGGCGGTGGCCTCCGGGCGCGGCGCCACCGTCGAGTTCGCGATCCCCGCCGACCTCACCGGCTCGATCGCCGAACTCGCCCGGCGGCGCGGGGTCTCGATGTTCATGGTGCTGCACGCCGCCTACGCCGCGCTGCTCGCGCGGCTCGCCGGAGTGGACGACGTCGCCATCGGCACCCCGGTCGCGGGACGCGGCGAACAAGCGCTGGACGACCTGGTCGGCATGTTCGTCAACACCCTCGTACTGCGCACGCCGATCGCGGCGGACGCGTCCTTCGCCGAACTGCTCGCTCGCGTGCGCGAGGCCGATGTGCGGGCCTTCGCCCACGCCGACCTTCCCTTCGAGCGCCTGGTCGAGGAGCTGAACCCGGTCCGCTCGCAGGCGCATTCGCCGATCGTGCAGACGCTGCTCACCTTCGAGCAGCACGACGACACCGTGCTGCGCCTGCCCGGTCTCACCGTGTCGGCCTATCCGCTGGACAATCGCGTCGCCCAGTTCGACTTGGCCGTGGAATTGACCGAGCACCGCGCGGAGACCGGTAACGCGCTGCGCGGCGTGCTGCGGTACGCCACGGACCTGTTCGACCGGACCACCGTCGAGACGTTCGGGGCTCGCTTCACGCGGGTGCTGCGGGCCGCGGTGGCCGATCCTTCGGTGCGGGTCGGCGACATCGAACTCCTGGACGACGCCGAGCGGGCGCTGGTGCTCGACCGATGGAACGACACCGCCGCCGCCGTCGACCCGGCGGCCACGCTGGTCTCGCTGTTCGAGGCGCAGGTGGCCAGGACCCCGGACGCGCCCGCGGTCACGGTCGAGGGGCACACCATGGCCCACTCGTCGCCCGACCACCACCCCCACATGAGTAGCTACGCGACGCTCACGTACGCCGAGTTCGCCGGACGGGCGCGACAGCTGGCGCGCTGGCTGGCCGGGCAGGGCGTCGGCCCCGGCACCCCGGTCGCGCTCGGCATGCGCCGGTCGCTGGACCTGGTGCTCGGCATCTACGCGGTCACCCTCGCGGGCGGCGCGTACGTCCCGCTCGACCCCGACCATCCGGCCGAGCGGCTGGAATACGTGCTGTCGACCGCACGGCCGGTGTGCGTGCTCACCTCTGGCCTCGATCTGGACGCGGGCGCGGCACGACAGGTCCGGATCGACCGGCTCGACCTGACCGGCTACTCCACCGCTCCGCTGACCGCCCTCGACCGGCTCGGGTCACCCGCGCCCGGGCACACCGCTTATGTGATCTTCACCTCGGGATCGACCGGACGCCCGAAGGGCGTCGCGGTCACCCACGCGGCGATCGTGAATCGCCTCACATGGATGCAGTCGGCTTATCCGCTGGCCGCCGACGACGTGGTGCTGCAAAAGACCCCCGCCACCTTCGATGTTTCCGTCTGGGAGTTTTTCTGGCCCTTGGCTTTCGGTGCCCGGCTGGTGGTCACTCGTCCAGATGGTCATCGCGACCCGGCCCATCTGGCTCGCGTGATCGTCGAGCAGCGCGTCACGACGGTGCACTTTGTACCCTCCACGCTGGGGGTTTTCCTGGCGGAGCCACGCACGGGTGAGTGCATTACGCTGCGCAGCGTCTTCGCATCGGGCGAGGCATTGCCCGCGGTTACCGCGCAGCGGGCGCGAGAGCTGATCGGAGCGCGGGTGCACAACCTTTACGGCCCCACCGAGGCCGCTGTCGACGTCACCTATCACGAGGTGACCGACGAGGACCTGGTGTCCGTGCCGATCGGCAGGCCGGTGGCCAACACCCGCTTGCTGGTGCTGGACGCCCGGCTGCGGCCGGTGCCCGTCGGCGTGCCGGGGGAACTGTACCTGGCAGGCGCACAGCTGGCGCAGGGTTACGTGGCGCGCCCCGAACTGACCGCCGATCGGTTCGTGGCCGGTCCGTTCGGGCCCGCCGGGGCGCGGATGTACCGCACGGGCGACCTCGTGGCCTGGCGGCCGGACGGTGAACTCGAGTACCTGGGTCGGACGGACTTCCAGGTGAAACTGCGCGGTCTGCGCATCGAGCCGGGCGAGGTCGAATCGGCGCTGCTGGCGCTGGACGCGGTCGCGCAGGCGGTGGTGCTGGTGCGTTCGGACGAGCGGTTGGGCGATCAGCTGGTCGCCTACCTGGTCGCGTCGGGCCGCCGCGAGCTCGTCACCGAGCATGTGCGCGCCGCGCTGAGCGCCGAACTGCCCGCGTATGCGGTGCCCACGGCGTTCGTCGTCCTCGAGCGGTTCCCGGTCAACGCCTCGGGCAAGCTGGACCGGGCCGCACTGCCCGCGCCGGAGTTCGCGACCGCGGGCTACCGGGCTCCGGCCACCCGCGTCGAGGCGACCGTCGCGCGGATCGTCGCGGCGCTGCTCGGCGTCGAGCGCGTCGGCGCGGACGACGACTTCTTCGCCCTCGGCGGCAACTCGCTGATCGCCACCCGGGTCGCCGCCCGACTGGGCGCCGAACTGGACGCCGAGATCCCGGTGCGCCTGCTGTTGGAGGCGCCGACCGTGACCGCGCTGGCCGCACGGGCCGAACGGCTCGCGGGCACGGGCGCCAAGCCCGCGCTCGCGCCGCGGCCGCGTCCGGAACGCGTACCGCTCTCGCCGGCGCAGCAGCGCATGTGGTTCCTCAACCGCTTCGATCCCGCCGAGACCGTGCACAACATCGCGGTGGTGGTCCGCCTCACGGGCTATCTGGACCCGGACACCCTCGCCGCCGCCGTCGGCGACCTGGTCGGCAGGCACGAAACCCTGCGCACCGTGTACCCCGACCACGAAGGCATCGGCTACCAGCGCATTCTCGACGCCACCCACGTTCCGTCGATCCAGATGCTCGAGGCGGCGGGCGCGCTGCGGGAGTTCGTCGCCGCCCCGTTCGACCTGACCGCCGAGGTGCCGCTGCGCATCGGCTTGGTGACCCGGTCCGACCGCGATCACCTGCTGGCCCTGGTGGTGCACCACATCGCGGCCGACGGCTTCTCGATGGGCCCGCTGGCCCGCGATCTGGCCGCCGCCTACGCGGCCCGCGCGACACGCACCGCCCCGGTCTGGACCGAACTCGACCTGCAATACGCCGACTACGCGCTCTGGCAGCGCGAGGTGCTCGGCGCCGAGGACGACCCGCACTCGGTGGCCGCGCGGCAGCTGGCGTACTGGCGCGAGACGCTGCGCGCGCTGCCCGCTCAGCTCGACCTGCCCGCCGACCGCCCGCGCCCCCCGATCGCCTCGCACGCCGCGGCGAGCACGACCACGACGCTGCCCGGCGAGGTGGGCGACGGCATCGCCGCCGTGGCCGCGCGCTACGAGGCCACACCGTTCATGGTCGTGCACGCCGCGCTGGCCACCCTGCTGGCCAGGCTGTCCGGCACGGACGACATCGCGATCGGCGCGCCCGTCGCGGGCCGCGGTGACGCGGCGCTGGACGATCTGGTCGGCATGTTCGTCAACACTTTGGTGTTGCGCGCGCGGGTCCCCGGCTCGGCCACCTTCGCCGCCGTGCTGCGCCGGGTGCGCGAGCACGACCTGGACGCCTTCGCCCACGCCGACGTGCCGTTCGAGCGCCTGGTCGAGGCGCTCGACCCGCCGCGCTCGCAGGCCCGGCACCCGCTGTTCCAGATCGCGCTGTTCTTCCAGAACCTCGCGCCGGTCACCATGGACATGGCCGGCGTCGCCGTGGCCGAGCACGAATTCGACTACGAGACAACGCCGTTCGACCTCCAGCTTACCGTCACCGGCGACGCGCTGCGGTTCACCTACGCTACCGATCTGTTCGACGCCGCCACCGTCGAGACCTTCGGCGCGCGCTTCGTCCGCCTGCTCGCCGCGGTCACCGCCGACCCGGATCAGGTGGTCGGCGACATCGATCTGTTCGGTACGGGCGAACTGCACCGCGTGGTCACCGAGTGGAACGACTCCGCGCACACCGCCCTGGCCGACGAACTGCTGCTCGATGAATTCGAGGCGCAGGCCGCCGCGACGCCCGATGACCCGGCGCTGGTGTTCGTGCCCGACAGCGCGACGCCCCCGGCCACCGTGACCTACGGCGCCCTGGACCGGCGCGCCAACCGGCTGGCCCGCCACCTGATCGCGGAGGGCGTCGGCCCCGAATCGCTGGTCGCGCTGGCGATCCGGCGCTCACCGGAGCTGGTGATCGCGATGTACGCCGTGCTCAAAGCGGGCGGCGCGTACGTGCCGATCGACCCCGACCACCCCGCGCGGCGCAACGCGCACATTCTCGAGACCGCGCGGCCCGTGGCCGTGCTCACCACGACGGCCGACCGGATCGACGCGGGCGAGTCCGTCGCCACCGTCCTGGTCGACGCCATCGCGCTGGACGGCTACTCCGACGAGCCCATCGCGGCGGACGAACGTTCCGCGCCGATCCACCCCGGCAGCCCGGCCTATGTGATCTTCACCAGCGGCTCCACCGGAAAACCCAAGGGCGTCAGCGTGTCACACGCGGCGATCGTCAACCAGATGACCTGGATGCAATCGCGATACGGCCTCACCGCCGACGACGTGTACCTGCAAAAGACCGCGACCACGTTCGACGTGTCGCTGTGGGGCTATTTCCTGCCCCTGCGCGTCGGCGCCACACTGGTGCTGGCCGCACCGGACGGCCACCGCGACCCGGGCTACCTCACCCGGGTGATCGCCGAACGACGAGTCACCATCACCGATTTCGTGCCGTCGATGCTCAGCGTCTTCGCCGGGCACGTCGCGTCCACCGGACACAGCGCCGCACTCGAGTCGATGCACACGGTGTTCGTCATCGGCGAGGCGCTGCCCGCCGAAACCGTGCGGGCGTTCGGCGCGGTGAGCGCCGCACGGGTGCACAACCTGTACGGCCCGACCGAAGCGGCGGTGAGCATCACCCACCGCGACGTGACGGGCGAGAGCGACCGCACCGTCCTGCCGATCGGCAGCCCGGAATGGAACAGCCGGGTCTACGTGCTGGATTCGCGGCTGCGTCCGACGCTGCCCGGTGTCGCGGGCGAGCTGTATCTCGCGGGCGTCCAGCTCGCGCGCGGCTACCACGGCAGGCCGGATCTCACCGCGGACCGCTTCGTGGCCAACCCGTTCGGCGCGCCGGGGCAGCGGATGTACCGTACCGGCGACCTGGTGCGCTGGGACACCGGCGGCGACACCGCCGAACTGGTGTATCTGGGCCGCACCGACTTCCAGGTGAAGTTCCGCGGCCAGCGCGTCGAACTCGGCGAGATCGAGGCCGCCCTCGCGGCAGCGCCCGCGGTGGCGCAGGCGGCGGCCCGGGTGGTCACCACCGTCACCGGCGACGACCACCTGGTCGGCTACCTCACCGCCGAGCCGGGCACGGCGCTGTCGGATGCCGAGGTGCTGCGCGCCGCCGCGGCCGCGCTGCCGTCGTACATGCTTCCCTCTGCGCTGGTCACGCTGGACGCCTTCCCGCTCAACGCCTCCGGCAAGCTGGACCGGAAGGCGCTGCCGGAACCGGTGTTCGACCGCGTCGCCTACCGCGCCCCGGTGACGCCCGCCGAACGCGTGGTGGCCGACGCCGTCGAATCGGTGCTGGGCTCCGGCCCGATCGGCCTCGACGACCACTTCTTCGCCTTGGGCGGCAACTCGCTCAGCGCCACCCGGGTACTGGCCAGGATCGGCGACCGGCTCGGTCGCCGCGTCCCGGTGCGGCTGCTGTTCGAGGCGCCGACCGTAGGCGCGCTGGCCGAACTGCTCACCGTGGACGCCGCCGCGACCGAGCGGGTGGTGCCGCTGGTGGCCGGGCCACGGCCGGAACGGATTCCGCTCGCGCCCGTCCAGCGCGGCATGTGGTTCCTCAACCGGCTCGACCCGGCTTCGCCCGCCCACAACATCCCGGTCGCGCTGCGCATCGAGGGCGAACTGAACGTCGACGCCCTGGCGGCCGCGTTCGCCGACGTCGTGGCGCGGCACGAGAGCTTGCGCACGCTGTACCCGGCCGACGCGACCGGCGCGGGTCACCAGGTGATCCTGCCTCCGGACAGCGCCGCCGTGCGATTGACGGTCGAAGCGCCGGACGACCGCGCCGTCGACGACCGGATCGCCGAAATCCGCACCGCCGGTTTCGATGTCACCGCCGAGGTCCCGGTGCGTGCCACACTGCTGCGCGAGCACGCCACGAGTCACGTACTGGTCGCGGTGGTGCACCACATCGCGGCCGACGGCTACTCGATGAGCCCACTGCTGCGCGACCTGCTGACGGCCTATCTCTCCAGGGTCCTCGGCACGCGCCCCGTCTGGCCCGCTCTCACCGCCCAATACGCCGATTACGCCCTCTGGCAGGACGCCGAGCTGGAAAACGCCGCCGCGCAACAGCTTCCGTATTGGTCCGAGACGTTGCGCGACCTGCCCGACGAACTCGAGTTGCCCGCCGACCGTCCACGTCCGGCCATCGCGACCGGGCGTGGCGCGAACGTGCGGGCCAGAATCGGCGGCGGTGTCGCCGCGCGCGTCACCGAACTGGCCGCCCGTCACGACGCGACGCCGTTCATGGTGGTCCACGCCGCCCTCGCCGTCCTGCTGGCTCGCCTGTCGGGCTCCGACGACATCCCGATCGGCACTCCGGTGGCAGGCCGCGGCACGGCGGCCCTGGACGACCTGGTCGGCATGTTCGTCAACACCGTGGTGCTGCGCACCCGCCCGGACCAGGACCGCTCCTTCGCCGACCTGCTCGCCCGGACCAAAGCCGTCGATCTCGCCGCCTTCGAGCACGCGGGCGTGCCGTTCGACCGGGTGGTCGACGAACTCGACGTCGAGCGCTCCCAGGCACGGCATCCGCTGTTCACCGTGGCGCTGAGCTACCTGAACGCCGGAACCGGTCCCTTCACCGTGCCGGGCCTCGAGCTGACCGCCGTCGAGTTCGACGAGCCGGTGGCTCGATTCGACTGGCAGTTCACCGTGTCCGCCGAGCCGGACGCCGACGGTCATCTCGCGGTCGAACTGGACTACGCCACCGATCTGTTCGACCGCGCCACCGCCCGCGCCGTGCTGCGCCGCTTCGGCAGGCTGCTCGGCGCGCTCACGGCGCGACCGGACGCGCCGATCGGCACGCTCGACCTGCTGGCGCCCGCCGAGCGCGCCGACCTGCTCGGCCGCCGGGGCGACGCGCCGGTGCCGCCGCACACGCTGGCCGAACTCATGGCCGTCGCGGTCGCGTTCGACCCGGACGCGGTCGCGCTGGTCGCGAGCGACCGGCAGCTGACCTACCGGACGCTGGACGAGCAGTCGTCGCGGTTGGCGCGCATGCTCATCGGACACGGAATCGGCGCCGAGGACGTAGTGGCCGTGGCGGTGCCGCGCTCGATCAGCTCCGTGCTCGCGGTGTGGGCGGTGGCCAAGACCGGCGCGGTGTTCGTTCCGGTCGACCCCACCTATCCGGCCGAGCGGATCGCGCACATGCTCACCGATTCCGGTGCGGCGCTGGGCCTGACGATCGCCACCTGCCGCGCGGCACTGCCCGGTGCCGTCGATTGGCTGGTGCTGGACGCGCCGTCCACGGCGGCGCGGATGCGCCGCAACAGCGGAGCACCGATCGATGCCGCGGAGCTGATCCGCCCCGTGCGGGTGGAGAACCCGGCCTGGATGATCTACACCTCCGGCTCCACCGGCACGCCCAAGGGCGTGGTCGCCACCCACGGCGGCCTCGCCGGAGTCGCCCTCGCGCAGCGGGACCGGTACGCGGTCACCGCCGACGCGCGCGTCCTGCACGTGGCCTCGCCCAGCTTCGACGCGTCCATGCTCGAACTGCTGCTGGCCCTGTCCGCCGGGGCGGCGCTGGTGATCGCGCCCCCGGGCGTCTACGGCGGCGCGGAACTCACCGCGCTCATCCGCGACCGGCGGGTGACGCACGCGTTCCTCACCCCGGCGGTCCTGCCGACGCTCGACCAGGCCGAGCTGAGCTGCCTGCGGCAACTCACCGTCGGAGGCGAGGCCTACGGCCCGGATGCGGTGCGGCACTGGGCGGCCGGCCGGTCGTTCCACAACACCTACGGCCCGACCGAGACCACCGTCATCGCGACGATCAGCGCGGCGTTGCGGCCCGGCGATCCCCTCGATCTGGGCACGCCGATCCACGGCATGTCCGCGCTGGTGCTGGACGGCAGGCTGCGGCCCGTGCCGGTCGGCGTCACCGGTGAGCTGTACCTGCGCGGTCCCGGCCTGGCCCGGGGATATCACGCGCGGCCCGGTCTTTCGGCGTCCCGGTTCGTCGCCGACCCCTACGGCCCCGCGGGCGGACGGCTCTACCGGACCGGTGACCTGGTGCGCTGGACCCGATCGGGCGCACTGCGCTATGTCGGGCGTTCGGATCAGCAGGTGAAGGTGCGCGGCCTGCGCATCGAACTCGGCGAGATCGACGCCGCGCTCGCGGCACACGAGACCGTGCGCACGGCCGTCACCGTGGGCCACACCGACGCCTCGGGCGCGGTGTCGCTGGTCGCCTACGTCGTCGCCGCGCCCGGCCACACGATCGTCGTCGCCGACCTGCTGGCGCACGCCGCTCGCTCGCTCGCCGGGTACATGGTGCCGAGCAGCCTGCTGGTACTCGACGAACTGCCTCTGACTCCGGTCGGCAAGCTGGACCGCGCCGCGTTGCCGCGGCCCGAGCTTCGCGCCGCGCCGTTCCGCGCGCCCGGCACCGAGGTCGAGCGAGCGGTGGCGCGAACGGTCGCGGAGGTTCTCGGACTCGAGCGCGTCGGCGTGGACGACGACTTCTTCGCTCGCGGCGGCAACTCGCTTTCCGCGACCCAGCTGGCCGCGCGGCTCGGGGACCGGCTGGCGGTCGCTGTCGGCGTCCGCGCGGTGTTCGAGCACCCGACGGTCGCCGCGCTGGCCCGCGCGCTCGAGATCGCCTCCGGCGCGACCCCCCGACCCGCGCTCACCCGGCGCGCGCTGACCGGCGCCGTGCCCCTTTCGCTCGCGCAGCAGCGCATGTGGTTCCTCAACCGCCTCGATCGGCAGTCCACCGCCTACAACATCCCGCTCGCGGTGCGCCTGACCGGCGAGCTGGACGTGGCGGCGCTGAACGCCGCGATCGGCGACGTCGTCGCCCGCCACGACGTGCTGCGCACGGTCTACCCGCTGCACGCGTCCGGGCCGGTGCAGGTCGTCTTGCCGGTCGCCGACAGCACACCGGTGCTGGCGCCCATCGCCGTCGCGGCCGACGATCTCTCCGCGGCGGTGGCCGACTTCGTCGGCGGCGGGTTCGACGTCACCGACACCGTCCCCGTCCGCGCCCGGCTGTTCGCCCCGGTGGACGGCGCCGCGGCGGATCCGGTGACCGAGCACGTGCTCGTCGTCGTGGTGCACCACATCGCCGCCGACGGCTCGTCGCTGGCGCCGTTGGCCCGCGACGTCATGGTCGCCTACGCGGCACGCAGACGCGGAGCCGCGCCGGACTGGTCGCCTCTTCCGGTGCAATACACCGATTTCAGCGTGTGGCAGCGCGAACTGCTCGGTGCGGAGGACGATCCCGCTTCGCTGCTGGCGCGTCAGATCCGATTCTGGACCGAGACGCTGGCCGATCTGCCCGCGCAGCTGAACCTGCCCGCCGATCGCCCGCGCCCCGCCGTCGTCGCGACGCGCGGCAGGCACGTCGATTTCGCGATCGCCCCGGACCTGCACGCCCGGCTGACCGAACTCGGCCGCGAATCCGGCGCGACGCTGTTCATGGTGCTGCACGCGGCGTTCGCGGTGTTGCTCGCCCGCCTCTCGGGCACCGCGGACATCGCGGTGGGCACGCCGGTGGCCGGGCGCGGAGCGGCCGAACTCGACGACGTGGTCGGCATGTTCGTCAACACGCTGGTCCTGCGGGCCCAGGTCGACGCGGGCGAGGGTTTCGCGGGTCTGCTCGCCCGCGTCCGCGCCGCCGATGTCGCGGCCTTCGCGCACGCCGACGTGCCGTTCGAGCGTTTGGTCGAGGTGCTCAACCCGGAGCGGTCCACCGCCCGCCATCCGCTGTTCCAGGTCGGCTTCTCCTTCCACAACCAGGCGGAAGCCGATTTCTCGCTGGACGGATTGACCGCCACCGCCGCCGATTTCGACTCCGAGGTCGCCCAGTTCGACCTGCACCTGGTCGTCACCGACCGCTACGGCCCCGGCGGAACCCCGGCGGGCATGGCGGCCTCGCTCACCTACGCCACCGCCCTGTTCGACGAGTCCACGGTGGCCGGTTTCGCCACCCGCCTGCAACGGCTGCTGAACGCGGTGTGCGCGGACCCGCGGCTGCCCGTCGGTGATCTCGCGCTGCTGGACCCGGCCGAGACCGAGCGCGTGCTGGTGACCTGGAACCGAGCCGGGCAGGCATTCGCCCCGACGACGCTGATCGCCGCGTTCGAGGCGCAGGCGGCAAGGACGCCACAAGCGATCGCCATGGTCGACGACGCCACCACGCTCACTTACGCGGAGTTCGCCGCGCGGGTCAACCGCCTGGCCCGGGTGCTCATCGCACGCGGTATCGGCCCGGAGAAGCCGGTGGCGCTGGCCATTCCGCGCAGCGTCGACCTGATCGTCGCGATGTACGCGGTGGTGACGGCCGGTGGCGCGTACGTGCCGCTGGACCCGGCGCATCCGCTGGAACGCACCGCGAGCGTGCTCGCCGCCGCGGGACCGCACCTGGTGCTCACCTCGGCGCGCGAGCCGATGCTGCCCGTGACGGCATCGGAACACGGTGTGGTGCTCGATATCTCGACCGTCGCCGACACCGTCCCCGATCACCCGGTGCGCGACGACGAACGGATCGCCGCGCTCTCGCCCGCGAACACCGCGTACGTCATCTTCACCTCCGGTTCCACCGGTGTGCCGAAGGGTGTGGCGGTGCCGCACGCGGCGGTCGCGCATCAGCTGGACTGGATGCAGTCGGAATACGCGCTCGGCTCGGACGACGCGGCGCTGGTGCTGACCTCGGCCGCGTTCGACCTGTCGGTGTGGGAGTACTGGTGGGCGTTGCGAACCGGAGCCCGGCTGGTGCTCGCCCCGCAGGACGCGCAGCGCGACCCGGCGGGCCTGCTCGACCTGGTTCGCCGCGCTTCGGTGACGACGCTGACAATGGTGCCCTCGCTGCTGGCGATGCTGGCCGAAGCCTGCGGCGAGCGCGGGCTACCGCGTTCGCTGCGCCGGTTGCTCGTCATCGGCGAGGCGTTGCCCGCCGCGACGGTGCGGCGGGTCGAGGCGCTCACCGCGGCCGAAATCGACAACCTCTACGGGCCCACCGAAGCCGCGGTGTCGGTCACCCGGTTCCGGGCGGAAACCGGTATCCGGCAGGCGCTGGTGCCCATCGGCACGCCCCAATCCGGTAACCGGGTCTACGTGCTCGACGACCGGCTGCACCCGGTGCCCGCCGGGGTGGCCGGCGAGCTGTACCTCGGCGGCGCGCAGCTGGCCCGCGGCTATCACGGCCGAGCCGAACTCACCGCGGAACGGTTCGTGGCCGACCCGTTCGGGCCGGCGGGCGCCCGCCTGTACCGCACCGGCGACATGGTGCGCTGGGCCGCCGACGGCAACCTCGAGTACGTCGAGCGGCGTGATTTCCAGGTGAAGATCCGCGGCTACCGCATCGAACTCGCCGAGATCGAGCACGCCCTGCGCTCGCGGCCCGAGATCGGCGCGGCGATCGTCCTCGCCTACGACACCGACGGCGCGAACGCCGTGCTGGCCGGCTATTTCACCGCCGCCGAGCGGCTCGACCCGGGCGCGTTGCGCGCCGCGCTGGCCGATGTCCTGCCGAGCTACATGGTGCCCACGCAGCTGCGGCAACTGGAGACCTTGCCGCTCACCGCGAATGGCAAGGTCGATCGCGCGGCCTTGCCGCGTCCGGAGTCGCACGCGCGGGAATCCCGCGCCCCCGGTACCGATCTGGAACGTGCCGTGTGCGCGGACTTCGCCGAGGTGCTCGCCGCCGAGCGGGTCGGCCTGGACGACAACTTCTTCGAACGCGGCGGCAACTCGCTGCTGGCCACCGGTTTGGCCGCCCGCCTGACCGCGGCGCTGGGCGAGCAGATCCCGGTGCTCTGGCTGTTCGCCGCGCCGACGCCGGCGCGCCTGATCGCCCAGCTGGAGCAGCACCGCTGCGGTCGCGGCCGGGTCGACGCGGCCGCCGCGTTCGACGTCGTGCTCGCGCTGCGCACCGGCGGCGCTCGGGAGCCGCTGTTCTGCATCCATCCCGCCGGTGGTGTGGCGTGGTCCTTCGCGGGTCTGGCGGCGCACCTGGACCCGGAGCGGGACGTGTACGGCATCCAGTCGCCGATGCTGAACCCGGGCGAGGCACTTCCGGAGACCATCGACGACTGGGCGGGCCGGTACGTGCGGGAGATCCGCGCCGTGCAGCCCGAGGGGCCGTACCACTTGCTCGGCTGGTCGCTCGGCGGCGTCCTGGCGCACGCGGTGGCGACGCAGTTGCAGGAGCAGGGCCAGCGGGTCGCGGTCCTGGCCATGATGGACAGCTCGCTGCGGGCCGAGGCGGAGGAGTCCGCCGCCCTGCCGGTCGCCGATCTGCTCGGGGGGTTGCTCGGCGAAGCGGCCGATGACGGGGACGCCGAACTGGACCTGCCCCGGCTCGCGCTCCGGCTCGCGCGTCTGCCCGAGCCGTTCGCCTCGTTCGGCGCCGACCGACTCGACCGAGTGCTGAGCGCGGGGGCCGGGTCACTGGAGTTGATCCGGCGCTACCGCCCCCGCCCGTACAAGGGCAACCTGCTGTATTTCACCGCCGCGCTGGACGACCCCACCGGCGCCGCGGGCGCCGCGAGCTGGGCCGACGCCGTGGACGGCACCGTGCACAACCACGCGGTGCACGCCTCGCACTGGCGGATGACCTCGGAGTCCGCGCTGGCGCGGATCGGCCACGTCCTCACCGCGGCACTGGCGGACACCGAGCGCCCCTAGACCCCCCCTGACCCGACCAGGAAGAAGGAAGATCCGAAATGACCAACCCGTTCGAAAACGACGACGCCAAGTTCTACGTCCTGATCAACAAAGAGGGCGAACACTCCCTGTGGCCGGTCTTCGCCGCCGTCCCCGGTGGCTGGACCATCGCCTACGGCGCCGCCAATCGCAAGTCCTGCCTGGAGTACGTGGAGACGCACTGGGTGGACATGCGCCCCAAGTCGCTCATCGAGGCCATGTCCAGCGAGGCGAACTGACCACCTGAATGCGCGGGGCGCGCCGGTCCCCATCCCCTTGCAGGCCGGCGCGCTCCGTCTCAGGCCTTGACCTGCGCCGAGTCGATCACCGCGTGCGCACGCTGGCGCCATTCACCGACGGCTCTGGTGCGCAGGCCGCCGAGCGCCGAGTCGAACTGCTTGGCGCGCTGGGTGACGGTGAGCCCGACGTAGGTGTGCGCGTTCGTGATGGCGCTGGTCGCCACCGCGCAGGCTTCCTCGATCTCGCCGGAGGCCAGCAGCGCCGTGGCGTGCTCGAAGCGGACCAGGGCGGGCTCCATGGTCTCCGACGGGTCGTACAGCGCCATCGCGCGGGCGGCCGCCACGGCGGTCTCGTCGGCGCGGCCGAGGCGCGAATATCCGATCGCCTGATAAAAGGCGAGTTTCTCCGGGCGGAAAGAAAAGATACCGACCGAAAGGTCTTCCGGCCCGACGTCTTCCAAAGCCGATGCCGATCGCGTGATACAGCGCGCGAATTCGTCGGCGTGCCCGAGACTGGCGTGCGCGCGCGCCGCCATTCCCCACAACCACGCGGCGGCCGCGCCGTAGGACGGATTTTCTTGCAATCGTCCGTCGAGTAACTGCAAAACTTCCTTCGGCTTATCGCTATAGGTGGGCAAATACGCGAGCCCGGCCAGGGCGATGTCCTCCGAATAGCGGTCGCCGATGTCCTGCGCGGCATGGATCGCGGTGGCATACCACATCCGCGCCTGGCCGAAATGCCCCTCGTTGAACAGGATCTCGCCGACCACGTTCGCCAGTCTGCCCGCCGTGCGCACCAGCCGGACCTGATGATGGGTGGGCTGCCGTTCGCCGAGACAGCTGCGGACCATCCGGAATTGCTCGAGCCCGGTCTGGAGCAGTTCGTGCGGCGGCACCTGCACCACCCGCGTGCCGAGGACCTCGGCCGACTGCTCCAGGAACGCCAGTCGCCGTTCGCTGATCGACCCAGCGTCGAGGGTTGCCAGCATCCGTTCCGGTTCGCTCGCCACCAGGTCCGCCGCCTGGCCTGCCAGGCCCGCGCCGATGCAGGCCAGCAGTTCTCGCCTTCTCACGTCGTCTTCCTCGACTTCCTTGTCGAGCCCGATTTCCCTACCGAGCTTGGTGTGCCTTTCGGGCGCCGAATCGGCGCTTTCGTAGTCGGGGGCGGTCGCCCGGCCCGTGACGATCGCACGCTCGAATCGTTCGGCGACGACGGAATCTACCTGCGACAGGACTCTGTCGAGGAGACGCTGGCTAGCGGCGTGCATCCGGGTTGTCCGGCCGTTCTCCCACAGGACCACGGTGCGCGGTGTGACGCCCACCAGACGCGCGAATTCGTAACGGCTTCGCTTCATCGCCGTGCGAAGCGCATGTACAGCTTCGCCCGTCCAGTCGACCTCCACCATAGGTCTCTCTTCCTCGCTCCAGGCCGCTACAAACGGAAAGTACTCGCAATTACCGCATTCGGGTCTGTTATCTACCGAATCGCAACGCGCACTGTTGAACCGCACCCGGCATCGGGGGTCCGCCCAAACCCTGTCGAGGGCGCCCGTTGTCCGGAACCCGGCGCACGGTCCCGACACGGCCCGATCCATCCGTGTCGAGCGCGATCCGGCGGCGCCTTCTCGGTGCCGGGTGCACTGCCCAAGTGGAGGTGAAAGATGGACGTGTTGCACTCGGACGTCAGAGAATTGTGGCTGGTACAAAGCCGCGACTGCACGCAGGAACCACTCGGCCTGACCTACGACCGCGCACGGTTTCTCTGCGCCGTCCACGCCGGTCACGGCGCGAGCTGCCGTCAGTACCTAACCGCGTCGGCGTTCTGTTTCCGGCAGGACGCCGGCCAGTAACCCGCCGTGGAACCGCTGCTGAGCATGCTCGGCGCGTGCACGCTGCTGGTGGCCGCCATCATCGGTGTCGGATCGTGTCTGCCGCACGGCCGCGCCGAGGACGCGCACCGCCCGCCCGAGCATCCGTTGACCATCGAACAGGCGCACCGGGTGATGCAGGGCCACCGCCCTTGCCGCGCCGACGCCTGCCCCCGCAAGCGGGCGGCCTTCCGCACCCTGGTCGCCTCCGGCCGCGTCGTCCCCGACAGCCGGGCCGACGGATACTCGCGCTGACCGACCGTCGGCGCACCGAACTCGTTGCCGCCCAGCGTGATCCGCCCGGCAGCGCAGTTCACCCACCGGTCGGGACTCGGCGAGGGAGTCCCGACCGGTACCACCGTCCCCCACCCTCTCCCCGAGCTCCCGATCCCGAGTCGATGTCGGAGGGGAACATCGACCCACACCCGCCTCGGCGCCGCCGGTCGTGAGTGGCACACGGCTGCGGCGAAATCGCGAGTAGACCTCTCGCTGATGTGCCACTCGTGGGGAACCCGGGATGGGCGGGCGGTCGGTTCCCCTCTATTCGGTGGCTGCCGAGAGGGCCTCGAATTCCTCGTCTGTCAGCGTGATTCGCGCGGCGGCGATGTTCTCCTCGACGTGCGCGACGCTGGAGGTACCGGGGATCGGCAGCATCACGGGGGAACGGCGCAGCAACCAGGCCAGGGCGAGTTGGGCGGGGGACGCGCCGTGGTCGGCGGAGATGGCCGCGAGCGGTCCGCCGGGGGCGGCGAGTTCGCCCGTGGCGATCGGGAACCACGGGATGAAGCCGATGTTCTCCTGCTCGGCGTAGTTCAGCACGTCCTCGTCGGCGCGGTTGGCCAAGTTGTACAGGTTCTGCACCGAGACGATGGGGGCGAGTTCGCGTGCCTGGCGCAGCTGTTCGACGGTGACCTGGGAGAGGCCGATGTGCCGGATCTTGCCCTCCTGCTGGAGCGCGACGAGTTCACCGAGCTGGTCGGCCAGCGGCACCTGCGGGTCGATGCGGTGCAGCTGGTACAGGTCGATGCGGTCGACGCCCAAGTGGCGGAGGCTGAGTTCGGCTTGCTGGCGCAGGTATTCGGGCCGGGCGACCGGACGCCATTCGTTGGGCCCCTGACGCGTGAGACCGGCTTTGGTGGCGATCACCAAGTCCTCCGGGTACGGCCGCAGGGCCTTACGGATCAGCTTCTCGCTGACGAACGGGCCGTAGGAGTCGGCGGTGTCGATGAAGTTGACGCCGAGCTCGACCGCGCGGCGCAGAACGCGTACCGCCTCGTCCGGGTCTTTGGGGTCGCCCCACACCCCGGGGCCGGTCAACTGCATCGCGCCGTACCCGAGTCGATGCACCGGAAGATCGCCGCCGATGGCGAAGGTTCCGGACGCCGCCGCGGTCTGCGGGTCGAGATCTGTGCTCATGTGGATGTTCCTTCCGAAGTCGGAAACTGCGTGAATGCTCTACCAGCGTCGCGCCGGTCCGGGTGCGCGCTCTCCTGCCGCAACAGCGCTGTCGCGAGGTCGATTCCCACCGCGGTGTTCGCCGGTGGCGTAAACACCCACCGGGTCCCCGGCCGACCCGACATCGACACCTGCGCTCACGTCCGGCGCACCGGCATCCCCCCGGTGGATGGCACGTGCCCCACCGTACTCGGCCCACCCGCAGCGAGTGGCACACCACCGAGGACACCACCGAGGGACCTACTCGAGAAATGGCGCAGCCATGTGCCACTGGTGGGGCGTTTCGTCCGCGAATCGGCGGGCTACGCCGTGGGGGCCGCAGGCCGGTCGAAGAGGATCGCCTGCATCAGGCGGATCACGCGTCGCGGCGAGCACGCCGGGTCGGTGGAGCCGAAACGCTCACCCAGGTCGACGACCAGTGCGAACGCGGCGTGCACCAGCAGGCGCGTCTCGGCGGCCGATAGCTCGGGCCGCACGCCGACCAGCAGTTTCGCCCACTCCTCGACATTGAGGCGCTGGATGTTGCGCAGCACGGTGCGCTCCTCCGGCGGCACGTTGCTGATCTCGGCGTAGTAGACGAAGGTGAGCTCGCGCTCGGCGAACGAGCCCGCCACGTACAACTCGATCAGGGTGTCGAGCGCTTGCTCCGGCGTCTCGGCGGCGGCGACGGCGGGTCCGATGGCGGCCGACACTCGATCGGCCGCCCGGCGGAACGCCGCCGTGAGGATGTCGCCCTTGCCACGGTAGAACCGGTACACCGCCGATGAGGCGGGCAGCCCGGCGGCGGTCGCGATGTCCTCCACGCTGACGTTCGGGTATCCGCGCTGGTGGAACAGCTCGACCGCGCGCATCAGCAGCAATTCGTGTTTGAAGGTCAGCGGGATCTCGGTCGCGGCGAAGCGCTCGGCTTCGGCGTCACCGGCAGGCGGCAGCTCGCACGCGGCGAGTGCGCGGCAGGCCGCCGTCAGCCGCGCGGTGAGCGCCC
The DNA here is from genome assembly GCF_043205035.1 of Nocardia sp. NPDC047654. NCBI lineage: Bacteria > Bacillati > Actinomycetota > Actinomycetes > Mycobacteriales > Nocardiaceae > Nocardia > Nocardia sp. NPDC047654. The sequence continues at coordinate 156,740 of NZ_JBIDDF010000003.1, forward strand.
GCACCGGAATCGACACGTGGTGATCGCCGATGCTGCTGAGCACACTCAGCTCCGCGGCGGCGAGCACGGAGCGGTCGGCCTTGGGCAGCGCGGGCCTGGTCTCCGCGAGCAGCGAGGTGAGCGCCGCGTTCACCCCCGCGAGCTGATCGGCCAGGGTGGCCGCGTCGGCGTTCTCCAGGTAGCGCCGCTGCCAACGCAACAACGCGGCGCTGCGCCGGTTGGCGATCGCCGCGTCGATCAGGGCGTCGAGGACGCGTTCGAGCCGTTGCGCCGGGGGCAGGCCGGTGGCATCCGGCAGCCGGGCCGCTTCCTGACTGACCGTGCCCAACCGCAGCACTTCCTCGCGGAACAGCGCGTACTTGCTCGGATAGTGGCGATACAGCGCCGCGGAGCTGATGTCGAGCCGGGAGGCGATGTCGTCCATGCTGACACCGTGGTAGCCCAGCGCACCGAACGCCTCGGCCGACGCGGCCGCGATCTGCGCGCGGCGGTCGCGTGGGCGGCGCCGGATCACCCGTGCCGGTGTCCCGTCGGCCGCCTTGTCCGCAGCGTGGCGGTCCTGGGCACCCATGCCGCGATGGTAGCCCAAGCCAACGTTTGGTACACCGATGCTGCCCTGCCTGGGGAACAAGTGAATGATAGATCACAAAGAAGCTGTGAACTGGCCTTCATGTCGCACTATGGAGCCGTTTGATCGAGAATTCTGGATAACATACCGGCCTAGCGCGCGGGCCGCCCGAACAGCACCAGCTGCATGAGGAGCCGCACCCGATCCTGGGCCGCCAGCGGCTCGTCGCCGAAGGCGCGGCCCAGATCGACCACGACCGCGAAGGCGGCGTGCACCAGAATGCGTGCCTCCGCCGGGGCGAGTTCCGGGCGCACCTCGCGCAGCAACCGGGCCCACTCCTCGACGCTGAGCCGCTGGATATTGCGCAGCACCGTGCGCTCCTCGACCGGAACGTGCTGGAACTCGGTGTAATACACGAAGGTGAGCGCGCGTTCGGCGAACGATCCGGCCACATACTGCGTGATCAGCGCCGTGAGCGCGTCCTCGGAGCCGGTGGCCGCCGCCACGGCGGGGCCGACGGCGCCGGAAACGCGTTCGGCGGCCCGCCGGAACGCGGCGGCCAGGATGTCGCTCTTGCCGCGGTAGAACCGGTACACCGCCGAGGCGGCCGAAAGCCCTGCGGCCGTGGCGATGTCCTCGACACTGACGTTGGGGTAGCCGCGCTCGTGGAACAGCTCGACCGCCTTGCGCAGCAGCAGTTCGTGTTTGAAGGAATCCGGGATCTCCACCACCGCGACCGGCTCGACCGGCCGCGTGGCGGGCAGCTTCGCGTGCGCGACCGACCAGCAGGCCGAATGCAAAAGGCGGGCAAGAGGTTTCACCGGGAGGGCGGCGTGGTGGTCGGCGATGCTGGTGATCGTGCTGAGCAGGGCGGCGCGCAGCACGCGCACGTCCTGCTCGGCGAGTTCGGGGCGCAGCGCGGCGAGTTGGCTGCCCAGCGCGCCGAGCACCGTGGCCTGCTGGTCGTTGAGCGTGATCTGGTCGTCCGGCTCGAGGTACCTGACCTCCCAGCGCACCAGCGTGACGGTGGGGCGATTGTCGATGGTGACCGCGATCAGCGCGTCGAGTACGTGCTGGAGGCGCTGTTGGGCGGGCCAGTCCGCCGCCTCCTCGGGCAGCTCGACCGATTCGGTCATCGCCCGGCCGACGCGCAGCAGTTCCTCGCGGAACAGCGCGTACTTGCTCGGATAGTGGCGATACAGCGCCGCGGAGCTGATGCCGAGCCCGGAGGCGATGTCGTCCATGCTCACGCCGTGGTAGCCGAGCGCGCCGAACGCGGCCGCCGATGCCGCGGCGATCTGGGCGCGGCGATTCTTCGGCCTGCGCCGGATCTCGCGAGGTGCCGAGTCGCCGCTGCTCGCCTTCCGCGCCGTACGGCGATTGTCGACACTCATGAGGAACATCGTAACGACCTGGCCGTATGGCCGGGGTCGCCGCGTCACGGGATACGGCTCCCGGGGATGAGCGGCCCCCGGGAGCTGTACCTGTTCTCCGGTGCGCGCCGGCATGCGATAAGGCGGGATGTGCGCGCCGGTGCGTCCGGAAGTCGACAACCGGAATCGGCCGAGCGTTGGGGCACCATGCGCGCCAGGCCGGACAGATTGTCGAACACCGATAAACTTACACTAAGATAGAGCCAGTACAACTGCTGATTCTGCAAAGAATCATTGTTCACATATTTGTCAGCCCCGGGCTGATCACCACCCGCGCCCGGCCGCCCGGCACGGTGGTGATGTTGCGGACCTTGCCGCGCTCCGGCTTGCCGTCCGCCGGCAGCGAAAGAGCGTGGCGGAGGAGGATTTCCCGCAGCACGGTGACGCCTTCCAGTAAGGAGAACCCCGCGCCGATGCATCGCCGCACGCCCCCGCCGAACGGCAGCCAGGTGTTCGGCGCCACCGCGCCGTCGAGGAAGCGGGCCGGACGGAACACGGCGACGTCGGGGTAGGCGTCGGTACGCCGGTGTGCGAGAACGATGGAGGTGGCGACCACGGTGCCCGCGGGGAGCCGCCGTCCTCCGATCGTCATGTCCCTGGTCAGTTTTCGATTGGTGCCGGAGATGATGGTGTGCAACCGCATGGCCTCCTTGAGCACCGCGTCGAGGTACTTCTCGTCGCCCGTGCGCGCGGCCTCCGCCGCCGACCGCTGGATCTCGGGGTCGGCGGCGAGTTCGTAGAGCGCCCAGGACAGCGCCGAGGCGGTGGTCTCGTGCCCGGCCAGCAGCAGGGTGATGAGCTGGTCGCGCAGCTCGGCATCGGTGAGCGGCGCGTCGTCGTCGCCCGCGCCGACCTGGAGCAGGCGCGACAGCACATCGGCGCGCTCGGCCAGATCGGTCGCGCCCCGCCGTTCGGCGATCTCGGCGTAGAGCAGGTCGTCCACCGCCGTCAGGTTCTCGGCGAACTTCCGCCACGGCCCGATCCGGCGCATTCGGTCGTTTTTGAATCCCAGGAAGATCAGCGGGTTCAGGTGGACGATCCGGTTCAGTCGCGGGCTCAGTTCGGCTTTGGTCCGCTCGTCGGTGACGCCGAAGACCACCCGCGTGATCACCTCGAGGGTGAGCGCGTTCATCCGGTCCAGCATGCGCACCGTGGACCCGGCCGCCCAGCTCCCCGCTTCCGCCGCCGCGATCTCGGTGATCAGTGCCCGGTAGCCGCGCAGTGCGGAACCGTTGAAGGCGGGCATGAGCAACCTGCGCGCCCGCGCGTGCTCGGCCTCGTCGGTCAGCAGCAGCGAATGCGGACCCATGATCGCGCCCAGGATCTGATTGCCCTCGCCCGCGTGCAGATCGTGCGGGTCGCCCGCGAAGATCTCCTTGATGTGTTCGGGGCGGGAGTACACCACCACGCGGTCGGCGAACGGCGGAACCCGCAGGGCGAAGACGTCGCCGTAGCGGCGCGCCATCGCGGTGAGGAAGCGGGCCCGGTCCCGCTGGAACAACACGCTCTGCACGAGCGGCGGCAGCGGCGGCCCTGGCGGGAACCCCTCGTGCTCGGTCCGCTCTCGGACGTCCTGTGCGGCCACGATGCCACCTCCACGCGGGTATCGGACTGGCTGTCGCTTCCACGCTAGGAGAAACCCGGACGCCGGTCCATGCCCGATGGCCATCGTCCGGGCGGAGTAGCTGCCCGGAGCCCGCGTTCACCCGGAAGCGCGGACCTCCGAGGAACCGCATACGTCGCGACCACATTTCGGCCGAATTCGACTGTACCGGTGCGTCTTTCTGGTAAGGAGTTCGTCATGGCCTTGGCTTCGCGCCCGGTGGGCCCCGTACCGGTGCTGGGCGCCGTGATCGCCGTGGCACGGCGGATCGCGGCGCGCTATCGGCTCACCCCGCAGGAGAAGCGCAACCTGGCCGCCGCCCGCGGCGCACGGCCGGCGGTCTTCACCGCGTCGATCGGCGGCCGCGCCTACCGGAGGTAGTGCCCAAACCCAGTGCCCCGCAGGGGACTCGCGACGAACGGCGGACGCGGCTCTGATCAGCGCCTCGGAACGGTGACGACGTGTACCCGAGTTCCTTGCTGTTGCGGGAGGCCGAGGCGAGGATGATCGCGGGGCGCGCGCTGGGCGAGAATCCCACGAACGGGCGTGTGTATTGCTCGATAGGTTTCCACGGATATATTCTTGTATATATGAAGACGATGATCGATTTGAACGACGAAGCCTTAGCGCTGGCTGCCAAGGAGTTGGGGACTACCACCAAGAAAGACACGGTGAACGCGGCGCTGGAATTCGTCGCCGAACGGCGACGCCGGATCGAACAGGTCTTGACCGATCCGTACGGGTTCGGGGTCGGCCCCGATATCGGTGATGCCGAGATAATGCGCGAGGCTCGCCGTTGAGCGAGACCGTTCCCCTTCGACTGCATTTAGTGGACACCTCCGCGAGCGTGAGACTCGGCCACGAGCCGGTGCGCGCGGTGATCGCCGGTCTGATCGCCGACCGTGCGGCCGCGACCTGCGTCACGGTGGATCTGGAAGCCGGTTACTCGGGGCGCAACCTCGCCGACGTTCAGAACATCGCCCAGCGTCGTCGCTCTCTCTACATCAACCTGCCGATCAATGAGACCATCGCCGAGCGTGCGCGAGAAGTCCAGCAAGTGATGGCACGCAAAGGTCATCACCGAGCCGCGGGGATCGTGGACCTGCTCACCGCCGCCGTCGCCGAGTTCCACGGGGCGGTACTGGTCCACTACGACGCGGACTTCGAACACATCGCGGCGGTGACGCGGCAGCCCCAAGTCTGGGTCGCGCCGCAGGGCAGTCTCGACTAGGCGCTACCAGCGGTCGCCGGGCGAACCCACCCCCGATCTCGCCCGGACTCGCGGCGACTTCAGCCGCGCCCGCCGGGCCGGACCGTGCCGTACCAGTCGAGCAGGTCCGGGTTGTCCACCGCGCTGCGTTCGACGACGCGGGCCGGGTCGGCGCCTTGGAACAGTTTCTTGATCGGCACCTCGAGTTTCTTGCCGGTGCGAGTGTGTGGGATGCCGGGGGCGAGGATGATCTCGTCGGGGACGTGGCGGGGGGAGACTTCGGTGCGGATGGTGCTGTTGATGCGGGCTTTCAGCTCGTCGGTGAGTTCGGCGCCGGGGGCCAGCGTCACGAACAGGGGCATCCAGTAGCCGCCGTCGGGTTGCTCGGCGCCGATCACCAGTGCCTCGGCGATCTCCGGGAGCCGTTCGACGGACTGGTAGATGTCGGCGCTGCCCATCCGGATGCCGTGCCGGTTGAGCGTGGAGTCCGACCGCCCGTGCACGATCACGCTGTGGTGATCGGTGATGGTGATCCAGTCGCCGTGCCGCCACACGCCGGGGAACATGTCGAAATACGCGTCGTGGTAGCGCTTTCCGTCCTCGTCGCGCCAGAAGGCGACCGGCATGGACGGCATCGGCGCGGTGACGACCAGTTCGCCCACCTCGCCGCGCACCGGCTGCCCCGCCGGGTCGAAGGCGTCCAGCGCGACGCCGAGATAGGGCGCCGACAGCTCGCCCGGCCACACGGGCACGGTGCGCACGCCGCCGATGAACGCGGACACCACGTCGGTGCCGCCGCTGATCGAGGAGACCTGGACGTGCTCGCCGATGTTCTCGCCCAGCCACAGCGCCGAGGAGGTGGGCAGCGAGGAACCCGTGATGCCGACGGCACGCAGTGCGGACAGGTCATGATCGGTGCGCGGTACCGAGCCCGCCTTGATGCACGCCAGCACGTAGCCGGGGCTGGCGCCCAGCACGGTGGCGCCGACCTCGGCGGCGATGCGCCACAGCGCGTCGGGGGCCGGAGCGGTCGGGCTGCCGTCGTAGGTGACGATGGTGGCCCCCGCCAGCAGGCCCGCGATCTGGAAGTTCCACATCATCCAGCTCGGGCTGGTGTACCAGAAGAAGGTGTCCTCGGGACCGATGTCGGATTGCAGGGCAACGGCTTTGAGATGTTCGAGCAGCACGCCGCCGTGGCCGTGCACGATGCCCTTGGGCAGGCCGGTGGTGCCGGAGGAGAACACGATCCACAGCGGATGGTCGAAATCCACGGATTCGGTGGTGATCACCGGCGGCAGCGACTCGGTGCTGGTGATCGCGTCGTCCCACGAGGTCGTGTCCGGTACCTCCAGCCCGAGCCGGGGGACCACGACCGTGCCCTTCAGGCTGTCCAGGCCCGCGCGTAAGGCGGCGACGTCCTCGCGCTTGTCGTGCGCCTTGCCGCCGAAACGGTAGCCGTCGGCGGTGACCAGCACGGTGGGTTCGAGCTGCCCGAGCCGGTCCAGCGCGGCTTTCGGGGAATAGTCCTGCCCGCAGGCGCTCCAGACCGCGCCGATGCTCGCGGTGGCCAGGAACGCGATCACCGCCTCCGGGATGTTCGGCAGATACCCCGCCACCCGGTCACCGGGCCGCACACCCAGCGAACGCAGCGTTTGCGCGAAAGCGGCGGTGTGATCGATCAATTCGGCCCAGGACACCTCCCGGATCGGCGCGTCCTCGCTGACCGCCTTGATCGCGGGCCGGTCGGTGCGCAGCTGCCGGATCACCTGGTCCACGTAGTTCAGCCGGGTGCCGGGAAACCATTGCGCCCCGGGCATCTCGGCGTTCGCCAATACCTCGCCCGCGACGTCGCCGAGTTGGAAGTAGTCCCACAGCGCGTGCCAGAACCCGGCGAGATCCCGGACCGACCACTGCCACAGCGCGTGATAGTCGGCCGTGCGCACGCCGGTGCGCTCGGCGACGAATCGCGCGAAGTCGGTGATCCTGGCGTCGGCGATATCCTGCTCGGTCGGCACCCACTGGCGTTGCATCGCTGTCCTCCTGGTGTGGAACTCGGTGTTCAGTCGCGGGCGGCGCGCCGCACGATCTGCTCGGCGTGCCGGAACACGGGGCCATCGACCATCCTGCCCTCGAGGGCGAAGACCCCACGGTGCTTCGGTGCTTCCTCCAGCACCCGCCGGGCCCAGGCGATCTCTTCTTCGGAGGGCGCGTAGGCGGCCCGCAGCACCGCCACCTGGCTCGGATGGATCGCGACCTTGGCGTCGAAGCCGACCGCGACCGCGTCCTCGGCCTCCGCGCGCAGCCCGTCCAGATCGCGAATGTTCAGGTACACCGAATCCAGCGCGAACTTGCCGTACGCCTTGGCGGCCAGCAGCGTGCTGGAGCGCACGTGGCGGGCCACGTCGCGGTAGCTGCCGTCGGCGTGCCTGCTCGCGGTGCCGCCGAGCCCGGCGACCAGATCCTCCGCGCCCCACATGACGCCGATCGCGTTGCGCGCGGTCATCACCTGGCCCACCGCGAGGGCGCCGAGCGGCGACTCGATCAGCGCGAGCACCTCGTGGTCCGGCAGCGCCGCGACCTGCTCGGCCGACTCGCATTTCGGCAGCATGAGCCGCCGGTAGGCGGTGTCGGCCAGCGTCGCCAGATCGAGCGCGTGGTCCTCGGTGCCCGCCGCGTTCACCCGCACCACCGTGGTTTCCGGGTCGAGTGGGGTGTCCAGCAGCGCCTTGCGCGCCGCCGCCTTGTCGTGCGCGGCGACGCCGTCCTCGAGATCGAGGATCACCACATCCGCCGCTGCCGCCGCCTTCGCGAAGCGTTCCGGGCGATCGGCCGGGCAGAACAACCACGCCGGACCCGCCATCTGCCAGCTCATACCGCGTCCTTTCACGCTGTGTC
>NZ_JBIDDF010000003.1:164546-503198 GCF_043205035.1 Nocardia sp. NPDC047654
TCTGCTGTCGGCGTGAGCGGGGCCTGCGTGGTCACGCTGCGCTGCCGCCTCCGGCCCTGACCGCTCACGCTGTGTCTGCTGTCGGCGTGAGCGGGGCCTGCGTGGTCACGCTGCGCTGCCGCCTCCGGCCCTGACCGCTCACGCTGTGTCTGCTGTCGGCGTGAGCGGGGGCCTGCGTGGTCACGCTGCGCTGCCGCCTCCGGCCCTGACCGCTCACGCCGAGCCCTCCGGGGCTTTGCGGACCAGCGTCTTGCGGACGGCCGTGGCGATGACGTCGCCGTGCTGGTTGCGCCCGGTGTGCTCGAAGGTCACGATGCCCTCGCCCGGACGGCTCTTGGACTCGCGCTTGTCGGTGACCACGGTCTCGGCGTACATGGTGTCGCCGTGGAACACCGGCTTGGGGAACGCGACCTCGGAGAAGCCGAGATTGGCCACGATGGTGCCCTGGGTCAGCTGCGCCACCGACAGCCCGATCAAGGTGGACAGCGTGAACATCGAGTTCACCAGCCGCTGGTTGAACGGCGGCAGCCGGTCGCTGAACGCCGCGTCCAGGTGCAACGCCTGGGTATTCATGGTCAGCGTGGTGAACAGGACGTTGTCCGCCTCGGTGATGGTGCGGCCGGGGCGGTGCTCGTAGACCACCTCGGTGTCGAACTCCTCGAACCACAGGCCGCGCTGCACGACCGCGCGCCGGGTCACAGGCCCAGCTCCCGTCCGATCAGCATCAACTGCACCTCCGTCGTCCCTTCGCCGATTTCCAGGATCTTGCTGTCGCGATAGTGCCGGGCCACCGCGTATTCGTTCATGAACCCGTAGCCGCCGAAGATCTGCGTCGCGTCGCGGGCGTTGTCCATGGCGGCCTCGCTGGCCACCAGCTTCGCGATGGACGCCTGCTTCTTGAACGGCTTGTTCGCCAACATCAGCGCCGCCGCGTCGTAATAGGCGGCCCGGGCGGCGTGCGCCCGCGCTTCCATCCTGGCGATCTTGAACGCGATGGCCTGGTTGCGCCCGATCACTTGGCCGAACGCCTCGCGCTCCTTGGCGTAGCGCACACTCTCGTCCACACAACCCTGCGCGGCCCCGACCGAGAGCGCGGCGATGGCGATGCGCCCCTCGTCGAGGATGCGCAGGAAGTTCGCGTAGCCGCGCCCGCGCTCGCCGAGCAGGTTCTCCTCGGGCACGCGCACGTCGGTGAAGCTCAGCGGATGGGTGTCGGAGGCGTTCCAGCCGACCTTGTTGTACGCCGGCTCGGCGACGAAACCGGGCGTGTCGGTGGGCACCAGGATGGTGGAGATCTCCTTCTTGCCGCCGGTCTGCCCGGTCACCGCGGTCACCGTGACGAGCTTGGTGATGTCGGTGCCGGAGTTGGTGATGAACTGCTTGCTGCCGTTGATGATCCACTCGCCGCCGTCGGCGACCGCGGTGGTCCTGGTGCCGCCCGCGTCGCTGCCCGCGCCCGGTTCGGTGAGCCCGAACGCGGCGAGGTTGCGGCCGCTGGTCAGCTGCGGCAGCCATTCCAGCTTCTGCTTGTCGTTGCCGAAGCGGTAGATCGGCATCGCGCCCAGCGAGACCCCCGCCTCCAGCGTGATCGCGACGCTCTGGTCGACCTTGCCCAGCTCCTCGAGCGCCAGGCACAGCGCGAAGTAGTCGCCGCCCATGCCGCCGTACTCCTCGGGGAACGGCAGGCCGAACAGGCCCATCTCGGCCATCCCCGCGACCACCTCGTACGGGAAGGTGTGGTTCGCGTCGTGCTCGGCCGCCACCGGAGCGACCACCGACCGCGCGAAGTCTCGCACGGTCAGCGCGAGATCCCGGTACTCCTCCGGCAGCGTGCCGGTGGACAGGAAGTCGGTCATGTGGGGATTCCTTCTCGTTCGGCGTCATTCGTTTCGGCCTGCGCGACGACGCGCGCCAGCACCTGGTCCAGGCGCACCTGCGCGCCCGGCTCGACCAGTAGTTCGATGGTTCCGGCGACCGGCGCGGTGAGCGAGTGCTCCATCTTCATCGCCTCCACGATGACCACCGGATCGCCCGCGGCGACCGCGGCGCCCGAAGCGACCGGCACCGCGATCACCGAACCCGGCATGGGGGAGCGGATCTCGGCGTCGCCCACGTGTTCGTCGCCGCCGCGCACGTTGACCTCGGCCACCTCGCGCAGCGCCGCGATACCGGACGGTCCGGCCACCCACAGCAGGCCGTCCTGCTCGGCGACCCGGTAGGTGCGGCGCAGGCCGTCCAGTGTGAGGGTGAGCACGCCCGCGGATCGGTCACCGGTGAATTCGGCTGTCAGCGAGCGGGTCTCACCATTGTCGCCGACTCGAACCGCGCCGTCGCCGGGCGTACCGGAGAGCTGGACGTGCTCGACCCGCTCCCCGCCCGCGAGCCGGATCGGTGTGGGCGCGTCGGCTCCGATTCGCCAGCCGGACGGGATCTCCCAGGGATCGCGCGGGGTGGCGGGCCAGCGACGCAGCCAATGCCGGGCAGCGGCGGCGGCGAACTCGTCGTCGCCGACGGATGCGGGACGGAAGTCGGCGACCCGCCGGTCCAGCAGGTCGGTGTCCAGTCGTCCCTCGGCTACGTCCGGATCGGCCAGCAGGAAGCGCAGGAACTCGATATTGCTGGTCACCCCGAGCAGCACGGTGTCGGCCAGCGCCCGATCGAGTCTCGCGAGCGCGGCGGTGCGATCACCGGCATGTGCGATGACCTTCGACAGCATCGGGTCGTAGTCGCTGCCGACGCGCGTGCCGATCCGCAGACCCGAATCGACCCGGACACCGGGGCCCTCCGGCTCGTCGAGGTCGAGCACCGTGCCGCCGGTCGGCAGGAACCCGCGTCCGGGATCCTCGGCGTACACCCTGGCCTCGATCGCGTGCCCGACCATGCGGATGTCGTCCTGCGCCACCGCCAGCTTCTGCCCGGCCGCTACCCGGACCTGGCATTCCACCAGGTCGACGCCGGTGACCAGTTCCGTGACCGGATGCTCCACCTGTAGGCGGGTGTTCATCTCCATGAAGAAGAACTCGTCGGGGCGGTCGGCGGAGACGATGAACTCCACGGTGCCCGCGCCCACGTAGTCCACGCTGCGCGCGGTGTTGCAGGCGGCGGCGCCGATCCTGGCCCTGGTCGCCGCGTCCAGCAGCGGCGAGGGCGCCTCCTCGATCACCTTCTGGTGGCGGCGCTGCAAGCTGCATTCGCGCTCGCCCAGGTGCAGCACGTTGCCGAATTGGTCGGCGAGCACCTGCACCTCGATATGCCGCGGCCGGGTGACGAAACGCTCCAGGAACAGCGTGTCGTCACCGAACGCGGCGGCCGCCTCGCGCCGGGCGCTGCGCAGCGCCTCCGGCAGCCGGGCCGGATCGTCCACCCGGCGCATGCCCTTGCCTCCACCGCCCGCCGACGGCTTGACCAGGACCGGATAGCCGACTTCGGCGGCCGCGGCGATCAGGTCGTCGTCGGTCAGGCCGGGCGTGGCGATGCCGGGCACCACCGGGACGCCGAACGCGGCCACGGTGTTCTTCGCGGTGATCTTGTCGCCCATCACCTCGATGGCGCGGGCGGGCGGGCCGAGGAAGACGATGCCCGCCTCGGCCAGCGCCGCGGCGAAAGCGGCGTTCTCCGAGAGGAACCCGTAGCCGGGGTGAACCGCTTGCGCGCCGGCGCGCACGGCGGCGGCCACCACTCGGTCGATGGCGAGGTAGCTCTCTCGGGCGGGGGCCGGGCCGAGGCGCACCGCCGTGTCCGCTTCGCGGACGTGGCGGGCGTCGGCGTCGGCGTCGCTGTAGACGGCCACCGAGCGGATGCCCAGCGCGCGCAGCGTGCGGATCACCCGCACCGCGATCTCGCCGCGATTGGCGACGAGCACGGTGTCGAACCCGACGGGAACGGATTTGTTCAGCATCGCCATCACATCCGGAATACGCCGTAGGAAACGGGTTCGAGTGGGGCTTGCGCGCACACCGAGAGAGCGAGTCCGAGGACGGTTCTGGTGTCGGCGGGATCGATGACGCCGTCGTCCCACAACCGGGCGGTCGAGTAATACGGGTTGCCCTGGCTTTCGTACTGCTCCCGGATGGGGGCCTTGAACGCTTCCTCGTCCTCGGGCGACCAGGGCTGCCCGCTGCTGTCGAGCTGGTCACCGCGCACCGTCGACAGCACCGACGCGGCCTGCTCGCCGCCCATCACGGAGATGCGGGCGTTCGGCCACATCCACAGGAACCGTGGCGAATACGCGCGCCCGCACATCGAGTAGTTGCCCGCGCCGTAGGAACCGCCGATGACAACGGTGAGCTTCGGCACCCGCGCGCAGGCCACCGCGGTGACCATCTTCGCGCCGTGCTTGGCGATGCCGCCGGCCTCGTAGTCGCGGCCGACCATGAAGCCGGTGATGTTCTGTAGGAACAACAACGGGATGCTGCGCTTGTCGCACAGCTCGATGAAGTGCGCGCCCTTCATGGCGGATTCGCCGAACAGCACGCCGTTGTTGGCGACGATGCCCACCGGGTGCCCGTGGATGTGCGCGAACCCGGTGACCAGCGTCTTGCCGTATTCGGTCTTGAACTCGTGGAAGCCGCTCTCGCCCTCCGGAGTCCCGTCGACCAGGCGGTGGATCACTTCGCGCACGTCGTAGGGGGTGCGCAGATCGACCGGCACCACGTCGTAGAGCTCGGATTCCGGCGCGGCGGGCGCGATGACGGGCCGGACGTTCCACGGGACCGGCGTGCGCGGCCCGAGGGTGGCCACGATGCGGCGCACGATACGCAGCGCGTCCTGGTCGTCTTCGGCCAAGTGGTCGGTGACGCCCGAGGTGCGCGAATGCAACTCGCCGCCGCCGAGTTCCTCGGCCGTGACCACCTCACCGGTCGCGGCCTTCACCAGCGGCGGGCCGCCGAGGAAGATGGTGCCCTGGTTGCGCACGATCACGGCCTCGTCGCTCATCGCGGGCACGTAGGCGCCACCGGCGGTGCACGAGCCGAGTACCGCGGCGATCTGCGGAATTCCCTTGGCGCTCATGGTCGCCTGGTTGTAGAAGATGCGCCCGAAATGCTCCCGGTCGGGGAACACTTCGTCCTGGTGCGGCAGGTACGCGCCGCCGGAATCGACCAGGTACACACACGGCAAGTGGTTCTGCAACGCGATCTCTTGCGCGCGCAGATGCTTCTTCACCGTCATCGGGTAGTAGGTGCCGCCCTTGACCGTCGCGTCGTTGGCCACGATCACGCATTCCCGGCCGGACACCCGTCCGATCCCGGTGATGATCCCGGCGCCGGGGGAGTCGTCGCCGTACATCCCGGTCGCGGCCAGCGGGGAGAGTTCGAGGAACGGGCTTCCCGGGTCCAGCAGCTGGTCCACCCGCTGCCGAGGCAGCAATTTGCCCCGCGCGATGTGACGCTCGCGCGCCTTCGCGGGCCCGCCCAGCGCCGCGGCATCCAGCCGGGCGCGCAGGTCGTCGACCAGCGCCGCGTGCGCGGCCCGGTTTCCGACGGCCTCTTCGGTAACGGTCATCACGCCATCCTGTCGTCCAGTTAGTCGACGATAACTGGAATTCAGGTTAGTGTTGATTAACCGAGATGTCCAGGTCGGTGGAGAGGAACGCGTGTGACCAGTGCCGAACCCGTCGCGCCCACCCGTCGCGAGCAACTGAAGGCGCAACGCAGGGCGCAGCTGCTGGAAGCCGGAGCGCGGTTGATCGCCGATCGCGGCTTCCTCGGCATGCGCCTGGACGACCTGGGCGCCGCCGTGGGCATCAGCGGTCCCGCGGTCTACCGGCACTTCCCGAACAAAGAGGCGCTGCTGGTGGAGCTGCTGGTCGGGGTGAGTCAGCGCCTGCTCGACGGCGGCAAGGCGGTGGTGGCGGGCACGAACTCCGCCGAGCTGGCGCTCGCCGGACTGGTCGATCACCACCTCGACTTCGCGCTCGGCGAACCGGAGCTGATCCGCATCCAGGATCGCGACCTGGACAACGTGCCCGCCCCGGCCCGCAGGGAGATCCGCCGCACCCAGCGCCAGTACGTGGAGATCTGGGTGGGCGTGCTGCGCGAATTGCATCCGGAGCTACCCGAGGAGACGGCGCGAGTGCAGGCCCACGCCGTCTTCGGCCTGATCAACTCCACCCCGCACAGCGCGGGCGAGGCGACCGCCGCCCGGGCCCGGCCGGTGCTGCGCGGGATGGCGCTGACCGCGCTGGGCTGAGCGCGCCCTCATCGCGCGCTCCACCCGCCGTCCATCGTGTAGGCCGCGCCGGTGACCATGCTCGCCTCCGGCGAGGCGAGCCAACCCACCAGCGACGCGACCTCCTCCGGCTCGACGAGGCGTTTGATCGCGCTCTCGGTGAGCAGGATCTTCTCCACCACCTCCTGCTCGGGCACGCCGTGCGCCCTGGCCTGGTCGGCGATCTGCTTGTCCACCAGCGGTGTCCGCACATAGCCCGGGTTGACGCAGTTGCTGGTCACGCCGCGCGGGCCGCCCTCCAGGGCGGTGACCTTCGACAGCCCCTCGAGCCCGTGTTTGGCCGTCACGTAGGCGACCTTGTACTCGGAGGCGCGCAGGCCGTGCACCGAGGAGATGTTGACGATGCGTCCCCAGCCCTGCCGGTACATGTGCGGCAGCGCCGCGCGCACCAGCAGGAACGGGGCCTCGACCATCAGGGTGAGCAGATCGCGGAACCGCTGCGGCGCGAAGTCCTCGATCGGGCTGACGTGCTGCACCCCGGCGTTGTTCACCAGGATGTCGGTGTCGAGTTCCAGCTCTTCCAGCGACGCGACGTCGAGCAGATCCACCGCCCACGACTTGCCGCCCAGTTCCCTGGCCACCGCCTTCGCGCCGACATCGTCGACATCGGCCACCGTCACCGTCGCGCCGCGCGCCGCGAGCACGCGGGCACAGGCCGCGCCGATGCCGCTCGCGCCGCCGGTGACCAGGGCGCTGCGCCCGGCCAAATCGCTCATCGCACAGTCACTTCGGTCCGCGCGCCGAGGGTCTCGGCGTCGGCGTGATCGATGCTTTCCAAGGTCAGCCCCTTCGTCTCTCGTGCGGCGAGCACGGCGATCGCGCTCACGGCCGCGGCGCCCGCCAGGTACCAGGCGATCGGCACCGCGGAGTGATAGGTGTTCAGCAGCCGGACGGCGATGATCGGCGCGAGCGAACCGGCCACGATCGAGGTCACCTGATAGCCGAGGGACACGCCGGAATAGCGCATCCGGGTGGGGAACATCTCGGCCATGATCGCGGGCTGCCCGGCGTACATGAAGGCGTGGAAGATCAGGCCGATGATGATGGCGGACATGATGACCGCGTTGTGGCCGCTGTCCATCATCGGGAAGGCGAAGAAGCCCCAGGTGCCCGCGGCCAGCGCGCCGACCAGGTAGACCGGTCGCCTGCCGAAGCGGTCGGACAGGTTGCCCACCAGCGGGATCGTCACGAAGTGCACGGCGTGCGCGGCGAGCAGCCACCACAGGATCACTTGGGTATCGGCGTGCACCTCGACTTTGAGATAGGTGATCGTGAACGTGACCACCAGGTAGTACATGACGTTCTCGCCGAAACGCAGCCCCATCGCCGTGAGCACGCCGCGCGGGTAGCGGCGCAGCACCTCGACCACGCTCAGCGAGGTCGCCTCGATCTGCTCGGCCTCCCGCTGCGCCGCGACGAAGATGGGCGCGTCGGTGATCTTCGTGCGGATGTAGTAGCCGATCAGCACCACCACCGCGGACAGCCAGAACGCCACCCGCCAGCCCCAGCCGAGGAACGCCTCGTCCGACAGCGTGGAGGTCAGCACCAGCAACACCACGGTCGCCAGCAGGTTGCCCGCGGGCACGCCCGCCTGCGGCCAGCTCGCCCAGAATCCGCGGCTGCGGCTCGGGCTGTGTTCGGCGACCAGCAGCACCGCGCCGCCCCACTCGCCGCCGACCGCGAAACCCTGGATGAAGCGCAGGGCGACCAGCAGCGCGGGCGCCCAGTAGCCGATCTGTCCGAAGGTGGGCAGGCAGCCCATCAGGAAGGTCGCGCTGCCCACCAGCACCAGGCTGAATTGCAGCAGCTTCTTACGGCCGTATTTGTCGCCGAAGTGCCCGAAGACCACGCCGCCGAGCGGACGCGCCGCGAAGCCGACCGCGTAGGTCACGAACGCGGCCAGGATGGCGTCCAGGTCGCTGGTGTCCTTGGCGAAGAACACCTTGCTGAACACCAGCGTGGCGGCGGTGCCGTAGAGGAAGAACTCGTACCACTCCACGATCGTGCCCGCCATCGACGCGGCCACCACGCGACGCAAGCCGCTGGTCGTCGCGCCCGAATCCGCCGCCGCTGTCGGTGCGGCGCTGTGCTCCCTCATCGCACTTCTCCTTCGTGCCAGGGGCCACACTTCGTTCTCGATGTGACGGCCCCCACAATGCTTGGCTGCACCGAGTATTAGTGCAGACGAATCGCGCCGCAATGACCATTTGTGCAGTGCGTCTCTGCAAAGATGCAGATATGCGCCCGGCGTCGCCTGGTCGTCCCAGCGCCGACGACCTCCTCGTACTCCTGGCTGTGGGGCGGTCGGGCCGATTCGTCACGGCCGCCGAAGAACTCGGCATCAACCACACCACCATCTCCCGGCGCATCGCCGCGCTGGAGCAGACACTCGGCGGCCGAGTGCTCAGCAGGGTGACCGGTGGCTGGGAACTGACCGATCTGGGCAGGGCGGCCCTTGCCGCGGCCGAGGCGGTGGAGTCGGCGGTGAAATCGCTGGCCGCGGACGCCGGTGGCAACCGGGTACTGGAGGGCGTGGTCCGGATCTCGGCGACCGACGGCTTCAGCGCCTACATCGCCGCGCCCGCCGCCGCGGAGGTGCAGCGGCGGCATCCGAAGATCTCGGTCGAGATCGTGGCGACCACCCGGCGCGCGTCGCAGCAGCGTTCGGGCCTGGACTTGGAGATAGTCGTGGGGGAGCCGCAGGTGCACCGCGCCACCGCCACGCATCTGGCCGACTACTGCCTCGGCCTGTACGGCTCCCACGAATACCTGCGCGAACACGGCGCGCCCGCCACCATCGACGATCTGGCGCGGTATCCGCTGGTGTACTTCATCGATTCCATGCTGCAAGTCGACGATCTCGACCTGGCCTCCAGCTTCGTACCCGCGATGCGCGAATCGGTCACCTCCACCAACGTTTTCGTGCACGTGGAAGCCACCCGCGCCTCGGCCGGTCTGGGCCTGCTGCCCTGCTTCATGGCCGACCGTCACGCGGATCTCGTTCGCGTCCTCGCCGATTCGGTGACCGTCACGCTCGGCTACTGGCTCGTCGCCCGCACCGAAACCCTCCGCCGCCCCGAAGCGGCCGCCGTCGTCGCGGCGATCCGCGCCATGGTGGCCGACCAGCGCGACACCCTGCTCGGCCGCCCGCGCTGAGACTCGCGGCGCGCAAGCCATCGGAAGTGCTCGGCGTCGTCGCCCGCGTGCGCGGTCGGCGGCTACGCGGACGGGGGCCGCCCGCGTGGCGGCCCCGGAATCCTGAAGCCGGCCCGAGCCGCGAAGCGGCTTCGCGCGGTGCCGAGCGCGAATGTCAGGGAGTGCCTGCGCGAATGGCGGTCGCGGCCAGAGTGGTGTAGTCCATCGTGAAGGATCCGCCCAGGGAGTCGATGGCGTTGCCGACCGCGTCCAGTATCTCGGCCAGCTGATCAGCACCCAGTCGGGTGAGGCCGCCTGTGGTGGGGAGCAGCTCGAGCCATTGGTCGCGCGTATAGGACTGCTGCCAGTCGAATCGCCACTGTTCGGGATCGCCGAATTGTTCGGTCTCGCGGATCTGGTCGGCGAATTTCGCGTATCCCGCTTGGTAGAGCTCGAGGGGACGCCGAGCCGGTTGGCCGCTGAACGGGGAGTCCGGCGCGACCCGCCGGTAGGCGTCGGCGAACGGTTCCGCCACCTCGGCGGGTGGCTCGTACACGTGACCGAAGATCGCCAGCCGTCCCCCTGGACGCAGCGCGCCTGCCGCCTTCGCTGCGCCGGTGACCGGGTCCACCCAATGCCACGACTGAGCGGCGACGACCGCGTCGAACATCCGGTCGCCCGGCTGCCACGCCTCGAAGGTCGCCACCTCGACCCGCAGCCCGCGGGCTCGCGCGAAGTCGGCCATCCGCGCATCGGGTTCCACGCCGAGCACCGTGCACCCTGCCGCCTGGAACTGGCGACCGGCGATACCGGTACCGCAGCCCACGTCGAGCACGTCCGCCCCCGGCGCGTCGGCGACGATTCGCGCCACCAATGCGTCCGGGTAGGCGGGCCGGGCCTGGTCGTAGCGCTGTGTGTCCACGCCGAACGACACGGCTATCTGCTGGAACTGTCCCGGCTGCGCTGGGGACGGTGCTGGTTGCTCCTGTGGCATTGTGGGCATACGCCCACCTTAGTGGGCATACGCCCACTGAGCAATAATGCCGCTGGATCGACGCACGAAAGGATTGTGAGTGCCGACTGGGATGCACCTTCGCGACGCGCGGCAGCAACTGTTCGACGCTGCCGAGCGCGTGCTGCTGCGCGACGGGCCGAACGGGCTGACCAGCCGGGCTGTCACCGACGAGGCGGGCTGCGCCAAAGGCGTTCTGCACCGGCACTTCACCGACTTCGATACTTTCCTCACCGATCTCGTGCTCGATCGGGCCGCGCGGCTCGAAGCGCAGGCCGGTGCGCTACGCGCCTCCGCGGGCTCCGGCACGGTGGCCGCCAATCTGACCAGCGCTCTGACCATTCTGTTCGGCCCCGTGCCGCTGGCGATCATCCCGCTCATCACCTTCCGTGACGAACTGCGCGCCCGACTGCGGCAAGCCAGGCCCGGCGGCGGCATGGCGATCCTCGCCGAGGCGACCACCGCGATCTCCGCCTATCTGACCGACGAGCGCGAACGGGGCCGCATCGCAGCCGACGCGGACATCGACTCACTAACCCTCTCCCTGGTCGGTGGCGCCCACCTGTTGTTCACCGACCGCGACCCCGGCCCACCGACTACGGCAGCGGTCGAAAAATTCGTCGCAGCGGTCATCTCCGACGTCGTGCAACGACGACCGGCCTGAGACCTGCCAGCGTCGCGAACAGCGGCCGAAAGCTTGCCGCCGTCACCTCGATTTCAGGTGCTGGGTGGCCGAAGCCGAGGACCCGGCTCAGGATCGGCGCTGTGAGCTGCGGCCGGTGGCTGAAACGCCCGGCGTGGAACGGTTCGGGTCGACGGGTCATGCGGTGCGGGCGAGGGTGTCGAATCGAAGTCGGAAGTGTTCGGCGTCGTCGCCGGGTGTGCGGTTGGCGGCTATGCGGACGGGGCGTAGTTCGGTCAGGAGGCGCGGTGAGGTGACCGGGCCTTCCAGCAGGGTGAGGGCCGTGTGGGCTTCGGTGATCGCCGAGGTGGTGTCGCCGAGTCCGGCGAGGGCGGCGGCGTGATAGGTGCGGTACGACGCTTCGTCACGCGGGAAACAGCTATCGTGGGCGACGATCTCCTGGCACAGCCCGGCCGCTCGCGCGTGGTGTCCGAGCATGCGGAGTCCGCGCGCCTCGTGAGCGCGCAGCTCGGCCTCGTTGACGTGCGCCAACCACGCCGGGTCGTCCGGGCTGTCGAGACCGCGATCGGCTTCGCGCCAGACTCGTGCCATCGCGCGGTCGAATTCCTGTTCGTCACCGACGGCCGCGTACGCGGTTGCCTCTTCAGCGGCTTTCAGGGCGTTCATGCGAGCCGACGGCATGTTGCTGACGAGTTCGGCCGAGCGCCGGGCTAGGCGTACGGGCTCGGCGAACGAGGCGCGGGAGGAGGCGGCCAGATTCGCGAGGTCTCCGAGGGCGGCGGCCAACAGGGCGTTGTCGCCGCACTGTTCGGCAAGCAGAACCGATTCCGTCAGGTGCCGCCGAGCAGTACCCGGCTGATTACAGTCGCGAGCCAGCCAGGCGACGGTATTCGACAGCCATCCCGTGGCACTCAGTAATTCGGCACCTGTGCGGTGGCCGTATGACTTGGAGTCGAGTAACCGCCGCGCGGCAGCGTATTGCCGCGATGCGTAGTCGAAGGCCCCGCCGCCTCCGTGATGGTTGTCGTGCTCCCACAGCCGTTGCGTGAGCACACGGATATAAGTGACATGCCCGGTGCCGACTCGGATCGGTTCAGCCGCCCCGGTCGGCGGCATGGAGACACCCGCCACTGCCGTAATCGTCGCTGCCAGGCCGAATTGTCTGCGGTCCACGTCATCGACTCCTTCGCCGCCCCTGTAGTCGATGGTCCCCGGATCGGGTGTCGCGAGCAAGAGCGGCAGCAGCGCGGAGCGGGGGATGCCCAGTGCGTCGGCGGCGCGGGCCAATTCGCGGATGTCGAAGATGGTCCCCACTTCTCCGCGTTCCACCCGGCCCGCGTGGGTGCGGTCCCAATGCAGGAGGGCTCCGAAGTCGGCTTGGGAGAGTCCCATTTCTTTGCGGACGAGGGCGAGGGCTTGTCCGGGCCGGCCTTCGGCGAGCAACTCGCGGAATCGCGGCGTTGTCCACACGCCGTCCATCTCGTGGTCGATCATTTCCGGCCCCCTGTTCCCGAAATTCACTGTGATGAGCGAACTTTAAGCACACGTTCCCAGGTGGGGAGGGGCAACGGCAGATATCGCACACCTGGTCTCGCGCGCTTGACAGCGTCGCCGTGCGCTCCGCGTTCCTCGAGGCTCTAGGGGCGCGCGCCGCCGGGGCGATGTCGTGTCGGCACGACACTCCGGACGCGGTGAGCCGCGAACGGTGGCGAAAGCCCCCGGCGGCGGGCGCTCCCATCGAACGAGAGGTGATCATGAAGCCGAAAGTGGTCGGATACCTGCGCCGCGACATCTCCGGGCGGCGCGTGCGCAGGCACGAAATGGAGATCCGGGCACTGGCGAAGGCGTCGGGTTTCGATCTGGCGCGGACGCTGGTCGCCGGCCCGACCGCGCCCGCGTCGCTCGCGGCGCTGCTCACCGTGGTGCGTCGCGTCGGCGCGGTCGCGGTGCTCACTCCAGCGCTGAACCATGTGGAATTCCGTGCGGACGAGATCATGGCGGTGTGTGCGCTGATCACCCTCGATTCCGGGTATCGTCCACCGCATTCCTGATTCCCTTGCCGACGATCGACGTGACATCCGGTGTTTTCCGCCCTTCTCGATCAGGCAACAATCGACAGCGGGTCGTCGGACGGTCGACGCCCGCGACACACGAGATCAACTGCCCGGCAACAAAACTGCGCCGGGAAAACGCGTGCAAGGAGAATTGAGTGCGATCCATCGAAGCAGGAGTCCTCGTCACGGCACTGGCCGCCGGTGTCGTGATAGGAGCGAGTTCAGCGCATGCCGAGGAGAACCTGCCCGGTGCGCCGAAGGACGAGATCATCTCGGTCGACATCAACTTGCTCGGCTGCTCGCTCGGCGCCGGACTCGGCGTCGACCTCTTGCTTGCCCTTACCGCGGGGAACGGTTCCAGCACCACGATCGGCTCCGGCTTGGCGACCCGCCTGCGCGCCGCGGGCTGCCTTCCCTGGCAGCGCTGATCCGCGCGAGGAGTCGGCCGGCCGCTGCGTGACGGCGGTCGGTAAGGCTCCCCTGATAGCGGTATCGGGTGGTGAGGATCGTCGTGCCGTCGAGTCCGTCGACGCCGCATTCGACGGCACAGCACCACCGCCCGAACCCATCCAGTCACCTCGAGTTGGGACCGCGGTGTATCCGGAGGCGTGGTTGTGCGGCCTTGCCGCGAGGAACAGACCGTCCAGTAGTAAATTCCTCATCAGACGTCGACATTCCGATCCGGGAGCTTTTCGCCGGTCGGATGTCGGACCGCTGCCGGGCGGTTCGTCGCGGGTGAAGGTGAGGGTTCATGGCCGAGGGCACGCCGACTCTGGTCGCAATCTATGACGTGGGTTATCCGCAAGCGCGCCGAGTAGCCGAATTCAGGTTGGATCCCGGCGGTGGCGTGACGCTCACCGTGGCCGATCGCGACGGATGCCTGATGGCCGAAAGGCTCTACGAGCGCGGTGTCGAGGTCTTCGACCGGCCCGCGCGGATCATGCCGGACGACGGCCCGCTCTTCTTGCGTGCGCTGCTCGAGTCGCGGGCGATGAGTTACTACCGCGTCGTCGATGAAAGCCCGGACGAGCCGAAGCGGCTCAGCGCTCGCACCCCGTGGTCGGCGCGCCCGGCGTCGGGCTCGGATGGCGCGTCGGCGCCGCCCTCTCGGTGAGAGACAGTGTCACCCCTTTACTTCGCAACATCACCCGGCGCTTGACCAGAACCCTGGATCTGGGGACGCGGACGGCCGCGGGCACCTATCGGCGCACCGGTAGCACGCTGGACCTCGGCGCTCGCGAATTCCGGGAGGCCGACGAGCGATCGTCGCATCTGCTGGAAGAAACGCGCACCCGGATACAGGCGCATCCGGCGCGGGCGGCTCGGCAGCGAACGTGGGATTACCAGCCCGGTGCGGCCGAATCCGCCATGCGTGCGCGCCGGCTGACCACGGATGTCGGGTTCGACGGCGAGATGAGAGAAGTCGTGGCGAAAAGCTCCACCACAGTACGGAGGATGCGCTCGGACGACGGCGAATTGAACATCTACAAACCGATCCATGGTGAGGAGTACGACGCGGGGCTACCTTTCGTGCATGCTCCCGGTGCGTTGACGAGTCGCGAGATCGCGGCATATCGAGTCGACGAACTACTCGGTTTCGGCAGGGTGCCGCCGACCGCTCGGACGGACGGTGTCATCGGACCCGACGGCCGGGCCTCCGGGCCGGGCATGATCCAGCAGTTCGTCGAGTCCAAACCCGCGCGGGCGGTCGGCGACTACCCGAAAGTCCAGCAACAGCAGGTCGCGGTGCTCGACTACGTGATCGGGGCGCTCGATCGTCATCCCGGCAACTACCGCACCGTCGAACGCGACGGGCAGCTCGAAGTGGTCGCCATAGATCACGGTCGATCATTTCCCCTGTCGACTCGACCGCTGGAAGTGAATATCGATTCCGACTTCGCCATGGCGCAGAAGGGCGTGCGACTCGAGGACGATGTGCTGCGCGGAGTCGAGGGGGTCGATATGGACCGCTTCCGGGCGGCGCTCGGCGACGCCGGTCTGCACGACAACGCCATCAATGGCGCGGTGGCACGGCTGGAGAAGATACGAGAACTCGGCATGATCCCAGCCGATGCCAGGGTGCTGCCGCCCTGATCCGCGCACCAGCGGCGGAGTATTTCTCCGGAGCGCTCGGTCTCCTCGCCCATCGGCGCATGGCAGCTGTACTGGTCATCCTGCCTGTGGGTGCGGGCGCAAGTCGATCGTGTTGCTTGCCCGTGCCCACACCTCCCGCACGTCGAATTCAGGGGCTTGCCACGAGTCGGTGGCGACGCGGACCCGGCCGCGCCATTTCCGCATGATGTCGGTGTGCACCGGCCAGCGCACGAACCGTCGCATGTCCTGCTCGGTTTCCCACACCGAGATCGAGCCGCCGCGCGCCTCCGACGGCCTACCCCAAAGCCAGAGGCCGACCGCGCCGTGCATCACGGGCCAGGTCCGGCCCAGCCGCATCCCTGTCTTGTAGATCTCTTGAACGTCCTCCTCGGAGGAGGCGAGAAAGTCGGTCACGCTGACGAACACCGGCCCCGGAGTGTCGTGTCGCGGCCCGGCTTGCCAGGGCATCAGCACGGTCCCAGCGGAAAACGGCTGTTCGCCGGTCCCGCTGGAGCGGTCGTCGGTTTGATGATCGGAAGAGTTAGTAAGCATTAGTAGATGATATGCATTTGCTTACTAAATTGCCAATGGGTGGCCGCCGATGGGCATCCTCGGGCGGGAATGTCAGGTGCGGGCAGTCCGGTTCGGGCGCGAGTGCCGCGTGCTGGGTCGGAGCGGATTCGGCGGTGAGCCGTCCGTCGGCCATGCGGTAGGCGCGCTCATCCGGTGCGGATGGGTGCGGTCGTGGGTGACCAGGAGGGCGGCGGTCGCGTGTTCGCCTGCCGCGACGATCAGGCCGCTTCACGGCTGCGCCGCGTTCGGGGTCCAGGGCGAGGTCGCTCCGTAAGCCTGTGGGTAGCCGGGGAGGGGTCGGGTGTGCTGATCGCCTTGCGCTGTGGTCGCTTATCGGGTATCCCCGGAGCACCCTGGCCGCTGATCGAGATCTGCGTTCGGTCGCTGGTTACGGATGCGTGGCGGCGTGGGGTGTCAGGTCCTGGTCACCGACGATATCGGCGGAGCGGTCGAATGCGTATGCGGGGAACTGGACTCGGCGGAAAGTAGAGGCCCTAGCGAATCCTGGCCGCATATGCTGACGTAGTGATGCCATCCCGCCTTATCGAGCTGCGCCTAACCGCGTTCAAGTCGTTTCGCGGTGCGACTTTGCCGCTGAAAGGCACGACGATTTTGATCGGCCGGAACAGCTCCGGCAAGTCGAACGCCTTCGACGGATTGGAGGTGCTGGCACGTCTCGCCGAAGGCGAAGACTTAGCGGATGCGCTGGACGGACGCAGGCGCGAGGGGGGAACGGTGAGGGGGGGATCGGCGGGTTGTCCGCCACATGGGACGCAGCGCTTCGAGCTCGGATGCTCTGTCGAACTCGACGGCAATCGATACGACTACGATCTCGCGGTCGAGGTCCGGCCCGACTTACGTGTGGTAGCGGAGAAGCTGTCCGGTCCGGCGAAAGCGGTGAGAAGCGGCAGGGTCGGCTACGGATCGCTTATCGAGACCCGCGAAGCCGGTGCGCCTGGCACCGGGATCGTGGCCGAGGTGCACAACGGTAAGCGCGGCCCGAACACCCCATATACTTTTCGGGACAGCCGGTTGGTTATCGGCCAGGTCCCGCTGGCGCTTGCCGGTACGAACGGCGCTGAACTTTCTGTCATCAGGGGAGTGGAGGCGGTGTTACTCGCGCTGAGGGGGATTTTTCACCTCGACCCCGTACCTCATCTCATGCGTGGGTTCGTGCCTGAGAGAGACGCGGAGTTGCGGCGGACGGGTGAAAATCTCTCAGCCGCTCTGCGAACGCTGCAGCACCGCGATTCGGCCGCGTTCGGTCGTGTTCAGAGTCTGGTTCGATCCGTTTCTGACGACGACGGGGTGCAGAGTATAAGTTTCGTTTCGTCGGAGTTGGGTGACGTCATGCTGGCGCTCGATGAAAAGCATGGGAAAGAAGGAACGATCGAACGGACTCCCGCTCGTGAGATGAGTGACGGCCTCTTGCGGTTCACCGCAATTGCGACTGCGCTATTATCATCCCGATACGGCTTGGACGTCGATTCTTTGGTTCGAGCACGCCCCGAGTCGGCCGAAGACGAAGAACTCGGTGGCGGTGTGCTCATCGTCATCGAAGAGCTCGAAAACGGCCTGCATCCTTCGCAGGCTCGACGGGTGCTCGACCTAGTCAGGACGAGCAGCGATACGCCGGGGACAAGCGTGCTCGTGACGACACACAGCCCGGCGATCCTCGATGCCGCCGAAGGGTCACTCAACGAAAACGTCGTGGTCTGCCATCGAGACCCGAATACGGGCTATAGCCTTCTGACACGGTTGATGGATGTACCCGGGTACACAACAGCGCTTGCGGAAGGATCGCTCGGGGACGCGGTGAGCGGGGGGAAGCTGGTCGGCGGAACTGACGAAGATGCGGGCGACTTCGGCGAGTTCGAGAGATTGCTGGGTATCCGTTGATGCGTCAGGTCGTGTTCATCGATACCAGTGTTCTCTGCAATCTCGTTCCTGTACCTGGGCGCGACGAGGCTGCGGGGCTGGTGCTGGAAGAGCTGAAGAATCGAATGTCCCGGGATGAGCGGTTTATTCTGCCAATCACTGCTGTGATAGAAACTGGGAACTTCATCGCGCAAATACCCAAGGGCGGGCTTCGTAGGCAAACGGCGCAACGACTGGAAAATATTCTGAGATTGATATGTGAGGGAAAGTCTCCTTGGGTGCTGCATGACGTGCCATGGAACCGGGGGTTTCTGGAGAAATTGCTCGAGGGTGCCGATTCTGGGGCTGATTACGTGACACACGCTCAGAATAAGGTGGGAATGGGGGATTTGTGCGTGCTGGCCGAGCGTCAAAGTTTCGAGATGCGTTCGCGAATTCCGGCTACCATTTGGACACTCGATGACGGACTACGCGCCTACAGCCCGCTGGACGGGACCGACTGACAACGCTGCCGTGGGATGGCGTGCGTGAGCGTCTCGGCGATTCGTCGCGTGCTCGTTAGTCGGCCGCGACCTAAGGTGAGCGGATGGCCTCTCTCTCCGATCCCGCAGTGCGCGACTTCCTGTCCCATGGCACCCGTACCGGCAAGGTGGCGTTCGTGGCCGCCGACGGCAGTCCGATGGTGACGCCGGTGTGGTTCGTCATCGACGGGGACGAGCTGGTCTTCAACACCGGCAGATCCACCGCGAAAGGCAAGGCGTTCGCCAGGGACGGACGAGTCTCGGTGTGCGTGGACCTGGAGGAGCCGCCCTACGCGTCGGTCCAGTTGCGGGGCACGGTCACGCTCTCGGAAGACCCGGACGAACTCCTGCGCACCGCCACCGAGATCGGCGGCCGCTACATGGGCGCCGACCGCGCCGAGGAGTTCGGCAAGCGCAACGGCGTCCCCGGCGAACTCGTCGTCCGCCTCCGGCCCGACAAGGTGATCGCCCACTTCGACGCCACCGCCTGAGCGGCCGGTCGGGCGTCGCCGTTCCGAACGTCTGGCACAACTGTCCGGCGGACAGGGGTATCGAGTGAACATCACCGTGGCGCGATGAACCCCAGTTCTTGCCTGCGCCCCGCCGCATCCTCCGCCACACCGGATTCCGAGTACGGATAGCGGCCACTTCGCCGAGTGCGCCCGATGACGATCGGGCCGCGGGCCGCCGCTCGCCGACCGTGCCGGTCCCAGCGCGCCCGGTGCTCGAGCCGATTCGCTGTGGACGCTGCCGCTGTCGGGCCGCAGGCTTCGGTGTTCGGTGTTCGGTGTTCGGTGTTCGGTGTTCGGTGCTGGGTGCTGGGTGCTGGGTGCTGGGTGCTGGGTGCTGGGTGCTGGGTGCTCGGTGTCGGTCGCCGGGTGGGCGGTGTGCGGCGGTCAATACACTCGCGCGCATGACCGTGCACTTCATCGGGGCCGGGCCGGGCGCGGCCGATCTGCTGACGGTGCGCGCGGTCGAGTTGCTGCGCGCTTCGCCGGTGTGCCTGTACGCGGGGACCTATCTCGATCCCGGCGTACTGGCGCACTGCGCGCCGGACGCCGAACTGGTCGATACGCAGCACCTGGACCTCGACCAGATCATCGAGCGCTTGGTGCGCGCGGATCGCGCGGGCCAGGACGTGGCCCGCTTGTGCTCGGGCGACCCGTCGCTGTACTCGGCGTTGACCGAGCAGACCCGCAGACTCGACGCGCACGGGGTGCCGTGGGATGTCACGCCGGGCGTGCCCGCCTATGCCGCCGCGGCGGCGGTGCTCGGCGCGGAGCTGACGGTGCCTGAACTGGTGCAGTCCGTGGTGCTGACCCGCACCCAGGCCCGCTCCACCGCGATGCCCGAGTCCGAAGCGCTGGCGAACTTCGCCGCGACCGGCGCCACGCTCGCGCTGCACTTGGCCATCACCCGCATCCGTCCCCTGGCCGCCGAACTGGCCGCCGACTACGGACCGGACTGCCCGGTCGCCGTCGTCTACCGCGCCAGCCAACCTGAGCAGGTGGTCCTGCGCGGCACCCTGGCCGACATCGCCGACCAGGTCGAGGCCGCCGGACTGCGGCAGGCCGCGGTGATCCTGGTGGGCCGCGCGCTCACCTCCGCGGTGTCGTGCGCCGAATCCCATCTCTACGACCCCGCGCGAGTGCGTGGGTCCGCGGGGTTCGGTAACCGCCCGTGACCCAGCTGCGGCGTTACGGGTATCGCATTCGGTTCCCGGAGGAACGGTTGGCGAGTCGCGAGTCGTGCCCCGAGCGGGCTGGGCAAGGTTCGACTCGGCCTCCGTGGCGCTCGGCGCGGAGGGCGCCCGTGCCGGCCCGGTGATCTTGGTCGGCAGCGGTCGCTCCCATGACGGCGGGTGCCGTAGGCGCCTGCCCTCGCTCGGCGCGAAAGTGCCGGACTGGCGCATCGGTGACCTCTGTGAGAACCGCAACATCCCTCTGGCAAACTCGTGCGGCGCGTGGGCCTGCGGTGATGTCCAACGGCTATTAGCGATGGTTGGTCGGGTGCCGGAGGCGACGGTAGATTGATCCGGTGATTCGCAAAGAAGGTCTCGGCGGAGCCGGTCGGTGGGTGCTGGGCACGGTCGAGCCCATGTAACAAGCCCGGCCCGTTGGACAGATAGTTCAAATGAACATTTTTTGCCTGATTTGATGTGAGAACTCAACCTGGAGACGCAGGCGCCACGCTCGGATAGGTGCGCGTCCCCTCCGGGTGTGGTCGGGGAGCGCTTGCGTGGTGTTCCGGAAGCGAGGTTACGGTTGGACCGGCTGGATTTCGGCGGAAACGGCGAAACTGGTGGCGAACGGGCACACGCTGGTTCCGGGGTGGAACCCGGCCTGTCCGGCGCCTTCCCGTTGTCACCTGCTCAGCTGGGCATCTGGTACGCGCAGCATGTGGACCCGCAGGTGCCGGTCAACATCGCGCAGTATGTCGACCTGCGCGGCGAGCTGGACGTCGAGCTGCTCAACCGGGCCAGCATCGATGCCTCGCATGAGCTCGGCTCCGGCTTCCTGCGCATCGTCGAGCGCGACGGCGAGCCGTTGCAGTTCGTCGACCACTCGATCGCCGACTACGACCGGGTCGAGTACGTCGACCTGCGCGACGAGGACGACCCGGAAGCCGCCGCGCTGGCCTGGATGCGCGCCGAGTACAGCCGCCCGCTGGACCTGACCACCGACCGCCTGATCAAGGCCGCGGCGCTGCGCCTGGCCGACGATCACTGGTACTGGTACTCCCGCTCGCACCACATCGCGCTCGACGGCTTCGGCGCCATGACGAACGTCAACCGGATCGCCGAGCTGTACACCGCCTACGCCACCGGCGCCGAACCCGCGCCGTCCAAAGCGACCGATCTGCCCACGCTCTACGAGCAGGAGATCGCCTACCGGGACAGCACCCGCTTCGCCTCCGACAAGGAGTACTGGGCCCAGCGGGTGGCCGGGCTGGAGGAAGGCACCAGCCTGACCGGCCGTTCCGCGCCGCCGGCCGCGATCAACGGGATCGCCAGCGCCGCGTTGTCGGACGAGCAGAACGTCCAGCTGGAAGCGGCGGTCGCGCGGCACGATTCGTCGCCCGCCGGTCTGCTGCTGGCCGGTTTCGCCGCGTACCTGGCGCAGTGGAACGGCGTCGAGGACGTCATCCTCAGCCTGCCGGTGACCGCGCGTACCACCGCCGCGATGCGCCGCTCCGGCGGTGTGTCGTCGAACATCGTGCCGCTGCGGCTGCACGTCGGCCACGGCACCACGGTGTCGGAGCTGCTCAAGCAGGTCCAGGTCGAGGTCTCCGGCGCGCTGCGCCACCAGCGCTACCGGCACGAGGACATCCGCCGCGACGCGGCCGGTGACGGCGTGGTGACCACCGAGTTCTTCGGGCCGTGGGTCAACATCATGCTGTTCGGTGACGAGATCGCGCTCGGGTCGGTCGTTGGTCAGATGCACGTGCTGTCCACCGGCAGCATCGAAGATCTGGGCGTCAACTTCTACCAGTCGGTCGCGGGCACCCGCTCGCACATCGACTTCGAGACCAACCCCAACCTCTACACCGAGGACGAGGCGCGCCGTCACCACGGCCGTTTCCTCGAGTTCTTCGACCGCTTCCTCACGGCGGACGTGGACGAGCGGGTGTGGAGCCTGCCGGTCGCCACCGCGGACGAACACGAGCGGACGCTGCTGGAGTGGAACGACTCCGAGCAGGACGTCCCGGAGACCACGCTCGCGGCGCTGCTGGACGCGCAGATCCCGCTGACCCCGGACAACATCGCGCTCGACTTCGAGGGCGCGACGCTGACATATGCGGAGTTCGACGCCCGGGTAAACCGTCTGGCCCGCTTCCTGATCGCCGACGGCGTCGGCCCGGAGTCGCTGGTCGCGCTGGGCATGCGCCGCTCGCTGGAGCTGGTGATCGGCATGCACGCGGTGCTGAAGGCCGGTGGCGCGTACGTGCCGATCGATCCGGATCATCCGGCCGAGCGCACCGCCTACATCCTCGACAGCGCCGCGCCGGTGTGCGTGCTGACGCACTCGGCCGACGAGCTGGAACTGCCGCAGGCGGTGCGCCGGGTAGAGATCGACACCCTGGACACCTCGGCGTACGCGCCGGACCCGGTCACCGACGCCGACCGGCTCGCGCCGCTGCGGCCGGACAACACCGCCTACGTCATCTACACCTCGGGTTCGACCGGTCGCCCCAAGGGCGTGGCGGTCACCCATCACGCGATCGTCAACCAGCAGCTGTGGATGCTCGACGAGTACCGGCTGACCGCGGCGGACGTGTACCTGCAGAAGACCGCGACCACGTTCGACGTGTCGCTGTGGGGCTACTTCCTGCCGCTGCTGGTGGGCGCGAAGCTGGTCATCGCGTCGCCGGACGGGCATCGCGACCCGCTGTACGTGGCGGAGATGATCTCCCGGCACGGAGTCACCGTGACCGACTTCGTCCCGTCCATGCTCACGGTATTCGTCGCGCACGCCACGCAGGCCCAATGTGCCACGCTGCGTGCGGTTTTCGTGATCGGCGAGGCACTGCCGCCGGAGACCGCCGCGGGTTTCCGCGCGATCACCGACGCGGGCCTGCACAACCTGTACGGCCCCACCGAGGCCGCGGTCTCGGTGACCTACTGGGAGGCCACGGCCGCCGACACGGTCACCGTGCCGATCGGCATCCCGGAGTGGAACGTCCAGGTGTACGTGCTGGATTCGCGGCTGCGCCCGGCCGCGATCGGCGCGCCGGGTGAGCTGTACCTGGGCGGGCGCCAGCTCGCCCGCGGCTACCGCGGCCGTCCCGACCTGACGTCGGATCGCTTCGTGGCCAATCCGCTGTCGACCAGCGGCGAGCGGATGTACCGCACCGGCGACCTGGTGCGCTGGAACGACGCGGGCACGCTGGAATACATCGGCCGCACCGACTTCCAGGTGAAGTTCCGCGGCCAGCGCATCGAGTTGGGCGAGATCGAGACCGATCTGCTCGCCCATCCCGCGGTCAGCCAGGCCGTGGTGCTGGTGGTGGACACCGCCACCGGCCAGCAGCTGGTGGCCTACGTCGTTCCCGCGCCCGGCCACACCGTGGAACCGGTGGAGCTGACCAGGTTCGCCGCCGAGAAGCTGCCCAGCTACATGGTGCCCGCGTCGATCATGGTGTTGGACGCCTTCCCGCTGAACACCAGCGGCAAGCTGGACCGCAAGGCCCTGCCGGAGCCGGTGTTCAGCGCCGACGCCGGTGATTTCCGTGCCCCGCGCACCCAGGCCGAGCAGATCGTGGCGGGCATCTTCGCCGACGTGCTCAGCCAGGAGCGCATCGGCATCGACGACAACTTCTTCGAGCTGGGCGGCAACTCGCTGGTCGCCACCCAGGTGGTGGCGCGCATCGGCGCCGCGTTCGGCACCCAGATCGGCGTGCGCGCGCTGTTCGAGACCCCGACCGTCGCCGGTATCGCCGCGCGTGCGGAGAACGCCGCTCCCGTAGGCGAATCGCGTCCGCCGCTGGTGGCCCAGCAGCTCCCCGAGCGGGTGCCGCTGTCGCTGGCGCAGCAGCGCATGTGGTTCATCAACCAGTTCGACCCCACCGTGCCGACCTACAACCTGCCGTTCGTGGTGCGGTTGCGCGGCCAGGTGGACCTGGCGGCGTTGCAGTCGGCGCTGCTGGACGTGGTCGAGCGGCAGCAGTCGCTGCGCACGATCTTCCCCGAGTCCGGCGACGGCGGCGGCTACCAGCAGGTGCTCCCGGTCGACCAGGTCGATCTCGGCATCGAGGTGCAGCCGATCGACGAGACCGAATTGCACGGCGCGCTGGCCGAATTCGCCGCGCGCGGCTTCGACGTCTCGACCGAGCTGCCGATCCGGGTGCGGGTGTTCGCGGTCACCGGCGGGCGCGGCAACGGCGTCGCCGACTACGCGGTGGCGTTCGTCGTGCACCACATCGCCGCCGACGGCTTCTCCTTCGGCCCGCTGGCCCGCGACGTGGCCGCCGCCTACCTGTCCCGCACCGCGGGCGAGGCGCCGAGCTGGGCGCCGCTGCCGGTGCAGTACCAGGACTTCAGCGTGTGGCAGCGCGAGTTGCTCGGCGCGGAGTCCGACCCCGCGTCGATGGCGGCACGCGAGATCGCCTACTGGCGCAGGGCTCTGGCGGGCCTGCCGGATCAGCTCGACCTGCCCGCGGACCGCCCGCGCCCGCCGGTGCAGAGCTTCCACGGCAGCCGGGTGAGCTTCGACATCGACGTCGAGTTGCACCGGCGTCTGGTCGCGCTGGCGCGCGCCCAGGGCGTCAGCCTGTTCATGGTCATGCACGCCTCGCTGGCGGTGCTGCTGGCCAGGTTGTCCGGCACCAGCGACATCGCGATCGGCACGCCGGTCGCCGGACGTGGCGAGCAGGCCCTCGACGACCTGATCGGCATGTTCGTCAACACCCTCGTGCTGCGTTCGGAGGTGGACGGCAGCGAGCCGTTCGCCGAATTCCTCGGCCGCACCAGGGAAACCGACCTCGCCGCGTTCGCGTTCGCGGACGTGCCCTTCGAGCGCCTGGTCGAGGTGCTCAACCCGACCCGCTCGCAGGCGCGCCACCCGCTGTTCCAGGTGATGCTGTCGTTCCAGGAGATGTCGCACGCGACCCTGGAACTGCCCGGCCTCTCGGTCACCGCCGACGAGCTCGAGGTCGACATCGCCAAGTTCGACCTACAGTGGACGGTCACCGAGGAGCGGGGCGCCGACGGCGAGCCCGCGGGCATGGGCGCGGTCATCTCCTTCGCCACGGACCTGTTCGACGCGCCGACCGTCGCCGAGTTCGGCCGCCGCTACCAGCGCGTGCTGGAAGCGGCCGTCGCCGCGCCGGGAACCGCCGTGCGCGACATCGAGATCCTCGACGACGCCGAGCGCGCCCGGGTGCTGACCGAGTGGAACCACACCGGTCACGACGTGCCCGCCACCACCGTGCTCGAGCTGTTCGAGGAGCAGGTGCGGGGCAGGCCCGACGACCCCGCCGTCGTGTTCGACGGCGGCTCGCGCGGCGCGGACGAATTCGGCCTGCCGGTCGAGCTCACCTACGCCGAGTTCGCCACGCGGGTCAATCGCTTGGCGCGCAAGCTGATCGACGCGGGCGTCGGCCCGGAAACGCTGGTCGCCGTCGGTATCCGCCGGTCGGTGGACATGCTGGTGGCGATCTACGCCACGCTGACCGCGGGCGGCGGCTACGTGCCGATCGATCCCGACCACCCGGCCGAGCGCACCGAATACGTGCTCGACAGCTCTTCGCCGGTGTGCGTGCTCACCACCACCGCCGACAACGTCACCGCCGCGGGCATCCCGGTGCTGACGCTGGACACGCTCGACCTGAGCGAATTCGGCGACGGACCCGTCACCGACGCCGAGCGCCGAGCGCCGCTGCGTGCCACCAACACCGCGTACGTGCTGTACACCTCCGGCTCCACCGGCCGCCCCAAGGGCGTCGCGGTCAGCCACGCGTCGGTGGTCAACCAGATCGCCTGGATCACCGGCGAGTACCGGATCGGCCCCGCCGATGTGATCCTGCAGAAGACGCCGGTCACCTTCGACGTGTCGGTGTGGGAGCTGTTCGGCACGCTGGCCGTCGGCGCCCGCATGCTGATCGCCGCGCCCGACGGCCACCGCGATCCGATCTACCTCTCGGAGATCATCGGACGGCACCGGGTCACCATGACCTCGTTCGTGCCGTCCATGCTCTCGGTGTTCGCCGGTGCCGCGTCCACGGCCGAATGCGCCTCGCTGCGAGCGGTTCTCGTCGCCGGTGAGGCGCTGCCGCCCGCGACCGTCACCGCGTTCCGGCAGTTCTCCACCGCCGCGGTGCACAACCTGTACGGCCCCACCGAGTTCACCGTGCACGCCACCGCCTGGCACCTCAACGAGGTCGCGCCCACGTCGGTACCGATCGGCCGCCCGGTGTGGAACGCGCAGACCTATGTGCTGGACGAGGGCCTCGCGCCCGTTCCGGTCGGTGTGCCCGGCGAGCTGTACCTCGGCGGCGTGCAGACCGCCCGCGGCTACCACGGCCGCCCCGACCTGTCCGCCGAACGCTTCGTCGCCGACCCGTTCGGCGCGCCCGGCTCCCGCCTGTACCGCACCGGCGACCTGGTGCGCTGGGTGCAGCCGCGCGATCCCGAGGTGGGCAGCGCGGGCGTGCTGGAGTACATCGGCCGCACCGACTTCCAGGTGAAATTCCGCGGCCAGCGCATCGAACTCGGCGAGATCGAGACAGCACTGCTGGACCACCCGGCCGTCAACCAGGCCGTCGTGCTGGTGATGGACACCGTCGCGGGCGACCAGCTGGTCGCCTATGTGGTCAGCACCGGTGGCCCGGTCGACATCGACAACATCAAGAACGCCCTGCACCGCACGCTGCCCGCGTACATGGTGCCCTCGGCGATCGTGGTGCTCGAGGCGTTGCCGCTGAACGCCTCCGGCAAGCTGGACCGCAAGGCGCTGCCCGCCCCGGTGTTCGAGGTGCGCGAATTCCGCGCTCCGACCACGCCGATCGAGGAGATCGTCGCGCAGATCTTCGGTGAGGTGCTCGGCATCTCCCGCGTCGGCGTGGACGACGACTTCTTCGAACTCGGCGGCAACTCGCTGATCGCCACCCAGGTCGCCTCCCGCCTCGGCATCGCGCTCGACACCAGGGTGCCCGTGCGCATGCTGTTCGAGGCGTCCACCGTCGCGGCGCTGGCCGCGCGGGTGGAGTCGCACGCCGGTGACGGCGCGCGCAAGGCGCTGGTCGCCAGGAACCGTCCGGAGCAGGTGCCGTTGTCGCTGGCACAGCAGCGCATGTGGTTCCTGAACCGGTTCGACACCTCCTCGGCGGTCAACAACATCCCGGTCGCGATCCGGCTGTCCGGTGATCTGGACATCGCCGCGTTGCAGGTGGCGGTCATCGATGTGATCGACCGGCACGAGTCGCTGCGAACGGTGTTCCCGGAGACCAAGTCCGGCCCGGTGCAGGTGGTGCTGGACGCCGCGCAGATCGTGCCGGACCTGACCCCGGTGCCGGTGACCGAGCACAATCTGATCGATCACCTGGTCGAGCTGGCCTCGATGGCGTTCGACGTGACCAACGAAGTGCCGTTGCACGCCCGGCTGTTCGAGATCAGCGAGACCGAGTACGTGCTCGGCATGGTGGTGCACCACATCTCGGCCGACGGCTGGTCGATGGGCCCGCTGGCCCGCGACGTCATGGTGGCCTACGCCGCCCGCACGTCGTGGGAGGCGCCGGCCTGGTCGGCGCTGCCGGTGCAGTACGCCGACTACGCGCTGTGGCAGCGCGAGGTGCTCGGTTCCGAGGACGACCCGAGTTCGCTGATCTCCAACCAGATCCGTTATTGGACGCGCGAACTGGCCGATCTGCCCGACGAATTGACGCTGCCCTCGGACCGGCCGCGCCCGGCCGTCGCCTCCTACCGCGGCGGCACCTACCCGTTCGTGATCTCCGGCGAGACCCAGCGCGCCCTGATCGAGCTGGGCCGCAGGCACAACGCGTCGTTGTTCATGGTCCTGCACAGCGCACTGGCGGTGTTGCTGGCCCGGGCCAGCGGCACCAGCGACATCGCGATCGGCACCCCGGTCGCCGGTCGCGGCGAGGCCGCGCTGGACGACCTGATCGGCATGTTCGTCAACACCCTCGTGCTGCGCACCGAGGTGGACGGCGCGACGAGCTTCGCCGATCTGCTCGCCCACGCCCGCGAGACCGACCTGCACGCGTTCGCGCACGCCGACGTGCCGTTCGAGCGGCTGGTCGAGGTGCTCAACCCGGCCCGTTCGCAGGCGCGTCACCCGCTGTTCCAGGTGATGCTGACCTTCCAGAACACCCGGCAGGCCAATCTCGAGCTGCCCGGCCTCTCGGTCAACGGCATCGACTACGACGCCCGCCTGGCCAAGTTCGACCTGCAGCTGACCCTCTCGGAGACCCAGGACGAACAGGGCGACTCGGCGGGCATGTCGGCCGAGTTCTCCTACGCGCTGGACCTTTTCGACGAGCCGACCGTCGCGGCGTTCGCCCGCCGCCTTGACCGCATCCTCGCGGCCGTGACCGCCGACCCGGAGGCGCCGATCGGCGACATCGATCTGCTCGCGTCCGACGAACGCGCGCGGGTGCTGGTCGATTGGAACGACACCGGGCACCCGGTGGACCAGCACGCGACGCTGGTCTCGCTGTTCGACGCGCAGGCGGCGGCCACGCCCGACGCGATCGCGTTGGACTTCGAGGGCGAGCGGCTGACCTACCGCCAGTTCCAGGAACGGGCCAACCGCATCGCCCGGCAGCTGATCGGCGCGGGCGTCGGCCCGGAATCGCTGGTGGCGCTGGCGCTGCGGCGTTCCACCGAACTGGTCGTCGCGATGTACGCGGTGGTGCAGACCGGCGCGGCCTACCTGCCGCTGGACCCGGATCAGCCCGCCGACCGAGTCAACTACATCGTCGAGACCGCGCGTCCGCGGATGATCCTCTACCGCTCGGCGGACGGCTTCGGCCTGGACCCGCAGCCGGAGGTCACCGCGCTGTCGGTGGAGGGCATCGAGGGCGTGCCCGGTTTCGCCGCGACCAGCGGCGCGCCGATCACCGACGCCGAACGCACCCGCCCGCTGCGGCCGGAGAACACCGCGTACGTGATCTTCACGTCGGGTTCCACCGGTCGCCCGAAGGGTGTGGCGGTCAGCCACGCCGCGATCGTCAACCGGCTGCTGTGGATGCAGCACGAGTACCCGATCGGCCGCGAGGACGCGGTGCTGCAGAAGACGCCCGCCACCTTCGACGTGTCGGTGTGGGAGTTCTTCTGGCCGCTGCAGACCGGGGCCAGGCTGGTCGTCGCGAAGCCGGACGGGCATCGCGACCCGGTGTACCTGTCCCGGATCATCGCCGACGAGCAGATCACCACGGCGCATTTCGTGCCGTCGATGCTCTCGGTCTTCGTTTCCACATTGGGCAACGAGAACGGCGACGGGCTGCCCGTGCCGCGGCTGCGGCAGGTCTTCGCCTCCGGTGAGGCGCTGCCCGCGCAGACCGCACAGCGTTTGCGCGAGCTGACCGGCGCCCGGCTACACAACCTGTACGGCCCGACCGAGGCCGCCGTCGACGTGACGTACCACGAGGCGACCGAAGCCGACACGGTGTCGGTGCCGATCGGACGCCCGGTGTGGAACACCCGCGTCTTCGTGCTCGACAGCCGCCTGCACCCGGTCGCGCCGGGTGTCGCGGGTGAGCTGTATCTCGCGGGGGAGCAACTGGCGCTCGGCTACCTGGGTCGCTCCGACCTGACCGCCGACCGGTTCGTGGCCAACCCCTACGGCGCCCCGGGCGACCGGATGTACCGCACCGGCGACCTGGTGGCCTGGACCACCGGCGCGAGCGCCGGATCCGGCACTGCCGGTGAGCTCGAGTATCTCGGCCGCACCGACTTCCAGGTGAAGCTGCGCGGCCTGCGCATCGAGCTGGGCGAGATCGAGGCCGCGCTGCTGGCGCAGCCCGGGATCGCGCAGTCGGTGGTCGTGCTGCGCTCCGACGCGCACGCCGGCGATCAGCTGGTGGGCTACCTGGTTTGCGAACCGTATGTGGCCGTCGACATCGACGAGGTGAAGGCCGCGCTCGCCACGGCACTGCCGGGCTACATGATCCCGGCCGCGCTGGTCGTGCTGGACGCTTTCCCGGTCAACGCCTCCGGCAAGCTGGATCGCAGGGCGCTGCCCGCCCCGGTGTTCGAGGCCAGGATCTTCCGCGCGCCGTCGACGCCGATCGAGGAGATCGTCGCGGAGATCTTCGCCGGCCTGCTCGGCGTGCCGCGCGTCGGCGTGGACGACGACTTCTTCGAACTCGGCGGCAACTCGCTGGTGGCCACCCAGGTGGTCGCCCGCCTCAGCGCGGCGCTGAACACCGAGGTCGGCGTGCGCGTGCTGTTCGAGGCTCCGACCGTGGCCACGCTGGCCGCCCGGGTCGAGTCGCACGCCGGAAGCGGTGCGCGCCAAGCGCTCACGGCACAGGTGCGTCCCGAGCACCCGCCGCTGTCGCTCGCGCAGCAGCGCATGTGGTTCCTCAATCGCTTCGATATCGGGAGCGCAGCGACCACATCGGGCGCAGCCTCCGCCACCTATAACATCCCGGCCGCGGTGCGGCTGGAAGGCGCGCTGGATCTGGACGCGCTGCGCGGCGCGATCGCCGACGTGGTCGCGCGACACGAATCGCTGCGCACGATCTATCCGTCGCGTGACGGCGTGGCCTACCAGCGGGTGCTCAACGCGGGCCGGGCCATCCCCGAGCTGGACGTGGTCGAGGTGGCCGAGGGGCAGTTGCTCGGCGTGCTCTACGAATTCGTCGAGCGCGGCTTCGACGTGACCAGCCAGCCGCCGGTGCGCCTGCGCGCCTACCGGCTCGGTCCGGACGACTACGTCCTGGTCGTCGTGGTGCACCACATCGCGGCCGACGGCTTCTCCATGCGGCCGCTGGTGCGCGACCTGATGACCGCCTACGTGGCGCGCACCTCCGCGGCCCAGCCGGGCTGGCCGCCGCTGGCGGTCCAGTACGTGGACTTCGCGCTGTGGCAGCGCGACACGCTGGGCTCCGAGGACGACCCGACCTCGCTGATCTCCGAGCAGCTCGACTACTGGCGCGAGACGCTGGCCGGTCTGCCCGACGAACTGCGCCTGGCCGGTCGTCCGCGGCCCGCCGTCGCCTCCTACGGCGCGGGCACCTACCGGTTCCGTGTGCCGGGCGATCTCATCGAGGACCTGAACCGGGTCGCGCACACGCACGGCGGCACGCTGTTCATGGTGGTGCACAGCGCCTTCGCCGCACTGCTCGCACGGTTGAGCGGCTCCGACGACATCGCCGTCGGCATCCCGGTCGCCGGTCGCGGTGAGCAGGCGCTCGACGATCTGGTCGGCATGTTCGTCAACACCCTGGTGCTGCGCGCACAGGTGGACACCGCCGAGTCGTTCGCCGACCTGCTCGCCCGGGTCCGCGAGCGCGACCTGCAGGCGTTCGCGCACGCCGACGTGCCGTTCGAGCGGCTGGTCGAGGTGCTCAACCCGGCCCGCTCGCAGGCGCGCCACCCGCTGTTCCAGGTGATGCTGTCGTTCCAGAACCTCGGCCGCACCGCGCTGGAGCTGCCCGGGCTCACCGTCTCCGAGCTGGGCATCGACCAGCCGACGGCGAAGTTCGACCTCCAGCTCACGCTCAGCGAGGTCCCCGGCGGCGAGGCGGCGATGGACGCCGAACTCGTCTACGCCACCGATCTGTTCGACGGCGTGTTCGCCGGCACTTTCGCCGAGCGTTTCGTGCGGGTGCTGCGCGGGGTCGCGGCCGAGCCGTCGGTCACCGTCGGCGATATCGATCTGCTGGACGACGCCGAGCGGTCCTTGGTGATCGAGCGGTGGAACGCCACCGAGTTCCCGGTCGACGCCGCGCTCACCTCGCCGGTCGGCGACGCCGCCGCGACGCTGGTCTCGCTGTTCGAGGCGCAGGTCGCGCGCACCCCGGACAGTCCTGCGGTCACGTTCGAGGGGACGAGTCTGTCCTACGCCGAGTTCGCCCGCCGGGTGCACCGGTTGGCGCGCTGGCTCAAAATCAACGGCGTCGGGCCGGAATCGTATGTGGCCCTCGGCATGCGCCGCTCGATCGACCTGGTGGTCGGCATGTACGCGGTGAACGCCGCGGGCGGCGCGTACGTGCCGCTGGATCCGGACCATCCGGCCGAGCGCATCGACTACATCCTGGAGACCGCGCGCCCGGTGTGTGTGCTGACCTCCGGCTCCGACCTGGAGACCACCGTCTCCAGGCAGGTGCGCATCGATCAGCTCGACCTGTCGGAGTTCGCCGACGGCCCGCTGACCGACGCCGACCGGCACAAGCCGCTGCGTCCGGCCAACACCGCGTACGTGATCTTCACCTCCGGTTCGACCGGTCGTCCGAAGGGTGTGGCGGTCTCGCACGCCGCGATCGTCAACCGCCTGGTGTGGATGCACGCCGAATACGGGTTGGCGGCCTACGATGTGGTGTTGCAGAAGACGCCCGCGACGTTCGACGTGTCGGTGTGGGAGTTCTTCTGGCCGTTGCAGGTCGGTGCCCGGTTGGTGGTGGCGAAGCCGGACGGCCATCGCGATCCCGCGTACCTGGCGCGGCTGATCGTCGACGAGCAGGTCACCACGGTGCACTTCGTGCCGTCGATGCTGTCGGTGTTCGTGGCCGAGGAGCGCGCGGCCGAATGTGTCAGCCTGCGTAACGTGTTCGCCTCCGGTGAGGCGCTGCCCGCGGTGACCGCGCAGAGGTTGCGCGAGCTGACCGGCGCGCGGTTGCACAACCTGTACGGCCCGACCGAGGCCGCGGTCGACGTCACCTTCCACGAGGTGACCGAGGACGACACGGTGTCGGTGCCGATCGGCGCCCCGGTGTTCAACACGCAGGTGTACGTGCTGGATTCGCGGCTGCGGCCGGTTCCGGTCGGCGTGCCCGGTGAGCTGTACCTCGCGGGCGCGCAGCTGGCGCACGGCTATGTCGGCCGCCCCGACCTGACCACCGAGCGTTTCGTGGCCAACCCGTTCGGCGACGCCGAGCGGATGTACCGCACCGGCGACCTGGTGGCCTGGACCGAAGACGGTGAACTGGAGTACCTGGGCCGCACCGACTTCCAGGTGAAGGTGCGCGGTCTGCGCATCGAGCTCGGCGAGATCGAGTCGGCGCTGACGGCACTGGAGTCGGTGGCGCAGGCGGTGGTCGTGGTGCGCACCGATGAGCGGACCGGTGACCAGCTGGTCGCGTACCTGGTGACCGACCCGGACCGGGTGGTCGACGTCGAATCGGTCAAGGCCGAACTCGGCGCGCGGCTGCCCGGGTACATGGTGCCCGCGGCCTACGTGGTGCTCGACGAGTTCCCGCTGAACGCCTCCGGCAAGCTGGACCGCAAGGCGCTGCCGGACCCGGTCTTCGAGGCCAAGGTGTTCCGCGCGCCCGCCACGCCGGTGCAGGAGATCGTGGCCGAGACCTTCGCCGAGGTGCTCGGCGTGGAGCGGGTCGGCCTGGACGACGACTTCTTCGAACTGGGCGGCAACTCGCTGGTCGCCACGCAGGTGGCGGCGCGGCTCGGCGAGGCGCTGAACACCCAGGTTCCGGTGCGCGCGCTGTTCGAGGCGTCGACCGTGATCGCGCTGGCGGCGAAGGTGGAATCGGCCGCCGGCGAGGGCGGCCGGACGCCACTGGTCGCGCGGGAGCGCCCCGAGCTGGTGCCGCTCTCGCTCGCGCAGCAGCGGATGTGGTTCCTCAACCGGTTCGACAACCGCACCGCGGTGAACAACATCCCGGTCGCGCTGCGGCTGACCGGCGAGCTGGACATCGCCGCGCTCGGCGCGGCCATCGGCGACGTGCTCGCGCGGCACGAGGCGCTGCGCACGATCTACCCCGAGGTGGAGGGCACCGGCTACCAGCGTGTCCTGCCGGTGAGCGAGGTCGCGTTCGACCTGGTCGCCGAACCCGTCGGGGCGGACGAGCTGCCCGCGCGGATCGTCGAGCTGGCGAGCGCCGGTTTCGACGTGACCGCCGAGATCGGGTTCCGGGCGAGCCTGCTCGCGTTGTCGGCGACCGACCACGTGGCGGTGCTGGTCATGCACCACATCAGCGCGGACGGCTTCTCGCTGCGGCCGCTGCTGCGCGATGTCGTGCTCGCCTACACCGAGCGCGCCCGCGGCGAGGTGCCGTCCTGGGCCCCGCTCGAGGTGCAGTACGCCGACTACGCGCTGTGGCAGCGTGATGTTCTCGGCGCCGAGGACGACGCGGATTCCGTCGCGGCCCGGCAGATCGCCTACTGGACCGAACAGCTGCGCGACCTGCCCGACCAGATCGAACTGCCCGCCGACCGGCCGCGGCCGGAGAGCGCCTCCAATGCCGGTGGCACGCACGATTTCTCGGTCGACGCGCAAGTGCACGAAGCGCTGTCGGAGCTGGCGCGCGCCCGTGGCGTGACGCTGTTCATGGTGGTGCACGCCGCGCTGGCGGTGTGGGCGGGCCGGCTGTCGGGCAGCACCGATGTCGCGATCGGCACCCCGATCGCGGGCCGCGGTGAACGCGCGCTCGACGACGTCGTCGGCATGTTCGTCAACACGCTCGTGCTGCGCAGCGAAGTCGATCCGGGCGCTCGCTTCGACGAGTTGCTCGACCAGGTGCGCCGCACCGATCTGGCCGCCTTCGCCAACGCCGACGTGCCGTTCGAGCGGCTGGTCGATGTGCTCAGCCCGGTGCGCTCGCAGGCGCACCACCCGCTGTTCCAGGTCGCGCTGACCTTCGAGGCCGCCTCGGCGGCCGATCTCGGCACCGTCGCGCTGCCCGGCGGCCTCGACGTCGCCGCCGTCGAGTTCGACCCGGGTACATCGAAATTCGACGCGCAGCTCACCGTCGGCGAGTCCGCCGAGGGCGGGCTGACGCTGTCGTGGAACTACGCCACCGAACTGTTCGACCCGGAGACGGTGGCCGCGTTCGCCGACCGTTTCGTGCGCATCCTGCGCGGTGTGGCCGAGGATCCGCGGGTCGCCATCGGCGATATCGATCTGCTCGGCGAGGGCGAGCGGCTGGACGTGTCGCAGCGCTGGGTGTCCTCCGGCGCCCAGAGCGTCGCGGGCGCGTTCGCCGATCCGGACCTCACGCTGGTCGGGTTGTTCGACGCGGCCGTCGCCGCGCACCCGAACCGGATCGCGGCCCGCTTCGGCGTGGAGACGCTGACCTACGCCGAGCTGGACCGGCGCGCGAATGTGCTGGCGCGCAGGCTGATCAGCGACGGCGCCGGGCCCGAGACGCTGGTCGCGGTGATCCTGCCGCGGTCGCTGGACCTCGTGGTCGCGCTGCTGGCCGTGGTGAAGACCGGCGCCGGTTACGTCCCGGTCGACCCGACCTACCCGGCCGAGCGCATCGCCTACGTGCTCGCCGACTCCCGGCCCACCAGCGTGGTGCTCGACTCCACGGTGCAGGTCCAGGTGCCCGC
The DNA here is from genome assembly GCF_043205035.1 of Nocardia sp. NPDC047654. Classification (NCBI taxonomy): domain Bacteria; kingdom Bacillati; phylum Actinomycetota; class Actinomycetes; order Mycobacteriales; family Nocardiaceae; genus Nocardia; species Nocardia sp. NPDC047654. The sequence continues at coordinate 199,657 of NZ_JBIDDF010000003.1, forward strand.
CGGGCTGCCCGCCGTCGTACTGGACGGGTTCGCGGTGGAGACCGGCAACATCGAGGACGCCGACGACGCGCCGATCACCGACGCCGACCGCAACGCGGCGCTCACCCCCGACAACGTCGCGTACGTGATCTACACCTCCGGCTCGACCGGCCGCCCGAAGGGCGTCGCGGTCGCGCACCGCAATGTGGTGCGTTTGTTCGCGAACACCGACCGTGACTTCGGTTTCGGGCCCGACGACGTCTGGACGCTGTTCCACAGCTACGCGTTCGACTTCTCGGTGTGGGAGCTGTGGGGTCCGCTGCTGTTCGGCGGCACCCTCGTGGTGGTCGACTACTACACCTCGCGCTCGCCGGAGCAGTTCCTGGAACTGCTGCGCGCCGAACGCGTCACGGTGCTCAACCAGACCCCGTCCGCGTTCTACCAGCTGGCCGAGGCCGACCGGAACGCCACGCCGGACGCCGCGCCGCTGGCGCTGCGCTACGTGGTGTTCGGCGGCGAGGCGCTGGAACTGCGCAGGCTGTCGGACTGGGTGGCGCGCCACGGCGACGGCACCGGTGCGTCCGCTGCCGGGCCGCTGCTGGTCAACATGTACGGCATCACCGAGACCACGGTGCACGTGTCCTACCGCGCGCTGGACGCCGCGACCATCGCCGCCGCCTCCGGCAGCGTGGTCGGCCGCGCCATCGCCGGTCTGCGGGTGTACGTGCTCGACAACCGGCTGCGTCCGGTGCCGGTCGGCGTCGCGGGCGAGATGTATGTGGCGGGCCCGCAATTGGCTCGCGGCTACCTCGGCCGTCCCGACCTGTCGGCGACCCGCTTCGTCGCCGACCCGATGGGCGACGCGCCGGGCGGGCGACTGTACCGCTCCGGCGACCTGGCGTGCTGGAACCGGTTCGGCGAGCTGGAATACCTCGGCCGCGCCGACGACCAGGTCAAGGTGCGCGGCTTCCGCATCGAGCTCGGCGAGATCGAATCGGCGATCCTGGCCCAGCCCGGTATCGCGCAGGCCGCGGTCATCGTGCGCGAGGACCAGCCCGGCGATCAGCGGATCGTCGCCTACGTGGTGTCCGAGCCCGGCGCCGAGCCGGTGCTCGACGCGGTGCGCGACGGCGCGGCCGAGCAGCTGCCCGCCTACATGGTGCCCTCGGCCGTGGTGCGGCTGGAGTGGATCCCGCTGACCGTCAACGGGAAGCTGGACCGCCGTGCGCTGCCCGCCCCGACGGCGCAGTCGCGCGCCTTCCGCGCGCCGGTCACCCCGGTGCAGGAAACCGTGGCCGCGGTGTTCGCCGACGTGCTCGGCTTGGAGCGGGTCGGCGTGGACGACGACTTCTTCGATCTGGGTGGCAACTCGCTGATCGCGACCAGGGTGGTCGCGCGCATCGGCGCCGCGCTCGGCGCGACCGTCGCCGTGCGCACGCTGTTCGAGGCCTCCACCGTGGAAGCGCTTGCCGCGCGGGTGGAATCGCACGCCGACGGCGCCGCCAGACAGCGGCTGGTCGCGCGCGAGCGTGCGGCGGGCGAACTGGTGCCGCTGTCGTTCGCGCAGCAGCGCATGTGGTTCCTGAACAAGTACGACACCGCCTCGGCGGCCTACAACCTGCCGATCGCCATCCGGCTCACCGGCGCGCTGGACGTCGAGGCGCTGCACCTGGCGGTCGCCGACGTGGTGCGCAGGCACGAATCGCTGCGCACCCGCTACCCCGAGCACGGCGGCACCCCGGTCCAGGTGATCGTGCCCGCCGAGGACATCGTCCTGGATCTGCACCCCGTGCCGGTGCGGCAGGAGCGGCTGATCGAGACGGTGACCGAGTTCGTCACCACCGGATTCGACGTGGCCGAAGAGGTTCCGCTGCGCACCCGGCTGTACGCGGCCGGGCCGGACGAGCACGTACTCGTCGTGGTGGTGCACCACATCGCCGCCGACGGCTTCTCGATGGGCCCGCTGACCCGCGACGTGATGGCCGCCTACACCGCGCGCAGCACCGGCAGCGCACCCGGCTGGGCTCCGCTGGCGGTGCAGTACGCCGACTTCGCGGTGTGGCAGCGCGAGATCCTGGGTTCCGAGGAGGATCCGGACTCGCTGCTGGCGAAGCAGGTCGCGTACTGGCGGCGCGCGCTCGACGACGTCCCCGACGAGCTGGCCCTACCGACCGACCGCCCGCGTCCGGCCGTCGCCTCGCACCGCGGCGCGACGCTGCACCGCGAGCTGTCCGGCGACCTGGTCGCCGCGCTGGAGGAGGTCGCGCGGCAGCGCGGCGCGTCGCTGTTCATGGTGATGCACGGTGCGCTGGCGGTGCTGCTGTCGCGCCTGTCCGGCAGCGACGACGTCGCGGTCGGCACCCCGATCGCGGGCCGTGGCGAGGCCGCGCTCGACGACCTGGTCGGCATGTTCGTCAACACCCTCGTGCTGCGGACCGGCATCGATCCCGGAGAGTCGTTCGCCGACCTGCTCGGCCGCGTGCGCCGCACCGACCTGGACGCCTACGGCAACGCCGACGTGCCGTTCGAGCGGCTGGTGGAACTGCTCGCGCCGGAGCGCTCGCAGGCCCGCAACCCGCTGTTCCAGGTGATGCTGGCGTTCCAGAACCTGGAGCGCACCACCCTGGAGCTGCCCGGTCTTTCGGTGTCCGCGCTGGACCTGGAAGAGAACGTCGCGCGCTTCGACCTGCAATTCACCCTCGCCGAACGCGGTGACACCGGTTCTGGCGCCATGGCTTTGGCGCTCACCTACGCCACCGAGCTGTTCGACGAGTCCACCGCGGCGGCCATCGTGGACCGCTGGGAACGCGTGCTCGCGGCGGTGGCGGCCGACGCGTCGGTCACCGTCGGCGCGATCGACGTGCTCGACGCCGCCGAGCGGGCCGACCTGGTCGCGCGCACCGGCGCGCCCGCTACGCCCGCACGGACGCTGCCCGACCTGATCGCCGAGGCCGCCGCCATCGATCCCGAGGCGCCCGCCGTGGTGTTCCAGGGGAGAAGTGTGTCCTACGGCGAGCTGGACGCGCGGTCCAACCGCCTGGCCCGCTTGCTGATCGAGCGTGGCATCGGCACCGAGGACCTGGTGGCGGTCGCCGTGCCGCGCTCGGACGAGTCGTACTTCGCCGAATGGGCGGTGTCCAAGTCCGGCGGCGCGTTCGTGCCGATCGACCCCGCCTACCCGGCCGACCGCATCGCGCACATGGTCACCGATTCGGGCTCCCCGATCGGTCTCACCGTGGCGTCGGTGCGCGCCGAGCTGCCCGAGTCGGTCGAATGGCTGGTGCTCGACGAACTGGATCTCGACGGATTCGACGACGCCCCGGTCACCGACGCCGACCGGGTGCGCCCGGTGCGGCCGGAGCATCCCGCGTACGTCATCTACACCTCCGGTTCCACCGGTGTGCCCAAGGGCGTCGTGGTCACCCACGCCGGTCTTGCCAACTTCCGCGACGAGCAGAACGCCCGCTACGACGTCGATTCCGACACGCGCGCACTGCATTTCGCCTCGCCCAGCTTCGACGCCTCGATCCTGGAATTCCTGCTGGCGATCGGCCGCGGCGGCGCCCTGGTGGTCTGCCCGCCCGGCGTCTACGGCGGCGAGGAGCTGTCCGAGCTGATCCGCGCCGAGCGGGTCACCCACGCGTTCATCACCCCGTCGGTGCTCGCCTCGCTGGATTCGGCCGCGCTGGCCGGCATGCGGGTGATCGTGGCCGGTGGTGAAGCCGTGCCCGCCGATCTGGTCGCCAAGTGGGGTGGGGCGCCCGACGGTTCGGGCCGCCGCTTCCACAACGGCTACGGCCCGACCGAGACCACGATCATGACCAACATCAGCGACGCGCTCGCGCCGGGCGACCGGGTCACCATCGGTGGCCCGACCCGCGGCATGCAGTCGCTGATCCTGGACGCCCAGCTGCGGCCCGTTCCAGTGGGTGTCGCGGGTGAGCTGTATCTATCGGGCGTCCAGCTGGCGCGTGGCTACCACGCGCGGCCGGGACTGTCGGCGGAGCGGTTCGTCGCCAATCCGTACGTGCCGGGCGCGCGGATGTACCGCACCGGTGACGTGGTCCGCTGGACCCGGGTCGGGCACTCCGCGGGCTCCGCGCCCGCTGGGGGAGTCGACTCGCTCGTCGTCGAATACGTAGGCCGCTCCGACTTCCAGGTGAAGGTGCGCGGTTTCCGCATCGAGCTCGGCGAGATCGACGCAGCGCTGGCCTCGCACGAGACCGTCGACTTCGCGGTCACCGTCGGCCACAAGAGCGCCGCGGGCGCGGTGTCGCTGGTGTCGTACGTCGTCGCCGCGCAGGGACACTCGATCGACGTGGCCGCGCTGACCGCGCACGTCGAGGATCGCCTGCCCGCCTACATGGTGCCCTCGTCGATCATGGTGATCGACCACGTGCCGCTCACCCCGGTGGGCAAACTGGACCGCAAGGCGCTGCCGGAACCGGTGTTCGCGACCGAGGTCGTGTTCCGCGCGGCCCGCACCCCGGTCGAGCAGACCATCGCCGAGGTGTTCGCCGAGGTGCTCGGCGTGGAGCGGGTCGGCGTGGACGACTCCTTCTTCGCGCTCGGCGGCGACAGCATCGTCTCCATCCAGCTGGTCTCGCGGGCCAAGGCGCGCGGCGTGGTGTTCACCCCGCGGCACGTCTTCGAGCAGCGCACCGTGGCCGGGCTGGCGTCCGTCGCCGAGACCACCGAGGCGGCCGAGGCGTCGGCCACCACCCTGGCCGAGCCGCCCGGCGGCGGCATCGGCGCGATGCCGTTGACGCCGGTGGTGCGGTTCATGGCGGAGCGGCGCGGTTCGTTCGGGCGGTTCAACCAGACGCTGGCGCTGGAACTGCCGGTCGGCATCGACCGGGCGGGCATCGCCGCGACGGTCGGCGCGGTCATCGATCGGCACGACATGCTGCGCGCGAGCCTGCGCCGCGACGGCGACGACTGGGTCGTCGAGACCGCCGCGCCGGGCACCGTCGAGGTGGACGCGCTGATCGACCGCACCGAGTTCGCCGCGAACGCCACCGATGCCGAGTTGGTCGCGATCGCCTCGGCCGCACTGGACGAGTCGCTGGACCGGCTCGATCCCGCCGCGGGCGTGGTCATCCGGTTCGTCTGGCTGGAACCCGATTCCGCCGAACGGGCCGGACGCCTGATCGTCGTCGCTCACCACCTGGTGGTGGACGGCGTCTCCTGGCGCATCCTGGTGCCGGACTTCGTGACGGCCTGGGGTCAGCGCACCGCGGGGCAGACGCCCGAGCTGGTCGCTCCGGCCACCTCGATGCGCGCCTGGGCGCACGGGCTGGAGCGCGAGGCGGCCAGCCCCGAGCGGGTGGCCGAGCTGGACTACTGGCGTTCGGTGGTCGCCGCGCCCGATCCGCTGCTGACCGAACGTCCGATGGATCCGGCCGTCGACACTTCCGGCGTCATCGAGAAACTTCAGGTCGAGGTGTCCGCCGAGGTCACGAAGGCCCTGCTCACCACCGTTCCGGCGCTGTTCCACGGCGGCGTGAACGACGGTCTGCTCACCGCGCTGGCGCTGGCCACCGCGAAGTGGCGGGCGCGACGGGTCGCCGCCCGGGGCGAGGACTCGCTGCTGATCCGCCTGGAGGGTCACGGCCGCGAGGAAGACGTGGTGGCGGGTGCCGATCTGTCGCGCACCGTCGGCTGGTTCACCGCGATCTACCCGGTCCGGTTCGATCTGGCGGGCATCGATGTCGACGCCGCGTTCACCGGCGGGCCCGCGCTGGGCGCGGCCGTCAAGGCGGTCAAGGAGCAGCTGCTCTCGGTGCCGGACAAGGGCATCGGCTACGGCTTGCTGCGCTACCTGAACGCCGAGACCGCCGCCGAGCTGCCGCGCGAGCTGCCCGGCCAGGTGAGCTTCAACTACCTCGGCCGGATCTCCGAGGGTGACGTGCCGGAGTCGCTGCGCGGCTTCGGCTGGATCCCCGCGCCGGAACTCGGCGCGCTGGGCGGCGCCTACGACGCGGACATGCCCGCGATGGCGCCGCTGGACGTCAACGCGATCGTGGTCGGCGACAAGCTGACCGCCAACATCGGCTACCCGGCGACCCTGCTGTCGGCCGCCGATGTGCGCGAGTTCGGCGAGCTGTGGACCGCCGCGCTGGAAGCGGTGGCGCGCCATGCCAATTCGGCGGGCGCGGGCGGGCACACTCCGTCGGACTTCACGCTGGTGCGCAGCACGCAAAGGGATATCGACGTCTGGGAGCGGCGCTTCCCGACACTGGCCGACGTCTGGCCGCTGTCGGCGCTGCAGGCCGGTCTGCTGTTCCACGCCCGCCTCGCGGCGAGCTCGGTGGACGTGTACACCGCCCAGGCGGTGCTGACGCTCACCGGCCGGGTGGACGCCGCCCGGTTGCGCGCTGCCGCACAGGCCTTGGTGGACCGCTACGAGAACCTGCGCACCGCGTTCGTCAGCGACCACGACGGCAACCCGGTGCAGATCGTGCTGGACAGCGTGCGCGTCGCGTGGGCCGAGCACGACCGGATCGAATCCGGTTCGGCCGACGACCTGATCGAGGCCGACCGCATGCGGCGGTTCGACCTGGCCGCACCGCCGCTGATCCGCTTCACGCTGATCCAGGTCGCGCCCGACCGCTGGCAGTTCGTGGTGTCCAACCACCACATCCTGCTCGACGGCTGGTCGATGCCGCTGCTCATGCGGGATCTGCTGATGCTCTACGCCGTGCACGCGGATACCGCCGCGCTGCCCGCCGTGCGCTCCTACCGGCACTTCCTGGACTGGACCCGGCAGCAGGACCACGCGGCGTCGCTGGCCGCGTGGGCGCACGCGCTGCGCGGCGTCGGCGAGCCGACCCTGCTGGCGCGGCCGGACGCGGGTCGCGAGATCACCTCGCTGTCCGGCGAGTACTTCTTCGAGCTGGACGAGGCGACCACCGCGCGGCTGACCGCGCTGGCCGGCTCGCTCGGCGTCACCCCGAACACCGTGCTGCAGACGGCGTGGGGCATGCTCGTCGGCCGGATGACCAGCCGCGACGACGTGCTGTTCGGCACCACCGTCTCCGGGCGTCCCGCGCAGCTGTCCGGCGTGGAGGCGATGGTCGGTCTGTTCATCAACACCGTGCCGGTGCGGGTGCGCTTCGACTCGTCGGAGTCCGTGCGCGATCTGCTGGTCCGCACCCAGGGCGAGCAGGCCGACCTGCTCGACCACCACTACGTGGGCCTGGCCGACATCCAGGCGGTCGCGGGCATCGGCGGACTGTTCGACACGCTCGTGGTGTTCGAGTCCTACCCCGTGGACGCGGCGGGCTTGCAGGCGCAGGCGGCGGACATCGACGGCATGGCGGTGGTCGGCCTGGACGCGGCCGACGCCACGCACTACCCGCTGACCCTGATCGCGCAGCTGGACTCGCGGCTGCGGGTGCGCGCGGGCTACCTGCGCGACCTGTTCGACGAGCAGACGGTGCGCCGCATCGCCGACCGCCTGATCCGGGTGCTCACCGCGATCACCGCCGCGCCCGACGCGGTGGTCGGCGACATCGAGCTGCTCGACGCCGCCGAGCGCGAACTCGTGGTGTCCGGTTGGAACGACACCGCGCACCCGACCGACACCGGCGCGACTCTGGTGTCGATGTTCTACGACCAGGTCGAACGCACTCCCGACGCGACCGCGATCACGTTCGAGGGGACAAGTCTGGCCCACCCGTCGCCCGACCACCACCCCTCATCGAGTCGCGGTGCGACGCTGACATATCGCGAGTTCTCCTGGCGGGTGAACCAGCTGGCGCGCTGGCTGATCGCGCGCGGCGTCGGCGCGGAATCGTATGTGGCGCTGGGCATGCGGCGCTCGATCGATCTGGTGGTCGGCATGTACGCCGTCGCCGTCGCCGGTGGCTCGTACGTGCCGCTGGACCCGGATCACCCGGCCGAGCGCACCGAATACATCCTCGGCACGGCCGATCCGGTGTGCGTGCTGACCTCCGGCAGCGATCTGGACATCGACACCGCGCAGGTGCGCATCGACCTGCTGGATCTGAAGGGGCTGTCGGAGGCTCCGGTCACCGACGCGGATCGCCGTGCGCCGCTGCGTCCGTCGAATACGGCGTATGTGATCTTCACGTCGGGTTCGACGGGTCGTCCGAAGGGTGTTGCGGTCTCGCATTCGGCGATCGTGAACCGTTTGGTGTGGATGCAGTCCGCTTACGGGTTGACCGCTGCTGATGTGGTGTTGCAGAAGACGCCCGCGACGTTCGATGTGTCGGTGTGGGAGTTCTTCTGGCCGTTGCAGGTCGGTGCGCGTCTGGTGGTGGCGAAGCCGGATGGTCATCGTGATCCGGCGTATCTGGCGGAGATCATCAGCGCCGAGAAGGTGACGGTTACCCACTTCGTGCCGTCGATGTTGGCGGTGTTCGTGGCGGATGCGGCTGCGGCGCGGTGTGGTTCGTTGCGGTTGGTGTTCGCTTCGGGTGAGGCGTTGCCGCCCAAGCCCGCGCATCGTTTGCGCGAGCTGACCGGTGCCGCGCTGCACAACCTCTACGGCCCGACCGAAGCGGCGGTCGACGTCACCTTCCATGAGGTCGTGGATGCCGATACCGAGACGGTGCCGATCGGTGCGCCGGTGTTCAACACCCAAGTGTTCGTGCTGGACGCCCGGCTGCGTCCGGTGCCGGTGGGCGTCGCGGGTGAGCTCTACCTCGCGGGCGTCCAACTCGCGCGTGGCTATGTCGCGCGCCCGGATCTGACCAGTGACCGGTTCGTGGCCAACCCGTATGGGGAGCCTGGTGCGCGGATGTATCGCACGGGTGACTTGGTGGCGTGGACCGAGCACGGGGAGTTGGAGTATCTGGGTCGTACCGATTTCCAGGTGAAGTTGCGTGGTCTGCGTATCGAGCTGGGTGAGATCGAGCAGGCGCTGACCGGCCTCGAGGAAGTCGCACAGGCGGTCGTCGTGGTGCGCTCGGACGCGCACGCGGGCGACCAGCTCGTCGCCTACGTCATCCCCGCGCCGGACGCCGCGCTGGACACCGACCTGGTCCGCGAGGACCTGGCGCGGCAGTTGCCCGCGTACATGGTGCCGTCGGTCGTGATCGTGCTCGACGAGTTCCCGCTCAACGCCTCCGGCAAGCTCGACCGCAAGGCATTGCCCGCGCCGGTGTTCGAGGCCGCGGTGTTCCGCGCCCCGACCACGCCGGTCGAGGAGATCGTCGCCGCGACCTTCGCCGACGTGCTCGGCCTGGAGCGGGTCGGCCTGGACGACGACTTCTTCGCCCTCGGCGGCAACTCGCTGTCGGCCACCCAGGTCGCCGCGAGGCTGTCGGCCGCGCTGGACACCGATCTCGGCGTGCGCGAACTGTTCGAGGCGTCCACCGTGGTCGCGCTGGCGGCCCGCGCGGAGACCAAGGCGGGCGTGGGCGGCCGTGCGCCGCTGGCGCCGCAGCAGCGACCGGAGCTGGTTCCGCTGTCGCTGGCTCAGCAGCGCATGTGGTTCCTCAACCGCTTCGACCCCGACTCGGCGGTGGACAACATCCCGGCCGCGGTACGGCTGTCCGGCCTGCTCGACCGGCAGGCGTTGCAGATCGCCGTCGCCGACGTACTGGCCCGCCACGAGTCGCTGCGCACGTTCTACCCCGAGGTGGACGGCGCGGCGTACCAGCAGACCGTGGCCACCGCGAAGGTCATCCCCGACCTCACGCCGGTCGACGTCACCGAAGCCGAACTGCCCGAGCAGCTCGCGCGGCTGATCGGCACGGCCTTCGACGTCACCGCCGAGGTGCCGTTCCGTGCCCGGCTCTTCGAGATCAGCCCCACCGAGCACGTGCTCGCCCTGGTGGTGCACCACATCTCGGCCGACGGTTTCTCCATGGGCCCGCTGACCCGCGACGTGATGACCGCCTACGGCGCCCGCGTCGACGGCGGCGAGCCCGCCTGGCGTCCGCTGGAGGTGCAGTACGCCGACTTCGCGCTGTGGCAGCGCCAGGTGCTCGGCGCCGAGGACGACCCGAATTCGGTGATCTCCGAGCAGATCTCGTTCTGGTCGGACACCCTGCGCGGCCTGCCCGAGCAGCTGGACCTGCCCGCCGACCGGCCGCGCCCCGCGATCGCCTCCGGTCGCGGCGCCACGCACGTCTTCGAGATCGACGCCCAGACCCACGCCCAGCTCACCGAACTCGCCCGTACCAGGGGCGCGACGCTGTTCATGGTCGCGCACACCGCGCTGGCCGTGCTGCTGTCACGGCTGTCCGGCGAGGACGATATCGCGATCGGCACGCCGGTCGCGGGTCGCGGCGAGCGCGCGCTCGACGACCTGATCGGCATGTTCGTCAACACCCTGGTGCTGCGGACCCCGATCGCGTCCGGTGCGTCGTTCACCGAGCTGCTGCGTTCGGTGCGCGCCACCGACATCGCCGCGTTCGGGCACGCCGACCTGCCGTTCGAGCGGCTGGTGGAGATCCTGAACCCGGCGCGTTCGCAGGCGCGCCACCCGCTGTTCCAGGTGATGCTGTCGTTCCAGAACACCGGCCAGAACAGCCTGGAGCTGCCCGGTCTGACGGTGAGCGGTGTCGACCTGCCGATCGACGTCGCCAAGTTCGACCTGCAATTGGTGCTGTCCGAACGCGACGCCGAAACCGCGAGCGGCACCGGCGCGGGTATCGCCGCCGAGCTGATCTACGCCACCGACCTGTTCGACCCGGCCACCATGGCCGAGTTCGGCCGCCGCTTCGGCCGGTTGCTGAAGGCCGTCGCCGCCGAACCGGACCGGCCGATCGGCGACATCGCGCTGCTGGACGAGCAGGAGACCGCGCAGGCGCTGCGCGGCTGGAACGACACCGCCCGCGACCTCGGCCCGGCGACCACGCTGGTCGAGGAGTTCGCCGCGCAAGCCGCGGCCACGCCGGACGCCGTCGCCGTGGTCGACCCGGCCACCGGAACGGTTCTGACCTACGCCGAATTCGCCGCCCGCGCGCGGCGGCTCGCGCGCCGCCTCATCGAGGCGGGCGTCGGCCCGGAGACGCTGGTCGCCCTGGGCATGCGCCGCTCGGTGGACCTGGTCGTGGCCGCCTACGCGGTGCACGCCGCGGGCGGCGGCTACGTGCCGCTGGACCTGGACCAGCCCGCCGACCGCGTGCACTACGTGCTCGACTCGGCCGACCCGGTCTGCGTGCTGACCACCGCGCGCGACGCGTTCGACGGCGCGGGCCGCGCGACGCTGAACATCGATGAGCTGGACCTGTCCGGCTACCCGGACGCACCCGTCACCGACGCCGAGCGCATCGCGACGCTGCGCCCGCAGCACCCGGCGTACGTGATCTTCACCTCGGGTTCGACCGGACGTCCGAAGGGCGTCGCCGTGCCGCATTCGGCGGTCGTCAACCAGATCCGCTGGATCACGGGCGAATACGGCATCGGCTCGGGCGACGTGGTGCTGTTCAAGACCCCCGCCACCTTCGACGTGTCGGTGTGGGAGCTGTTCGGCCCGCTGAGCACCGGCGGGCGCATCGTGGTGGCGAGCCCGGACGGGCACCGCGACCCGCAGTACCTCGCCGAGGTGATCGCGGCCGAGCGGGTCACCATGACCTCGTTCGTGCCGTCCATGCTGAGCGTCTTCGCGGCTGGTATCGACCCGGCCGACGCGGACGGGCTCGCCTCGCTGCGGACGCTGTTCGTCGCCGGTGAGGCGTTCACAGCCGACGCGGTCGTCGCCATCCGGCGGGTGAGCGACGCGGCGCTGTACAACCTGTACGGCCCCACCGAGTTCACGGTGCACGCCACCCACGCACCCGTAGCCGACGAGGTGGACGGCGCTGTGCCGATCGGCCTTCCGGTGTGGAACGCGCAGGCGTACGTGCTGGACGCGCGCCTGCAGCCGGTGCCGCCGAATGTCGCGGGCGAGCTGTACCTCGCGGGTGATCAGCTGGCGCGCGGCTACTTCGGTCGCGCGGATCTGACCGCCGACCGGTTCGTGGCCAACCCGTACGCGGGGGGTGGGTCCGGGGGCGAAGGCGGAGCCCGGATGTACCGCACCGGCGACCTGGTCACCCGGGACGCCACCGGCGCCATCGAGTACCTGGGCCGCACCGACTTCCAGGTGAAGCTGCGCGGTCTGCGCATCGAACTCGGCGAGATCGAGACCGCGCTGACCGCCCACGAATCGGTCGCGCAGTCGGTCGCGCTGGTGCGCTCCGACGCGCACACCGGCGATCAGCTGGTGGGTTACGTGGTGCCCGCGAACGGCGCCACGGTGGATGTCGAGGCGTTGCGGGCTCACCTGTCCGCGCACCTGCCGTCGTACATGGTGCCCGCCGCGATCGTCGTGCTCGACGCCATGCCGCTGAACCCGAACGGCAAGCTGGATCGGCGCGCGCTGCCTGAGCCCGTCTTCGAGGCACGGGAATTCCGCGCACCGTCGACTCCGGTGGAGGAGATCGTCGCCGACGTCTTCGCCGAGGTGCTCGGCCTGACGCAGGCCGGCGCCGAACGCGCGGTCGGCTTGGACGACGACTTCTTCGACCTGGGCGGCAACTCGCTGATCGCCACCCAGGTGGTGGCCAGGCTCGGCGCCGCGCTGGACACCCGGATCCCGGTCCGCACCCTGTTCGAGGCGCCGACCGTGGTCGCGCTGGCGGCCCGGGTGGAGACCCACCAGGGCACCGGCCGCCGCCGCGAGCTCGTCGCGGGCCCGCGCCCGTCCAAGATCCCGCTGTCGCTGGCTCAGCAGCGCATGTGGTTCCTGAACCGCTTCGACAACCAGACCGCGGTGAACAACATCCCGCTCGCGGTCCGGCTCACCGGAACGCTGGACACCGAGGCGCTGCGCCAGGCCGTCGCCGACGTGGTCGACCGGCACGAGGTGCTGCGCACCGTCTACCCGGAGACCGCCGACGGCCAGGGCGTACAGGTGGTGCTGCCCGCCGGGCACAACGCCGTCGATCTCGCCCCGATCGAGGTGTCCGAGGCCGAGATCTCCGACCGGATCAGCGAACTGGTGCTGACCGGCTTCGACGTCACCGCCGAGGTCCCGGTGCGCGCCCAGCTGTTCCGCATCGCGGGCTCGATGGACGGCTCGCAGCCCGACACCCACGTGCTGGTGTTCGTGGTGCACCACATCTCCGGTGACGGCTGGTCGGTGCGTCCGCTGGCGCGCGACGTGATGGTGGCCTACTCCGCGCGTTCGCGCGGCGAGGCGCCCGCCTGGGCTCCGCTGCCGGTGCAGTACGCCGACTACGCGCTGTGGCAGCGCGAGACGCTGGGCGCCGAAGGCGATCCCGCGTCGCTGATCGCCCAGCAGGTCGCGTTCTGGTCCGACACCCTGGCCGGACTGCCGGATCAGCTGGACCTGCCGTCGGACCGCTCGCGTCCCGCGGTGGCGTCCAACCGCGGTGGCGTGTACGAGTTCTCGCTCGACGCGCAGCTGTTGCGCGAGCTGAACGCGCTGGCCCGCGCGAACGGCGCCAGCCTGTTCATGGTGGTGCACGCGGCGTTCGCCGCCCTGCTGGCCCGGTTGTCCGGCAGCGACGACATCGCCATCGGCACCGCGGTCGCGGGCCGCGGTGAAGCGGTGCTCGACGACGCGATCGGCATGTTCGTCAACACTCTGGTGCTGCGCAGCGCGGTCGACCCCGCGAAACCGTTCACCGAACTGCTGGCGCGCACCAAGGACACCGACCTCGCGGCGTTCGCGCACGCGGACCTGCCGTTCGAGCGGCTGGTGGAGATCCTGAACCCGGCGCGCTCGCAGGCGCGCCACCCGCTGTTCCAGGTGATGCTGTCGTTCCAGAACACCGGGGAGGCCACCTTCGAGCTGCCCGGCCTGGAAGTGGCCGGTGTTCCGCTGGACGTGGTGACCGCGAAGTTCGACCTGCACCTCAACCTGGCCGACCGGTTCGACGCCGGGGGCGCCGCCGACGGCATGACCGCCGAATTCGCCTACGCGACCGACATGTTCGACGCCGACACCATCGCCGGTGTCGCGTCGCGGCTGGTGCGGATGCTGACCGCGATCGCCGCGGACGCGTCCGTGACCATCGGCGACGTCGAGCTGCTCGACAGCGTCGAGCGCACCGAGGTGCTGGAGCGGTGGAACGACACGGCGCATCCGGTGGACCCGGCGGCCACGCTGGTGTCGATGTTCGCCGCGCAGCTGGCGCGCACCCCGGACGCGCCCGCGGTGACGTTCGAGGGGACGACTCTGTCCTACGCCGAGTTCGCCGGCCGGGTGAACCGCTTGGCTCGGCACTTGATCTCGCTGGGTGTCGGCCCGGATTCGATGGTCGCGCTGGGCATGCGCCGCTCGATCGACCTGGTGGTCGGCATGTACGCGGTGAGCGTCGCCGGTGGCGCGTATGTGCCGCTGGACCCGGACCACCCGGCCGACCGCACCCGCTACGTGCTCGACACCGCGCAGCCGGTGTGCGTGCTCACCACCGCGCGCGACGGTTTCGACGCGGGCATGACCCCGGCTGTCGAGATCGATGTGGTCTCGCTGGCGGGGTACTCCGACGAGCCGCTGATCGACGCCGATCGTCGCGCGCCGTTGCGTCCGTCGAACACCGCGTACGTGATCTTCACCTCCGGTTCGACCGGTCGCCCGAAGGGTGTGGCGGTCTCGCACGCCGCGATCGTCAACCGCCTGGTGTGGATGCAGGACGAGTACGGCCTGGACGACACCGATGTGGTGTTGCAGAAGACGCCCGCGACCTTCGACGTGTCGGTGTGGGAGTTCTTCTGGCCCTTGCAGGTCGGCGCCCGCCTCGTGGTGGCCAAGCCCGACGGTCATCGCGACCCGGCCTACCTCGTGCAGGTCATCACCGGCGAGCAGGTCACCACGGCGCACTTCGTGCCGTCCATGCTGTCGGTGTTCGTGGCCGAGGAACGCGCCGACGAATGCACCAGCCTGCGCAATGTCTTCGCCTCCGGTGAGGCGCTGCCCGCCGCCACCGCGCAGCGGATGCAGGAACTCACCGGCGCGCGGTTGCACAACCTGTACGGCCCGACCGAGGCCGCGGTCGACGTCACCTACCACGAGGTGACCGAGGACGACACGGTGTCGGTGCCGATCGGCGCCCCGGTGTTCAACACGCAGGTGTACGTGCTGGATTCGCGGCTGCACCCGGTGCCGGTGGGCGTCGCGGGTGAGCTGTACCTCGCGGGTGTGCAACTGGCCCGCGGCTATGTCGCGCGTCCGGATCTGACCTCCGACCGTTTCGTGGCCGACCCGTTCGGGGCGTCGGGCGAGCGGATGTACCGCACCGGCGACCTGGTGACCTGGACGGACAAGGGCGAGCTGGAGTACCTGGGCCGCACCGACTTCCAGGTGAAGCTGCGCGGTCTGCGCATCGAGCTCGGCGAGATCGAGTCGGCGCTCACGGCCCTGGAATCGATCGCCCAGGCCGTGGTCGTGGTGCGCTCGGACGATCGGCTCGGCGACCAGTTGGTCGCGTACGTCATCGCGACCGCCGGTCGTTCGGTGGACATCGAGGGCGTGCGCGCGGAACTCGGCGGCGAGCTGCCCGCCTACATGGTGCCCTCGGCGTTCGTCGTGCTGGACGAGTTCCCGCTCAACGCCTCCGGCAAGCTGGACCGCAAGGCGCTTCCCGCGCCGGTGTTCGAGGCCAAGGTATTCCGGGCCCCGTCCACCCCGATCGAGGAGATCGTGGCGGGCACCTTCGGCGACGTGCTCGGCGTCGCGCGGGTCGGCCTGGACGACGACTTCTTCGAACTCGGCGGCAACTCGCTGCTGGCCACCCAGGTGACCGCGCGGCTGGGCGCCGCGCTCGACACCAAGCTCGCGGTGCGCGATCTGTTCGAGGCGTCCACCGTCCAGGCGCTTGCCGCCCGGGTGGAGCACAACGCCGGGTCCGGCCGGGACCGGCCGCGCCTGGAGGCGGCGCAGCGCCCGGCGCGCATCCCGCTGTCGCCCGCTCAGCAGCGGTACTGGTTCCTCAACCAGTTCGACACGGCCACCTCGGCGGTGGACAACATCCCGCTGGCCGTCCGGCTGTTCGGCACGCTGGAGGTGGCCGCGCTGGAGCAGGCCATCGGCGACGTGTTCGCCCGCCACGAGGTGCTGCGCACCACCTACCCGCGCTCGGCGGACGGGCCGCACCAGGTGATCCGTCCGGCGGATCGTTCCGCCGCGGCGCTCACCCCGATCGACGTGGCCGAGGAGGATCTGCTCGGCGCGGTCATCGGCTTCGCGCTGACCACCTTCGACGTTACCGTCGAGGTGCCGTTGGCGGTGGCGCTGTTCCGTATCGCGGACAATGACCATGTCCTGGCGTTCACCGTGCACCACGTCGCGGCCGACGGTTCGTCGATGGGCCCGCTGGCCCGTGACGTGATGGCCGCCTACGTGGCCCGCGTGCAGGGCGAGGCGCCGCAGTGGCAGCCGCTTCCGGTGCAATACGCCGACTACGCGCTGTGGCAGCGCGCGGTGCTCGGATCCGAGGACGATCCGGAATCGCTGGCCGCCCGTCAGGTGGCGTACTGGACCACGGCGCTGGCCGACCTGCCCGATCAGCTGGAGCTGCCCGCCGACCGGCCACGCCCGCCCGCGCAGTCGTTCCAGGGCAAGGCGATCCGCTTCGAGATCGACCCGCAGCGGCACGCCCGCCTGCACGAGCTGGCGCGCGCGCACAACGCGTCGCTGTTCATGGTGGTGCACGCGGCGCTGGCGGTGCTGCTGTCGCGGCTGTCGGGCACCGACGACATCGCCGTCGGCACCCCGATCGCCGGACGCGGTGAACGCGAGCTCGACGACCTGATCGGCATGTTCGTCAACACCCTGGTGTTCCGAACCGAAGTGAACGCTGGTGACTCGTTCGCCGATCTGCTCGGCGACGTGAAGGAACGCGACCTGGAGGCGTTCGCCAACGCCGACGTGCCGTTCGAGCGTCTCGTCGAGGTGCTCAACCCGGTGCGCTCCACCGCGCGCAACCCGCTGTTCCAGGTGGGCCTGTCGTTCCAGAACCTGGCCGAGACCACCTTCGAGCTGCCCGGCCTCACCGTGAGCGCGGTCAACTTCGATTCGCAGCTGGCCAAGACCGACCTGCACGTCACGCTGTATGACCGGTACGCCGAGGACGGCACGCCCGCCGAGATCATCACCGAATTCGGTTACGCCACCGACCTGTTCGACGAGGACACCGTGCAGGGCTTCGCCGACCGGTTCCTGCGGGTGCTCGACGCCGTGCTGACCGACGCCACCGTGCGGGTGGGCGAGATCGATCTGCTCGCGTCCGAGGAGAGCGAGCGCATCCTCACGGCCTGGAACGCCACCGAATACGATCTCGACGCTCTGCTCGCGGCGCGTTCCGCGGGATCCACGCGCACCGCGACGCTGGTCTCGCTGCTGGACGCCACGGTGGCCGCGACGCCCACGGCCGTGGCGCTGGTCGCCGACGAGCCCACCGGCCGCAGGGAGCTGACCTACGCCGGGCTGGACGCGCGGGTCAACCGCCTGGCGCGGTACCTGATCGGCCGCGGCGTCGGCCCGGAGGACCGCGTCGCGCTGGCCATCCGCCGCTCCACCGATCTCGTGGTCGCGATGTACGCGGTCGCGAAGGCCGGTGCCGCGTACGTGCCGATCGATCCGGACCAGCCCGCGGAGCGGACCGATTACATCCTCGGCACCGCCGCGCCGGTGTGCGTGCTGACCACCGGCCGGGACGGCTTCCACACCGCCGCGGCCGACGTCGTGCCGATCGACACGCTCGACCTCACCGAGTACACCGCCGCTCCGGTGACCGCCGACGAGCGCACCGGTGCGCTGACCCCGGCGAACACCGCGTACGTGATCTTCACCTCGGGTTCGACCGGCCAGCCGAAGGGCGTCGCGGTCCCGCACGCCGCGATCGTCAACCAGTTGCAGTGGGAGACCTCCGTCTTCGAGCTGGGCGCCGAGGACGCGGTGCTGCTGAAGACGGCGGCGACCTTCGACCTCTCGGTCTGGGAGTTCTGGTCGGCCGCGGTTTCCGGTGGCCGCCTGGTGATCTCGGCCGCCGACGGGCACCGCGATCCGGCCTACCTGAACGAACTGATGCGCGCCACCGGCGTCACCACCCTGCATGTGGTGCCGTCCATGCTGGACGCGTTGCTCACCGAATCCGGTGGCCGCCTGTCGGACTCGCTGCGCCGGGTGCTGGCCATCGGTGAGGCGCTGCCCGCCGCCACCGCCCAGCGGTTGCGCAGGCACAACGCCGCCGAACTGCACAACCTCTACGGCCCGACCGAGGCGGCGGTGTCGATCACCAGCCACCTGGTCACCGATGCCGACGAGGCGTCGGTGTCGATCGGCGCGCCGGAGTGGAACAGCCGGGTCTACGTGCTCGACTCCCGCCTGCGCCCGGTGCCGGTGGGCGTCTCGGGTGAGCTGTATCTGGCCGGTGCGCAGCTGGCGCGCGGTTACTTCGGCCGCCCCGATCTGACCGCCGACCGGTTCGTCGCCGACCCGTTCGGGGCGTCGGGCGACCGGATGTACCGCACCGGCGACCTGGTGGCCTGGAACGCCACCGGCGAGCTGGACTACCGGGGCCGCACCGACTTCCAGGTGAAGATCCGCGGTTTCCGCATCGAACTCGGCGAGATCGAGGCCGCGCTGCTGCGGCAGGACTCGGTGAGCGCGGCGGCCGTCGTCGCGCACAACGATCCCAGCATCGGCGACCGGCTGGTCGCCTATGTGGTGCCCCGGACGGGCGCGCTCGACAAGCGCGCGCTGCAATCCGCGCTGTCGGCCGAGCTGCCGTCGTACATGGTGCCGTCGATGCTGATCGAGCTGGACGCGTTGCCGCTCAACGCCAACGGCAAACTGGACCGCAAGGCGCTGCCGCGGCCCACCTTCGAGAAGGCGGTGTTCCGCGCGCCGGTCACGCCGATCGAGCAGATCGTGGCGAACACCTTCGCCGAAGTGCTGCGGATCTCCGATCGCGACGGTGAGTCCAAGCGGCTCGGCCTGGACGACGACTTCTTCGCCTGGGGCGGCAACTCGCTGCTGGCCACGCAGGTCGCCGCCCGGCTGGGCGAGGCGCTGGACACCCGGGTGCCGGTGCGTCTGCTGTTCGAGGCGTCCACCGTGGCCGCGCTGGCGGTGCGGGTGGAGCAGCACGCCGACATGGGCGGTCGCCGCGCACTGACGGCGGGTCCGCGGCCGGAGCACATTCCGTTGTCGCTGGCGCAGCAGCGCATGTGGTTCCTCAACCGGTTCGACACCGCCTCGGCGGCCTACAACGTGCCGATCGCGGTGCGGCTGTCGGGCGCCCTGGACGTGGCCGCGTTGCGTGCCGCCATCGCGGACCTGGTGAGCCGCCACGAGATCCTGCGGACGGTCTACCCGCAGACCGAGGCGGGTCCGGTGCAGGTCATCCTGCCGCCCGCCCAGGCCGTGCCGCGCCTGGAGGTGCGGGTGGTCGCGCCGTCGCAGATCGAGTCCGCCGTGGTGGCGCTGACCTCGACGATCTTCGACGTCACCACCGAGGTGCCGATGAAGGTCGCGCTGTTCCAGATCGCCGGAGAGGGCACGCAGGCCGGGCCGGACGGGTCGGTGGACTACGTGCTGGCCATGGTGGTGCACCACATCTCCGGCGACGGCTCCTCGGTCGGTCCGCTGACCAGGGACCTGATGATCGCCTACGCCGCGCGCGCGGCGGGCGAGGCGCCGAACTGGGCGCCGCTGGAGGTCCAGTACGCGGACTACAGCATCTGGCAGCGTGAACTGCTCGGTGACGAGGACGATCCGGAATCGCTGGCCGCCAAGCAGGTCGCCTACTGGCGCCAGGCGCTGGCCGAGCTGCCCGATCAGCTGGACCTGCCCTCGGACCGGCCGCGTCCGGCGGTGCAGTCCTTCGCCGGCGGCAAGGTCGAGCTGCGGGTGGACGCGCAGACCCACCAGGCGCTCATCGAGCTGGCCCGTACGGAGGGCGCGACGCTGTTCATGGTCGTGCACACCGCGCTGGCCGTGCTGCTGGCCCGGCTGTCGGGCACCGACGACATCGCGATCGGCACGCCGATGGCGGGCCGTGGCGAAGCCGCGCTCGACGACCTGATCGGCATGTTCGTCAACACCCTGGTGTTCCGCACCCGGGTCGAGGCGGGCGAGGCGTTCACCGACCTGCTGGCCCGCCAGCGCGAGACCGACATCCAGGCGTTCGCCAACGCCGACGTGCCGTTCGAGCGCCTGGTCGAGGTGCTCAACCCGGTGCGTTCGACCGCCCGGCACCCGCTGTTCCAGGTGGGTCTGTCGTTCCAGAACCTGGCGCAGTCCGCGCTGGAACTGCCCGGCCTGAGCGTGTCCGGTCTGGACATCGACACCGAGCTGTCCCAGTTCGACCTGCACCTCATCGCGACCGACCGCTACGACGACGCGGGCGCTCCCGAGGGCATCACCGGGTTCTTCACCTACGCGACCGACATGTTCGATCGCGCGACGGTGCAGGGCTTCGTGGACCGGTTCGCGCGACTGCTCGGCGAGATCGTCGCCGCCCCGCGCACTCCGGTCGGCGACCTCGAACTGCTCGACGCCACCGAGCGGACCCAGCTGCTCACCGCGCGCAACGCGACCGAGCAGGCCGTGGACACCTCGGCCACGCTGGTGTCCCTGCTGGACGCCACGGTGGCGGCCGGGCCGAAGGAAGTCGCGCTCGTCACCGAGGACGGCGAGTCGATCACCTACGGCGCGCTCGACGCCCGGGTGAACCGCGTTGCGCGGCATCTGATCTCGATGGGTGTGCGTCCGGAGTCGCGGGTTGCTCTGGCGTTGCGTCGGTCGGTGGATCTGGTCGTGGCGATGTACGCGGTGGCGAAGTCCGGTGGTGCGTATGTGCCGGTGGATCCGGATCAGGCTGCCGAGCGGACGAGTTACATCTTGGAGACGGCGGCACCGGTGTGTGTGTTGACCAATGCCGACGCCGAATTCAGCACCGATGTGGCCGATGTGGTGCGCATCGATGAGCTGGATTTGTCGGGGGTCGATGCCACCCCGATCACGGATGCGGATCGGGTTGGGCCGTTGCGTCCGGAGAACACGGCGTATGTGATTTTCACGTCTGGTTCGACGGGTCGCCCGAAGGGTGTGGCTGTTCCGCATGGCGCTATCGCGAATCAGTTGCAGTGGAAGAGTGTCGAGTTCGGTCTCGATGCGGCTGATGCGATTTTGTTGAAGACGGCGGCGACGTTCGACTTGTCGGTGTGGGAGTTCTGGTCGGCGGCGGTGTGTGGTGGCCGTTTGGTCATCGCTTCGCCCGACGGTCATCGGGATCCGGCGTATCTGAACGAGTTGATGGCACGCGAGTGGGTCACCACGTTGCATGTGGTGCCGTCGATGCTGGACGCGCTGCTGACGGCCGGTATGCCGAACTCGCTGTGGCGGGTGCTGGCCATCGGTGAGGCTCTGCCGGGTTCGGTGGCGCAGCGGTTCCTGCGGGAGAACCCGCGCACGGAACTGTTCAACCTCTATGGTCCGACCGAGGCGGCGGTGTCGATCACCAGCCACCGGGTCACCCTCGCCGACGAGACGTCGGTGTCGATCGGCGCTCCCGAGTGGAACAGCCAGGTCTATGTCCTCGACTCCCGCTTGCGGCCGGTGCCGGACGGCGTCTCCGGTGAGCTGTACCTCGCCGGTGCGCAGCTGGCGCGCGGCTACTTCGGTCGAGCGGATCTGAGCGCGGATCGGTTCGTGGCCAACCCGTTCCAGCCCGGTGCGCGGATGTATCGCACGGGTGACTTGGTCGCCTGGAACGGTAAGGGCGAACTCGAATACCGGGGACGCACGGACTTCCAGGTGAAGATCCGTGGTTTCCGAATCGAGCTGGGTGAGATCGAGGCCGCGCTGCTGGCGCTGCCGGAGGTCGCGCAGACGGCGGTGATCGCGAAGTCGGATCCGAAGACCGGTGACCGGCTGGTGGCCTACCTGGTCGCTGCCGACGAAGCCGGTGTCGATGTGGCGCAGGTGAAGTCGGAACTG
Organism: Nocardia sp. NPDC047654; assembly: GCF_043205035.1. Taxonomy (NCBI): domain Bacteria; kingdom Bacillati; phylum Actinomycetota; class Actinomycetes; order Mycobacteriales; family Nocardiaceae; genus Nocardia; species Nocardia sp. NPDC047654. The sequence goes on from NZ_JBIDDF010000003.1 coordinate 221,564, forward strand.
TCGGCCGGATTGCCGTCGTACATGGTGCCGTCGGCGTTCGTGGTGCTGGATGCTCTGCCGTTGAACGTCAACGGCAAGCTGGATCGCAAGGCGTTGCCGGAACCGGAGTTCGAGGTTCAGGCTTTCCGCGCGCCGTCGACTCCGATCGAGGAGATCGTGGCGTCGGTGTACGCCGAGGTGCTCGGTGTCGAGCGGGTCGGTGCGGATGACGATTTCTTCGCGCTGGGTGGTAACTCGTTGCTGGCGACGCAGGTCGCGGCGCGTATCGGCGCGGCGTTGGACGCTCGTGTCCCGGTGCGGGTGTTGTTCGAGGCCTCCACCGTGGCCGGACTCGCCGCCAAGGCCGAGCAGCACGCGGGCGCCGGTGGCCGTCGCGAGCTGGTGGCCGGGCCGCGTCCGGAGCGGATTCCGCTGTCGCTGGCGCAGCAGCGCATGTGGTTCCTCAACCAGTTCGACACCGCCTCGGCGGTGAACAACATCCCGGTGGCCGTGCGGCTCACCGGCGAACTGGACGTCGAAGCGCTGCAACTGGCGGTCGGGGATGTGGTGAGCAGGCACGAGACGCTGCGCACCGTCTACCCCGAACAGGACGGCACCGCGCATCAGGTGATCGTGCCCGCCGAACGGGCCGTACCGAACCTGACGCCGGAAGCGGTCTCGCCCGGGGACATCCGGCACCGGATCATCGAGGTGATCTCCGCCGGATTCGACGTGACCACCGAGGTTCCGTTGCGGGCCAAGCTGTTCCGCGTCACGGACGCGGATTCCGACACGTCGTACGTCCTCGTGTTCGTCGCGCACCACATCAGCGCGGACGGCTGGTCGATGGGTCCGCTGACCCGCGACGTGATGCTGGCCTACGCGGCCCGCTCGGCCGGGGTGGAACCGGGCTGGGCGCCGCTGCCGGTGCAGTACGCCGACTTCAGCCTGTGGCAGCGCGACGTGCTCGGCTCCGAGACCGACCCCGACAGCCTGATCTCGCAGCAGGCCGAATACTGGCGCACCGCGCTGGCCGGGCTGCCCGACGAGCTCAACCTGCCCGCCGACCGGCCGCGTCCGACGACGCAGTCGTTCGCCGGTGGACGCGTGGTGTTCCCGATCTCCGGCGAGCTGCACCGCATGCTCACCGAGATCGCCAGGGAGCAGAACGCGACGCTGTTCATGGTCGTGCACGCCGCGCTCGCGCTGTTCCTCGCGCGGATGTCCGGCACCGACGACATCGCCGTCGGCACGCCCATCGCGGGCCGTGGCGAAGCCGAACTCGACGACGTGATCGGCATGTTCGTCAATACCCTGGTGCTGCGCTCGCACGTGGACGGCGATCTCACCTTCGACCAGTTCCTGACCCGCACCAAGGACGCCGATCTCCAGGCGTTCGCGCACGCGGACCTGCCCTTCGAGCGGCTGGTGGAACTGCTCAACCCCGAGCGTTCCACCGCCCGGCACCCGCTGTTCCAGGTGGCGCTGTCGTTCGAGAACCTGCCCGAGAGCAGCTTCGAGCTGCCCGGACTGCACGTGGGCGCGGTCGATTTCGACGTCGACACCGCCAAGTTCGACCTGTCGCTGACCATCCGCGAGGCGGGGGAGAACCCCGACGACGCGGGCATGTACGCGGAGTTCTCCTTCGCGCGCGACCTGTTCGACGACGAGACGGTGCGGGTGTTCGCCGAGCGCTTCACCAGGCTGCTCACCGCGATCACCACTGATCGCGAGACCCCGATCGGTGATCTGCCGCTGCTGGACACGGCCGAATTCCACCTGCTCACGCACGTGCAGGGCGAGGATGTCATGGCCACCGGCCTGCTGCCGGACCTGCTGCAGTACGGCGCGCGGCTGGATCCGGAGCAGATCGCGGTGCGCTACCAGGGCCGCTCGATCACCTACCGCGAACTGGACGAGTACTCCTCGCGCCTGGCGCGGGTGCTCATCTCGCGCGGGGTGGGGCCGGAGCGCATCGTGGCGCTGTCGTTCCCGCGCTCCTACGAGATGGTCGCCGCGTTCTGGGCGGTGGCGAAGGCCGGTGGCGCGCACGTGCCGGTGGACCCGACCTACCCCGAAGACCGCATGCGGCACATGGTCAACGACTCCGGCGCCGTCATCGGCATCACCGCGAGCGAGTACGTCGACCGGCTGCCGCGCGACGTGGAGTGGCTGCGGATCGACGACCCGGCTCTCGGTGAGCTGATCGAGAACCAGTCCGCCGAGCAGGTCACCGACGCCGACCGGAGCACCTCGCTGGCCATGCGCCACCCGGCGTACGTCATCTACACCTCCGGTTCCACCGGTATGCCCAAGGGCGTCACCGTGACCCACGCGGGCATGGGCGGACTGGTCGGCGTCGCGGCGGATCTGTACCAGCTGGAATCGCACCACCGGTTCCTGCACATCTGCTCGCCGAGCTTCGATCCGTCGGTGCTCGAATGGCTGTGCGCCGCCTACACCGGCGCGACGCTGGTGGTCGTGCCCTCGACCGTCATCGGCGGCCCCGATCTGGCGGAGCTGCTGCGCACCGAGCGGGTGAGCCACACGATCATCACCCCGGCGGTGCTCGGCACGGTCGATCCGGAAGGCATGGAGGCGCTCGAGGTGGCCTCCGTCGGCGGTGACGTCACCACGCCGGAACTGCTGGCCAAGTGGTGGCCGGGCCGCAAGTACTTCAACGCCTACGGCCCGACCGAGACGACGATCATCTCGTCCTACGCACAACTCACCCCGGGCAGGCACATCACCATCGGGCGTCCGGTGCGCGGCATGTCCGCGCTGGTGCTGGACAACCGGCTCAACCCGGTTCCCCCCGGCGTCGCGGGCGAGCTGTACCTGGCCGGTGGCGCGCTGGCGCGCGGTTACCACAACCGCCCCGACCTCACCGCGGAACGGTTCGTCGCCAACCCGTGGAGCGACGAGGGCGCGCGCATGTACCGCACCGGTGACGTGGTGCGCTGGTTCGCCGAACCCGGTGAGCGGGCGGGCAACGCCGCGCTGCCGTCGGTGCGCTGGGAGCTGGACTACGTGGGCCGCTCGGACTTCCAGGTGAAGATCCGCGGCTTCCGCATCGAGCTCGGCGAGATCGACACCGTGCTGGCGAGTCACGAAGACGTCGAGTACGCGATCACGATCGGCCGCAAGACCGAGGCGGGCGCGACGATTCTGGTGTCCTACGTGCTGGCCGCGCCCGGTCGCGAGATCGACACGGCCCGGTTGAGCGAGTACGCCTCGCGCACCCTGCCGCCGCACATGGTGCCGACGGCGATCGTGGTGATCGACGAGATCCCGCTGACCCCGGTCGGCAAGCTGGACCGCAAGGCGCTGCCCGAGCCGGAGCTGGCCCCGCGCGAATTCCGCGCGCCGGCCAGCGAGGTCGAGGCCGTCATCGCCGAGGTGTTCGCCGAGGTGCTCGGCGTCGAGCAGATCGGCTTGGACGACTCGTTCTTCGCTCTCGGCGGCGACAGCATCCTGTCCATCCAGCTGGTTTCGCGGGCCAAGGCGCGCGGTGTGCAGTTCACCCCGCGTGATGTGTTCGAGCGGCGCACCGTGGCCTCGCTGGCCGAGATCGCCGCGCTCGGCGCGGGCACCGAGCAGGTGAAACTGGAGGAGCTGCCCGGCGGCGGTGTCGGCGAGATCCCGCTCACCCCGATCATGCGGCAGATCCTCGCGAGCGGCTCGTCGTACCAGCGGTTCTCGCAGACCATGGCGCTGCGGCTGCCCGACGGCATCGACCGGGAGACCCTGGTCGCCACCATCGCGGCGGTGTTCGACCACCACGACGTGCTCCGCTCGCGGCTGCGCCGGACCGGCACGGACTGGACGTTCGAGGCGCTACCGCACGGCGCGGTGGACGTCGACGCTCTGGTGCACCGCGTGGACCTGGCCGCCGACGCCGATGAGGCGGAGCTGGCCCGGGTCGCCACCGAGGCGCTCGACGGGGCGATGGGTGGGCTCGATCCGGCGAATGCCGCGATGGCGCAGTTCGTCTGGTTCGCCTTCTCGGCGGGAGCGACGGGCCCGGAGGAGGCAGCTCGCGTAACCACGGAGGGCACCGCGGACGCCGCCGTCGGGCACCGCGAGCGGCGCGATGTGCTGCTCATCGTCGCGCACCACTTCGTGGTCGACGGCGTGTCCTGGCGCATCCTGATCCCGGATCTGGCGGTCGCCTGGTCGCAGCTGGTCGCCGGTCAGCCGGTGACACTGCCCGCCAACGGCACCTCGATGCGGCGCTGGGCGCACAGCCTGGTCGAGGCCGCGAGCTCGCCGGAGCGGGTCGCGGAACTGCCGTTCTGGCAGCAGGTCTCGGCCACCCCGGACCCGCTGCTGGGCGAGCGTCCGTTCGACCCGGCGGTGGACACGTTCGCCACCGTCGAGCGGGTCGAGGTCACCGTGCCCGCCGAGGTCACCGACGCGGTGCTCACCGCGATCCCGGGCCTGTACCGGGGTGGTGTGAACGACGGGCTGCTCTCGGCGCTCGCCATGGCCGTCGCCCGCTGGCGCGGTGATGGCTCGGACGCGGCGCTGATCAAGCTCGAGGGCCACGGCCGCGAGGAGGACGTGGTGCCGGGCGCGGATCTGTCGCGCACCGTCGGCTGGTTCACCTCGGCCTACCCGGTCCGGCTCGATCTGGCCGGCGCCGACCTCACCGACGCGTTCGCCGGTGGCGCCGCGCTCGGCGAGATCGTGAAGTCGATCAAGGAGCAGTTGCTCGCGGTGCCCGACAAGGGCCTCGGATACGGTCTGCTGCGGCAGCTGAATCCGGAGACCGCGGCGGGTCTGGGATCGTCCGGGCAGATCAGCTTCAACTACCTGGGCCGGATGTCGGCCGGGGAGATCCCCGAGCAGCTCGCCGAGATCGGCTGGGTGCCGGTGGCCGACCTGGGTCAGCTGGATGTCGACATGGACCTCGACATGCCCGCCAACGCGACGATCGATATCAACGCGATCGTCACCGACTCCGACGAGGGGCCCAGCCTGGGCGCGTCGTTCGCCTTCCCGACCGGCCTGCTGACGCGGGAACGGGTGCGGGAGTTCGCCGAGCTGTGGGTCGAGGCGCTCACCGCGCTGGCCACGCACGCGCGCCGGCCGGACGCGGGTGGCTACACGCCGTCGGACATGCCGCTGGTGCGGGTGGGTCAGCAGGACATCGAGCAGTGGGAACGGACCTACCCGGCGCTGACCGAGGTGTGGCCGCTCTCGCCGCTTCAGTCGGGTCTGCTGTTCCACGCGATGATGACCCAGTCCACCGTGGACGTGTACACCATGCAGGCCGTGGTGGACCTGGGCGGCGCGCTGGACGTGGCACGGCTGCGGGCGGCGGCTCAGGGCATCGTCGACCGGTACCCGAACCTGCGCACCGCGTTCGTCACCGACAACGACGGACAGGCCGTGCAGGTGGTGCTGGATCGGGTCGAGGCGCCGTGGCGCGAAGTGGATCTCACCGATCTGCCCGCCGACGAGCGGACCGCGGAGCTGCGCAGGCAGGTCGCGGCCGAGCAGGCGACGCACTTCGACATGGCCGTCCCGCCGCTGATCCGGTTCACGCTGCTGCGCAGCGACTCCGCGCAATGGCACCTGGCCATCACGACCCACCACATCCTGCTGGACGGCTGGTCGATGCCGCTGCTGATGCGGGACCTGCTGGTGCTGTACGCGGTGCGCGGCGACCAGACCGCCTTGCCGCGGGTGGCCTCCTACCGCAACTTCCTCGGCTGGCTGGCCGGGCGTGACCGGGACGCCTCGCTGCGCGCCTGGTCGGCGGCGCTGGAGGGCGTCAACGAACCCACCCAGCTCGCTCCGCAGCCGCGCGCCGCGGAGAACTACGAGATCGGCAAGGTGGTCACCGAGCTCGACGCCGACCGCACCCGCCGGATCACCAAGCACGCCGCCGAACTCGGTGTCACGGTGAACACGCTGGTGCAGGCCGCCTGGGGCATCCTGCTCGGACGTCTCACCGGACGCGGCGACGTGGTGTTCGGCGCGACGGTGTCCGGCCGCCCGGCCGAGCTGCCCGGTGTCGAGTCGATGGTGGGTCTGTTCATCAACACGCTGCCGGTGCGGCTGCGCATCGATGACCGCCAGACCATCGGCGAACTGCTGGCGCGGTTGCAGGGTGACCAGGCCGGTCTGCTCGAGCACCACTACGTGGGGCTCACCGACATCCAGCGGGTGGCTGGCACCGGGTCGCTGTTCGACACGCTGCTGGTGTTCGAGTCGTATCCGATGGACAAGGAGGCGATCTCGGCCGCCAGCTCGATCGACGGCATGTCGGTGACCGGCGTCGGCGTCAACGACGCCACGCACTACCCGATGACGCTGCTGGTGATCGCGGAGTCCACCATCGAGCTGACGCTGAAGTACCTGGGCAGCCGGTTCACCGCCGAAGAGGTCGAGACCCTCGCCGAGCGGCTGGTGCGGGTGCTGGAGGCGCTGCTCGGCGATCCGGACGCGCTGGTCGGCGACATCGACATCCTGGACGAAGGCGAACGGGCGCGGCTGCTGGCCGAATCCGGCATCACCGCAACGGCGTCCACGCCGGAGCCGGTCGGCCGGGTCGGGGCGCGCACGGTGGCCAAGGTGCTCGCCGAGGTCGTGGAAGAGGACCCCGAAGCTCCCGCGCTGCTGGCCGGCGACGACGAGGTCGCCTACCACGTGCTGGATCGGCGTTCCTCCCAGCTGGCCCGGGTGCTCATCGATCGCGGCGCCGGACCGGGCGACATCGTCGCGGTGACACTGCCGCGTTCGGTGGACGCGGTGGTCGCGGCCTGGGCGGTCCAGAAGGCCGGTGCGGCATGCCTGTTCGCGGGCGATCTCACCGCCGAGCAGCTGACGGCCGCGGGCGCCGGATTCGGACTCACCGCGGAACCGGTGGCCGACAGCGACATCCGCTGGTTGGCGCTCGCCGACGCCCAGGTGCGCCAGGACATCGCCGAGGCGGCAGCGCATCCGGTCTCCTACGCCGACCGGGTCCGCCCGCTCGGCGAGGAGCACCCGGCCTTCGTCGTCGCCACGGCGGACGGGGCGGTCGCGATCACCCAGTCCGACGCGCTCGACGAAGCCGAACGGTTGCGCGAGGAACACGAAATCGACTTCGAGTCGACCACGTACACCACCGCGCTCTCCGGCCGCCCCGCGGTCCTGGAGTTCCTGACCTCCGCCACCGCGGGCGCCCTGTCCGTCGTCCCGACCGGCGACCTCGACACCGACCTCACCGAGGGCGAGGTCACCCACTGGTTCGCGGGCCCGGACGAATCGACCGATGCGGCCGGTGCCGAGATCACCATCGTGATCGCGGAGTAGAGGTACGCGCCGTTCGGCTTCCCGACCGGAAGCAGTGGCCCCCTCCCGAATCGGGAGGGGCCCCACTGCGCTCAGCGGAAATCTGTACCGCCTCGCGAGAATCACCCGGCTAGGGCAGTTTCCCGGCGCCTCGAGTGATCATCGGTCGAGTCCGTGGTCCGGGTTCCGGTTCGAACTGCGATGATGTCCGCTATGAGCGCTCCGGATGAGCAAAAGGTGCTGCGTGTGACGGCCGAGCAGTTCGCCGACGGTGCGACCGCTGAGCTCGGTGACATCGAGATCGTCGACGGGCGCGTGGTCCGGCTGATGGCCCAGAGCCCCGTGCACAGTCGGGTGGTCCGGCGGCTGGCCGGGATGCTGGAGGCGGCCCGGCGCGACGGCGGGCCGTGCATGGTCGTGGACTCCGACGTTGCCGCACGATTCGCTGACGCCGAATCCGCGGCGGCGGATAGGCGGTTGAACATCCGCTACCCCGACATCTGGATCCGGGACTGCGAACCTTACGACGTCAACACCGTGCGTGAGCACATTTTGCTGGTGGTCGAGGTCACTTCCGAATCAACCATTGATGCCGATATCAACGACAAACGGATCCAGTACGCAACCGCAGGTATTCCCGCGTATCTGATCGTCCGGCTGGACCAGAAAGAAGAACGTATCGAAGAGATCGAGGAGTACCGTCTCGACTGGTCCGGCCGCCGCTATCTCGCCCACACGGTCCATCGACGTGTATTGCTACTCGACGACCCGGTCGAAGCGACCATTCCATTCGCCGTACTGGAACAGCCCTGACGACCCGTCCCTTCGGTCGCGGGTGGCACAGGGTCGCCCGCCCCCGGTCGCCCACGCGTCGGCCCCGCGCACGAGAACATGGGTCAGTTCGCGGGCTTTGGACAGCACGGCGTCCGGTGCGCCCGGCTCGGTGGTCAGGTCGAGCCGAATGCGTTCGGCCAGTGCGCGTTTGCGTTCGGCGCGTCGTCTGAGATGAACAGCTCTGCGGTCATCATGGGTGTGCTTCTTTCGCCGGGGGCAGGGTCGTCAGGACGACGAGGAGGAAGGCCACCAGCGCGCAGCCCGTGCGGGCGAAGTGGAACGCTTCCCAGCGGCCGAGAATGTCCGCGTAGTCGGCGGGTGGGTCGGTGACGGCCCATACCTTGATCTTCTGGTTGATCGGGACGTTGCCGAGGCGGGTGAGGAGGAACGCGGCGGCGGCGAGCACGCTCGCGATACCGGCGAGCAGGCGTGACCGGCCGGTGGCACGGGCGGCGAGCACCAGCGTGCTCAGGATGGTCAGGCCCATCAGCGATTGCATCACCACGCCGTTCACGCTCATCAGGGCGGTGTGGAAGGTGAAGCGCACATCGAGGGGGACTTCGCGGAACGCGTAAAGGACGTTGACCGCGCCGTAGCCGAACGCACCGGCGAGCAATCCGCCGCAGAGCAGTGCGAATGCCCGCGCCGACGAGGGTCTTGCCGCAATCCTCACGCTTCATGCCCCGCCGGGACGAGCGCCAGCAGTTCGTCCACCGACCATTGGTCGTAGACGTGCGTGCCGTGCTTCGCGGCGAGCACGCGGCCGTCGGGAGCGATCAGGAAATCGGCGGGCAGTCCGAGACTGCCGCCATCGGGTTTCGCGGGCGGGGCGACCTGCCCGCGGCGCAGGGTCGCGTAAGCGTCGTGGGCGACGCCGCGCAGGATGGCGGGCCAGCCGCGCGGGTCGAGCAGCGCGCGGGGTGAGGTCTCGACGCCGAATTCGCGGTAGAGCTCGCGGGCCGGGTCGGCGATCACGTCCAGCGGCAATTCGGCGGTGTACTTGCGCAATTCCTCCGCGCCGGAATGGAAGACGATCACTTCGCGGATGCCCGCGGCGGCGATCTCGTCGCGGCGGTTGACGATCGAACGCAGGTGCAGGTTGCACACCGGGCATCCGGCGAAGCGGCGGAACTGGAGGTGGATCAGGTCATCGGGATCCGGTATCCCGACTCGAGCGCCGGAGATGGTGATCAGGGTGCGACCGGAGACGGTGGTCGGCAGCGACATGGGGGCTCCTCTCGTAGGTGTACTTCGTACGCCTACGACCAGTATGCGCGTAGCTTGTACGCTGTCAATCCGTGCCCCGTCCTCGCTCGCTGACCACCGCCGATCTCGCGGCGGCGGCCCTCGCCGTGCTCGATCGCGACGGCCTGTCCGCACTGACCATGCGCGCGGTGGCCCGGGAACTGGGCATGGCCACCATGGCCCTGTACCGCTATGTGCGCGACCGCGATGCGCTCGAGGTGCTGGTGGCCGACCACGTCTTCGCGTCGATCGACACGTCGCTCTCCGCCGGAAGCGGCTGGAAAGAGCGGGTGACGGTGCTGCTCGAACATATCCGCGACGGGTTCTCGGCCCATCCGGCCGCCGTGCCGATCGTGCTGCGGCATCGGCAGTCGTCGGTGGAATCGCTGCGCGTAATGGAAGCGATGCTCGCCGCGCTCACCGAGGGCGGATTCACCGGACGCGCCCGCGTCATCGCCCAGCGCACGCTGGTCGCCTTCCTGATCGGCTACCTCCAGAACAAGCACTACGCGCCGTTGCCGGGGCGGGGCACGATCGTGATGGCCGACCTCCCCGCCGCGGACTATCCGCATCTGGCGCAGACCGCGGGCCAGGCCAAGGGCATGTCGGCCGACGACGAATTCCGAGGCGGCGTCGAGATCGTGCTGCGCGGCCTGGAGCCTTAGCGGGTGGCGCACCGCCTCAGCCGAAAAGCGCTGCCACGTCCACGGTTTCGGCCATCGCCCGCGCCCCGGCGTCATTGAGGTGCATGCCGTCGCCGCTGTCGAATTCGGGGCGGATGAAGTCGGGCCGTGCCGGATCCTCGACCGCGCGCGCCACGTCGAACACCGAATCGAAGACATCGGTGCCGCGCAGCCATTCGTTCACGCGCCGGCGGGCCGGCTGCGCCTCGGCCACGTGCAAGCCTTCGTAGACGACGCCGGCGTAGGGGCCGATCGTGGCGGCGTGGACGGTGAGCCCCGCCTCGTGCGCCCGCCGCGCCAGGGCGGTGAAGCCCGCGATCAGTTCGTCCGCGGTCGCGGGGGGCTGCCCGGTCATGCCACCGAGGCCGAGGTCGTTGATGCCGAAGTTGATCAGCACGCTGGTCGCACCGGGCACGCCGAGCGCGTCGCGGTCGAAGCGTGTCAAGCCCGCCTCGCCCACTCGGTCGAGCAGCAGCCGGTTTCCCGCGATGCCCTGGTTGACCACCCAGCCTCGGTTCAGGCGCGTGTTGAGGACGTCCACCGACCGGCGATCGGCGCCCGGTGTGGTGCCGACGCCTTCGAACCAGGAATCGCCGAACGCCACGGCCACCGGCGTTTCCGCGGGCGCGAGCACGTCGACGCCGACCACGTAGAACCGTCCGGGAAACTCCTCGGCGGTGGCGAGCGCACTCTCGGAGACGACGTTGCCCTCCGCGACGTAGGCGGTTTCCCCGGGTTGGTGCGAGAAGGTCGCCAGGCCGGTGGGACCGGGCAGGTACAGGCTCAATGCCAGATCCGTGGCCGCCGAGACGGCGAGGTCCACCGGATCGCTGAACACTTCGCCGCCCACCGGCACCACTACGTGCTCGGCGCCGCCGAACCGCAGCGCGGTGTCGGTCTCGGCGACGATCTCGCTGCCCGTCTTGCGCAGGGCGACTCGCGCCGCGCCGATCGTCAGCGGCGTCTTCCCGTAACGGTTCGTCAACCCGACCCGTACTCGCGCACCGCCACCCGCCAGGTGCAGCACCTGGCGCACCGTCTGGTCGGTGAACGCGCGTGAGTCCGCGAACTTGATCGGCTCGTCCGGGCCGATCACCGCGGTGCGGAATCCGGCGATCCAAGCGGTGGACGACATGGGAACCTCCATTAGTTGCTGTGAGGAATAATGCGTGTGCATATTTCTACTGCTACTTATTCCTCATGTCAACTATCCGCGGAGAAACAGTCGGGTAGGTTTCGCCCATGGACCTGAACGAGCTGTTCGACGACCCGCGCCTGACGGCGATGGGTCTGCTGTTCGAGGCGCACAGCGGCGTGCTTGCCAAGTTGGAGCCGGTGTGGAACGCGCACGGCTTGTCCGGACTGGATCTGAACGCCCTGATGCGGCTGAGCCGTTCGCCGGGGCGCAGGCTGCGCATGTCGGAACTGGCGGTGCAGACCGCGCTGTCCACCAGTGGCGTCACCCGGCTGGTCGATCGCCTGGCGCGCGGCGAGCTGGTGGAGCGTGAGCTGGACCCGGGGGATCGCCGTAGTGCGTACGCAGTGCTCACCGAGGCGGGAGCGGCGCGGCTGGCGCAGGTACTGCCGGACTATCTCGCCGCCGTAGACCGCTGGTTCGTCGGGTTGCTGACACCCGCGCAGCTGGCGGCGTTGTCCGAGGCGCTGCGCGTCATCCGGGACGTCTCGAATCCCGAGGCCACGTTCCGGATGGACTGAGCATCAGCGCGCGTTCGCGGCGAGCAGCCGTTCGAGGCCGTCCAGGATCAGTTCCAGGCCGAAGCCGAAATCGGCGATGCCCGAGTGCTTTCCGTCGATCACCAGCTGGGCGAGCGCGTTCATGTGGGGGAATTCGCCGGCCGGGATGAGCGGCAGGAAGTGCTGTGCGGCGGAGGCGTAATCCGACGGTTCCAGTGGAAAGTTCAACTCCTGCAAGGTGAAGCCGTAGAGATGACTGTCCAGCGCGTTCCAGGCTCGGTCGGCTTGGGGTAGGGAGAAGCCCGCCGCGCGCAGGCAGCCGACGGTGGCGTCGATGTAGCGCAGCATGGCGGGCCCGACGTTGATCCTGGTGCCGATCAGTCCGGTCGCCCACGGATGACGCAGCAGCACCTCGTGGGCGGACATCGAGCGAGCGCGCAGGGCTGCCTTCCAATCGCCGCCGATGGCAGGCGGCGCCATCTCGGCGACCACCAGATCGGCGATGCCGTCGAGCAGGTCGTCCTTGTTGCGCACGTGGTTGTACAGCGACATCGCCTCGACGCCGAGCGTCTGCGCCAGCCGACGCATGGACAGCGCGGCCGAGCCGTGCTCGTCGGCGAGCCGGACGGCGGCGTGCAGCACCGCTGCCCTGGTGAGCGGCGCGCGAGCCTCGGGCATGGGGTCCTCCCTTGACGCACTTACGGTGTAAGCGTACCGTCGGCGGAGTCGCACTTACGCTGTAAGTGCCCGGTGAAGACGAGGAACGCCATGTCCGACGGTCAGCAGTCCACCCTCGAGCGCGCGACGATGACCGCGATCGTCGCGCCGCGCTACGGCTCCAGCGAGGTGCTCCGGACGGAGGTGGTGGCGCGACCCGTCCCGGGCGAGGGCGAAGTGGTGGTTCGGATGCGTGCGGCGGCGGTGTGCCGCGGTGACGTGCATCTGCTCACCGGCAAGCCGTACGCGATCCGGCTGGGTTTCGGGCTGCGGCGCCCGAAAGACCCGGTGATCGGGCACGATCTGGCCGGCGACGTGGTGGAGGTCGGCGCCGGAGTAACCGAAGTAGCGTGTGGAGACTCGGTCTTCGGTTCGGTCGACGCGGGCGCCTTCGCCGAATACGTGCGCGTGCCGGTCGAGCGGCTCACGAGGATTCCCGCCGGGCCGACCGTGGCGGAGGCCGCGGCTCTGCCGGATTCGGGAATGACCGCACTGCAAGGCCTGCGCGATGTCGGCGGGCTGCGCGCGGGGCAGAAAGTGCTGATCAACGGGGCGTCGGGCGGCGTAGGAACGAGCGCGGTGCAGATCGCCAAGGCGCTCGGCGCCGAGGTGACCGCCGTGTGCAGCACGCGCCACGTCGAGGCGGTGCGCGCGCTCGGCGCCGATCGGGTGATCGACTACACCACCGCGGATTTCACGCGCGACACGTCGCGTTACGACGTCTTGTTCGATCTGGTGGGGAATCGATCGCTGACCGCGTGCCGCCGGGTGCTCGCGTCGAAAGGCGTCTTCGTCTCCTCGGCGGGTGCGCCCGGCGGAAACTGGCTCGGGCCGGTGGTGTGGGTCGCGAAAGTGGTGCTGACCGGCTTGGTCGTCAGCCAGACGATGCGTCCACTGCTGATGCGCCCGCGGCGGGCCGACCTCGAGTTCCTGGCGGGGCTGGCCGCGGCGGGAAAGCTGCGCCCGGTGCTCGAGCGGCGGTTTCCGCTCGCCGCGACCGCCTCGGCGGTGGGCCACGTGGCCGCAGGGCACGCCAAGGGCAAAACGGTGATCGTCGTCTGACCCTGCTGCCGGGTCATCCGGCCAGAACCGCGCCCCGGCGCTGCGCCAGGTAGTCCGCCCAGGTCAGCTCGCCGACATCGGCGCCGTCGGTGACCAGGTTCTCGCCCGCGCGGTAGACGCGGCCCGCCTTGCCCGGCACCCGGACGCTCAGCAGCGCGCGCCGCTTGCCCAGTACCGCCAAGTAGTCCCGGACCAGCTCACGCATTCCGATCACCTCGGGTCCCACCAGGTCCGGCACCCGTCCGGCGGGCGCGCCGACCGTCAGTTCGGCCAGCCGGGCCGCCACTTCGCGTACGTGCACCGGCTGGAGGCGCACCCCGCTCAGGATCGGCAGCACCGGCGATTTCAGCATCGTGTCCACCAGCTTCGGCACGAAATCGTGGAACTGCGCGGCGCGCAGCGTCGTCCACGGGATGCCCGACTCGGCGACGGCCTGTTCGGCGGCGAACTTCGCCTGGAAGTAGGTGAGCGGAAGCAGTTCGGCAGCGGTGACCGAGATGTAGACGACGTGCCCGACACCCGCGCCGGCCGCCGCGCGCAGTAGATTCGCGGTCGCCACGTCGTCGCCCTTCGTGTCTCCCGCCAAGTGCAGGATGGTGTCGACGCCCGCGACAGCGGCATCGATGCCCCGGTCGCGCAGCAGGTCGCCGGCGATGAACTCGATGCCGCCGTCGGCGGGACGTTCGGTGCGGCTCAGCACGCGCACGTCGGCGCCCGTGTCGCGCAGCAGCGGCAGCACCTCGCGGCCCAGGGTTCCGGTGCCGCCGGTGACCAGGATCTTCGCGGTCATGACTGTCTCCGATCTCGTCGATGCCGATGGGCGTTGCCCTCGCTTCATCGAGACGACGATCTGCGGGCGCGGACTGTGACACATACGTGGCGCGGGTCACCCCTGGCCGCGGTAGCGGCGAACCTCGCTGAGGTTGCCGCAGCGGTCCATCGAGCACCAGCGGCGGCGGCCGGGACGCGAAGCGTCGACGAAGAGCAGGCCGCAATCGTCGGCGGCGCAGACGCGGATGCGGCCCGACAGCGGGCCGGTGACCAAATCGGTGGCGTCCCGGGCGAGCGTGGACAACGCCGCCGCCGTCGGGTGGGCATATCCCGCGCTGTAGTCCATCCGCAGTGCCGGAATCAGCGGCCGCCGCGCGGCGACGGCGTTGATGGCCTCGATGTCCCGGGGGAGAGCGGTCCTCCGGCCGTCCCGGCCTGAACGGGGTCAGCCGGCCGCCGCGCCGAGGCGGGCGGCGAGTTCGCGCAGGTGTGCGACGAGTTCCGGCGGTTCGTGCACCCGGAAGGGAAAGCCGAAGCCCGCGACGTAGATCGCCAGTTCGTCCAGCGAATCGGATCCGGTTCGCAGCACGCAGCTCTCGGCGTCCACCGCCTCGATCACTCCCACCGTCGGGGCGATTCGCTCGGCGGCCACTTCCGCAGCGACACCCAGGGTGATGCGGGCCGCGTAGCGGTACGGCGCGGTCGTGACGCCACGGGAGAGGTAACCGGTCAGGTCGGCGTCCGGCGCCTCGCGCGGGGTGAAGCGGGGGCCGGTCGGAATGCGGGGGAGCAGGCGGTCCACGCGGTAGGTGCGCCAATCCTCGCGATCGACGTCCCAGCCGACGAGATACCACCGCCTGCCCGTGTGGACCAAGCGATGCGGCTCGGTGGCGCGCACGGACGTGGAGCCGTCGTGGGTGCGATAGTCGAAGCGCAGGCGGTGGTTGTCGCGGATGGCGGCCGCGACGGCGATGAGAACGTCCGGGTCGACCGTCGGACCGCCCGCGGGCACGGTGACCGTCGCCGCCTGGAGCATGCCCACCCGATAGCGCAGCCGGGCGGGCAGCACCTGCTCGAGTTTGGCGAGGGCGCGCAGCGAACTGTCCTCGATGCCCGCGATGGTGCCGCCCGCCGCGGTGCGCAGGCCGAGCGCCACGGCCACCGCCTCGTCGTCGTCCAGCAGCAGCGGTGGTAGCTTCGCGCCCGCACCGAGCCGGTAGCCCGCCGCACCGGGTGTCGCGTCCACCGGGTAGCCCAGCGTGCGGAGCTTGTCGATATCCCGGCGGACGGTGCGCACGTCCACGTCGAGGCGTTCGGCGAGTTCGGCGCCGGTCCAGTCGCGGGGGGATTGCAACAGCGACAGCAGACGAAGCAAACGCGCCGACGTTTCCAACATGCGACCAGTCTGCCGGATGCTTAGGGCGAAATCTGTCCTAGGTGCGCACCGCCCTGCCCGCCGCAGCCATCCGCTGATTCCGCGTTGAGCGAGCAGGCCTTCAGGACCCGCGCCGGGAAACTACGCCGTGAGCTCACCCGCCGAGCGCCAGGAGTTGCGCTCGGCGGTGAATGCTTCCACCTGCTTCGCACGGAACTCCTCGATGGATTCGGCGTTGTCGGCGAGGAACGCCCGGTAGTCCGCCAACCGGAACTCGCCGTCCTCGGCCCGCACCCGGACGTTGCCCGCCGCGAAGTCGGCGCGCAGGTCGAGCAGTTCTTCGGCCTCCACGGGGTACCAGCGAATGCGATCGAAATAGCGGAGGAGCCAGGGGGTTTCGGCTCCTGACGCGGAGCGGTCCGCACCGGGGGCAACCGCGGGCGCCGCACCGGCTCGGTGATTCCACACCTGGGTGGTGCGCCCGACGAACTGGTAGCCGCCCGGCCCCTCCATCCCGTACACGCACAGGTAGGCGCCGCCGATGCCGACGGCGTTCTCCGGCGTCCAGGTGCGGGCGGGGTTGTACTTCGTGGTGACCAGCCGGTGCCGGGGATCGGTGGGGGTGGCGACCGGCGCGCCGAGGTAGACGTCGCCGAGGCCGAGCACCAGGTACTCGGCCCCGAACACGGTGTCGTAGACGTCGGAGACCGAAGCCAAGCCGTTCATGCGGCGAATGAACTCGATGTTCCACGGGCACCAGGGCGCGTCGGAGCGCACGCCGCGCATGTAGCGGGTGATCGCCTCGCGGGTGGACGGGTCGTCCCAGGACAGCGGCAGATGGACGACCCGGCTGGGCACGACCAGCTGGTCGGCGGCGGGCAACCGCGCCTCTGTCTCGGCGAGCAGGTCGAGCAGCGCGGGCACGGACAGGACGTGTGGATCGAGCCGGATCTGCAACGAGCGGATGCCGGGGGTCAGCTCGGTCACCCCACGCATCCCGGCGGCGAGCAGGTGCTGGTGCAGGGCGTGCACGCGGGCGCGCAGGCCGAGATCCAAGGCCATGGCGCCGTATTCGACCAGTACGCCGTCGTCGCCGGCGCGTCGGTAGGTCACGGCGGTCTCGTCGTCGACCTCGTCGCGGCGCAGTACGCCGTCGTCGCCGTCGCCGCCCGGTGACAGCACCGTCGGCCACGTGGCCCGGCGCGCGGGCCCGAGCTCCCGGACGGAGGCCGCGTGGTCGCCGCGCACGGGCACGAACCGCACGCTGTCGCCGGGAGACAGCTGACCCAGCTTCCAGCGGTCGCCCGCCACGACGGTGACCGGGCAGACGAAACCGCCGAGGCTCGGCCCGTCGGGACCCAACAGGATGGGAGTATCGCCCGTGAAGTCCAGCGCGCCGACCGAATACGGGGTGTCGTGGATGTTCGACGGATGCAGTCCCGCCTCGCCGCCGTCGGCGCGGGCCCATTCCGGCTTCGGTCCGATCAGCCGGACGCCGGTGCGGTCGGAGTTGAAGTGCACCTCGTAGTCGGTGCCGACGACGGTCTCGTAGTCGGCACGGGTGAAGAACTCCGGCGCACCGTGCGGGCCCTCGGTGACCGCGAGTTCCCAGCGCCGGGTGAGGACGGGTTGTTCGTCCATCGACACGCCCGCCGTGACCCGGCCGTGGTGCGCGCCCAGTGGCAGCGAGTCACCGGCGCGCAACGCGCCGCCGGTGCCGCCGCCGAAGCGGCCGAGCGTGAATGTGGCCGCGCTGCCGAGGTATTCGGGTACGTCGATGCCGCCCGCGATCAGCACGTAGCAGCGCATGCCAGGTCCGCGCACCGCGCCGACGTCCAGTACGCCGCCCGCGGGCACCCGCAGCGTCCGCCACTGCGGCACGGCGACGCCGTCCACGGTGACCTCCGCTGGGGCGCCGGTGACGCAGACCCAGGCCGGTGCGGTGAACCGCAGCGCGGGGCCGCCGAGGGTGCATTCCAGTCCGGCGGCGCCCTCGTCGTTGCCGAGCGCGCGATTGCCGAGCCGGAAGGACAGATCGTCCATCGGTCCCGACGGCGGGACGCCGACGTGCCAATGTCCGATCCTGCCCGGCCAGTCCTGCACGGTCGTGAGCATGCCCGGGCGAACGACCTCAACGCCGGGGCGCGCGGGTTCGGTCCGCGCCGTCCCGGCCACCGGTAGCTCGGCGACGGTCATCGCGACACCACCATGCGCACCGGGGTCGGGTCGAACCCGTTGCAGGGGTTGTTGATCTGCGGGCAGTTCGACACCAGCACCAGCGTGTCGATCTCGGCGCGCAGCGTGACCCGCTTGCCCGGCGCGGACCGTCCGTCCACGATGCCCAGCGTGCCGTCCGCCTCGACCGGAACGTTCATGAACCAGTTGATGTTCGATACCAGGTCGCGTTTGCCCAGTCCCCATCGCAAGGCCTCGGTGAGGAAGTTCTCCACACAAGCGTGCTGGTGGCGGGTGTGGTGGCCGTAGCGCAGCGTGTTGGATTCCTGTGAGCAGGCGCCCGCGATGGTGTCGTGATTGCCGACATCGTCGGCCACGACGGTCATCAGCGTGGCGCCCGCGTCGGTGCGCAGTGCGCTGCCGGTGGTGAGGAAGATATTGCGCTGGGCGGCGACGGTGGCCTGCGCGCTGTAGCGCTCGGAGTGATCGGCCGCCGAGTACAGCAGGCAATCCACCGCCTGGTTGCCGTGCAGATCGATGATCTCCAGGTGCTCGCCCGCACGGACCACGGCCGACCACGGCGCGCGGGCGGGGACGGTCGCGTCGAGCACGATGGCGCGGGCCGTGGTCATGCGGTTGCCTCCAGGGTCAGGGCGGCGGTCCAGGCTTGTTCGGTGTTCTGCACCGCCCGTAGGTATTCCGGGTCGTCGACGACGGGTGCGGCGAGGTCTTCCGGCGCGGCCCACGCGACGAAGTCGAGGTCCGTCGCGGGCCGGTCGTCCAGCGGGTGCGCGGAGTTGGCGACCAGCACGGTGACCGGCAGATGCGCGAGCAGATCGACCGAGCAGCCCGCGCCCGCCCCGCCGGTCGCGATGAGCGTGCCGTCGTGCTCCACCCGCACGCCGCGGAAGAACGAGACCGTCGGCCCGATGTCGCGGGGTGTCAGGCCGTGTTTGGCGCCCGCGAGCAGCAGCAGGTGACGGGCTTCCGCAGTGGGCCCGCAGAGTGTGTCGTGTCGGCCGGAGGTGTCGGCGAGCACGGTCGCCAGCACCCGGCCCTGGTCCGACAGCAGCGGGTGACCGCTGCCCAGGTACGCCTGCCACGGCACCTTGACCGTGTCGGCGACGTTCAGGCGCTCCCACGGCGCGTCGGTGCGCACCAGCAGCAGGTGCGCGCAGGCCGCGCCGTCCGGATCGGACAGGCGCACGCGGGTGCCACGCCCGAGGGCGATGTTCGTGTAGCCGCCCGGCGGAATTCGTTGCGCGAAGGTGATCTCGGCGGCGGAGACGCCCACGGGCAGCGCGGGCTCCGCGATCGTCGCCGCCGCGGCCTGCGCCCGGGCGTGCGCTCGCGCGCCGGAGGTGTCCGCAGTGCTTGTCACGATGGATTCCTTTCGAATGCCGATTGTTCTGGGATCGCGGCCGGTGCGGCGGTGCATGGCGACGCACCGCCGCACCGGGGCTCAGGCCGGTTGCGGTGTGGGCTCGGCGCTCGCGAGGTCGCGCGACCAGCCGACCACGAAGCGATGCACCAGGACGCCGACGGCGAGCACCGCCAGCACGAAAAGCGGCGCGGCCCAGAGCATCCACCAACCGCCGCCGTCCGGGGCGTAGACCTCCGTGCGGGGCCAGGCGAGGTTCACCACCATCGCGATGCCCCACACCACCGCGAGCGCGTTGATCGGAACGCCGAACCGGCCGAGGCCGAACAGTCGCGCGTCGGTGCCCGCGTCGGGCAGACCGGTGAATCTGCGGACCAGCAGCGGCACCGTTACCAGCAGGTAGGCCAGATACAGCGTCACGATGCAGACGCTCGCCAGCGTCGCGAAGATCGCGGCGTTGCCGAGATTGAGCACCAGCAGGCCGATGCCGAGCGCGCCGATCACGACGGCGGGCAGCACCGGCGTGCCGTACCGCGGGTGCACCGCGGCGAGCCTGGCGGCGAACGGCAGCTTCCCGTCCCGCGCCATGGAGAACATCAGCCGCGAACCCGCCGTCTGAATCGCCAGGGTGCACACGGTGATCGCGACCGCCACGCAGCCCAGCAGCACCTTGCCCGCCGGGCTGTCCAGCTTGGCGGTGAGCACGTAGGCCAGGCCCTCGGCGGACAGCGCGCCGTCGGACAGGCTCGGTGCGGCCATCAGCGCACCCAGCAGCATCAGCCCGCCGCCCAGCGCCGAGACCGACAGCGCAGTGAGAATGGTCCGCGGCGCGACCCGGCGCGGGTTCTTGGTCTCCTCGGAAAGTTCTCCCGCGGAATCGAACCCGACCATGACGTAAGCCGCCATGAGCCCGGACACCAGGAACGCGGCCCAGTAGGGCCCCGGCGCGGCCTGATCGGTGTGCAGCACCACACCCGGTCCGCGCTCGGCGGTGGTGAAGAACAGCGCGATGATCGCGAGGACGCCGACGATCTCGACGGTGACGCCGATCGAATTGATCCGGGCCATCAGGTCGATGCCGAGAACGTTGATCAGCGTGGTGACCACGAGCAGGACGCTGCCCAGCAGTACGGCGTTGGTCGCGCCGGACGGCGAGGTGAGCGCGGTGTCGGTGCCGACGAACTGGAATCCGCTCCAGATCGAGGGCAGCACCACCTGTAGGGCGATCGCCGCCGCCGCGGCGGTGACGATCTGCGCGATGATCATCATCCAGCCCGCGAACCAGCCGACGAGTTCGCCGCCGAGCCGTCGGGACCATTGGTAGATACACCCCGAGATCGGGTAGCGCGCGGCTAGTTCGGCGAAGTTGAGCGCGACGAGGAACTGTCCGGCGAACACGATCGGCCAGGTCCAGAAGAAGGCGGCTCCGCCGAACGAATAGCCGAAGCCGAAGAACTGGAAGATCGTGGTGAGGATCGAGACGAAGGAGAAGCCTGCCGCGAACGAGGCGTAGCGCCCGAGTTTGCGGTGCAGGACGGGCTGGTAACCGAACCGGGCGAGGTCGGCGCCGTCACCGGTGAGATCGGGCGGCGGGGGCGGGGCGAGCGTGGTGGCCATGGGCGGTCCTTCGGCGAGCGGCCAATAACTATCAGACGACAGTTTTGCGGCCGCGATCGCGCTTTCGGTGACCTGTGTGTATCGCTTCGGCGACCTCAGGTAACTTCTGCGTTGCCATGATTTCTATCAAGTGACAGAAAACGCACCGGGTGCTGATCCCGGCTCGTGCGTACCCCGGCCCGCACCGGAGCGTCCCCGCGCCGACCTGCCAGAATGGGCCGGTGGCAAACCTCGGTCCCGGACGGCCGCGCGTCGAACAGCGGCGCCGACGCGGATCGACGCCGCGTGCCGAGATCCTCGACGCCGCAGGCGAACTGTTCACCACCAACGGTTATGCCAATACCTCCACCCGCGCGATCGCCGATGCGGTCGGTATCCGCCAAGCCTCGCTGTACCACCATTTCGCGGCCAAGGACGACATCCTCGACGCGTTGCTCGCCGGGACCGTCGCGGCGCCGATCGAATTGGCGGAGCGGCTGCGCGCGGCGCCCGAGCCGGTGCCGGTCCGGCTGTACGCGCTGGCCGTGTTCGATGTGCGGCAACTGTGCGCCTCGCGCTGGAACCTGGGTGCGCTGTACCTGCTTCCGGAGTTGCGCACCGAGCGCTTCGCCGCGTTCCGCCTGCGCCGCGACGAATTGCGCGGCCACTACGAGGCTTTCGCCGTGCGGGTGCTGTCCGAGTGTGCCGCGCCGAGCGCGCCGGGCACCGAGTCGCTGCCGTTCCGGTTGGTGGAGACGGTGATCGGCATGCGCTCCGACGAGGGCGCCGCGCCCAGGTACGCGGAGCGGACCATCCCGGGGGCGGTGCTGCGCACACTCGGCTGGTCCGGCGATCTCGACGCGATACGGGCCGAGGCGGTCGTGCTGCTGGACCGGCTCGCGGCGCCCGCTGCCTGATTCTCAGGACTTACCGGTGCCCCGCACCCAGTCCAGTCCCCAGTCGTACGCCTTGTCGACCTCGGTCACACCCCAGCGCGGACGGTTCGGCGGCGGCGGGACGAAGCGGCCCTCCCGGCACACCACCAGTTCCGTGCCGGTGTTCTCGATGAGCGCCAGCACCACGTCCCGGGAGCCGTCCGCGCAACCGTCGACGCTCAGCTCGATCGGCGCAGCGCCCGCCGGGTACAGCGTCGCGGTCGTCCCGATACCGCGGAAGTCGGCCGCGCCGTCATAAAGGGTGGCGAAGAGCAGGATTCGACGGAAGCCGGGTCCGTGACCGAGATCGATCTCCAGGTTCTCCCCGGCGGCGCTCGCCCCGGACCGGTCGTCCGTGTCCAACCGGATGAACGGCGGCCGCTCCAGCGACCCGTAATCGCCGACCGGACGGATGTCGCCCTTGCGCCCATCGATCAGTTCCCAGAAGCAACACAGATCCAGATCCACCGCACCGCTCGCGCCCTGCGGCGAGGCCCAGGTCAGGTTGACCCGCATGATGCCCGAGGTCGCGCCGTGGGCGGTCAGCGACACCGAGGGAAACTCTTTCGTCAGCGAGAGCTTGCCGAAAGACTGTCCCGCTGACGCCGCTCGTGCAGGAGCGCTGTGCCCCGCTGGTGCGGGGGCGTACTGGCCCGGCGGGTAGTGCCCGGACGGCGACGAGTGATGCCCCGGTGCCGGATATCGGTCGAAATGAGTTGATGCGGGCGGGTTCCGGCCGTAGGACCGATACCCGCCCGGCGGTGGCGCCGGGTTGCCCGGCGACGTGTAGTTGCTCGGTCGCGTGAGGGACCGGGGAGGTACGGGCTGGTCAGAGGAAGCAGGGTGGCGGCCCGGCGGTGCGGTAGGGCTTTGCCAGGTCGGCGCGCCGGAATGACCGGCTTCGAAGGGAATCGGCGCGTCAGGCGGCATGGCCTGATCCGGTTCGGTGGAGCCGGATCCGGGGGGTTGCCCCACGAGCCGACCGGGCTCCGGCGGTACGGCCCCGGACGGTGGGGGAGGCGGCGCGAACTCGTGCGAAGGCGCGGGCGGCGGCGGAGGCGTGTATTCGTGGGGCGTCGCGGGCGCCTCGTCCACGGAGATCCCGTAGTCGGTGGCGAGTCCGGCCAGGCCGGAGGTGTACCCCTGGCCCACCGCGCGGAACTTCCAGCCGCCCTGGCGCCGATAGAGTTCGCCGAGCACCACCGCGGTCTCGCTCGTCGCGCCGATGCTGTCGAAGCGGGCCACCTCCGCTTCGCTGCCCACCTCCACGACGCGCACGAACAACCCCTCGAGCCGCCCGACCGCGCCGCCCTCGGTGGACGCCACGATCACGATGCCGTCGACCTGGGGCTCGACCCGTGCCAAGTCCGCGGACAGCACGTCCAGCACGATCGATCCCGGCCGCTTGCCCTCGTGGCGGACGGCCCCGGACGGGTGATGGGGCTGGTTGTAGAACACGAAATCGAGGTCGGATCGCACCTTGCCGGACGCCACGAGCAGTGCCGAGGCGTCGGCGTCCGCCCCGGCCGCCCAGCCCACTTCGATCCGGACGGCGGAACTCGGCACCGGCACGTTGGCGCCCTTCGGCATGGACACGCCTGTCAACGTAACCGAAACCGGCGCACGGCGTCCCGCATCCGGCGCTCACCGCCCGGCCGCCGCGTCCGAGCGAGCATGCCGACGTCGCGCGCTCGGCCACCGCGTTTCCGGGTCGGCGGCGCGGTGTCTCGCAACTGCGCGCTCGGCCGTGGAGTCTCAGTGGGTCGGCGGCGCGATCTGCCAGTGCTCCTGTAGCGCGCCAGCGATCTGCGGGAGCACGGTCACCGGAATGCGCTTGCGCCGCAGAATCGCCCTGATCTCCGTGACCTGATCACGTTTGCGCAGGTCGTAAGCGCCCGCGACGGGACGGACCACCGGCGGGATGGACAGCAGCACCAGCTCGCCGTGCGGCTCGTCGCCACCGGACAGATCCAGCGCCAGCGACCAGCGAGAGCGCTCGTCGAGGGTGAAGCGCCCGGCCACCACCCGGTCCCACGAGATGCTGGAGACCGTCCACGGCTTGCGCCGGTAGATGGCGTGGTCGGTGAGCACGATGGCGTCCCTGGTGAACAACGCGGCCAGCACCGCGATACCGACGACGGCTCCGGCCAGCAGTCCGGTGAACACCCGGTTCACCCCGAACGCGGCGACGAACGAGCCGCAGATCGTGACGGTCGCCAGGATGCCGAACACGCTGTAGAGCGCGGCGCGCTGGGTCGGGACCACACCTGCCCGCACCGTTGTCATCTCACCTACCTGCCTCGGGCGCATTTCCGGCTCACGCTACCGCGTCGCGCACCGGCGCACACCTGGCGGTTTCCCAGATGTGGCCGATGCGCGGGCGGTGCTCAGACGGTGAGCGGGACCGCGGCCTCCGCGGTGTACACCAGGAACGTCAGGCTCTGCTGGAAGTACAGCTGGACCGAGGTGCTGTCGTGCGACAGGTAGCCGACGGACAGGTCCTGCCCGATGCGCAGATCGAAGTCGCCGCCGCGGGTGGTGAGCACGATCGCGCCGTCGATGGCGGGCGCCCAGATGATCTCGCCTTCCGGGATCAGGCGCTCGATGTGCGTGCGGATCATGTGGCCGTGATCGGAGGTCTCGCTGACCGCCGTGAACAGGTCGGCGCTGAGCAGTACCGAGTACGGTCCGTCGACGCCCGCCAGCCGCAGCGCGCTCAACGCTTGCGCGATCGCCTCGGGGACCAGCCGGGTGTCGCCGGGCAGCGTGATCGGCTCGTTGGACGCACTCGCGCGGATGCCGGTGATGTGCGCGGCCGGATATCCCTCGAAGATCGCCCGGTCCTCGGCGAACGCGATCTTCTTCGCGGCGTCCTTCACCGGATCCAGGTCGGCGTCCTGGGCGCCGCGCTCCACGTTGTCGAGTTCCTCGCGGGAGAGCGTGAACGGCACGCGCAGTTCGACCAGCGGCGCGACCACTCGCTGGCGGGCGAACACTCCGGAGCCGGGGGAGTCGATCGGTGTGGTGTGCCCGGTGCCCACCGCGGAGTAATCGACGCCGTGTGGGCCGGAAAGGTCGACGACGCGCCGGCCCGCGATGTGCCGTTTGAAGGTACGCGTCGCCTCCTCCTCGATGGCCGCCCACGCCTCGGCGGTGATCGGCGCTAGTTCGCGATGGAGGTTGTTCATGACCGGGTGCTCCTTTTCAACGAGCCGATACCGAGGGCGCCGTCGCCCGAGGGCACGGCGGTGCCGGACAGTTCTGCCGAACCGGCTGTGTCCACCGGCACCGCGGTTTCCGCCGTCTCCCGTGGCGCCGGTGGCAGATCGTCGAGGAAATCGACGGTGGGTGCGAAGAACGAGGTGCCGGTGCGGGCGACGGAGAAATCCAGGATGCGGTCGTAGGCGGCCTCGCCGGTGCCGAGGAACATGCGGGTGAGCATGCGCTCGGTGACGCTCGGCGTGGCCGCGTACGCGATGTAATAGGTGCCGAACACCCCCTCGCGCACGCTGCCGAAGGGCATGTTGCCGCGCAGGATCTGGCGTTCGGTGCCGTCCGGATCGATCAGCGTGTTCACCTCGACGTGCGAGTCGGCCGGCTTGATCTCGTCGGGGAGTTCGAAGTCGTCCAGCTTGGTGCGGCCGATCACGCGCTCCTGCTCTTCGACCGACAGCGCGCGCCAGTCCGCCAAGGGGTGGGTGTACTTCTGCACGATCACGTAGCTGCCGCCGGCGAATCGCGGGTCCTCGTCGCCCACCAGCGCGGCCGCGGCGGCCGCGCGGCCCTCCGGGTTCTCGGTGCCGTCCACGAAACCGAGCAGGTCGCGCTGCTCGAAATAGCGGAAGCCGACGGTCTCGTCCACGATCGTGCCCGCGCCCGCCAGCCGGTCGCCGATGGCCATGGCCAGTTCGAAACAGGCGTCCTGCACTTCGGACTTGATGTGGAACAGTAGGTCGCCCGGTGTCGCGGGCGCGGTGTGGCGTGCGCCGACGTAACCGGGGAACGGATGCAGCTCAGCGGGTTTCGGCCCGGCGAAGAGGCGGTCCCATGCGTCGGAGCCGATCGACGTGACGCAGGTCAGGTTCGCGCCCGGCAGGCGGAAGCCCACCGAGCGGCGCAAGCCGGTGATGTCGGCGAGCAGGTCGCGGACCGCCGCTTCGCCGCCCTCGTCGATCGTGGCGACCAGGAAGATCGCGGACGGCGTGAGCGGTTCGAGGATCGGCTGCGGCTCACCCATGATCGACACCCTAACGCCCGGCCGGTCCGGCCGCGGTGCGGACCCGCACGGGGTGGCTACATCGCTACGGTCAGCAGGAACGCGACGTCATCGATCGCCTTGACGCTGTGGCGCGCCTTGGGCACCACGATCAGATCGCCTTCCGAGCCTTTCCATTCGTTGGCGCCGCTGAGCAGAACCAGTGTGCCGCTGAGCACCAGCAAGGTGGCTTCGCCCGTATTGTCGTGCTCGGCCAAGCTGTGCCCGGCCTTCAGGCCGACCACCGTCTGCCGCAGCGAATGCGTATGGCCGCCATAGAGTGTCTGGGAACTGCGCCCGCTCGTGGCGATGGTCGCCAGCTTCAGTTGCTGGCGCGCTACCGCAGTCAGCGATTTCTTTTCCATGGACCGCCTTTCGCAGATCACCACAGCCGATGCCGGGCTGGTGGCAACGGCTCGAGGCGTTCGGCCGGACGCGTCCGGCCGCCGCATATCGAGGAGTATGCCCGAGTCGGCCGCGGTGCGGGCCGGGTTTCACCGGCCCCGGTCCTGACGTCGGCGTTCAGCGCCGCACGCGGCGTGGCGCCCACCGGGTTCTCCGCTAGGCGGGCCGCTGCCGGGTGTAGTGCCGGATGCGGAAGCGCAGCCCGGTGGCCGAGGTGCGCCAAGGCTCCGGGACGTCGGGCCGCCACTCCGGTCCGATCGACGGCGCGAAAGCGTCGCCCTCGACCGCGGTGTCGATCTCGGTGACGCGCAGGTCGGTCGCGAACTCCAGCGCGGCGCGGTAGATCTCACCGCCGCCCGCGACCCACACCGCGTCCGGGGCGCAGGCGGCCAGCGCCTCGGGCACCGACGACATGCGCTCGGCGCCTTCGGCCGACCAGTCGGGCTGCCTGGTCACCACGATGTTGCGCCGACCGGCCAGCGGCCGGAACCGCGGCGGCAGCGAGTCCCAGGTCCGGCGGCCCATCACCACGGGATGACCCCAGGTCACGTCCTTGAAGTGCGCCATGTCCTCGGGCAGCCGCCAGGGAATGGTGTTGCGCAACCCGATCACCCCGTCCAGGGTCTGCGCCCAGATGAGCCCGATCGTGCGGCTTTCGCTCACACCGCCACCGGGGCCTTGATGGCCGGATGAGGGTCGTAGCCGACTACTTCCACGTCCTCGTAGCGGTAGTCGAACAGCGTCGGGGCGGGATGCAGCCGCAGCGTGGGGAACGGGCGCGGGTCTCGGCTGAGCTGCTCGGTGACCTGGTCGAGGTGGTTGTCGTAGATGTGGCAGTCCCCGCCGGTCCAGATGAAGTCACCGGGAGCCAGCTCGGTCTGCTGGGCGACCATGTGGGTCAGCAGCGCGTAGCTGGCGATGTTGAACGGCACGCCGAGGAACAGGTCGGCGCTGCGCTGGTAGAGCTGGCAGGACAGTCTGCCGTCGGCCACGTGGAACTGGAAGAACGCGTGGCAGGGCGCCAGCGCCATCTTGTCCAGGTCGGCGACGTTCCAGGCCGAGACGATGATGCGCCGGGAGTCCGGGTCGGTGCGCAGGGTTTGCAGCACTTGGGCGATCTGGTCGACGTGGGTGCCGTCGGGGGTCGGCCACGACCGCCACTGCACGCCGTAGACCGGGCCGAGCTCGCCGTCGGCATCGGCCCATTCGTCCCAGATGGAGACGCCGTGGTCGCGTAGCCAGCCGACGTTGGAGTCGCCGCGCAGGAACCACAGCAACTCGTAGACGATCGACTTCAGGTGCACCTTCTTCGTGGTGACCAGCGGGAAGCCCGCCGCGAGGTCGTAGCGCAACTGGTGGCCGAAGATGCTGCGCGTTCCGGTGCCGGTGCGGTCGGCCTTCTTCGAGCCGGACGCCAGGACCAGCCGCAGCAGGTCCTCGTACTGGGTGTCGGGGGCGGAAGCCGGATCGAGCGCGTCGTGAGCCACGTTCGGCAACTCTAGTCTTCACCGTGTCGCGCGCGGCGACCCGATCGGGCGCGTCCTCGGCCGCGCCTGGCGACCGGGGTCTTCCGCCCGCCTGGCAAGCTCGAGCCCATGCGCAAGCTCTACGTGATCGGCATCGGCGCCGGTGATCCCGACCAGGTCACCGTGCAGGCGATCAAGGCGATGCGGCAGGTCGAGACGTTCTTCGTGATCGGTAAGGGCGAGGCGAAGCGAGAACTGGTCGACGTGCGGACGGCGATCCTGGACGCGCACACCGACCGGACCTACCGGATCGTCCCGATCGCCGATCCGCCGCGCGACCGGACGCCGGCCGACTACCTGGACGTGGTCGACGACTGGCACGATCGCCGGTCGGCGCTGCTGGAATCGGCGTTCGCCGCGTCCGACGGCGTCGGCGGCATCCTGGTCTGGGGTGATCCCGCGCTGTACGACAGCACGCTGCGGATGGTCGAGCGGGTGCTCGCCCGCGGCGTGGTGCGCTTCGACTACGAGGTGATTCCCGGCATCACCAGCGCGCAGGCGCTGGCCGCGCGACATCGCGTCGTGCTGCACGGCATCGGCGAACCGGTGCGCATCACCACCGGCCGCCGCCTGCGCGAGGAGGGCCTCGGTGCCGAGAACGCGCTGGTGATGCTGGACGGCGACTGCTCGTTCACCGCGATTCCGGACGCGGATGTGCACATCTGGTGGGGCGCCTACCTCGGTATGCCGGACGAGACCCTGATCGAGGGACCGCTGCCCGCGGTGCGGGACGAGATCGTCCGCCGCCGCGCCGAGCTGCGCGAGCGCAAGGGCTGGATCATGGACATCTACCTGCTGCGTCGCGGCGGGTGAGCTGCCCGCGCGAGAACCGGCGGATTGTCGGTGGGGCTCGGTAGTCTGGACCGCGTGCCAGAGCTACCGGAAGTGGAGGCGTTGGCTCAGTTCCTCCGGGAGCATGCGGTCGGCGCCGTGATCGGCCGCGTCGACGTGGCCGCCCTCAGCGCCGTCAAGACGTTCGAGCCGCCGATCACCGCGCTGTCCGGTCGCGACGTCACCGGCGCGGGGCGCTGGGGCAAATTCCTCGGGATGGAATGCGACGGGCTGTGGCTCGTCACCCACCTGTCGCGCGGTGGATGGCTGCGCTGGATCGACGAACCGAGCCCGACGCCGCCCAAGCCGGGCGGCAAGAGTCCGCTGGCGCTGCGGGTGCATTTCTTCACCCCCGAAGGAGCGACGCCCGCCTTCGACCTGACCGAAGCGGGCACGAAGAAGCGGCTGGCGGTGTACGTCGTGGCCGAGCCGAAGGCGGTGCCCGGCATCGCCCGGCTCGGCCCCGACGCGCTGGAGGTGACCGAAGCCCAGTTCGCCGACATCCTGCACGGCACCTCGCAACGGATCAAGACCGCGATCGTGGACCAGGCGCTGCTGGCGGGCGTCGGCAACGCCTACTCCGACGAGATCCTGCACGCCGCGCGGATCTCGCCGTTCGCGAACACGAAGACCCTGCCCGCCGACAAGGTGGCCGAGCTCTACACCGCCATGCGCGCGGTGCTCACCGACGCGGTGCGGCGTTCGGTCGGCCAGGACGCCGCCCGTCTCAAAGGCGAGAAGCGTTCCGGCATGCGGGTGCACGCCAGGACCGGGCAGCCATGCCCGGTCTGCGGCGACACCGTCCGCGAGGTCTCCTACGCCGAGCGGTCCTTCCAGTACTGCCCCACCTGTCAGACCGGCGGCAAGATCCTCGCGGACCGGCGGATGTCGCGCCTGCTGAAGTAGCGGCCCGGCTCAGGTCAGCGTGGGGACCCGCACGCCCTGCCAAGCGAGTCGTTTCGCCCGGTCCGGGTCGTGTTCCACACGCGTGGGGTAGTCGATGATCAACGTGGACCTGCGGGCCTCCGTGTAAGCGGGCCAGGACGGCAGCGGGGCTCCGGTGCGGGCGAAAGCCAGCCAGTTGTCCTGGAACTGATCGGTGACCGCCCGCAGTCCGCGCCGCCCGCCCGCGGCGGTGAAGGCCCGGCCGACCGGAGTGTCGCCGATGCCGAAGACCGCGATGAGGTCGGTCGCGTGCGTGGCGCCGAGTCCGGCCAGCTGCAGGGCGCGCGGGGCGAAGTCGTAGCGGTAGGCATAGGTCGGCGCGTGCCTGCTGTGCCCTTCCATGACGGTTAGCGAAGGACGCCAGAAGGTGTAGTCGCC
Organism: Nocardia sp. NPDC047654; assembly: GCF_043205035.1. Classification (NCBI taxonomy): domain Bacteria; kingdom Bacillati; phylum Actinomycetota; class Actinomycetes; order Mycobacteriales; family Nocardiaceae; genus Nocardia; species Nocardia sp. NPDC047654. The sequence goes on from NZ_JBIDDF010000003.1 coordinate 251,636, forward strand.
GCCCGCCTGGATCGCGGCCTTCGGCTGGGGATAACCGGGATACGCCGCCGCGATCCGTGATTCGGCCTCGGCGTCGCGTCCGAGCGCGGTGCGCAGCCGGTCGGCGGTGGTGGGCAGTTCGTCGGCGAACCGGGCGAATAGCGTGCCCTCGTCCCGGTTCGTGCCGATGATCAGCGGCACCTGGTGCGCGGAGCCCTCGGCGATCGCGTCGACCGGCGACAGCGGCAGGAACTCGCCGTCCACCACCGGACACACCGGAAAGGCGCCCGGTTGTTCCCGCACCACCGCGCCGATGGTGCGATCGACGGCGCGGCGGATATCGTTGGCGCCCGCGGTGCGCAGCATGGTGTGCGCGGTGTCCGGCGTGGCGCCCAGCGCGGCGACACAGCGGCGCGCGAAGCCGCGGGACTCCTCGGGAGTGATCGCCCAGTCGGCGGGCGGGCTCTGCGAAATGGCCCGATGGAACAATCCCTTGGCCGCCGGGGTGGCCAGCAGACCGAGCACGGCGTGCGCGCCGGCCGATTCGCCGAAGATCGTCACGTTGCCGGGGTCGCCGCCGAAAGCCGCGATATTGGTGCGCACCCACTCCAGCGCGGCGAGCTGATCACGCAATCCGAGGTTCGAGTCGAAGGGATGCTCCGCGGTGCCGAATTCGCTGAAGTCGACATAGCCGAACGCGCCCAACCGGTAGTTCAGCGAGACCGCCACCACGTCGCCGCGCAGCGCCAGCCGCGCGCCGGAATACAGCCCGAGCGCGGAGGTGCCGATGAGGTAGCCGCCGCCGTGGATGAAGACCAGCACCGGACGCGGGCTCGCCGCCCGCGTAGCGGGCGCGGTGACATTCAGTGTCAGCGCGTCCTCGCTGGTCACCTGGTAGGCGCGCGGCCCGATCCGCGCCCCGGAACGGTGCTGCATCGCCGCGGAGGTGAATTCCGTCGCCGCCCGGACGCCGGACCACGGTTGGACCGGCTGTGGAGCGCGAAATCGCAGGTCCCCGATCGGAGGAGCCGCGTAGGGAATGGACCGCCAGCGCAGTACGCGGCGGCCCCGGCGGCCGCGGACGATTCCGTCGGCGGTCGCGATATCCGTTGTTGCCACCATTTTCAAATGGTAGCTACGGGCGCCGCGCCTCCAACAGGCGCAGCCAGAACTCGCTCACCGCGGGGAAGGCGGGCACGGCGTGCCAGAGGGTGGACAGCGGCACCCGGCCGACCACCGCGATCGTCGCCGCGTGCAATTGTTCGCCCACCTCGGGGCCGACGAAGGTGGCCCCGAGCAGCGTGTCGGTGCCGCTGTCGATCACCAGCTTCGCGTGACCGGCGTAGTCGTCGCGCGACAGCGCCGATCCGGCCACCGCGATGTCCAGTTCGACGGTCTCGACCGCGTGCCCGGCGTCGCGGGCCGCGGCTTCGGTCAAGCCGACGGAGGCGACCTCCGGCGCGGTGAATACCACCTGCGGCACCTTGCCGTGATCGGAGCTCGCGACGAATCGCGGGTCGTCCAGCGGTCTGCCCTCCGCTCGTGCCGCGATCACGTCGCCGCACACCCGGCCCTGGTATTTGCCCATATGCGTGAGCGCGGCGCGGTGGTTGAGGTCGCCCACCACATACAGCCACTCGCCGTCGACCTCGCGGGCGGTGAGGTGGTCGTCCACCGCGACGTATCCATCGGCCAGCCCCACCGCGTCCAGGCTCAAGCCCTCGGTGGCGGGCGCGCGCCCGGCCGCCACCACGATCTCGTCCACCTCGAGCGCCGACTCGCCTTCGGGACCGCGCAACCGGACCGTGGCCGGACCGCCGTGGATCCATCCTTCACCGGTGTCCTTCGAGGCAGGGCGCTCGACGCCGACGGGCTGGGTGCCGAACCGCACCCGCACCCCGGCCTCCGACAGCGCCCCCGCGACCAGATCGCGCGCGAACGGCTCGGCCGCGGCCAGCAGAGCCGAGCCGCGCACCAGCAGGGTGACCTCGGCGCCGAGCGCGGACAGCCAGGTCGCCGCCTCGGCGGCCACCACGCCGCCGCCGACGACGGCGACCCGGCGCGGCACCTCGTGCAGGTTGGTGACGTCGCGGGAGGTCCACGGCAGCGCGGCGCGCAGGCCGGGCACGTCGGGAACGTTCGCCCTGGTGCCGGTGGCCAGCACCACGGCATGCCGGGCGCGCAACTGCCGCCCGCCGACCTCGACCGTGCGCGCGCCGGTCAGGCGGCCGGTGCCGCGCACGACGTCGATGCGGTTGCTCTGGGCCCAGTCGACCTGGGTGGCATCGTCATGGTCGTGCACGAAGGCGTCGCGCCGCCGCAGCACCGCCTCGACGTCCAGGCCGGTGGCCGAGACGCCTGGCATCGCCCGCGCGGCCGCCAGGACATGGCCCGGCCGCAACAGCGCTTTACTCGGAACGCACGCCCAGTAGGAGCATTCGCCGCCGACGAGTTCCCGCTCCACGATGGCGGCCGTGCGGTCGCTGCCCGCGACGGCGTAGGCGGCGGCGTTCTCACCGGCGGGCCCGCCACCGATCACGATGACGTCGTAGTCGGTCGCTGCGCTCGACATCGCCGCGCCTACTGCAGGTAGCCCTCGACCTGCGAGACCGTATTGGGCCGGACCCCGTCGGGCGACTCGCCCTGCTCGATCCGCGCCCGGCGATGGCGAAGCAGGTCCCAGGCCTGATCGAGCATCACTTCGAGTTCGGCCAAGCGCTGGCGCTCGGTCTTCGGGTCCAATTCGCCGCGAGTGGCCTGCGAGCGCAGCTGGTGCTCCTGGTCGACCAGTTCCTTGATACGCCCCAAGATGTCCTGTTCGCTCATGCGGACCATGCTACGGCCGGGCGAGGCATTCCGCGGCAATCGGTGCGGCCGCGGTGAGCTGGGGCAAGGGCAGCGCCGTGTAACCGAGCGCTACGCCGAAGTGATCACGGCGGGCTCCGAGGTGATACCTGGACAGACCGTCGAGCGCGACGCCACGCGCCTGCCCCGCGGCGATCACGCGACGCTCGGCCTCGGCCGACTCCACCGGCACGACGACGTGCGAGCCCGCGTCGTCGCCGAGCACGCCGACGCCGCGGCGGCGCAACGCGGTCACCACCAGTGCCCGGCGCGGTGGCAGCGCGCGGCGCAGCCTGCGCAGATGCCTGGCCAGATCGCCGTGCGCGGCGAAGGCGACCAGCACGCGCTGCCCCGCCGGGCTCGGACCGGTGCCGGTGCGCTCCCGGTGGGCGAGCACCGCCCCGGCGATCCCCGGTTCGGCGAGCAACCAGCCGACACCGAGGCTGGGGGAGAGGATCTTGCTCGTCGTGCCCAAGTGGACGACCACGTCGGGAGCCATGGTGGCCAGCAGCGGCAGCGGCGCGGTGTCGTAGCGCAATTCGCCGTCGTAATCGTCTTCGATGACGAAGATCCCGGCCGCGCGCGCGTGCTCGACGAGCTCGACACGCCGCGCCGCGGGCATCCGCGCACCGAGCGGAAACTGATGCGCCGGAGTGCAATACACCGCCTTGATCCGGGCGGGCAGCAAGTCCACGCGCAGGCCGTGCGCGTCCACGGGGACCGGGACGACCTCGAGGCCTGCCGCCGCGAAGGCCCCCGCGGCGCGCTGATAGCCCGGATCCTCCATGGCGACGGCATCGCCCGGCCGCAGCAGCGCCGCGGCCAATTCGCTCACGGCGGAGCTGGTCCCGGCGGTGGCGAGCAGCACGGTGTCGCTGCCCGCGCCGATCCCGCGGTGGCGCAGCAGATGCTCGGTGACCGCCGTGCGGAACTCCGGCTCGCCCGCGCGGTCCTTGCGCACGAGCGGGACGTGATCCGCGGCGGCGCGCCAGGCCCGTCGCCATGCGGCCGGGTCGATGGCGTCGACACACGGCGCTCCCGGGGCGAGATCGAACAGCCGCGGCGCGGCGTCCGGGTCGTGGACGGAATCGGTGCGCGCGGGCGCGGCGGCCGGTGCGGTCGTCAGGTAGGTGCCGGAGCCGCGCCTGCCGCTGATCCAGCCTTCGGCGTGCAATTGGTCGTAGGCGGCGGCGACCACGGTCCGGCTGACGCCGAGCCGCCCGGCCAGCGCGCGGGTGGACGGCAGCCGATCGCCGCCGCGCAGCGGCCCGCCGGTCGCGGCGCGGCGCAGTTGTTCGGCGATCTGCACCGACAGCGGCTGCGCCAGGTCGCGGTCGAGATCGAGGGGAAGGTCCTCCAGCACGGTTCGCTCCTCGAAGTGGACTGCTGAAAATCATTCGGATTGGCACTTTGATGATGCCATTCACAGCCCGATGCTGAGTCCATGACCGAAACAGCCGCCCCACGCACGCCGCTCTCGCCCACGCCACGCAGCACGCCGACCAGGTTGACCGACCGCGCCAGGACCGATCGCGCCGACTTGGACGCGGTACTCGACGCCGGGCTGATCTGCCACCTCGGCGTACTGCTCGGCGGCACGCCGGTCGTGCTGCCGACCGCCTACGGCCGCGACGGCGACACGCTCTACCTGCACGGCTCGACCGGCGCGGGAAACATGCGCGCGGCACTCGCCGCCGACATCTCGGTGGCGGTGACCCTGGTCGACGGCGTGGTCTACGCGCGTTCGGCCATGCATTTCTCGATGAACTACCGCTCCGCGGTCGTGCTCGGACGGGCTCGCGAGGTGACCGATCACGACGAGCGCCTGCACGGGCTGCGCGTGATCGTCGATCACGCGGCGCCCGGCGCGTGGTCTCGCGTGCGGCCCCCGAGCAAGAAGGAACTCGCCGCCACGAAAGTGCTCGCCTTCGACCTCACCGAGGCCTCGGTGAAAGTCCGTGCCGGCGGGCCGAAGGACGACCCGTCGGACATCGACAACGGGGGCGTGTGGGCGGGTGTCCTCCCGCTGCGCCAGACCTGGGAAACCCCGATCGACTCCGCGGACCTGGACCCCGGCGTTCGGGTTCCCTCGGATGTCCTGGAGCGCGCGGCCGGCTGACCCGGCGCGTAGCTCGCACGGCCACTCGCCTTTTCGCAGTGCGACCGGGGTCCGCCCGCTGCTGGACGGATCGGTGCGGTGCGCCGGTCAGAACCAGAACGCTGCGCCGTAACCCGTCGTTTGCGCTGTGGCCCTTTTCGAATCGGCCCGTACGGTGACAAACGGCATGGCCGAGGCCGGTGAAAGGCAGCCGCTGATGTTCAACGGGGTATTGGTGTGTGCGAAGGTGTAAGGGAATTCGGATTCCCCGTCGATTTCCGCCGCGCCGATCACCGCCGCCGTGACCGAACCGGGGGCCAGATTCACCGCGAGTTCGACGGCGAGGCCGCCCTCGACCTCGAAGCTGGGCTGGATGGCGACGGCGGCGCCGACGCTGACGCTCGGCGGCGTGATCAGTTGCAGGGAGGGCATGTTCATCTTGTGATCGTGCATGTTCATCTGATCGGGCATGTTCATCTCCACGGAGGGCGCATCGAAGGTGAGGGAGCCCTCCAGGCCGAAGGAGGGCGCGATCCCGACGCCGGCGCCGATGCTCGGTGAGATACCGATCGAGATGCCGTTGGAGATGTCGACCGCGCAGCCGACCAGATATCCGACGACGATTTCTCCCTCGCGCAGCGCCGAGGGGCCGTCGAGAGATACCGAGAAGTCTCCGGACATCTTCACCGCGTGCACGAACGGGACTCCCGGGGCGATATCACCGCCCGCGGGCACGACATTGTTGGCGTTCGCCGACGCGATCAGATGTAGTCCGCCGGCGTCGATCTCTCCTGGCGCGGCGCCCGCCACGGAATCGGAAACAGCGAAAGCGCCGGTGGCGGCCACAACCACCGCTACCATCGCGGCGAGAGTACGCGAATGCTTTCGGTTCATCATGCTCCAGTCGAGTATCGATGGAATCGGAACTTCATGCGCGAAAGGACTGCACGGCAAATGGGTCGTCGCGGCCCCGGCCGGCCTACGCCGCAGACTTTATCGGGCGGTGCGGCCGACGGCGGTGATCACACCGACACGGCGAGTCGGCCGACCCGACCGATCGCGGTCGTCGGCGGCATTCGCGCGAACCGCCGGTGACCGGCGAGCGAAACCATCCGATTTCATACCAGGTCGCCGAAACTCGCCGCTGTTCGCCGAAATATTGCGCGTGTCGTCGAATTCGCCGCGCAGACCCGCGAGCCGGGTGCGCGCCCGTGGATGCCTGCGGCTCGGCGGGCGCGCCCGTGCGGATGGCTTCGGCTCGGCGCGTCAGCCCGCGGGAATCACCACGCGTCGGCGTGCAAGCCCGCGCAGTTCGCCGCGCGCTGCGCCAGCTCACGCAACGCGCCGGCCGACGCGATCCGCGCCGGGTCAAGGCCGACCAGGCTCAGCACATAGTCGTCGCCGATTCGGCAGAGGTAGCCCGAGAGACGGGTGCGTGGCAGTCGCGCGGCGGCCAGGCCGGGATGGATGGCGCGGGCGGCGACGCCGGTGCAGCGGTGCGGGCCGAGTCGGAGCAGCGAGGCGGGGAGCATTCCGATGTTGGAGCACAGGATGTCCCGTTCGCCCGCGCCCTCCGACAGCGCGTAGGCCCAGCGGTCCGGAATCACCTGGAGGAGTTCTTCGGGCATGCCGCTCGGTGCGGACATGCGGTGCGCGTAGGCGGAACGGGCCAGTGCGCGGATCGTCGCCGGGGTGTCGGCGCGGGTGATCGCGATGCGCGTCATGGCGAGGTCGTTGTCGACCCGGGGTTCGTCGCGGGTGTCGACGGGCAGGCTGGCTTCGATCGTGTCGCCGGTAAATCCGCTGTCCCAGAGCACGGTCGCGACGAGCTGGATGAACAGGCTGTTCGCCGTGCCGCCGTCGCGCGCCGCCACGCGGTCCCACTCGGCGGCCGGGCATTGCAGGATCGCGCTGTGCGTCGCGTTGCCCGCCCGGCGCGGCTGCTCGTCCCGGCGCGGCACGGCGGGTTGCCGCGGTATCCCGTGCCGCAGCGCAGCCGCGGTGCCGCGCAGGACGATCGACCACTGGCGCCGGGCGTCGGCCCAATCCGATTCCCGCGCGGACAGATCCGCCGGACGCACCCGAGCGCCGCCCAGCGCGTCGTCCACCGCGAGCACCAGCGCGCGCCCGTCGGCCAGTGCGTGTGAACAGGTGAGAGAGACGGCCGAACCGCCGTCGTCCAGAGTCGCGGCCGAAAGCCGCCATCCGGGGCCATATTCCGGATCGAGCCCGCCGCCCTGCGCGTCGGCCCAGTCGAGCAGTTCCGCGACCGGGACCACACCTTCGGCGCGGTCGATCGGATACGCGCGCACGTTCGGGCGCCAGGCCCGGCGAGCGCCCGGCACGCGCGAGCCGATCACCCTGCGGCCCAACGGTCCGGAGCGCAGGGCCGCGTGCACCCGTTCCAGCAGCGCCGGGTCCACTCGGTCGGCCGTCCGCCACAGCCCTTGCAGCGCGATCGGCGTGCCGAGCCCGCGGTGGCTACGCAGAAAGATCTCGTCGACGACGCTCAGGCGGCCCATCGGGCTCAAGCGCGAGCGCCGTGCCGGCCCGCACCCGACGCGAACCGCGCGGCCCCGTCCAGGGCGCCGCCTGCCAGTGCCGTCAGGCCGTGGCGGAACTCGTTGCGCAGGGCCGACTCCTCGGTCATCCCCTCCTGCTCGAGCAGCGACATCCGGTCCGAGCGCAGGCAGGTCTGCGGCAGCGCGGCCAGTTCCGCGGCCAAGGCCTCCGCGGCCCGGCGGGCTTCGCCGGTCGGCACCACGCGGTTCACCAATCCGATCCGCAGCGCCTCGTCGGCGTCGACCGCGCGTCCGGTGAGCACCAGATCCATGGCGCGGCCCTCACCCACGATCCGCGGCAGCCGGATGGTGCCGCCGTCGATCAGCGGGACGCCCCAGCGGCGGCAGAAGACGCCGAAGGTGCTGTCCTGCTCGGCGACCCGCAGGTCGCACCACAGGGCGAGTTCCAGGCCGCCGGCCACCGCGAAGCCGGAGACCGCCGCGATCACCGGCTTGGACAGTCGCATCCGGGTCGGGCCCATCGGGCCGTCACCGTCCTCGGCGGCGCGGTTGGAGCGCTCGGTGCCGAGCGCCTTGAGGTCGGCGCCCGCGCAGAACGTGCCGCCGTCGCCCCACAGCACCGCGACCGCCGCATCGGGGTCGGCGTCGAATTCCCGGAAGGCGTCGGCCAGCGCCGCGGCGGTCGGCCCGTCCACCGCGTTGCGCGCTTCGGGCCGGTGCAGGATCACGGTGGTCACGGGGCCGTTGCGTTCGACGAGTACGGTCACGCGCTCGACCATACGCCGTAAAAGCACCCTTGCGTGAAGAAATGAATCCATGCTTCACTTCTTGGGTGGCCTACCGCAGAACCCCCGCCGTGCAGGCCCGCCTGGACGCCCAGGCGGGGCTGATCGTGCACGCCGCGACCAAGGTGCTGTCCCGCGGCGGCTATGCCGCGTTGTCCATGGCGGCGGTCGCGGCCGAGGCGGGCGTGGCCACCGGCACCGTTTACAAGAACTTCGACGGCAAGTCCGCCTTGGTGCGGGCGGTGTTCCGGAAAGTGGTCGCCCGCGAGGTCGCCGCCGTGGCCGAGGCGGGTTCGCGCGGAACCGCCGTCGAGCGGGTGACCGCGGCGGTGGAGACCTTCGCGGGCCGCGCGCTGAAGAACCCGAACCTGGCCTACGTGCTGCTCGCCGAGCCGGTCGACGCCGCCGTGGACAGCGAACGCCTGCGCTTCCGGCGAGCGTTCGCCGAGACCTTCGAATCGGCGGTGGCCGAAGGTATCTCGCGGGGTGAACTGCCCCCGCAGGACCCGAGGATCAGCGCGGCCGCGTTGGTCGGCGCGATCGGCGAGGTGCTGGTGGGCCCGCTCGCCGACGCGCCACACGGCGAATCCGTCGTCCCCGAACTCACCGCTTTCGCGATCCGCGCGCTGGGCGTGCGCGACGACCCGGGCGCGCTCGCCGCCCGGCTGGAATCAGGAGTTTCAGATGCAGACGCATGAAGTCTTCAACCAGGTGCCCGACATCGTGCCCTTCGACGCCTCGCGCAATCCGGCGCTGCTCGAGGGCCTGCACCGGGAAGGCGCGGGCTGGGCCGAAGCGGAGGTGCGGGAACTGGGCGCGCTCGCGGGTGGTGCGCAGGCGCAGGAGTGGGGCAGGCTCGCCAACGAATACCCGCCGGTGCTGCGCACCCACGACCGCTACGGCAACCGCGTCGACGAGGTCGAGTTCCACCCGCACTGGCACGACCTGATGCGTGTCGCCGTCGAGCACGGCCTGCACGGCGCACCGTGGCTGGACGACCGCCCGGGCGCGCACACAGCGCGTGCGGCGAAGTTCTACACCTGGGGCGTCGCCGACGCGGGCCACATGTGCCCGATCTCCATGACCTACGCGGTGGTCCCCGCCCTGCGGCACAACCCGGAACTCTCGGCGCGCTTCGAACCGCTGCTCGGCTCCCGCGTCTACGACTTCGGGCTGCGTGAACCGTCAGCCAAGGCCGGGCTCATCGCGGGCATGTCGATGACCGAGAAGCAGGGCGGCTCGGACGTCCGCGCCAACACCACCACCGCGACGCCGCAGCCGGACGGCAGCTACCGGATCGTCGGGCACAAGTGGTTCACCTCCGCGCCGATGTCGGACATGTTCCTCACCCTGGCGCAGGCTCCCGGCGGCCTGTCCTGCTTCCTGCTGCCCCGGGTGCTGCCGGACGGCGCCCGCAACCCCATCCGCATCCAACGGCTCAAGGACAAGCTGGGCAACAAGTCCAACGCCTCGTCGGAGATCGAATACGAGAACGCCGTCGGCCTACTGGTCGGCCCGGAGGGCGCGGGCGTCAAGACCATCATCGAGATGGTGAACATGACCAGGCTGGACTGCGTGATCGGCTCGGCCACCGGAATGCGCGCGGGCGCCGTGTACGCGGTGCACCACGCCAGGCACCGCAAGGCGTTCGGGGCCGCGCTGATCGACCAGCCCGCGATGCGCAATGTGCTGGCCGATCTGGTGATCGAGTCCGACGCCGCGACCACCGTGATGATGCGGCTGGCCGGGGCCACCGACCGGGCAGGCCGGGATCCGGCCGAGGCGGCGCTGCGGCGCATCGCGCTGGCGGTCACCAAGTACTGGGTGTGCAAGCGTGCGCCCGCCCACGCGGCCGAGGCGCTGGAATGCCTGGGCGGCAACGGGTACGCCGAGGAATCCGGCATGCCGCGGCTGTACCGGGAGGCGCCGCTGATGTCCATCTGGGAGGGGTCGGGCAATGTCGCCGCGCTGGACGCGTTGCGCGCCATGGGGCGTCAGCCGGAGACGGTCGAGGCGTACTTCGACGAAGTGTCGCGCGCCAAGGGCGAGAACCCGCGCCTGGACGACGCGATCGCCCGGGTCGGCAAGGAATTGTCGGATCTCGACGACATCGAATACCGCGCAAGGCGCGTCGTCGAGTTGATGGCGCTCGTACTCCAGGGCGCTCAGCTCGTTCGCCACGGCCACCCCGCCGTCGCCGACGCCTTCTGCGCCACCCGGCTCGGCGACGACTGGGGCATCGCGTTCGGCACGCTGCCCACCGGCGTCGACACGGGCGCGATCATCGAGCGCGCGTTCGTCTGAGCCTGTGCCACCGGGGACCGGGTCTGGTTCCCGGTGGCTCCAGGGTCGGAGCCGGGACTCGGGCCGCTCGGTACGGAGATGATCTGCGCGGACCGTATCGACCGGTCTCCCGGCCGGGCCGGGATCGTCTGCCCTGGTGACCGCGATCGGACTCGGATACGAAAAGTCCGGGGCATCGTCGTCCACAGCATCGGTGAACGGTGCACGGCTGCCCGTTTTCGCGGTCCGGTGCCGGTATCAGGCGGGCCGGCTCAGCACCCGTTCGACCAACGCGGTATCGCAATACTCGAACACATCACGCAGTTTGCCGTCGGCGACCCGGAAGACGAAGCAGTAGGTTTGGTCGTAGCTCTCCCCGCGCGTGGTCACGCCCTCGGCGCGGGCCCGCACGACGACGCGGTCGCCCTCGGCGATGATCGTCTCCGCGGCGATGCGGTACCCGGTGAACTGAGCCATCAGTGGACGCAGGAGTCGTTCCAGTACCGCGCTTTTCGGTTCCCAAGTGCCGCTCCAGGACCAGTCGCCGGGGAACACCCAGCGGAAATCGTCGGCCATGGCGTCGCTCAGCGCGCGGGTATTGCCCAGGGACATCTGCTCGAAGATGTCCGCGAGCAGCTTCTTGTTCTCGATCGCGGTCATGACCACGACGCTAGGGTCACCAGACATATGCGACAAGCGATTGTCTCGCATATCTGGTATGAGCAATGCGCATGGATGAATTCACCGTGTCCGGCCTGCGCGTGGTGCGGGAGGCAGCCGCTTGCGGCTCGTTCTCGACCGCCGCGGAGAACCTCGGCTACACGCAGTCCGCCGTGTCCCGGCAGATCGCGCTCATGGAGCGGGCGGCGGGTCGCGCGCTGTTCGAGCGGCACGCCCGCGGCGTGCGGCCGACCGCGGCGGGGCAGGTCGTCCTGCGCCACGCGGAGGTGATCCTCGCCGAGCTGGAGCAGGCCCGGCACGACATCCGTCATCTCGCGGTGCGCACGGCGGGCCGCCTGCGCCTCGGGGCGTTCTCGACCGCCATGGCCGCCTTGGTGCCCCGTGCGATCGCCGCCACCGCCGCCCGCGACCGGCAGTCGCGGATCTCGCTGCGCGAGGGGATCAGTCCCAGACTGCTCACCGCTGTCGCGCGCGGACGCATCGACCTCGCCGTGGTGACCTCGCCGGACACCGTGCCCTCCGGCGTCGAGATCGAGCCACTGGTGGACGATCCGTTGCTCGTCGCCGTCGCGTCCACGCATCCGCTCGCCTGCGCCACCAGCGCGACGCCCGACCTGCTGCGCGACGAACGATGGATCGCGGGCAGCCAGGAGCCGTCCGCCACTCTTCTCGGTGCGTGGCGCGACCCGGGCCGGGAGCCGGAGATCGCGTTCGTCGCCCGCGACTGGTTCGCCAAACTAGGCCTCGTCGCGGCCGGACTGGGCGTCACGGTGGTCCCCGGCATCGCCGTCCCCGTGCTGCCGCCGACCATCGCGCTGCTGCGGATCGATCATCCCGCCGCGGTCCGGCGCACCGTCCTCGCCCATCGCGGCGACCGCGGCCCCGCCGAACCCCGAGGGATGTTCGCCGAGGCGCTGCGCGACCAGGCGGCCGAGCTGTCGGCCCAGGTGCGCCAGCGCCTTCGCGATGGCGCGTGATCACCGGTTTCGCTATCCGCGACGAACAGCGCGGCCTTCCGAAGTTCATTCCGTGGACGAATGTGGACGCCTGGCGGGCGGGCAGCGGCCGACGGCGGTACGGGCTCGGCAGCGCCGGTAATGTGGCGGCGGTGGCAGGGGAGTTCGTCGAGAGACCGTTGAGCTGGTTGGTCCGGCGGGTGCGGGAGCATGCGGAGCGGGGACGGTATCTACTGGGGATCGCGGGGCCGCCGGGCGCGGGGAAGTCCACCTTGTCGATCGCGCTGCGCGACGCGATCAACCGCGAGGCGGGCGGCATGGTCGCCGAGATCGCACCCATGGACGGGTTCCACCTGGGCAACGACATCCTCCGGGCGACGGGAAGTCTTGCCCGCAAAGGGGAGCCGGACACCTTCGATGTCGATGGTTACGTAGCGGGGCTGCGACGCCTGCGGACCACACCGGTGGGCGAGCCGGTGGCATGGCCCACGTTCGACCGTTCCGTCGACGCCCCGGTGCCCGGCGGCGTGGTGTTCGACCGGCAGTCCATTGTCCTCACCGAGGGCAACTATCTGCTGCTCGACGACTTCGGCACGCGCCGATGGTCGGCGGTCCGGGCACTCCTGGACGAGTGCTGGTACTTGGACGCGGCGCGCGACGTGCTCGAGGATCGCCTGCTGCACAGACACATTCGCGGTGGTCGCACGCTCGCGGCAGCGCACGACAAGGTGCGCGACAGCGACTTGCGCAACGCGGATCTCGTCGCGGCCACCGAGCAGCGCGCCGACCTCGTGCTGCGCGTGGAGGCGGGAAACTACGCGGTGGCTGTCCCGCCGGCGGGATTCAGCGCAGGGTGAGCGAGGTCTCGAACTCGACGCGGGTCAGTTTCTCCGGGTTGCGGACGTAGTACAGGCCGGTGATGCGCCCGTCCTCGACACGGGCCGCCATGACACCGTCGATCTCGCCGTTCAGGCGCAAGAGCAGTGCCGGACTGCCGTTGACCACGCTCCGGCCGACGGTGAGCGTGGCGTCGAGCTTGCGCAGGCCGGTCGTGACGAAGCGGACCACCCTCTCGGCGCCGATGACCGGCCGCAGCGCGGCCTGCTTGACGCCGCCGCCGTCGCTGACCACGACGACGTCGGGAGCGAGCACGTCCAGCAGGCCCTTCAAGTCCCTGGTCTCCAGCGCCCGCTGGAACGACTCCAGAACCGCCCGGGTCTCGCTCACCGAGACCACCGAGCGTGGGCGGCGAGCATCCACGTGCTTGCGGGCGCGGTGCGCGATCTGCCGGACCGCCGCCGGGGTCTTGTCCACGGCGGCCGCGATCTCGTCGTAACCGATGTCGAAGGCCTCGCGCAGCACGAAGACGGCGCGTTCGGTCGGCGACAATGTTTCGAGGACGAGCATCAGCGCCATCGACATGCTCTCGGCGAGCTCGACGTCCTCGGCCACGTCCGGTGCGGTGAGCAGCGGTTCGGGCAGCCACGGACCGACGTACGCCTCCTTACGGCGTTTCATCGTGCGCAACCGGTTGAGCGACTGCCGGGTCGCGATCCGCACCAGATAGGCGCGCTCGTCGCGCACCTGTTCCGCGTCGACCTCGACCCAGCGCAGCCAGGTCTCCTGCAAGACGTCCTCGGCGTCGGCCGCCGATCCCAGCATCTCGTACGCGACGGTGAACAGCAGGTTGCGGTGGGCGACGAAAGCCTCGGTCGCCGGGTCGGTGATACGGTCGCTCATCTCTCGCGCCTCTCCTTCACGACCGTTCCTGGCCGTCCTTCTCCTGGTAGCCATCCACCTGCGCACATCGCCCGGCACGCATCACGCCCCGAGAGACGACGATCCGATACTCAGCGCAGCGTATGTGTCCGGCGGCGTCCCGTGCGAGCGCCGCCCGGATCCGCTGACGCTCGACGGCTTTCGCACCGGTACCCGCATCGGGCGTCCGCTCAGCGAGCGGTCAGGGCTTCGCTTCGCCGGGCCTGAAGCAATTCCCTCCGCTTGTCGTTCGTGAACCCCCAGGTGAACGACCCGGGCTCGCGCGCCTCGTTCGCCAATTCCTTGACGACGTTTGCGCAGGCGAACTCCTTGATCTTCGCGGCCAGGCGACCACCGAGGTAGAACCCGTTCGCGACGTCGTCCCTGGAGGCGATCTGCACGGTGGCGGCGCGCCGGCCCAGGCCGATGCACTGGCCGAAGAAGCCCACGTCGATGGCCGCGGGCTGCGCGCCCGTGATCCGGGCCAGCACCGTGTCGGCGGCGTGCGCGCCCAGCGGACGCGCGGTCTGGCAGCTCATTCGCAACGGCAGACCCGACGGCGCCGCCGAATCCCCGGCCGCGACGATGCGCTCGTCGTCCACGCTCGTCAACGTCTCGTCGGTGAGCAGGCGTCCCACGGCGTCGGTGCTGAGTCCACTTCGGGCGGCCAGATCCGGCACACCGAATCCGGCGGTCCAGATGGTCACCGCGCTCGACAACGTGTGGCCGCCGCTGAGCCGCACCGCGTCGCGGGTCACCGCCGTCACCTTGCTCTCGGGACCTTCGAGCACGGTCACGCCGAGCTTCGCCAGCCGTGCGGCCACCGAGCGCCGCCCCCTCGGGTGCAGGTACGGGCCGAGCGCCCCGCCGCACAGCAGCGTGACCCTGCGGCCCTGCTCCGCCAGCTCGGCGGCCGTTTCGATACCGGTCGCGCCGGCTCCCACGACCGTCACCGCGGCCGTCGCGGGCGCGGCGTCGAGCACCGACCGCAGTCGCTGCGCCTCCTCCAGGGTGGCGATCGGGAAGGCGAGGTCGGCAGCTCCGGGCACGCTCGGTTCGGCGCTGCCACTGCCCACCGCGTACACCAAGTAGTCGTAGCCGACCGCGCCGCCGGACGCCGAGCTCACGCGGCGTTCGGCCGCGTCGATTCGCGTCGCGGTGTCGACCACCAACCGGACGCGCTCGCCCAGGATCTCCCGGTAGTCGACGACCGCTTTGTGGGATCCGCCCACCAGTTGGTGCAGGCGGATGCGCTCGACGAAACCCGGACGCGGGTTGATCAAGGTGACGGTGACGTCGGCACGCCGTGTCAGGCGATTGGCGGCCAAGACGCCGGCGTATCCGCCGCCGACCACGACCACATCGGTTTTCCCAGTCATGGTGTCTCCTTCACTTCGGGGGTCGGCATCAAGACACCGCAGGAGCACCCGCCGTGACAGGGTGTGATTCAGATCACCGCCGGGAGTCTCGCGCCCCTCACCACCCCCGGCCCTGGGCATCCGAAGAGACGGACCGTGTATCGGCGCGTGCAGTGGCTCACCCGCTCTACCTGGCCCGATGATGAATCAATGACGGAGAATCGCGCAGGCGGCACAGTATCGGGCGCCCTGTTCAATGTGCTGGCCGTGGTGTGCGCTCTGCTGTTCTATTACTTTCTGCCGCTGGAGAGCCGGGCGCTCGGCCGCCCCGCCGGGGTGCTCGGGCTCGTCGCCTTCGTCTTCGGAGTCGCCGGCCTGATCTGGCTGGCGCGGTGGCGCATCCGGCGGTACCTGCGCGATCCGCCGACGACCGCAGGAAGGATCAACGACGTACTGCTCGTGGTCTGCGTCGTGGTGATGTTCTTCGCCGTGTACTACTACGTGCTCGAACAACACGCGCCCGGCCAGTTCGACGGCCTGCGCACCCGAACCGACTCGCTCTACTACACGATCGTCACCCTCGGGACCGTCGGCTACGGCGACGTGCACGCGGTCGGGCCCGCGGCGAAAGTGGCGACGATGGTCCAAGTGGTCTTCGACCTGGGCGTCATCGGTACCTTGATCGCGATCTCCACCTCGCGCATCGTTCAGCGACTCGACGAGACGCGACGCCAACCCCCGCCCGGCGGTGCCGCCTAGCGCGCGGACGAACTCAGCGGTGCGCGCGATACCAGCGAATGAGCGAATCCGTCGACGAATCGTCCTGCGGCCGCGGTTCTTCGGCCGCCGTGAGCAGCGGAGCCAAGGCGAGCGCCTGCTGCTTGCCCAGTTCGACACCCCACTGGTCGAAACTGTCGATGCCCCAGATGGTGCCCTCCACGAAGACCTGGTGCTCGTAGAGCGCGATGAGCTGACCGACGACCGACGGGGTGAGCCGCGGCGCGAGAATGGTGGTGGACGGGCGGTTGCCGGGCATCACCTTGTGCGGCACGATCTCGGGATCTGTTCCCTCGGCCGCGATCTCCTCGGCGGTCTTGCCGAACGCGAGCACTTTGGTCTGCGCGAACAGGTTGCTCATCAGGATGTCGTGCATGCTGCCGGTGCCGTCGATGGTGGCCAGATCGTCGGTGGGCTGCGCGAATCCGATGAAATCCGCGGGAATGAGCCGGGTGCCCTGATGCAGCAGCTGATAGAAGGCGTGCTGCCCGTTGGTGCCCGGTTCGCCCCAGAAGATCTCGCCGGTGGAGGTCGTGACCGGTGTGCCGTCGGCACGGACCGACTTCCCGTTGGACTCCATGGTCAATTGCTGCAAGTACGCGGGGAAGCGGGCCAGATCATTCGAATAGGGCAGCACGGCATGGGATTCCGCCCCGAAGAAGTTCGAATACCAGACGCCGAGCAGGCCGAGCAGTACCGGAGCGTTCGCCTCCAGCGGCGCCTCGGCGAAATGCCGGTCCACGGCGTGCATGCCCGCGAGGAATTCCGCGAAGCGCTCCTTGCCGATGGTCGCCATCACCGAAAGGCCGATCGCCGAGGCCACCGAGTACCGGCCGCCGACCCAATCCCAGAACCCGAACATGTTCTCGGTGTCGATACCGAATTTCGCGACACGTTCGGCATTGGTGGACACCGCGACGAAGTGCTTGGCCACGGCGTCCGCACCGAGCGCGGCGACCAGCCAGCGCCGGGCCGCGGTCGCGTTCGTGAGCGTCTCCAGGGTGGAGAAGGTCTTGGACGCGACGATGAACAGCGTGGTGGCCGGATCGAGCCCGTCCAGTTTCGCGACCAGATCGGCGGGATCGACGTTCGAGACGAATTCGGCGCCGATACCGGCGTCCTCGTAGTGCCGCAGCGCCTGATGCACCATGACCGGCCCCAGGTCCGACCCGCCGATGCCGATGTTGACCACCGTCGTGATGCGCTCGCCGGTCGCCCCGCGCCATGCGCCGGAGCGCAGCGCGTCGGTGAACTCGCCCATCCGCCGCAGCACCCGGTGCACCTCGGCGCCCGCGTCGACGCCGTCGATGATCATCGTCTCGCCTTCGGGCAGCCGCAGCGCGATGTGGCCGACCGCGCGGTCCTCGGAGGTGTTGATGTGCGCACCCCGGTACATCGCGTCGCGCCGCTCGGGTACGCCCGCCTCGCGCGCCAATTCCACCAGCAGATGCAGGGTTTCCCGGTTCACGCGGTGCTTGCTGTAGTCGATGTGCAGGTCCGCCACCTGGACGGTCAGCTCGCTGCCCCGGGCCGGATCGTCGGCGAAGAACTCCCTGAGGTGTCGTCCGGCGACGGTGCCGTGGTGATCGTGCAGTTTCCGCCATGCCGCCGTCGCGGTGATGTCGCTGCTCACGTTCGCCGAGAGTACAAGCAGGCACCGCCGCGCGCACGGGTGCCTGCGTGGAGAGTCGGCCGGACCGGCGCGCGTTCGGCGTTTGCGCTTCCGTCGTGAGGCTTAGGCTGGCGTCATGGTGTCCGAACGTGAACTTCTCGAATCCGTACCGAAGCAGTTGTGGATCGCAGGGCGGCCCGTCGACGCCACCGGAGCGGGCACCTTCCCGGTGCACAATCCGGCGACCGGCGAGGTGCTGACGCACGTCGCCGACGCGACGCCGGAGGACGCGATGCGCGCGCTCGACGCGGCCGTCGCAGCCCAGGAAGAATGGGCGGCCACGCCCGCCCGCGAGCGCGGGGAGCTCCTGCGCGAGGTGTTCGAACAGATCACCGCCCGCGCGGAGGAGTTCGCCCTGCTGATGACCCTGGAAATGGGCAAGGCGCTGCCGGAGAGCCGCAACGAGGTGCGCTACGGCGCCGAGTTCTTCCGCTGGTTCAGCGAGGAGGCCGCCCGGGTGCACGGGCGCTACCTGCACGCTCCTTCCGGCACCGGCCGGATCGTGGTGCACAAGCAACCGGTCGGCCCGTGCCTGGCGATCACGCCGTGGAACTTCCCGCTCGCCATGGGCACCCGCAAGATCGGCCCCGCGCTGGCCGCGGGCTGCACGATGATCGTCAAGCCCGCCTCGGCGACGCCGCTGACCATGCTGCTGCTGGCGAAGCTGTGCAGCGAGGCGGGGGTGCCCGACGGCGTGCTGTCCGTGCTCACCTCCAGCCACTCCGGCGCGGTGACCCAGCCCTTGCTCGACGATCCCCGGCTGCGCAAGCTCACCTTCACCGGCTCCACCGAGGTGGGCAAGAAGCTGGTGGAGAAATCCGCGAACCGGCTGCTGCGCACCTCGATGGAACTCGGCGGGAACGCGCCGTTCGTGGTGTTCGACGACGCCGACATCGATGCCGCCGTGCAGGGCGCGATGCTGGCGAAACTGCGCAACGGCGGTGAGGCGTGCACCGCCGCCAACCGTTTTCACGTGCACAACAGCGTGCTCGAGGAGTTCACCACCAAGTTGGTCGAGGCGATGTCGAGCAGCGTGCGGCTCGGCCCTGGCGCCGATCCGGACACGACGCTGGGCCCGCTGATCAACGAGGAGCAACTGCGCACGGTCGGCGAACTCGTGGACGACGCGGTCGCGGCGGGTGCGCGGGTCCTGATCGGGGGCAAGGCGCCCGGTGGCCCCGGCTGGTTCTATCCGGCCACTGTGCTGGCCGACGTCCCGCCGCAAGCCAGGATCCTGCGCGAGGAGGTGTTCGGCCCGGTCGCCCCGATCGTCGGTTTCGACACCGAGGAGCAGGGGCTCGCCGCCGCCAACGACACCGAGTTCGGTCTGGTCAGTTACGTCTACACGCGCGATCTCGATCGCGCCTTGCGGATCGCCGAGGGGCTGGAATCCGGCATGGTCGGCGTCAACCGCGGCGTCATCTCCGACCCCGCTGCTCCTTTCGGCGGCGTCAAGGAATCCGGCTTCGGCCGGGAGGGCGGCACGGAGGGGATCGAGGAGTACCTGTCCACCAAGTACATCGCGCTCACGTGAGCGCGCGCCGCGGGTTCCGCGTTCCCGAAGGCGATCGCTCGCGCAGCTGACGGTCGAATCCTGCCTGTCGGCGGCGCTTATTCGTGGGGTTCGGCCGACCCGAGATCGGCGTCGGTCGGTCCGGTGCCGACCGGACGGCCCAGGTGGGTTCAGCATGCTCGGGGCGCGCAGCTGGGCGTCCGCTCTGAACCCAACTGTCTGTGCCCCGTGCTTTCGGGGGGCGACTTGATGGATCATCGACACTAGCCTCGGCCTTGGTTCCGCCGGTGGGCTGATTGCGAGAGGGCGCGGGTGCTGGTGATGCTCGATTGAGCAACGGCGTGGTCAGAGCCGCATTGCAGGTCGTGGACGCTTTGAAACGGCTGACCAAGAGGGAAGCCGAGGGCGTCGCGGGCATGAAAACGGGCGCAGCCCGCGCTTCCCGCCAAGTCATCGATGCGCACACGCACGGCGACGCCGACGGTGGGCTCGGGATCCGACGTGCGGCAGGTGGCGATGCCGGTCCCGGGCGGGATTTGTGCCCCCCGCCGCCGGACCGAGCGTCGTTGGCCCAGGCCGTACAGAGACTCGACGCCGAACTGAATCGACGTTTCGGCGAGAGCGGACCGACCGATGAGGAATTGTATGACCTCATAGCCCACCGTCGGCTGTCCCGGCTGGAGCAATACGCCATCATCGACAGAAGAATCGACGAGACAGCGGTTTCCCTCGGCCGGGACAGCGCCGAGTTACGTGAGCAGATGCGGCGAGAGCTGAAGGCCGCGCTCGACGGGAAACCGTTGGCTATTCGTGTCCGCGACGACAAACTCGTGGCGATCCTCGAGGAAGGGCGAATCAGGGGCATCCGCAATCCCGTGGGCGATCGCGCCCATGCCGAAGCCGAGTGGTTCGGCCCGGACGTCCACGACAACCCACCCGTCTACGGCTACGTCGCCGTGGACGGAGTGCGCCCATCACAAGACGGCATGATCGATGCGTTGTCGGAGCTGAACTACGGCGACAATCAGATCTACCTGAAGCCGGAGGTCCGGTCGAGAACGACCATCACGTTCGGTGACTCGCTGGTGGAGAGGGAGCGGGCGATACCCTCCCCCCTTGACAACCCGTCGGAATACTCCTATGGCGCCGGAGTGAACGGTATCGCTCCGATCGGCCGCGACTATCTCGGAGCGGATTTTCGCGCCAACCATTTCATCGAAGCCCAGATGTTCGATCTGACGACCGCGGACATAGATTTCATCGGGTTGCACCAGCCACCTAGTGCAGCCGTGCGAGAGGCGTTGGACCAATCCGGAATAGATTGGCGCGTGCTGGACAATCGCACGATCGCGGCGGAGGGCAGCCCCGCGGAACGAGCGGCCGCGATCGAACGGACGAGTCAAGACCTAGAGCATCTTCGCCATGTGCATCCCGTTATGCGCTCGCATGCCGAACCGCTCGAAGCGGAGCTGAGGGCCGACCTGCGGGCACTGAACGATTCCGCCGCAGGTGATAAACCGACCGTGGATCCCGGATAGCGTCGGTGGGGCACCATCCACCGAGCCGACGATCTGGAAACCTTCCCCGGGCGGTAGGCGGCCTGGGCGGACATGAGGCGGCCGCCCCGGGGTGCATGTACACCCGGGACGGCCTGTTCGGAAGCGACGGTCTGGCGAGCGCGCCGCGTACTTTCAGTTCAGTGGCCGAGACGACCGCGGCCGAGGCGAAGCAGCAGCATGGCGAGAGTGTGGCCTTCCTGGCCGAGCTCGCTGAAACGCTCCAGCACCTTCATCTCGCGACTGTGCACAAGGCGCGGCCCGCCCGACGCCATGCGCGTCCGGCCGATGATCCGGGAGATCTCCGTGCGACGCTTGATCGCGGCCAGGATCTCCGCGTCGAGACGATCGATCTCCTTGCGGAGCTTGTCGATCTCGGCCTCGGTCTGCGGCAGCGCGGATTCGGACCCGGTCGTCGTGGCAGGGGTGCTCATCATTCATCTCCTCGTGTCAGAACATGGATCGGCGCGTGCTCGCGGCTCGTTACCGATCGGTTCTTTCACCGTGAAACAGACCTGGTGGGGCCTCGTATTGTCCCCCCAGAAAGGTGTGCTCAGGTACAGGCCCCGCGGTCCCGGCGTTCGGCTGGCAGCCGAATCGGATGTCTGGCGAAAGCGCTGAGCATGTCGCCAGTGTGCCACGGGCTGGGGGGTATGCAAAACATATACATTTGGCAATCGCGCGAGATTCGCAGGTTGTTTCACCCGCCCTTCCCACCAGCGGGAGTTCACTCGCCGTTCAGCCATCCGGCGCCGAACCGATACCGATCTCACCCGGGGCTTCATCTGTGTCGGTGGCCGCCGGTAGCGTGGACGGACGATGGACATCACGGTGGCTCCCAAGACGCAGGCCGGTCGGATCGTGCACCCGGATCCGGCATCGAAACCGCAGTTCGCCGGCGGTAACGCGGCGGAGGGGTCGCAGCCCGCCGCCGTCGGCGCGGCGCCGCCGACCGACGCGGAGCGCGAGCGGCAGCGCGCCGAGCGGGAGCAGCGGCGCGCCGAGGAGGCCGAGCGGCTGCTCGACGGCTTGAATCCGCCGCAGCGCGCGGCGGTCGTGCACACCGGATCCCCGCTGCTCATCGTGGCCGGCGCGGGCTCGGGCAAGACCGCGGTGCTCACCCGCCGCATCGCCTACCTGCTGGCCGCCCGTGGCGTCACGCCGGGCCAGGTGCTGGCCATCACGTTCACCAACAAAGCCGCCGCGGAGATGCGGGAGCGGGTGACCGGACTGGTCGGCCCGCGGGCGAACGCCATGTGGGTGTCGACGTTCCACTCCAGTTGCGTCCGCATCCTGCGCACCCAGGCGGCGCTGCTGTCCGGGCTGAACTCCAACTTCTCGATCTACGACGCGGACGATTCGCGGCGCCTGCTCACCATGATCAGCCGCGACCTCGACATCGACACCAAGAAGTACTCCGCGCGCCTGCTGGCGACGGCGATCTCCAATCTGAAGAACGAACTCATCGATCCGGCCCGCGCCACCGCCGACGCGGAATCCGACGACACCGAGCTGCCCGGCCTGGTCGCGCGGGTCTACACCGAATACCAGCGCAGGCTGCGCTCGGCGAACGCGCTGGATTTCGACGACCTCATCGGTGAGACGGTGGCATTGCTCCAGAATCACCCGCAGGTCGCCGAGTACTACCGCCGCCGGTTCCGGCACGTGCTGGTGGACGAGTACCAGGACACCAACCACGCGCAGTACGTCCTGGTCCGCGAGCTGGTCGGCCACCACGTGGAAGACGGCGCCGAGGACCGGGTCCCGCCGAGCGAACTGTGCGTGGTCGGCGATGCCGACCAGTCCATCTACGCCTTCCGTGGCGCGACGATCCGCAATATCGAGGAGTTCGAGCGCGACTTCCCCGACGCCGAAACCATTCTGCTGGAGCAGAACTACCGCTCCACCCAGCACATCCTCTCCGCCGCCAACGCGGTGATCTCGCGCAACGAGAACCGGCGCGAGAAGAAGCTGTGGACCGATTCCGGCGAAGGCGATCTGATCACCGGCTACGTCGCCGACAACGAACACGACGAGGCGTCGTTCGTCGCGCGCGAGATCGACCGGCTGGTCGACCAGGGCGAGGCCAACTACGGCGACGTCGCCGTGTTCTACCGCACCAACAACAACTCCCGCGCGCTGGAAGAGATCTTCATCCGGATGGGCCTGCCCTACAAGGTGGTCGGCGGCGTCCGCTTCTACGAGCGCAAAGAGGTCCGCGACATCGTCGCCTACCTGCGGGTGCTGGAGAACCCGGAGGACGCGGTGAGCATGCGCCGCATCCTGAACACGCCGCGCCGCGGCATCGGCGATCGCGCCGAAGCCTGCGTGGCGGTCCATGCCGAACAGCGCGGCATCGGTTTCGCCGCCGCGCTGCGCGACGCCGCCGAAGGCAAGGTGGCGCTGCTGAACACGCGCGCGCAGCGAGCCATCGCGGGCTTCCTGGAGTTGCTCGACGACATCCGGGCCGCCGGGGAACGCGCGGAGTCCGACTTCCCCGATGTCGGCAACGTCGTCGAAGCGGTGCTCGAGCGCACCGGTTATCGCGCCGAACTGGAGGCCTCCGACGACCCCCAGGACGGCGCCCGGCTGGACAACCTCAACGAGCTGGTCAGCGTCGCGCGGGAATTCAGCTCGGAGGCGCAGAACAACGCGGAGGCGGCCCGGCAGGAGGGGCTGCTGCCCGAGGTGGGCGAAGGGGAGCCGGATCCCGGTTCGCTCGCCGCGTTCCTCGAGCGGGTCTCGCTGGTGGCCGACACCGACCAGATCCCGGACGAGGGCTCCGGCGTGGTCACGATGATGACGCTGCACACCGCCAAAGGCCTGGAATTCCCGGTGGTGTTCGTGACCGGTTGGGAGGATGGGCAGTTCCCGCACATGCGGGCGCTCGGCGATCCGACCGAGCTGGCCGAGGAACGCCGCCTCGCCTACGTGGGCATCACGAGGGCCCGGCAGCGCCTGTACCTGACGCGGGCGGTGGTGCGGTCCGGCTGGGGGCAGCCGGTGTCGAACCCGGAATCGCGTTTCCTGCAAGAGATCCCCGGCCACCTCATCGACTGGCGCAGGCTCGAGCCCGCCGGATCGCCCGGAACGAGGGGTCTGCGGCGTCGCGGCGGTGACGACGACGGGCTGGAACGGGATTGGACGCGCGGCGACGGGTGGTCGGAGCCACGGCCCGGCTTGCGCGATCGCGGCCCGCGCAGGCCCGCTCCCGGCGGCGCGACCCGCAACAACACGAACTTGGTGCTCGCCGTTGGCGATCGGGTCAGCGACGACAAATACGGTCTCGGACGGGTGATCGCCGCGGAGGGCTTCGGGCCGCTGGCCACGGTGACCATCGACTTCGGCACCGCGGGCAAGATCCGGTTGATCCCGCAGTACAGCCGGACGCTGGTCAAGCTCTGAGCTGCCGGGGTCGGGCCTTCGGACCCTGCCGCGCGGACGCGTTCCGCCGGTAGGGTCCGCGATATGGACACGGTCGCGCAGCACATCCTGTGGTTTCTGCCCATGTTGTGGCTCGGCATGGTGCTGGCCATCTCGTTCCTGGAAGCGCCGCTGAAGTTCCGTGCACCCGGGGTCACGCTGCCGCTGGGACTCGGCATCGGCCGCTTGGTGTTCCGCGCGCTGAACGCCGCAGAGGCCGTGCTCGCCGTGCTGCTGGTGGTCGCCGCACTGGTCGCGGGCCCCGGCAAGCCGACCTGGTTGTGGCTGGGCGTGGCCGTGGTGTTGCTGGCCGTCCAGATCCTCGTGGTGCGCCCGCCGCTGTCCCGCCGCGCCGATCGCGTGCTGGCGGGCGAGGATCTGCCGCGCTCGCACGCGCACTACTGGTACATCGGCCTGGAGGTCGTGAAGGTCGTCGCGTTGCTCGGTCTCGCGATCGCCGCCGCACCCTAGGCGTCCACAGACGTCGAGGTCATAGCTGAGCGCTCGTAACCGTCCGCTCCGCTGTCTCGACGGGCGGCGTGGTCAGGGTGCCTCGAGATGGATTCCGAGCAGTTCGCGGAGCTGGTCGTAGGTGCGGTTGAGGGGTGCGATGCTGCGATCCGCGATCGACATCATGACTGCGCCCTCGATCGCCGCGATTGTCGTGGTCGCCAGGCTCTGGGCTGTCCGGGCTGGTACGCCCTGCGCGATGGCTTTCTCGGCCAGGTGGCGTTCCCAGCGCCGGAATGCCTCCTTGGATAGTTCTCGGGCGCCCGGTGCTTCGCTTCCGCCGTACGCCGCGGCGGCGATCGGGCACCCGGACTGGTAGTCGCTGGTCACCAGCACCCATTTCCAATACTCGACGAAGGCCCGCAGCATTTCCTGCGACGACAGCGTCTCGGCCATCTGCTCGATCATCTGCTCGATCCAGGCGCCTGCGGTCCGGACGGACTCCTCGATCAACTCCGTCTTTCCGCCGGAAAAATGCTTGTAGATCGATTGTCGTGCGGTGCCGCTGTGCTCGAGCAGATCGGCCACCCCGGTGCCGGCCACCCCTCGGCGTCTGATCAGCTCGATCGCGCTCTCGATCAAGCGCCGTCGCGCATCCGCAGCCATGAGCCTCTTCCCCTCTGCGCAGGCCATCCAGCCTAGCGACGCACCCGAACAGTAGACCATCCAGTCTTCCGGATTGACTCTCGTCTCCAGATCTCCTCGAAGAGTGCGCTACCCCTCGCTTGCGATAGACCAATCGTTCTACTACGCTGCCGTTAGCGTTACGCGAAGTAACATCAATTTGTCGGAGGGAACCGGTCCGAACCCCACCGCGGGGCCTGATCTCGGCGTCCCACAAAAAGGCGGTGCTGTCGCGGAATCGAGCTGCCCGCCGACACCGCATGGCTACCGGTCCGCGGTGGCTATCGCCCTGCCCGCCGGGGTCGGCAGCCACTTTCCGCGTGGTCCGCATCGCAATGACGAGGAGTCGATTTCCCATGCCCCACTCATCTGTCGCCGAGCCGGCCGCACGGGCTGAGCACACCGCAACCCCGAGCATGCGGGGGCGGTGGCCGGCCCTTGTCGTCATCTGCGCCGCGGAATTGCTCGTGGTGCTCGACAACACCGTCGTCAACGTCGCGTTGCCGTCCCTGGGGGTGCAGTTACACGCCGGTTTCAGCGGATTGCAGTGGGTAGTCGACGCGTACACGCTCGCCTTCGCGGGCTTGCTGCTGGCGTTCGGCCACCTCGGAGATCGCTACGGCCGCCGCATGGTGATGATGCTCGGACTGGCCGGCGTCGCCGTCATGTCTCTGGGTGGCGCGTTGGCGACCGACCTGGGGCAGGTGATTGCCGCCCGCGCCGCTATGGGAGTGTTCGCCGCCGCTGTATTCCCCGCGACGTTGGCGCTGATCATCAATATCTTCACCGACGTCAGGGAACGGACCGTCGCCATCGCGGCGTGGACGGCGATGGCAGGCTTCGCCATCGCGATCGGGCCCACCGCAGGGGGTTGGCTACTCGAGCACTTCTCCTGGCACTCGGTCTTCTGGGTCAATGTTCCCGTCGCGACGATCGTCCTGCTCCTCGCCCGCGTACTGCTTCCGGAGTCGAAGGCGGCACACACCGGCAGGCTCGATGTGATCGGCATCGCCCTGTCGCTCCTGAGCGTCACCACCTTGGTGTGGACCATCATCGCCGCGCCGCGTCAGGGCTGGCTCTCCCCGACCAGCCTGACGTGCTTCGTCTTCGCCGTGGTCTGCTTCGCGGTGTTCGTCCGATGGGAGATGCGCACCGGCTCGCCCGTACTGAACATGAACCTGTTCCGGATCCGGCGATTCTCCCTGCCCGCGGTGGCGATCGCGGTCGGCTACTTCTCCATGTTCGGCTTCTTGTTCATGATCACCCAATACTTCCAGGGAGTGATGGAGCTGTCGCCGCTGCAATTCGGGTTGCACTCGCTACCGTTCGCCGTGGCCATCGCCGTCGGCGCCCCATTGGCCACGCTGATCGCCCAGAAGGTCGGCACCACGGCAGTCATCGTCTTCGGTCTGGTGGTGATGAGTGTCGGGATGTTCATCGCCGGGCAGGTGAAAGTGGAGACACCGTATGTGGGTCCGGTGCTCGTCTCGATGGTGCTGATGGGTCTGGGGCTGGCGATCGTGCAGGGCCCGGCGACCGAATCGATCATGGCCTCGGTGGCCCTGGACGAAGCGGGAGCCGGTTCGGCGGTCAACGACACCACCCGCGAGGCGGGGGGAACTCTCGGCGTCGCGGTGCTCGGATCGATCGTGGCGTCGGTGTACACCACCGAGGTCGGACCGCGCATCGATGCCATTCCCGACTTCCTGATGACCCCGAACGAGAAGAGTTTCGCCCGCGAGAGCGTCATCGCTGTACTCGAAATGACCAAGCGCCCCATCAACCCGGCCTTCGCCCAGCAGAAGGCCGACCTGATCTACGCGATGAAGGCCGCGTCCATGGAGGGGTTCCAACTCGCCTCCTACGTCACGGTTTCGGCTTCGCTGATCGTCGCGGGTGCCATCGCCATCTTCCTGCCCTGGAAACCCGCAGGCGACTCCGTGTTCCTCGGCTGGAAACGCAAGCCCACCCCCTGAAGAAGAGTCGGGTCGGGTCGCATGTGGCCGAGTTGCGCTTATCCGACCGGATCCGCCGAACACGAGCAATGCGGGAATATGTCAGCGCGGCTCGCGCGAGGTGCCCGGCTTCATGCGCCCGGCGTCGATGAGCGTCTGCCGGGCCGCCGCCTTACGCGGGCGTCGGTCCGCGCGGCAGTCCCTGTGCCGCTGCATCGTCTGGTGCGCTTCGGAAAGGCTCAGCGGGCGCTCGGGAGCTTCATGCGGCCAGCCGGTAGGCCACAATCCAGGGTCGGGCCGCTCGGCGCGAATCCGTTCGCGTTCGCGCTCGGCGCGCCACTCGGCGGCCACACGGTCGATGATCGCTTGCGCCGACAAGTCGTCCGGCCCGGCGTCTCGCCACCAGTTGAACCCCATGGTGTTTCACCCCTGCTTCGTCGTTGTCCTCTGGGTGCACGCCACCCGGCGGGGTGTGATCACCGGGGGCCGCTCACGGCTCGCGGTGCGTCCGTTCCAGAGCAGACGCGCCGCCGGGTGGGTGCGGCTGCAAGCGTCGCGCGGAAAACATCGCTCTGGACTGGTAAAACGGCTACAGCACGTCTACCGATCCGCCTACGATCCACCCATGGGGACGGACGGGGGTTGCCTCCTGACATCGGGGAACATTTGCGAGCCGCCAGGCAGGCGGCGGGACTCTCACCGGCCGATCTGGCGGCACGAATACCGTTCTCGCGCAGCTACTTGGGGCATGTCGAGACGGGGACACGCGTCGCCTCGGCCGATGTGGTCGCGGCCTACACGCGCGCGTGCGGCGAAGTGACATGCGACCCTGTCACACTGGTCGGTATGTTGGGCCGAGCGGATGTGGACCGGCGGTCGTTCCTGCGCACGTCGGTCTACAGCGCGGCGCTCTCGGCGACCGCGCTGGTGTCGCAGTCGGACATGGCCCGCTTGGTGCGAGTCGACGACTCGGCGCACGTCGGGATGCCGGAAGTGCGCGCCGTCCAGGGGATCACGGACGCTTTCTTGCGCTTGGACGAAGTCAAGGGCGGCGGCATCGGCCGGACCGCAGTCGCCGAATTCCTGAGCACCGATGTCGCGTCACTGCTGCGCTCACGGTTCGCCGATTCGACGGTCCGTTCCGCCGCGTTCAGCTCCGCCGCCGAGCTGGCGTATCTGGCGGGTTTCAAAGCGCACGACGCGGGGGAGGACGGTATCGCGCAGCGGTATTTCCTCTCGGCGCTGCGGCTCGCGCAGGAATCCGGTATCCCGGGACAGGAAGGTTTCTGCTTCCGCATTCTCGGGTTACACGCCACCGACGTACGACAGCCGCAGCATGCCGCCGAGCTTGCCGAACGTGGAGCGGCAGCGGCACGAGACAAAGTAAGTCCGGACACGATGTCCTTGTTCCTGGTCGGTCTCGCGCGCTGCTACGCCGAAACGGGGCAGCAGCGAGCAGCGCGCAATACCTTGCGCGAGGCGGAACCATGGATAACCACCACGGAAATCACCACCGAGTTACCACGGTGGGCGGCGCTCTGGTGCCCGAACAAAGCGAGCGTGGCCAGGCAGACGTCGAAAGCGTTCGCCGCCCTGGGTGATCACGCTGAAGCCGAGCGGTACCTGTACTTGTCGCATTCGATGTGGAGTCCCGAGACGCACACCAGGATTCACGCTCTTTCCGCCGCCGAAACAGGGTTGATTCGTTGGCGTCTCGGACGGCACGAGGACGCGGCGAAGCTCTGGCGGTCCGCGCTACCCGTTCTGTCCGCCGTGTCCTCGGACCGGGCGTCGAAAGTTCTGCGCAAGGTGCGAAAGGCCGCGCCGGAACTGTTCGCCGGCTAGATGAAAATTCTTCCGCCACAGCAAGATTCACACGCCCGCAGCACTCGACCAGCGCGGGCGCGTACGCTTCCGCCCCGGGTTCGGTAGCGATACAGATCTCAGCCGCCGTTCGACGTCAGCCGACCAAGCGGCACGTCGAACGCGTCCCGTAGCCGCGCCGTTCAGTCGCGCTGCGGGCCGAGGCTGATGCCGCGGGTCGCCAGCCAGGGCAGCGGGTCGACCTTGTCGACGCCGTTCAGCCAGACCTCGAAGTGGCAGTGCGGGCCGGTGGAGAAACCGCGGTTGCCGATGGTGGCGATCTGGTCTCCGGCGAGCACACGCTGGCCCTGCGACACCGTGGCGGTGTCGATGTGGCCGTAGATGGTGACGGTGCCGTCGTCGTGCAGCAGGCGGACCCACATGCCGAAGCCCGACGCGGGACCGGCTTCGAGCACGGTGCCGTCGGCGACGGCGTAGATCGGGGTGCCGATCGGGCCCGCGATGTCGATGCCCAGATGCTGCACACCCCAGCGGGCGCCGAAGCCGGAGGTGAAGGTGCCCGCGGCGAACTTGGTGAAGAGCGGGCGAAGCTTCGACGCCTCCTGGGCGGCGAGGTCCTCGGCGTACTTCTGGCCCTTTTGCAGGATGTCGTTGAACTGGTCGAGGTGGGCGGGCGAGGAGACGTTCAGCACCTGGGGGGAGTCCGGCGCTGCCGTCGGATCGGCCATGTTCATCGACTGCGCGGCGATCTCGTGGATCTGCCCAGCGGCTTCGTAGTCGACCGCCTGCGACGGCTGTTCGGGCGAGGCGAACGCGGCCTGCCCGGCCGCGACGACCGCGCCCGCGGCGACGGCGGCGACCGCGGCCCGACCCTTGAGTGCTGCGGGCGGCGCCGCTACCCGATGTGCGCCACCGCGCTTGTTCGCGGAGCGGCCGCCGCGGATGACGGTCGGCAGGACGGGTGCGCTCGGCTCCTCGTCGGCCTCGGCCTCGGGGGTCTCGGTCGCCCAGGATTCCTCGGGAGCCCAGCAGCCGGTGTCGGACACCCAGGACTTCTCGCCGGGCGTCCAGGGCTCCTGCTCGGCCCACGCGTCGCCGGAGGTCCAGGCGCCGCCGTCGGACCAGGAGTCCTCCTGTGCCCAATTCTGTTGCGACCACGCGCTGTTGGTGTCCCACGCGTTGTCGTAGGCCGCGTTCTCATAGGCCGGCTGGTCGTAGCCCGAATCGTGAGCGGGCTCGGCCGCGAAGCCGTAATCGCCACCGGCGGGACGGAAGTCGTATTCCGCCTGCGGCGCTGCCTCGTACCCGGCGTGATGCTGGTCGAACGAGGGGCCTGCGTGGCGGGCCGCCGGAGCGAAGGGCTCGTCGTCGGGGCGATAACGATGTCCCGACCGCAAGCGATCATCGGAAGCGAAGGTGGAGCTGTGGTTCATCGGCGGTGCCACATCGTGAAGCGGATGGAACTCGGATGCCGCTTGACCAGCGGCGTCGATCGGTCGAATGCGGAGCGGCTCTCCGTCTGCGGAGTGCTGTGCTGCGTCAAGCTTGCCGTCCTCCTAGTCGTGACCGTGTTGTGACATCGACCGCAATGACGGTAACGAAACGATGTCGTGCCCACAAGCGGTGTGGGGGGTCCGTGACGAACATGTGAGATTCATCACCCTAAACCCATGGAATATCTCACTGCTGTATGGGCACTCCGGAGAGGTCGTTCAACGACGATTCGTAGTAGATCGCGGTTCGCTCCCGGGTTCGCCCGCTCTACCTGGCGCGGTGCCAGCAACCTACTCGCGAGTAGCGTTGGCCAGCGGTTTTGCCGCCCTGGGCACCACTCCGTGACCTGCGCCACTTAGGATGAACGTGGCCGATTGGCCCTCCATGTGACTGATTAGAGTCCGACCCGACCCGCTTCCGACGTCGGGCCGCCAACAAAGACGTTGTCATCACAACGCAGACGAGACGGTGAGTACATGGATCTCTTCGAATATCAGGCGAAGGAGCTCTTCGTTAAGCACGGAGTGCCTTCGTCCGAGGGCCGCGTCACGGACACGGCCGAGGACGCCCGCGCCATCGCGGCGGAAATCGGCAAGCCGGTGATGATCAAGGCTCAGGTGAAGGCCGGTGGCCGCGGCAAGGCCGGTGGCGTGAAGTACGCCGCCACCCCGGATGACGCGCTGACGCACGCGCAGAACATCATCGGCCTGGACATCAAGGGCCACATCACCAAGAAGATCCTGGTGGCCGAGGCCAAGGACATCGCGGAGGAGTACTACATCTCCTTCCTGCTGGACCGCGCCAACCGGACCTACCTGGCCATGTGCTCGGTCGAGGGCGGCATGGAGATCGAAGAGGTCGCCGCCACCAAGCCGGAGCGGCTGGCGAAGGTTCCCGTCGACGCGGTCAAGGGCGTCGACCTGGCGTTCGCGCGTTCGATCGCCGAGCAGGGCCACCTGCCCGCCGACGTGCTGGACGCCGCGGCCGTGACCATCCAGAAGCTGTGGGAGGTGTTCGTCGCCGAGGACGCCACCCTGGTGGAGGTCAACCCGCTGGTGCGCACCCCGCAGGACGAGATCCTCGCGCTGGACGGCAAGGTCACCCTCGACGAGAACGCCGGATTCCGCCACCCGGAGCACGAGGCGTTCGCCGACCGGGACGCGACCGACCCGCTCGAGCTCAAGGCCAAGGAGAACGACCTCAACTACGTCAAGCTCGACGGTGAGGTCGGCATCATCGGCAACGGCGCGGGTCTGGTCATGTCGACCCTCGACGTCGTCGCCTACGCGGGCGAGGGCCACGGCGGCGTGAAGCCGGCCAACTTCCTGGACATCGGTGGCGGCGCCTCGGCCGAGGTGATGGCCGCCGGTCTCGACGTCATCCTGAACGACGACCAGGTCAAGAGCGTGTTCGTCAACGTGTTCGGCGGCATCACCGCGTGTGACGCGGTCGCCAACGGCATCGTGAAGGCGCTGGAGATCCTGGGCGACAACGCGAACAAGCCGCTGGTGGTCCGCCTCGACGGCAACCGGGTGGACGAGGGTCGCCAGATCCTCGTCGAGGCCGCGCACCCGCTGGTGACGCTGGCGCAGACAATGGACGAAGGCGCCGACAAGGCCGCCGAACTGGCAGCCGCCCGATAACGACGGCCGAGTAAGGACGAAAAGAATGTCTATCTTCCTGAACAAGGATTCCAAGGTCATCGTCCAGGGCATCACCGGCGGCGAGGGCACCAAGCACACCGCGCTGATGCTGAAGGCGGGCACCCAGATCGTCGGCGGTGTGAACGCGCGCAAGGCGGGCACCACCGTCGCGCACACCGACTCCGACGGCAACGCGGTCGAGCTGCCGGTGTTCGGCACCGTCGCCGAGGCCATCAAGGAGACCGGCGCCGACGTGTCCATCGCGTTCGTGCCGCCGAAGTTCGCCAAGGACGCCATCATCGAGGCCATCGACGCGGAGATCCCGCTGCTGGTGGTCATCACCGAGGGCATCCCGGTGCAGGACACCGCCTACGCGTGGGCCTACAACGTGGAGAAGGGCGCCAAGACCCGGATCATCGGCCCGAACTGCCCCGGCATCATCACCCCCGGTGAGTCGCTGGTCGGCATCACCCCGGCCAACATCACCGGCAAGGGCCCGATCGGCCTGGTCTCCAAGTCCGGCACCCTGACCTACCAGATGATGTACGAGCTGCGTGACTTCGGCTTCTCGACCTCCATCGGCATCGGCGGCGACCCGGTCATCGGCACCACCCACATCGACGCCATCGAGGCGTTCGAGAAGGACCCGGAGACCAAGCTGATCGTGATGATCGGCGAGATCGGCGGCGACGCCGAGGAGCGGGCCGCGGCCTACATCAAGGCCAACGTCACCAAGCCGGTCGTCGGCTACGTGGCGGGCTTCACCGCCCCCGAGGGCAAGACGATGGGCCACGCGGGCGCCATCGTGTCCGGCTCGTCGGGCACCGCCCAGGCGAAGAAGGACGCGCTGGAGGCCGCGGGCGTGAAGGTCGGCAAGACGCCGTCCGAGACCGCCGCGCTGGCTCGCGAGATCCTGGAGAAGGCCAGCATCACCGCCTGATCTCCCCCCGCGCACGAAGGCCGCCTCCGAATTCGGGGGGCGGCCTTCGTCATGTGTGGCGGCGGGCTCTGGCTTGGGCAGTAGCCGAGCATCCGGACCCGCCACGCGCGGAACTGTTCGATCTGCCGGGGGCTCCGTTGTCCCCTTCTCTGTCACACGAGGCAGCCGAATGGATGGTTCATCGACCTGTCACCGGAAATTCCCCGCTATTGAGAACCCTCGTGGTGTGAAAAGCGCCATCGCGGGCAACAGTTTCAAGGAGCGGTAGGTGGTCTCGCTAGGTGCTTCGCGCCGGACATGTGCCGCGACCTGCCGGGATACGGGCGGACTCGCCCATTCCGGCCGTCGCGGCAGGGTGACCGGGGCGAGACAGTGCAGTAGCGTCAGAAGTAATCCAGCCGTGAAGACCATGTACGACTCGATTGAGGAGACGACGACATGTCCTACCCGACCGGGGGCTCCGGGTACAACACACCCCAGCCCTCAGCACCATCCAGTCAGAGCCCGGCGACGGGTGGTGCCACTTCAGGTTCGAGCGCTACCGGTTCCGATGCCAAAGGTCTGCCGTTCTTCCTGGTGGTCGGCGTAGCCGCGCTCGGCGTGATCAACTTCCTGCTCGGCTTCCTGCCGTTCCTCGGCAGCAAGCCCGTCGATATCGGCGGCCGCAGGGTCAGCGCACCGGAAACGGCCAACTTCTTCGAGGTGGCGTCCGGCACGCCGCTGCTCGGCCTGCTGTTGCTCGGCGGTCTGCTCGCCGCGCTGTCGCTGCTGCCCAAGCAGAACTGGATCGGCGCGGCCGCGGCGGCTTCGACCGCGGGCTTCATCGCGCTGCTGTTCCAGTCGTTCAACTTCGGTGAGGGCAGCGAGCTGAAGGCGGGCGCGTACGTCCTGCTCGTGCTGGCCTTCGCGCAGGCGGCGGTGTCGATCGCCGCGGCGCTGTTCGACGCGGGCATCCTCAAGGCCCCCGCGCCGCGCCCGGCCACCGCGCCGAGCGGATTCGGCCAGGGCGGCTACGGCCAGCAGCAGCCGCCGTCGTACGGACAGGGACAGCAGTCCTACGGCCAGGGCCAGCCCGGTTACGGCGCGAGCCCGTACGGTCAGGCGGGCTACGGCGGTCAGTCCGCGCCGCCGCAGTTCCCGTCGCAGGCGGGGCAGCCATCGCCCTACGGGCAGCAGCAGAGTCAGCCGGGTTACGGTCAGGCGCAGCAAGGTCAGTCGTACGGCCAGCCGCAGTCGCCCTACGGGCAGAGCCAGCAGACCACGGCCTATGGCGCGTCCCAGCAGCCGGGTTCGCCGTACGGCGCGCAGCCGCGCCCGGACGAGAGCGTCACCCAGCACTTCGGCGGCCAGCAGCAGTCCGGTCAGCAGGCGCCCTACGGTACGCCCGGCTACGGCCAGCAGCAGGCGCAGCCGAGCCAGCAGAACAAGCCGTTCGGCGGCGAGCAGAGTGGCGATCCTTCCTCGGATGCCACCCAGGCGTTCCGTCCCTCGTCGGATGACAACAACAACAAGTAGGAACTCGGCGGCGTCCCCCGGCGCGGCGGTCGCGTGCCTGCGGCGCGCCTGACCCGCTCGCGCCGGGGAGGATGCCACGCTGAATTGCCATGAGCTCCTCCAGAAACTCCTCGACCCGCCGGATCGGCGGGTCGCGTGTGTCGCAGCCGCCCCCGGACGCGGACGAAGACGGGTTTCTGTCCCTCACCCCCGAGCGGTCCAGGGTGCTCATCGCGGTCGCGGGCCGCCCCTCGGCCTTCGGGCTGACCACCCTCGTCGTCCTCGTCTTCGTCACGCTGCTGGCCTCCGGCAGCGATCTGGACGGCACCTCCGGCGCGATCGCCGCCTCCTGGCTGGGCGTGCACCAGGTTCCGCTGGTGATCGGCAAGACCTCGCTCGGACTGCTTCCGCTGTTGCCGACCGCGCTGCTG
Source organism: Nocardia sp. NPDC047654 (assembly GCF_043205035.1). Classification (NCBI taxonomy): domain Bacteria; kingdom Bacillati; phylum Actinomycetota; class Actinomycetes; order Mycobacteriales; family Nocardiaceae; genus Nocardia; species Nocardia sp. NPDC047654. The sequence continues at coordinate 286,756 of NZ_JBIDDF010000003.1, forward strand.
GTCTGGCTGGCCGCACGGGAATGCGCCCGCGCCGTGGAACCGCAGTCCACCAGGGCGGATCTCGGATGGATCGTGGGCGCCGCGGTGGGCGGTCCATTGCTGGTCACCTCCGTCTGCCTCGCGGTCACCGAAGACGCTTCCGGTGTCATCGCACTGCAACCGCCGAACACCCTCGCCGCCTTCGCCTGGGTCGCGGCGCTGTATCTGCTCGCCGCCGCCATCGGTATCGCCGTCCGTCTGCGGCGACAGCTGTTCGCGCTGCTGCGCCTGCCCGATTGGGCGGTATCCGGTCTCTACGGCGCGGGGCGCTCGGTCCTGCGCCTGCTGGGCTGTGCGACGGCGGTCGTGGTGATCTCGTTCCTCGCGCACATTCCCCGGCTGGGCGAGATGTATCAGTCGGCGGGCAACTTCGGAGGCGTCCTCGGCCTGACGCTGCTCTCGCTGGCGTACGTGCCGAACCTGGCGATCCAGTCCGTCGGTGTGCTGGTCGGTTCCAGCGCGCAGATCGGCGCCGCGTCCTTCGGGGTGTTCTCCGTCGTCGGCGGCCCCATCCCGGCCTTTCCACTGCTGGCCGCCGTGCCCACCGGTCCGGCGGCGGGGTGGTGGCCGGTGTTGCTGGTGGTTCCCGCCGCGGTCGGTGTGCTCGGCGGGCTCGACCTCGCGCGCACCTCCACCGACCGGATCACCGCGCCGTGGGCCACGCTCACCTCCGCCGGGCTCGCCGCGCTCGCGCTCACGCTGGCCGGCGCGGTGGCGGGCGGTGAACTCGGCGCGGTCGGCCGGGTCGGGCTGGATCTGCCGGTGTTTCCCTTGATCACGTTCGCCTGGCTGGCCGTTCCCGGCTACGCGGGCCTGGCGTTCGCGCGGTGGTTCCTCGTGCCGGTCGGCGTTCCACCGGGCGACTACACCGATCCGTACGACGACTACCTCGACGAGGACGACGCCGACTACGACGCGTATTACGAAGCGGACGACGGCGACTACTACGAGGACGACGACTACTACGACGACTACGACCGGCCGGAGCTGGAAGCCCCGCTGGACGCCGAACTCGTCGACGATCCGCCCGCGATCGAGTCCGGCGGCCGATACCACCATCACGCCACATCGGACATCGTCGACGCCGAAGTGGTCGAGGCGGACCTGCCGGACAGTGACCGGGTGGACGGTCGTTAGGCTCTAACCCGGCGGTGCCGCATCCATCCGCCATCCGATCGATCAGGGAGTAGAGCGCTGACGTCCCCGCATGCCTCGTGGAAGCCGGCAGCGACGCCGGCCACCGTCGTCGTGCTGGCGTCGGGCACCGGCTCACTGCTGCGTGCCCTGCTGGACGCCGCGGCCGCACCCGGCTACCCGGCGAAGGTCGTCGCGGTCGGCGTCGACCGGCTCTGCGCCGCCACCACCCACGCCGACGCCGTGGGCATACCGCATTTCCGGGTGGCGCTGAAGGACTTTCCGGACCGTGCCGCGTGGGATGTGGAGCTCACCGAGACCGTCGCCGCGCACCAGCCGGATCTGGTCGTATCGGCGGGTTTCATGAAGCTGCTCGGTCCCGCCTTCCTGGACCGGTTCGGCGGCCGGATCATCAACACCCATCCCGCCCTGCTGCCCGCCTTCCCCGGCGCGCACGGCGTGCGTGACGCGCTCGCCTACGGCGCGCGGGTCACCGGCTGCACCGTGCATCTGGTCGACGAGGGCGTGGACACCGGGCCGATTCTCGCGCAGGAGGCGGTGCCGGTGCTGCCGGGTGACGACGAGGCCGCCCTGCACGAGCGCATCAAGGTTGTCGAGCGACGGTTGCTGGCGGAGGTCGTCGCCGCCGTCGCGACGCGAGGCATTGTCTCCGACGGACGAAAGGCAGTTATCCCAGATGAGCGAGTTCTCCGGTGAGTGAACGCAAGCCGATCAGCAGGGCGCTGGTGAGCGTCTACGACAAGACGGGTCTCGTCGAGCTCGCGACCGGTCTGCACGCCGCGGGCATCGAGCTGGTCTCGACCGGTTCCACCGCGGGCAAGATCGCGGACGCGGGCATCCCGGTGACCAAGGTCGAGGACCTGACCGGGTTCCCGGAGACCCTGGACGGCCGGGTCAAGACCCTGCACCCGCGGGTGCACGCGGGCATCCTGGCGGACTCGCGCAAACAGGAGCACGTCGACCAGCTCGTCGAGCTCGGCGTCGAGGCGTTCCAGCTGGTGGTGGTCAACCTCTACCCGTTCACTCAGACCGTGGCGAGCGGCGCGACCCCCGACGAGTGCGTTGAGCAGATCGATATCGGCGGGCCGTCCATGGTGCGCGCCGCGGCCAAGAACCATCCCTCGGTGGCGGTGGTCGTCGACAGCGGCGACTACGACGACGTGCTGGCCGCGGTGAAGTCCGGCGGTTTCACGCTGGCCGAGCGCACGGCCTTGGCGGCCAAGGCGTTCCAGCACACCGCGAGTTATGACGTGGCGGTCGCGAGCTGGATGACCAACGTGCTGGCCACGGGCGACGCGGCCGAAGACACGGCGATCCGGTTCCCCGAATGGCTCGGCGGCACCTGGGCGCGGTCGGCGGTGCTGCGCTACGGCGAGAACCCGCATCAGTCCGCCGCTCTGTACACCAACGGCGACGGCAGCCTCGGACTGGCGCAGGCGCGGCAGCTGCACGGCAAGGAGATGTCGTACAACAACTACGTCGACGCCGACGCGGCCTGGCGCGCCGCCCATGACCACGAGGCCCCCGCCGTCGCGATCATCAAGCACGCCAACCCGTGCGGCATCGCCCTCGGCGCCGACATCGCCGAGGCGCATCGCAAGGCGCACGCCTGCGACCCGGTCAGCGCGTTCGGCGGCGTGATCGCCACCAACCGTGAGGTCACCGTGGAGATGGCCGAGCAGGTCGCCGAGATCTTCACCGAGGTCATCGTCGCGCCGTCCTACGCAGACGGCGCGGTGGAAGTGTTGCAGCGCAAGAAGAACGTGCGCATCCTCGTCGCCGAGCCGCCGCGACGCGCTGGCGCCGAGCTGCGCCCGATCAGCGGCGGCGTCCTGCTGCAACAGCGCGACGTGCTGGACGCGCCGGGCGATGACCCGGCCAACTGGACCCTGGCCGCAGGCGAGCCCGCCGACGCCGAAACGTTCGCCGATCTGGCGTTCGCCTGGCGCGCTTGCCGGGCCGTGAAGTCCAACGCGATCCTGCTTGCGCACGAGGGCGCTTCGGTCGGTGTCGGGATGGGCCAGGTCAACCGCGTGGACGCGGTCGGCCTCGCGGTCCAGCGGGCCGGGGACCGCGCCAAGGGCTCGGTGGCGGCCTCCGACGCCTACTTCCCGTTCCCGGACGGTCCGCAGACCCTCATCCAGGCCGGTGTCCGCGCCATCGTGCAGCCGGGTGGTTCGGTGCGCGACCAGGAGACCATCGACCTCGCTCGCGAGGCCGGCGTCACCCTGTATCTCACCGGCGCCCGCCACTTCGCCCACTGAGACAGGCAGTTTCGCGACGCCGCGCCGGATCATGATCCGGCGCGGCGTTTTCGTGGCACGTGGAGGATCGGCGCAAGCCGGCAGCTACCCTCTGGACCCGCGTGTACGGCGCAGCCGAGCCCGCGCTGTGCGGAGTCCTAGACCGCGCTGCGCACCGTGCGGTTGCCCAGCGGCTCTCTCAGCGGCACCTCCAGGGTGCCGAAGACCGCGATCATCGTGCACATCCGGCCCACCGCCTCGGCGCGGCTGCCCGAGCGCAGTTCGACCGTGACCGTCGAGCCGGACTCGGTGACCGTGGCGTCCACGCCGTAGCACTCCGGTGACCCGGTTTCGAAGTTCACCGCTATCTTGTTGTCCGCCAAGCGAGTCCACGATTGGAAGGGGATCGGGTGCGCGCCGACGATGGCCGGATCGGCGGTGAACTCGTTGCCCTGGTTCCCGCGAGGATCCTCGATCGGCGTCTGCGGCGCGGCGCTCGACATGGCGCTCGTGCTCGGGGGTGCTCCCTCGTCGTCCGAGCCGCCGCAGCCCCCGACGGCGAGGCAGGCGAGTACTACGGCGACAGCTGTGGCGGCGCGTCCGGCCTGGATCCGATCCATACCGCCACCCTAGTCCCGGCGTTGCGCCGCGTAGCGCACCGCGGGTGCGTTCGCACTGGGACGAACCCCACAGTGAACGTTCCGCGAACCCTGCGCGTAACAGCTCCGAAAACCGTTCGGGGGCAGTAAGTTCTGCGGGGATGCGCGCCGCGACGTGGTGGCGCGCGTCCATGTCGGATGCTCTACCAGCTTTTTCTGGAAAGGAAGTATCGTGGTCGACACGCTGCGCGTAGGCGAAGAACTCGGGCGGGGGCAATCGCTCCAGGGCGGGGCTTACACCCTCACTTTGCAGGACGACGGCAATCTAGTGCTGTCCGAGCCGGGCGGAAATGTGGTGTGGGCCACCCAAACTCATGATCAGGGTGTCGAGCGGGCCGTGCTGCAGGAGGATGGCAACTTCGTGCTCTACAAGAGCGACGGCGCCGCGTGGGCGACCGAGACCAACGGCCAGGCGGCCGATCGGCTCGTCGTGCAGGCCGATCGCAACGTCGTGCTGTACGGCGCCGACGGCGGCGCGCTGTGGGCTTCCGGCACCCACACCGACACTCCGCTGCCCGCCCCGGAACCGGAGCAGGCGCCGGAGCCCGAACAGGTCGCGGCTCCGGCCGTCGAGGAGGTGCCGCCTCCGCCTCCGGCTCCCGAGCCGCGCACCTACACCGTCGAGCCGGGCGACACCCTGTGGGCGATCGCCGAGCGTTTCTACGGCGACGGAAACCGCTACCAGGAGATCGCGGACGCCAGCGGCATCCCGAACCCGGACGCGATCAACCCCGGCCAGGTGCTGACCATCCCGTGATCCGACCGGTCCGGTAATGCGATGACAAAGACCCCCGGTGCGCACGCATCGGGGGTCTTTCAGCTTCGCTCGTCTCGCGCGGTCCGCCTACCGGCTGGTGAACGGCAGCAGGGCCATCTCACGGGCGTTCTTCACCGCGACAGCGACCTGGCGCTGCTGCTGCGGGGTGAGCCCGGTGACCCGACGGCTGCGGATCTTGCCGCGATCGGAGATGAACGTACGCAGCAGGTTCACGTCTTTGTAGTCGACCGTCTCGATGCCGGCGGCGATGAGCGGGTTCTTCTTCGGACGGCGGGCCTGCTCGGCGCGGACCTTCTTCGACGGTGCTCGCTTGACTGCCATATGACGAGTTCCTTCTCGAGATCAGTGGTTGTCTACCAGCTCGATTTGTGCACACCGGGCAATTCGCCCCGGTGGGCCATCTCGCGCACACGCACACGGGAGAGTCCGAACTTCCGGAGATGACCGCGCGGTCGTCCGTCGGCGGCGTCCCGATTGCGCAATCGTACCGGACTGGCATCGCGCGGCTGTCTCCGCAGTTCTGCCTGGGCTGCCGCGCGTTCGGACTCCGGCGTATCCGGCTTCCGGATGAGATTCTTCAGCTCCGCGCGGCGTGCCGCGTAGCGCGCCACGATCGTCCTGCGCTGCTGATCGCGCGCGATCTTCGACTTCTTGGCCATCTCAGCGCTCCTCGCGGAAGTCGACGTGCTTGCGCACCACCGGGTCGTACTTGCGCAGTACCAGACGGTCCGGGTCGTTGCGGCGATTCTTGCGGGTCACGTAGGTGTACCCGGTGCCCGCCGTGGACTTCAGCTTGACGATCGGGCGGATGTCGGTCGATTTCGACGCCATGGGTCGCTCCTCAGATCTTGTCGCCGCGGGCCCGGAGCCGGGCCACCACGGCCTCGATCCCGTCCCGGTCGATGGTCTTGATGCCCTTGGCGGAGACGGTCAGCGTGATGCGCCGGCCTTCGCTGGGCAGGTAGTAGGTCTTGCGCTGGACGTTCGGGTTCCAGCGGCGGCTGGTCCGCTTGTGCGAGTGCGACACGGACTTACCGAAGCCGGGCTTGCGCCCGGTGACCTGGCAGTGGGCCGACATCCGGACTCCCTCCAGTAGATGACAATCATTTTCGACAACGGCTGTCCAGCAATGTACCGTTGCTTTACAGCAAATGAAAATCGTTACTGAAAGGAGTTCCGGTGGCGGCGGCAGATTCCCCACCCGAGTCCGACCGCAGAACGCCCGTGGTGGTGCTCGCCGGTTTCGCGGGACTCGCCGCGACGGGCGTCGATCGCGCGGCCGCGGTGCTCGGCATGGCTCCGGGCACCATCGTGGTCCGCCACGATCTGACGCAGCTGCGGGAAGGCATCGTGCACCGCACGGTGCGCACCGCGACGCGGGAGACCTCGGCGGTGCTCGAACTCGCGCACGGCTGCGTCTCGTGCACGCTGCGGATGGATCTGCTTCCGCTGTTGCGCACTCTCTCCCAGCGTGAATCGGTGGATCGCATCGTGCTGGCACTGGACCCGGCGTTCGAGGCGGAAGCGGTGTGCCAGGCCATCGAGCATGTCGTGGTCGCCGGCGTGCACGGCCGCGTCGACGGCCCGGCCGGGCGCGACGTGCGGGTGGACGCGGTTGTCACCTGCTTGGACTCGGGCGCCTGGCTCGCCGACGCGACCGGGGACGAGACGCTCGCCGAACGGGGCCTCGCCGCCGCCGACGACGACCGCACGGTGGCGCAGGTCGCGGTCGGGCAGGTCGATTTCGCCGATGCCGTCATCGTCTTGGGCGCCGTCACACCCGAAGCGCTGCTCGCGGACATGGCGGTCGACCGCGGCAAGCTCGCCGCCGTCCTGGCCCGGTTGGTCCCCGGCGCGCCGATCGCCTGGGTGGACGAGCCGGAGTCCATCACCCCCGCGCTGGCCGAAACGCTGCTCACGCGCGTCCCCGCCGATTCGCGCCGCGGCAGGATCTTCGACGCGCACGCGCCGCTGCTGCGTGGCCGACCGCCCTTGACCGGTGACTACGGCGTCGAACTCGTGGAGTTCGCCGCCGCGCGGCCCTTCCATCCCGCCCGCTTGCACCAGGCTCTCGACGTGTTGCTCGAGGGCGTGGTCACCGCGCGCGGGCGAGTCTGGCTGGCCACCCAGCCCGACGAGGTGGTGTGGCTGGAATCCGCCGGTGGCGGCTTGCGGGTGGGCGGCGCCGGGCGCTGGCTGGCCGCGCTGCCTGAAGAGGAACTGGCCGAGGCCGATCCGGAGCGTCGCGCGATGGCCGCCCTGCGCTGGGACGAGCGGTTCGGGGACCGGGACGTCTCGCTGTCGATCCTGGTGCACGACGCCGATCCGGCGGAGATCCGCGAAGCGCTGCACTGGGCGCTGGTGGAGGACGACGAACTGCGGCTGGTCGAGCGTGCGCCGGAGCGAGTCGCCCAGTGGGAGGACCCGTTCGGGGAATGGCACGCCGACCCGTGCGCGAGCGGCGACCAACCGGGACAACCCGTAGAGGACGCGAAAAGCCCGAGAGGAGAGGCGAAATGAAGAAAGGGATCCACCCGGACTACCACTTGGTGGTCTTCGAGGACGTGAACACCGGCAAGCGATTTCTCACCCGGTCCACGGCCACCGGCACGCGCACCGTGGAGTGGGCGGACGGCAACACCTATCCGCTGCTGACGGTGGACGTCACCGCCGACTCGCACCCGTTCTGGACCGGTGCGCACCGCGTGCTGGACACCCAGGGCCGGGTGGAGAAGTTCGAACGCAAATACGGCAAGCGCGCACGGAAGGAATCCTGAGATGGCGGTACCGAAGCGGAGGATGTCGCGGTCGAACACTCGCAGCCGCCGGTCGAATTGGAAGGCCGCGCCCGTGGATCTGGTGCCGGTGACCGTCGCGGGCGTCGTGCACCAGGTGCCGCGCCGGTTGGTCGCGGCCGTACGGCGCGGGTTGATCGACGTCGAGAAGCTCTGAGCGGTACGCGCCGGAAACTGTCGTGCAGCCCTTCGCCGCGCGAGCGCCTGGTGTCGACGGGCGGTTTGCTCGGCCGATGCCGGCGCGGCTCCGGATGAGCGGGATGCTGGTCAACCGTCCGGAAACAGCCACGTCGAGGTCTCCTGAGGAGAATTACGCGCTAGCCCCCAGGTCTATCGGCTAACTTTTAGCAAACTATGTGTCCCGCATCACGTCGCACTATTGCGCGCGAAGCGATTGCGATCGGATAGCCAGGCGATGAATCCCGGACCAACGGTTGGTTTTCGGCAGAGGAAAAGTTCATCGAAAATGGTGCGCTGACAGCCCGATACCGGTACCCTCGTCGTCGAGGGCGGGTTCTCTTGGTTTCCAAGAGAACCCGTCCATCGCCAATTCGGGGGCTGTTCGCCGGTTTCCGCTCTCCCGAGTCGCTCTCGCCCACCGGACTGCGCGGCTCCGATCGTCGCGCCGGTGTGCGACTCAGTTTTTCGAGGTCAGCGCCGCGGGTCCGTCGTCACCGCCCGGCGCGCGGCGAACGCCACCGTCGTGTCCAGGCAGCCCGGGCAGGTCCGGTAACAAAGCCTCCAAGCGCGCGAGCTGCTCGCCGACCAGCGCCGCGGGACCCTCGATCAGCGACAGCGGCCACGGCCAGTGCCGCCCGTTCCAACGTTCCACCTGGTCGGTCAGTTCGGCGGTCGTCGCCTCCAGTTCGCTGATCTCGGTGCGCAATTCGCCGACTTGCGTTCGCAATGCGGCGGATTCGCGCTCCAATGCGGCGATTCGCGCCAATGCGGCGGCCAATCCGTCCACCAGCGTCCGATTCCGGCCGTCCGCGTCGGCGCCCAGTTGCGGCCAGCCCGACAAGCCGGGTCCGCGCAGCTGAATCTGGATGTCGCGCAGCACTTCCTCTTGTTCCGGCGTCACGTCCGGATCCTCCCGTCCCACGAAATCCCACTGGCCGAAATCGGTCGTCTCGGCCTCGTTCACGTCACAGCGCACGCCGCCGACCGTCACCTGGCGCAGCGTCTGACGGATCGCGCGTCTGGTCTCCACGTTCGTGCCGGACCACGCGTCGGTCTGCCATCCCCATGTCGCGTACCCCGCGTCCAGTGCGCGGCTGACCGCCCAGTACCCGCCGTAGATACCGACGTTCGCACGGCCGAGCACGGTCGCCGCACCGTCCAGATAGGCGTTGACGCGTAACTGATCCTGCTGCGAAGCGTCGAAATCCGCCGAGAAATAGATCGGCCGGTCCACCCGGCCGCCACAACGCAGCACCTGGGCGAGGGCCGCGCGCGCGTCCACGATGCCCGCACCGTAGCCGTCCAGCATCCGCGCGGCCGTGGTCTCCCAATTCGAGACGATCGAGATTCCGTGCGTCCGCAGATCGTTCGCCTCGGCCGGGGTGAGCAGCTTTCCGGGCAAGCTCGGGCCACCCTCGGACAGATACCGCACCACGAAGTCGTACCCCGCCGCCCGAATCGCCGCGCCCCCCGGACGTCCCGCGGCGTAGTCGAGACCGAAACGCATGGCCTCCACTGTAAGTGGGCCGGGCGGGTGAATCCGGGGCATCGCCGAATCCGCACCGCCCGCGGGGATCGGTCAGCGCGAAACGGTCGAACCGCCCCGTTCCGCGCCGTGAATCCGAACCGCGGGCCGTGTGATTCGCCGTTGTCGGCGACCGCGGGTCAGCGGACGGGTTGCAGCTTCGGCCGCCGCACCTTCGGCGGGCCGGCCAGCTCACGGCGATCCGGCGCGATCAGCACCGCGGAGATCGGCACGGTCAACGCCAGCAAGCCGATGACGAACATGGGGAACACGAAGTCGAACAGCTCGACGCCGCCGGGCACCTTCGCCGTCCGGTCCACGTCGAAATGCAGCGCGGCCAGCGCCGTGTAGTACGTGGCGGACACGCCGACGCCGAACAGCAGCACGGTCGCGGCGCGGGCCAGCGGGAAGCGCATCGTCTGGAACAGCCACAGCGTCGCGGTCGCGGTGATCACCCCGATCACGGCGGAGACGGAGGCCAGCCAGATCGTCATGCCGACCGATCCCTGGATCTCGAGTGAGCCGATGCCGAGGTAGTGCGTGACACCGATGCCGAGGCCGAGCACCAAGCCGCCGGGCAGCAGCAGCGTCAGCCGAGGCGTGCGCCCGATGATCAGCAGCGCCGCGAAGACGGCCACGATGGACACCACCAGGGCGGCGATCAGCCTGCCCGGGTCGTACCGCATCGCGCTCCCGGGCACTTTGAGACCGAGCATGGCCACCGAGGTGGCCAGCCACGCCCCGACGCCGCCGAGCGAGATCGCCGCCGAGACCAGCCACACGAGCCGGAACTGCACCGAGCGCGCGCCGTGCACGATGCAGGCGAGACCGACCACCGCACCGAGCACCGAGATGCCCAGCGAGAGCGCGATCATCCAGTAGCCGAGGGCGAACTGGTCGACGGACGCCCCGCCTGCGGCCAGCACCGCGACCTCACGCATGGCGGGCGGTCCCTTCCAGCTCGCTGGCTTTCAGCTGAGCGATCGCGTACTCGGTGACCGCGGCGAGCGCCTGACGCACCTCCATCGCGTTGCGCGCGTCGATGTCCACGATCGGCACGCCCTCGCGCACCGACAGCGCCTCGCGCAGCTCCGCGATGGGGAAGCGCGGCGCGTCCGGGAAGCGGTTGACCGCGATCAGGAACGGCAGCTTGCGTGCCTCGAAGAAGTCGACCGCGGCGAAGCTGTCCTCCAGCCGCCGGGTGTCGATCAGCACCACCGCGCCGATCGCGCCACGGATCAGGTCGTCCCACATGAACCAGAACCGCCGCTGGCCCGGCGTGCCGAACAGGTAGAGCACCAGGTTGCCCGGCAGGATGATCCGGCCGAAGTCCATGGCGACGGTGGTCGTCTCCTTCTCCGGCGTCTCGGCGAGATCGTCGATGCCGTCGGAGTATCGGGTCACCATCGCCTCGGTGCGCAGCGGAACGATCTCCGACACCGCGCCGACGAACGTGGTCTTGCCCGCGCCGAAGCCGCCCGCGACGACGATCTTCGTCGAAGCGACCCGATTCTCGAAGCCGTCCGGTCCGGGGGCATTTCCCGGTCCGGGATTCGCATTTGGCCCGGGGTGTCCACTGGGCCCCAGATTCCTATAGGGCGCGGAGTCCACGCAATGTCCTCTCCATCAGGGAACGGCGCTCGTCATAGCTCGCCTCTTCGGTCAGGGTCGAATGCACGCGCATGGTGCCATCGACGACCAGGTCGCCGATCACCACCCGGACCATGCCGAGCGGCCGGTCCAGATGTGCCGCGATCTCCGCGACCGACAGGCGGTGCGTGCCGAGCCGGAGTATCTCGGTGCGGATGTCGCCGGTCGGCCAGTCGAGATGTGCAGTGTACGACAAGGTTTCGATGACCGCCTCCAATGGCAGGTCGATCGCGGGTTCGGTACGCCCCGAGGTCAGGGCGTAGGGCCGGACGCGCGTTGTCGGGCGTGGTCCGGGGCCGTATGGGTTGGACATCTCACGCTCAGACAGCGGTGCGCGCGGTCGCGGTGACCACCGAACCCACCCGATCGACGAGCAGTGCCATCTCGTAGCCGATGCGGCCGATGTCATGCGACTTGTTCGCCAGCACGGCCAGATGCGAGCCGTTGCCGACGCTCATCACCAGCAGGTAGCCGCGCTGCATCTCCACGATCGACTGCATCACCTTGCCGCCGTCGAACAGCGAGGCCGCGCCCATGGAGAGGCTGGCGAGCCCGGCGGTGACGGCGGAGAGCTGTTCGGCGCGATCGCTGGGCAGATGCGGACTGGTGGCCTGCAACAAGCCGTCGGCCGATACCAGCACCGCATGGGACACGCCGGGCACATCGCGGGTGAAGCGGGCGACCAGCCAGTTCAGATTCTCGTCTGTGGTGCTGTTGTTCGCGTTGGTCATGCAAGCCCTCCGTCGTTGTACTGCGCATTGGCCCGCCCGCTGCGGACCCCACTGAGATGCCTGGTCAGGTTGTTGCGAATTTCTTCCGGATCACGCGGGCCCGCGTCCTCCACCGGCGCCAGACCGCCCGGCACCAGCTGGGCGCCCGGCCTGCGGATCGGCAGTCCGCCGACGGTGCGCGCGGTGGTGGTCGGATGACTCGCATCCTCGGCGGCCAGCCAGCCCGCGTCACCAGGCGAGGACCACGAGCTTTCCGGCGATTGCGAAGTCGAGGGCTCGACCAGCCATTCCGAGACCATGCGCTGATAGATCGGGGTCGGGGACGCTCCGGCGACCGGCTGCAGCCGGGAGGAGGTCACCGTCGCGGGTTCCGGTGCCACCTCCTCCTGCGGCGGGTCGACGGGTGCGGCAGGCTTCCGGATCGGAAGACCGGATCGCGCGGTGGTCTGCGGTGCGGGCGCTTGGCTCGGCACGGTCGGCGTGGGGCCGGTCGCCGGCTCGTCGTCCTTCACCTCGGCCCACAGATCGGTGCGCGCAGGCTTCTGCTCCCGCTCGACGGCGTGTTCACCGGTGGTGGGCGTCACCGGGGCGAACGGACCGGTCGGGGTGCGGTCATCCGTGCGCGGCGTGAGCACCGGCCACGGCTGGGTCGGCGGCTGATCCGCCGGGTTGACCGCCCGGCCGACCGGCGTGGAGACCGTGGGCTGGTCGGGGGCGTCGGCCACGCGGATGGCCGGACGACGCTGCGGCAAGCCGGAACTCGTCACGCCGAAACGCGCGGTGTCGCGCTGCGGCAGGCTCGGCACCGGAACCAGGTTGCGCGGGTGCGCGCCGGTGGGCGGCGTGACGTGCGCGGGCAAGTGATGCTCGGCGGTCAGGTCGAGCGGCTTGCCCGCCGGGTCGGTGACGTCCATCGGCGGCGCGACCAGCGCGCCGGGCAGGTGCACGCTGGCGGTGATGCCCGGCTGCTGCGCCATCGTGGACGTGCGCCGCAGGCTGACCGTGATGGTGTGGCGCTTGGCCAGCCGTCCGACGACGAACAGACCCATGCGGCGCGCGGTCTCGACCGTCACCTCACCACCGGAGGCGAGCCGGTCGTTGGTCGTCTGCAAATCCTCCAGCGACATGCCGAGGCCGCGGTCGGTGATCTCGATCAGGTAGCCGCCGTCCACCGCGCGCGAAACCATCACCGTGACCGGCGTGGTCGGCGGCGAGTAGCGCAGCGCGTTGTCGATCAACTCGGCGAGCAGGTGCTCGATGTCGACGGCGGGCTCGCCCGCCACGATGCCGTCGGGCACCGCGCCGATCTCGACGCGCTGGTAGTCCTCGACCTGGGAGACCGCGCTCCACAGCATGTCCGACAGCGGCACCGGGTGCAGCTGGCCGCGGCGCAGCGCGGTACCGGCGAGCACCAGCAGGTTGTCGCCGTTGCGGCGCATGCGGGTGGCCAGGTGGTCGAGGCGGAAGAGGCTCTGTAGCCGGTCGGTGTCGTCCTCGTCGTGCTCGAGGTCCTCGATCAGCGCCAGCTGCTGCTCGACCAGCGATTGGCTGCGGCGGGACAGGGTTTCGAACATGTTCCCGATCTGCAGGCGCAAGCGGGCCTGGTCGGCGGCGAGGTTGAGCGCCTGTTCGTGGATCTCGTCCACGGCGCGGGCCAGCTGGCCGATCTCGTCGGTGGTGTGCACCGCGACCGGGGTGATCTCGGGAGTGGTGCCGCCCGCGCGCACCACGGCCAGCTCGTCGGGCAGCTTGATGTGCGCCACCTCGAGCGCGTCCCGCCGCAGGCGGCGGACCGGGACGACCAGGGTGCGCGCCACCGAGAGGGCCAGCGCCAGGCCCGCGAGCAGCATGCCGATGACGATCGTCGTCTCGCGCAGCGCGCCGGCCTGCGCTTCGGTGGTGCGGGCGGCCAGCGCGGTGTCGATGGTGTCGATCAGCTGCGCGGTGGTCTTCTCGTAGGTGTCCGAGCTGACCAGCAGCGAGTCGATGACGGCAGGGTTGGACGCCGGATCGGCGACGTTCTGGCTGAACGTGCCCAGACGGGTCTGCACCGCGTCCAGCAGCGGGCGCATATTGCCCGCGTAGTCCGGCAGGATCTGCGCGTACTGGTAGATCATCGTGATCTCGGCGCCCGCCGCGACCAGCACGCGCGGCCGCACGCTCGGGTTGCGGCCCGCGTCCGGCGAGCCGATCAGCATGCGCTGCTGGGTGAGCACCCGCCGGGCGGTCTGCACCGACGCCAGCTGGAGGAAGTACCGCTGGATGACCAGGTCGTCCACCGACGGCGACAGCGCGAGCGCGTTGCCGATGCGGACCATGATCTCGTCGGACTGCTCGCCGACCATGGCGGGCGAGCCGTTGCGCAGGCTGTTGCGCATCGTGGTGCCGGTGGCGATGGCCGAGGCGAGTTCGGAGGTGACCCGGCCGCTGACCTTGGTGGTCTGCAAGGCGCCTTCCAGTTCGGCCAGGGCCTGGTCGAACTTCGTCAGCGCCGCGTCGGTCTGCGGGTCCGCGGTATTGCCCCAGGTGGCGGTCGCGGTGACGCCGAGTTGCTCGGTGGCCGAACCGAACTTGACGATCGGCCGGATGATGATCGCCTGTTCGGTCGCCGCGTCCAACTGCGCCATGGTACGCAGTTCGTTGTTGATTCGGAGCACGGCGAAGACGGTGGCCAGCAGCACCGGAAGCACCAGCACCACGCCAACCTTGCGGGTGACCGACCAGTTCGACAGGCTGAATTGCCAGGACCGCGGTGCAGCTTCCATCCGCTTCCGTCGCCTCCGCTTCACCAGTGACCTCGGGCGCGCGTGGCTGTTCGGTATTGATTCAACCCGCAAAGAACCAACTAGAGGTCTTCTTTTTTACCGCACGGAACATACCGTGCAGAGGGGTCATCGGCAATCCGGGGGAGTCGGTCTTCAATTTACCGAATATGGCTATAGAGAACGTGTTTCGCGGTGGAATGCGTAAGGGACGCGTCAACTTCTCGACGGGGCCCTGGAAGAGCCTGGTCACCCGGGGTTGACGCGGGCGACGCGCCGGGGGTTCTGGCGGGTGTTCGCCACGGCGTGTCGAGAGCGCGCTCTCAGTTACCTCTCAGTCGGTACGGTCAAACTGGGGGCATGCGCATTCTAGTGGTCGACGACGATCGGGCGGTCCGGGAATCGCTGCGCCGGTCGCTGACGTTCAACGGCTACTCCGTCGATCTCGCGGTGGATGGCGTGGACGCGCTGGAGAAGGCAACCGTCCAGCGACCCGACGCGCTCGTCCTGGACGTCATGATGCCCCGGCTCGACGGGCTCGAGGTCTGCCGCCGTCTGCGCAGTACGGGCGATGATTTGCCGATTCTGGTTCTCACCGCGCGAGATTCGGTATCGGAGCGGGTGGCAGGGCTGGATGCCGGGGCGGACGACTATTTGCCGAAGCCTTTCGCACTGGAAGAGCTGCTGGCCAGGCTGCGCGCGCTGCTGCGGCGGACGACCGCGGGTCCGGGTGAGGCATCGGAGGAAATGAAGTTCGCTGATCTGTCGCTGGATCCGGTGACCCGCGAGGTGTCCCGAGGCGCCCGGCCGATCAGTCTCACCCGCACCGAGTTCTCACTGCTGGAAATGCTGATGGCGAACCCGCGCCGGGTGCTGACCCGTAGCCGCATTCTCGAGGAAGTCTGGGGCTACGATTTCCCGACCTCGGGAAACGCGCTCGAGGTCTACATCGGTTATCTGCGCCGCAAAACCGAGGCCGAAGGCGAGCCGCGGCTGATTCACACGGTGCGCGGCGTGGGCTATGTGCTGCGTGAAACGCCACCGTAGGTCGCGGGATATGGCACGCAACACACCCAGACGCCCCGCCGTCGCCGCACTCGGCCAGCGGCCGCCCGAGCCCGCGGACATGCGGCCGCCCATGCCGCTGACGCGGTCGGTCTCGCTGCGCTGGCGGGTGACGCTGCTGGCCGCCTCCGTCGTGGCGATCGCGGTGGCGGTCACCTCGATCGCGGCCTACGCGCTGGTGGCGCGCGCGTTGTACGCCGACGTGGACGCCCAGCTGCGCAGCCGTTCCACGGCCGTGATCGCCAGCAATCCGTACGGGTTCAACAACCTGAATCTGATGGTCGCCGCGGCCTTCTACGACGACACCGGCATCGCGCTGATCTATCCCGACCTCCGGCGCTGGCTTCCCCCGCAATCCACCGATCCACCGGTCGGGAACCAGGAGCTGGCCGTGGCGCGCGGCGAGCGGAGTTCGTCGTTGCGCACCGACGGCAACCAGCGCGTGCTGGCGGTCTACACCAACTCGGGTGCGACGCTGGTCATCTCCCAGCGGCTGGACCGAACCAGGGAGGTGCTCGACCGGCTCGCCTGGCTGCTGTTCGTGGTCGGCGGCTGCGGCGTCGTGCTGGCCGCCGCGGCGGGCACGGCGGTCGGGCGGACGGGTCTGCGGCCCATCGCTCGGCTGACGGCGGCCACCGAGCGGATCGCCCGCACCGACGACCTGACTCCGATCCCGGTCACCGGTGACGACGAACTGGCCAGGCTCACAGAAAGTTTCAACACCATGCTGCGCGCGCTGACCGAGTCGCGCGATCGGCAGCGCAGGCTGGTCGCCGACGCCGGACACGAACTGCGTACGCCGCTGACGTCGCTGCGGACCAACATGGAGTTGCTCATCGCTTCGAGCCGCCCCGGCGCTCCCCGCATCCCGGACGAGGACATGGCCGGACTGCGCGCCGACGTGATGGCCCAGATCGAGGAGTTGTCCACCCTGGTGGGCGATCTGGTGGATCTCGCGCGCGAGGACGCGCCGGAAACCGTCTACGAGCGCGTGGATCTGGGCGAGGTGGTGGAACGCGCACTCGAACGCGCCCGCCGCCGCCGTACCGGCATCGAGTTCGTCGCCGATCTGCGCCCGTGGTTCGTCTACGGGCACGAGGCGGGCTTGGAGCGCGCGGTGCTGAACGTGCTGGACAACGCGGCCAAGTGGAGCCCGGCCGGCGCGCAGGTCCGCATCCTCATGCGGGAGAGCGGCCCGGGCCTGCTCGAGCTGTCCATCGATGACGCGGGTCCCGGTATTCCGGCGGCGGAACGCGAGCTGGTGTTCGAGCGTTTCTATCGCGTCATGTCGTCACGATCGATGCCGGGCTCCGGCCTCGGTCTGGCGATCGTCAAGCAGGTGGTGACAAAACACGGCGGCACCATCGCGATCGATACCTCGCAACGCGGCGGCGCCGTTGTCCGCATCGTGTTGCCCGGTGAGCCGGGCGCGCCGGTGTCCGATTGACGCAATACCGGGCGACGGAAGTCCATTTCCGACAGAATGTCGAGTGCTGTGCGGAATATTCATCGTCGGCCGGATATTTCGAACATTGCTCCGATTGGTTTGCCGCAGGATTTGAGACATGAAGTAGTCAGTGGTTCTATCGCAGTACCGACTGCGCAGCTCTCGGAAAACTGAAAGCACGGTCTCAGTCCGCTCTCAGTCGCCGTGGCCAACCTGGTCGGGACGCGAGGAGAAACGAGGAGTCCATGACCGAGGATTCGAAGGATCGCCGGGAGCCGGGCCCGCAGGCCGCAGGCCCGTTCGGGCCGGGGGACGCGCATGCCGCCGGTTACGGTCCGCAGGAAGCGCCGCATCCCACCGCGCAGTACCCGCCGCAGCAACATCCGGCCGCGCCGTTCCCGGGATATCCGGCGTCCTTCGGTCCGCCGAACGACCCCACTCGACCGCACGGCCCGGCCTATGGCGCCCCACCCGCCCCGCCGCGGCGTCCGTTCCGCGCGGGCCTGGCCGTCGGCGCCGTCGCGCTCGCGCTGGTCAGTGGTGGAGTCGGCGGTGCGGTCGGCGCGTTGGTCACACACGGCGACGATGGTCGCGCCCCGGCCACCAACGCCCTGGACGCTCCCAGGCCGAACGTGAGCAATGCCGTCAACGCTCCGGCCGGCTCCACCCAAGCGGTCGCTCAGAAGGTGCTGCCCAGTGTGGTGATGATCAAGGTGGCCAGCAGTAAGGCCGAGGGTGAGGGGTCGGGGGTGGTCCTGTCGTCCGACGGCCTGATCCTGACCAACAATCACGTCGCCGCGGGCGGTGGACCGAGCGCCAAGATGGAAGTGGTGTTCTCCGACGGCAGCAGCGCGCCCGCGACGCTGGTCGGCGCCGATCCGGTCTCCGACCTGGCCGTCATCAAGGCGTCCGGGAAGAGCGGCCTGACCCCCATCGAGCTGGGTACCTCGGCGAATCTGCAGGTCGGCCAGCCTGTCGTCGCGATCGGCTCGCCGCTGGGGCTGGCGGGCACGGTCACCACCGGCATCGTGTCGTCGCTGAACCGGCCCGTGGTGACCAGCGGCGACGGTAGCGACCCCGCCGCTGCGGTGAGCCCGGTGATCGACGCGATCCAGACGGATGCCGCGATCAACCCGGGCAACTCGGGCGGCGCGCTGGTGGACGGCAGCGGCAAGCTCATCGGTATCAACACGGCCATCGCGACGCTCGGGCCCACCGAGACGGCGGGCGGCCAGACCGGGTCGATCGGACTCGGCTTCGCGATCCCCGTCGATCAGGCACGCCGCGTCGCCGACGAACTGATCAAGACCGGCAAGGCCACCTACGCCCAGGTCGGCATCACGGTGTCGCGCCAGCAGGACCCGGCCCAACAGGTTTCCGGCGCGCAGGTTCGCGACGTCACGCCGGACGGTCCCGCGGCACGCGCGGGCATTCCGCCGGGGGCTGTGGTGACGAAGCTCGACGACCGCCCGATCGATTCCGGGAACGCGCTCGTCGCCGCGGTTCGCTCGCATCAGCCAGGAGACAAGGTGAAGGTCACTTACACCGACGCGCAAGGCAACAACCCCAAGACCGTCGAGGTGACCCTCTCCGGCGCGCCCGCGGACGGCGGCCGGTGATGCGCTTGGTGCCCGGCGGGCGGGGCCCGGAGATCGATGTGGACGCCGACGTTCTCGGCGCGGCCGCCGAGTTGCTGGACGCAGGCGCTACGGTGAGCACCATGGAAATCGATGCTCCTGTGGCGGGGCGTGCTCTGGTGGTGGTCGTCGACGATCGAACGGCGCATGGAGGTATTGACTCGCTCGGCCCGCTGGTCACCGAGCTGCTCACCGAGGCGGGTTTCCTCGTGGACGCGTCGGTGTCGGTGCAGGCCGACGAGGTGGAAATCCGCAACGCACTCAACACCGCGGTGATCGGCGGCGTCGATCTGGTGATCTCCGTCGGCGGCACGGGTATGTCCCCGCGCGACGTGACGCCGGAGGCCACCTCGCAGGTGCTCGACCGCGAGTTGCCGGGAATCAGCGAAGCCCTGCGGTCCTCCGGTCGGGTGGCCGGTTCGCTGGACGCCGGGCTTTCCCGTGGTGTGGCAGGCGTGTCCGGAAGCACCCTGGTGGTCAACCTGCCCGGCACCCGTTCCGCCATCCGGGACGGCATGGCGACGCTCGGCCCGCTCGCGAGCCGGGTGATCGGTGAGCTGTCCGGATTGGTCGAGTAATCACCGCCCCCACACCCCCTGAGAACCCTCGCCCGGCGGCGCGCCGGGCGAGGGATGCCGCGCGCTTGGCGAAGATCTTCGGCGACACTCTGCCCGAGACCACCGCGGACGAGCGCGACGAGCGCGACGACGTCCGGTCCGCCGACGACTGGCTGCGCGCCCAGATCCCCCCGCATCACGGCTGACCGTTATCTACGTAGTAGCTACGTAATCAATCCCCCTTGGTATGTAACCGGCCAGTGATCATTTCTGCCCGGAAGTAATACCGGCGCGATCATTACGGCCCTGTCCCGTATCCGGACACTGGCGCTCCTGTGCCGCGACCTGCTCCACTCATCCCGCCCCGGCTGTAGCGATCCGGTATTTATGCACGTCAAGCCATATTCAAATGTGCGCAAGTGTGATGCAGGTCACCTTGAACTTTACGAAACGTCACGTTGCGAGCGCCGTTATAAAACGTTTAATCTCCCCATCGAGCCACTCGCATTCGGGCCCCGCAGGCGCGGGTACCGGCACGCATGGAGCCGTTCGGCGGAACCCGGCTCGGTTCCGTTACCAGCAAGTCCGTTGCGCCGAAATAACAACCGGTTACACACCGGCAACAAAGGAGCGACACACTGAGCTGGGCCTGAGAGGACCACTGTCCAGCCTCGATGGTCGAGGTTGACTGTTTGAACCTGATGAGGGGAAGTATGAGCGAGAACCGCACCAAAGGTCTGCGCCGCGGTGCCCGCGTCGCGGGCGTGGGCGCTGCCGCGGCTGTTGCCCTGGGCCTGCTTTCGACCGGTGCCGCCGATGCCGATACCTTTGTGCCGTTGCCGGACGGCCAGAAGGTGGGGCCGGGCGTGACGATCACCCGGAACGAAGAGCGGGCCCTGATTTCGCCGTCGCTGGCTGCCAACGGCGCCGGTCGCGTGGTCTGGGTATCGGGCAACGCGGTCGCCGACGTCACCGTGACGCCGGAGGGTGAGATCGGCCCCAACAACGGTCCGACCGGAAACCCCGGAACCAACAACTCCTCGACGCACGGTGCGTCGCAGCTGAGCACCGGTTACATCGTCGGCTGCCAGGTCAGCATCGCCGACGACGCCATCTCCGCGGGCGTGTCGGGCAGCGTGAACCTCAGCGGCGCGAGCGCCGGTGGTTCGATCGGCATCAACCTCGGTCCCGGTGAGGTCAAGTTCGTTCAGATCGATTACAAGGACATCCTCAAGCCCGGGGTGTACTCCGTCGAGTACCAGGATGCCGAGATTCAGATCCAGGGCTGCGCGGGTTACGCGCAGGCGCGTTCGTACACGGTCGTCGAGATCATCGGCGATCACTACTCGAAGACCACCCTCTACGGGATGCCGTTCAGCATCGGCTGACGTCTGTCGACTCCAACGAACCATCCTCCCGCTGAAGCGGACTCAACCCTCGAGGGATACCAACCATGATCAACCGTAAGAACCTGGCGCGGATGGCCGGCGTCGGCGCCGCTGCCACCATCGCGATGGGCCTGTTCTCCACGGGTGCGGCGAACGCCGACACCTTCGTCCCGCTGCCGGGCGGGGAACTGACCAAGACGCTGTCGGACGGCACCGTCGTGACCATTCGCCTCGTCGGCGAGTCGGCGAACATCAACCCGTCCATGGGCTCCACGCCGCTGCACCGCAACGCGTGGGTCTCCGGTAGCGCGCAGGTCGAGCTGTCGGGCTCGGCAGGCGGCAAGATCTTCCCGGGCTACACCGTCGGTTGTCAGGTGAACATCGCCGGTGGCGGTGCCACCGGTGGCGTCGACGGCAACGTCGACTGGAGCGACGGGCAGAACGTGACCGGCGGCGTCGGGGCCAACTCCGGCGGCAACCTCTCGCTCGGCCCCGGCCAGGCGAAGTCGTTCTATGTGCTCGATCTGGAGCAGGCCGACGATTTCGGCAACGAGACGCACAAGACCCGTAATGCGTTCAAGGGCACGTCCGGTTCGGTGACGTGGGCCGATGAGACCATCGGTCTGAATGGTTGCGGAGGCTACGCCCAGGCGCGCGCTTTCGTCAGCGTCGAGGTCGAGACCGACAACGTGATCACCTGGGTGACGTTGTGGGGACAGCCTTTCAGCCTCGGCTGAGTGAACTACGGGTGAAAAGCCCGTAGCCATTGATGAAATGGACCCCTCGTATCGCGGCGGGTCCATTTCGTCATGAATTCCATTGCGCCGCAAGTCGGCGCGATCCTAGCCGGATCGTTTACGTTGCGTGACGAATTGCCCGAATTTCCGGAAAAGTCTGGTTGATACCGAATAGCATTGTTTCGTCCGAGATCGCTCGATGACGCGATGGTCGGCGGATCGTCTGGTGGACAGCACATTCCACCGAGCGCGCCGTCGGCTTTGGAGGGACACGTCCGCCTCGACACCCTGGGGCGGGCGGATGCAACCTGATGAGGAAAAACATGAGCAAGTACCGCATCAACGGTCTGTCTCGAGGCGTCCGCGTCGCGGGCGCCGCCGCCGTGGCGACCGTGGCCACCGGTCTGTTCTCGACCGGCGCCGCCGACGCCGATACCTTCGTGCCGTTGCCGGACGGCCACAAGGCGGGCCCTGGCGTGAACATCGCCCGTACGGGCGAGCGCGCCCTGATCTCCCCATCCCTCGCCGCGAACGGTGCCGGCCGTGTCGTGTGGGTTTCGGGGAATGCCATCGCGGATGTCGCCGTGACGCCGGAAGGCGAAATCGGCCCGAACAACGGGCCGACCGGGAATCCGGGAACGAATAATTCGTCCACGCACGGTGCGTCGCAGTTGAGCACCGGTTACATCGTCGGCTGCCAGGTCAGCATCGCCGACGACGCGATTTCGGCGGGAGTGTCGGGCAGTGTGAACCTCAGCGGCGCGAGCGCCGGTGGTTCGATCGGCATCAACCTCGGTCCCGGTGAGGTCAAGTTCGTTCAGATCGATTACAAGGACATTCTGAAGCCGGGTGTGTACTCGGTGGAGTATCAGGATGCCGAGATCGAGATCCAGGGCTGCGCGGGTTACGCGCAGGCTCGTTCGTACACGGTCGTCGAGATCATCGGCGATCACTACTCGAAGACCACCCTCTACGGGATGCCGTTCAGCATCGGCTGAACGCGGGTCGGATCCATCAAATCTCTTTTCGCTGAAGCGAACTCGATTCTTTAGGGGAATTACCATCATGTTCGATCGTAAAAAACTGGCGCGCGCTGCCGGGCTGTGCGCGTCCGCGGCCATCGCGGTAGGTCTGCTCTCCACGGGTGCGGCGAACGCCGACACCTTCGTCCCGCTGCCGGGCGGGGAACTGACCAAGACGCTGTCGGACGGCACCGTCGTGACCATTCGCCTCGTCGGCGAGTCCGCGACCATCAGTCCATCCATGGGCGCTACACCCTTGCACCGCAACGCGTGGGTGTCCGGTAGCGCCCAAGTGGACCTGTCGGGCTCGGCAGGCGGCAAGATCTTCCCGGGCTACACCGTCGGTTGCCAGGTGAACATCGCCGGTGGCGGTGCCACGGGTGGTGTGGACGGCAACGTGGACTGGAGCGACGGGCAGAACGTCACCGGTGGCGTCGGGGCCAACTCGGGCGGCAATCTGTCCCTGGGCCCGGGGCAGTCGAAGTCGTTCTATGTGCTCGATCTGGAGCAGGCGGATGATTTCGGTAACGAGACGCACAAGACCCGTAATGCGTTCAAGGGCACGTCCGGTTCGGTGACGTGGGCCGACGAGACCATCGGTCTGAATGGTTGCGGAGGCTACGCCCAGGCGCGGGCCTTCGTCAGCGTCGAGGTCGAGACCGACAACGTGATCACCTGGGTGACGTTGTGGGGAGCGCCTTTCAGCCTCGGCTGAGCCGGAGAGTAACGCGCGCAACGCGAACGGGCCCGTCGATGACGGGCCCGTTTCGCTTGCGGCGCGGGTGAAGTGACCGCGGTCCGGCTCTCGGCGCGCAGATCACGAATCCGAATCAGCACCTCTCGGTGTGGTGCTTCGGCGAAGCATCTCGGCGGGTCAGTGGAAGACGACGGTGAGCGCGGTGCGCAGTGACGCCCCGGCCACGGCGGTAGCGTGCTCGGCGTCCATCGCCACCAACACCACGCGTTCGGCGGCTCCGCGTCCGTCACCCGCGCCGGCGACGAGAATGACGGCGGAATCGGTGGCGAGGGTGCGGGCGGGACGGGCGCCGGGGCCGTTCGCGTCTTCGGCGCCGATCACGTCCACGCGATCACCCGCGCGCAAGATGTCGGCGACCGCCGTGTCGGCGAGGCGGATGGGCACGATGCGCGCCTCACGCGTACCGGTCGCCGCCGCGGCCAAACGCGGGCCGACGACGCGTAGATCGGTGAAGATCTCTCCCTGCCGCATGGCGCCGGTCAGCGTCGCGCCGACGAGCACGGCGGGATCGGCGACCGCACCCGCGGGCAGTGTGCCCGCTTCGCGCGGTGCGGGGCGCAGGTCATCTGCTTCGAGGAGTTGTCCCGGCGTCAGATCCCGGCCCGCGACGAGAACCGTCGTGCGTTCGGTATCCGGGTCACCGCGAAGGAAGAGTAAGACCGCGAGGGCGGCGAGCGCGGCCGCGAGCAGCCGTCGGGCGAGCACGGCGTCGGCCCAGGGCGGTCGCTGCCACCCGGACGGATTCCAGCCGCCGCGGCCGAGGTCGGCGAATGCACGAATCATGGCCGGATCCTATGGCCGGACGCGCACTCACCAGGCCGGGATCACGGTGGGCTGTGGATAGGTGACTGGCTGTGGAAAACCGTCGAATCAGCTGGCCACGGCCGTGCTGGTGGATGCGGTGGACCCACTCGACGACCCGGAACTCGACGACCCGGAATCGGAAGAGGAACTCGAACCGCTGTCGGACTTGGCCGGCTCGCTGGCGGTCGTGGAGCCGCCCCGGCTGTCGGTGCGGTAGAAGCCGCTGCCCTTGAAGACGATGCCGACCGAGTTGAACAGCTTGCGCAGCTTGCCGGAGCACTCCGAGCACACGGTCAGCGCCTCGTCCGTGAAGGACTGAACGATGTCGAAGCGGTTGTCACACTGGGTGCACGCATACGAGTAAGTAGGCACAGGATCCTCCGCGGTGTTCGTCGATCTGGCACTCTACAGCCGACAGTGCCAACACCGCCAATCGGTGTTTCATTCCCCAGCGTAATGGTCGCCCAAGCGGCGCAGGCCGCCCCGTGGCGTGAGCGCCCAGCCCATGCGCCGATCGTGCGGCTCCTCGGGCAGCCGGTCGACCAGCTCGTCGTCCCGGACCACCGCGACCAGCCGCGCGTCCGGACGCGCGGCGGGCAGCGTGCGGTCGTAGTAGCCCGCGCCGCGACCCAGCCGCACGCCGCGCGAGTCCACCGCGAGGGCGGGGACCAGGATCAGATCGGCCCGGGTCACGGCGTCCGGCGGCAGCACCGCGCCGGTGGGTTCGAGCAAGCCGTAGCGGGCCCGCCGCAGCGCGTCCGCGCCGGTGTACTCGGCCCAGCTCAACGGTCCCGGCGGCCCGGTGACCGGCAGGAGTATCCGCGCGCCACCGGCCAGCAGCGCGTCCAGCATCGCCGTCGATCCCGGTTCACCCGCCACCGGTACGTAGGCGCAGACCCACCCCTGGGCTTGCAGGGTGTCCATCGCCGTGGCCAGGGCGAACGCTTCTTTTTCGCGCTCCGTGGCGCTCATCACAGCTCGCCGGGCGAGTAGTTCGATGCGCCATGCATGTTTATCGCGCTCGCCGGGCATCTTCACAGTGATCACCATAGGCTCACCCCGGGACCGAGTCGGCTCGACGCCGATCCGGCGGCGTGATGGATGGATAGGGTATGCGTATGACAGCAAAGTCCGGACAGCCCGGTGGCACCCCGGCGGAGTCGTGCTTTCGCACGGCCGTGGTGCCCGCGGCCGGGCTCGGAACACGGTTCCTGCCCGCGACCAAGACGGTGCCCAAAGAACTTCTCCCGGTGGTGGACACCCCCGGCATCGAGCTGGTCGCCGCCGAGGCGGCCGGGTCGGGCGCCGAGCGCCTGGTGATCGTCACCTCCCCGGGCAAAGACGGCGTGGTCGCGCACTTCGTCGAGGACTTGGTGCTGGAGAGCACGCTGGAAGAGCGCGGCAAGTTCAAGCTGCTGGAGAAGGTGCGCAAGGCGCCGGGACTGCTCGATGTGACCTCGGTGGTGCAGGAGGAGCCGCTCGGGCTCGGGCACGCCGTGGCCCAGGCAGAGCAGGCTCTCGACGACGACGAGGACGTCATCGCCGTCTTGCTGCCCGACGACCTGGTGCTGCCCCGCGGTGTGCTCGACGTGATGTGCCGGGTGCGCCGCAAGCGCGGCGGAACGGTGCTGTGCGCCATCGACGTACCCAAGGACGAGGTCAGCGCCTACGGCGTGTTCGACGTCGCGCCGGTGCCGGACGCGGTGAACCCGAACGTGCTGCGCGTCAAGGGAATGGTGGAGAAGCCCGCGCTCGCCGACGCGCCGTCGACGTTCGCGGCCGCGGGCCGGTATCTGCTGGACCGCGCGATTTTCGACGCGCTGCGCCGCATCGAGCCCGGTGCGGGCGGCGAACTGCAACTCACCGACGCGATCGCACTGCTGATCGCCGAGGGACATCCGGTTCATGTGGTGGTGCACCGTGGGTCGCGCCACGATTTGGGCAACCCGGGCGGTTATCTTCGTGCTGCGGTCGATTTCGCATTGGAACGAGAGGAATACGGTCCCGCCCTGCGCGAGTGGTTGCAGCACCGCCTCGGTCCGGACTGGGATCCGCAGCTGACGACCGACGACTGAGGGACCCGGCCGGGGGTTTCGCCGAGCGTGGACCGTCGGGTACGAATGATGGTCACCGCGGTGCGCGCGAATGCGCTTGCGCCGCGGCGGGATCGCGCGTGCCCGCGCAGGCGAGACCGGATGGAGTGCGGAGAGGATCAGGAAGGGCTGGATGCGCTCGGTTGAGGATCAGCAGATCAAGGTGACCGCCGCGGCGGTCGCGCCCCGGCCGGTCCGGGTCGCGATTTCCGAGGCCCAGGGCCTGCTGTGCGCCGAGGACGTCGTCACCGAGCGGCCGTTGCCCGGCTTCGATCAGGCCGCCATCGACGGTTACGCCGTGCGCAGCGTCGATGTGGCTTCCGCCGGGGCCGACATCCGCGACGAAGCGGGCGACCTCGTCGACCTGACCCTCCCGGTGGTCGGTGAGGTGGTCGCCGGTTCGCGTCAGCCGATCCGCTTGCAGCCGCGCCAGACCGTCCGGGTGGACACCGGCGCGCCGATGCCGACCCTCGCCGACGCGGTGCTTCCGCTGGATTTCACCGACGGCGGCCGGGCGAGGATCAAGGTGTACGAGCCGGTGCGCTCCGGCGATTACGTGCGGCGCATCGGCGACGACGTGCAGCCGGGTGACGTGGCGGTGCGGGCGGGGACCATCATCGGCGCCGCGCAAGTCGGTCTGCTCGCGGCGGTCGGTCAAGACAAGGTGCTGGTGCATCCGCGCCCGCGACTATCGGTGCTCTCGGTGGGCGGCGAACTGATCGATATCGATCGGACGCCGGGCCCCGGCCAGGTGTACGACGTGAACTCCTACGCGCTGGCCGCGGCCGCTCGCGATGCCGGCGCGGACGTGAATCGCGTCGGCATCGTCAGTTCCGATCCGCGCCGGTTGCGCGACGTGGTCGAGGGGCAGCTGGTGCGCTCCGAGGTGGTCGTCATCGCGGGCGCGGTCGGCGGCTGGGCCTCCGAACAGGTCAGGGAGGCGCTGGAAGGACTCGGCGAGCTCGAAATCACGCGCGTGGCCATGCATCCCGGTTCCGTGCAGGGTTTCGGCCGGCTCGGCCGCGACGAGGTGCCGACTTTCCTGCTGCCGTCCAACCCGGTGGGTGCGCTGGTCGTGTTCGAGGTGATGGTGCGGCCTTTGATCCGAATCGCGTTGGGGCGCAGGCAACCGATGCGCCGGATCATCAACGCGCGGACCATCACCCCGATCAGTTCCATGGCCGGCCGCAAGGGATACCTGCGCGCGCAGCTCATGCGGGACGAGGCGACCGGTGAATACCTCGTACAGCCGCTCGGCAACGGGAACTCCTCCTCGCACCTGCTCGCCACGCTCGCCGAGGCGAACAGCTTGATCGTGATCGACCCGGACGACACCGAGATCCGTACCGGTGACGAAGTCCAGGTCGCCTTTCTCGCACAGCGTGGCTGAGACGTGGACGCGATGAATGTCTTCCGGGCCACGCAGCATCCGGGGTGGCCCGCACGACTCGGCCCGGTCCGGGCGGCCGCGGGACAGGTGACCTTGCGTCCGGTGCGGCTGCGCGATGCGGCGGCCTGGAGCCGGATCCGCTTGCGCGACAGAGCGCATCTGGAGCCGTGGGAGCCGACCGGCCGCGGGTCGTGGGAGGCGCGCAACCACGCCTCCAATTGGCCGTCGCTGTGGTCGAGTCTCAAGGCGGAAGCCAGGCGCGGCGCGATGATCCCGTTGGTGATCGAAGTCGACGGAGTGTTCAGCGGGCAGTTGACCGTCGGCAATATCGTGCGCGGCGCCCTGCGCTCGGCCTGGATCGGCTACTGGGTGGCCAAGGATCTCAGCGGGCAGGGCGTCGCGACGGCGGCGTTGGCGCTGGGCCTCGACCACTGCTTCGGGCCGGTCGGTCTGCATCGGGTCGAGGCGACCGTCCGGCCGGAGAATCTGGCCAGCCAGGCGGTGCTGCGCAATGTCGGTTTCCGGGAAGAGGGACTGCTACGGCGCTACCTCGACGTGGACGGCGCCTGGCGGGATCACCTGCTGGTCGGCATAACCGTCGAGGAGTTGGCCGGAACGGTCCTGGACCGGCTGGTGCGAGAGGGGCGCGTCACCCTGCTGTAGATCCGCGGTGACATTGGTGGAAATGTGACAGGTGTGGCGGATGTGCACGGCGCGCCTGCCGGAACTTGGTGCTACCCGGAATTAGCCTACGGACGTCGATGGTGCGTCTTGCGTCATCGGCATAGAGCCTGCGAGGGGACCGGCGTCCGCGCCGCTGCGTCGGACGGGGGCCGGCCGAGGGCGGAGCGTGTGACGAACCGCTCGCGGGCCGAGCCGGACAAAACCCCAGGCGGGACGGAGGTGCTGACGCGATGCCGAATTCGATCCTGTGGATCGGGCTGGTCGTGCTCTGGGTCTTCGTCCTGTTCCCGATCCTCGCCGATCGCCACCCGAGAATCCGCCGGACCACCGACGCCGCGCTGGCGACCAGGGTCCTGCATCGCGGCGGAGGCAAACGACGTCTCCGGAAAGGCCCGGCCGCCGGGCACGAAACCGATCCCAACTGGCGGCCCCGCCGCGTACCGAGAAAGTATCCCCACAGCGATGATGCGGAGGACCGGATGACGACACCGGCCGACGAGCCCGTCACCGAGACCGACGAGGAGAACATGCCCGCGGCCGACGACGTCGCGGCATCCGACATCGCTGACGCCGAAACGGACGACACCGAGGCCGCCGACTTCGGGACCGACGCGCCGGACGAGGTCGAGCCGGACGAGGCCGAGTCGGCCGGCGAGGAGTCGGACGACGACGAAGCCGCCGAAGTCGCTGCGAAGATCGACGCGGAGACCGATGATGGCGGCGTGGGCGCATACCACCCCGAGACGGTCGCGGCCAGAATCCCGCCTGCGCGCTCCACCGCGCCCGCGCGCGTGGACTACGACGATTACGACGACTACGACGGCGGAGGCTCGGCGGAACAGGATTTCGTCCCCAGCCGTCGTGGCCGGGGCGGTTACGACCCCGAGGCCGACGCCATCGCGCGCGCGGCCCGCTACACCTTCCGGCAGCGCGCCGTGCTCGGCCTGCTGCTCACCGCCATCCTCTCCGGCGCGCTCGCCTTGGTTCTGACCCCCTTGCTGTGGTGGGCCTGCGGGCTCGCCGCGACCGTGCTGGTGACCTACCTGGCCTACCTGCGCAAGCAGGTGCGGATGGAGGAGGAGATCCGCCGCAGGCGCGCCGCCCGCCTCAACCGTGGGCACCAGGACGAGGCCGATCCGCACGCCCGTCGAGCCCGCTCCGCACACGGCACCATGGACCGCGACACCGCCCGCGCCCTGCGCCGCCGCTCCACCCTGGTCGAGCCCGACGACGAAGACCCCATGTTCGCCCACCTCGACCCCTTCGACCCCGCCACCGCCCGCGCCCTGCGCACCCGCGCCAACGGCGACATGCGCCGCGCCGCCGGCGCATAGCCCCACCTGTTCCCGCAGGTCAGGGCACCGATTCGGACTCTGGGCGGATGGCCTGATACAGTGTCACAGCGCGGTTCCCCGGAACCGCACGGGGCTATAGCGCAGTTGGTAGCGCGTCTCGTTCGCATCGAGAAGGTCAGGGGTTCGATTCCCCTTAGCTCCACTTACTGACGAAGCCGCAGGTCATCGACCTGCGGCTTCGTCGTTGTGTGGCATGCGAACACCATCACGATGGTCGTGTGTTGTTGTAGCCGAGCCGTCCAGGGCTCATGGTCGGCGCGCTCCGGGCAGGTGGGGCGTAAACCCTCGCCGGGCCGAGCATTCGGCGCAGCTCAGATCCTCGGACCGATTCCGGCCGCGTTCACCGATCGGCGTCCAGCACTGCTGCGAGGCCTTCTTGCAGGTCCTTGACGAAATACTCGGGAACCTCCAGCGACGGGAAATGTCCCCCGGTTTCGGGCGACCTCCATCGGACGATCTGCCGGTACCGCTCCTGTGCCCAAGGGCGCGGACACTTCTCGATGTCGCGGGGATACATAGTGAGTGCCGAGGGGACGTCGACCCGAAGTTCGGGGTCGAGCGAGTTGTGGCTCTCGTAGTAGATGCGGGCCGACGACGCTCCCGTTCGCGTCAGCCAATACAGGGTGACGTCGTCGAGAATGCGGTCTCTGGAAATCGTCTCGAACGGGCTGTCCTCGGTATCGCTCCACTCGGCGAACTTGTCGAGGATCCAGGCGAGTAGCCCGACCGGTGAGTCGACGAGCGAGTAGCCGATGGTCTGCGGTCGGGTCGCCTGCTGCTTCGCGTAGGCCGCGCGGTGGCGCCGGCCGGTGCCATTCCAGAAATCGCGGGTTTCCTCGGTCCATTCGCGCTCGACCGCCGTCAGCCCGTCCGTTGTCAACCCGGGCGGCGCCTCCGCGAATGTCGTGTGGATGCCGAGAACGTGCGCCGGGAACCTGCCGCCGAGAACCGTGGTGATATTGCCTCCCCAGTCACCGCCGTGGGCCGCGAACTTGCTGTAACCGAGCCTTCCCATCAGTTCCACCCATGCGGCTGCGATCTTTTCGGTTCCCCACCCGGTGGTGGCCGGCCTGTCGCTGTAACCGAAGCCTGGTAGCGACGGAACCACGACGTGGAACGCCGGCGCGTCCGCGTCTTTCGGATCTGCCAGCTCGTCTACTACATCGCTGAACCGGGCAATGCTGTCCGGCCAGCCGTGCGTCAAGATCAGAGGAGTGGCGTCTGCGCGCGCGGATCGGCGGTGCAGGAAGTGGATTCCCAGATCGTCGATGGTCGTGCGGAATTGGCCGATCCGGTTGAGACGCTCCTCGAACGACCGCCAGTTGTACCCGGTGCGCCAGTAGTTCACGACATCGACGAGGTCGGCGAGAGGAACGCCCTGGTCCCATCGGCGAGGGTCGGGGGCGGCGCGATAGACCGTCTCGGCCTCCGGTAGCCGCGCCGCGCCTAGTCGCGCGCGCAGATCGTCGAGGTCGGCTTCACTCGCGTGGGCTTCGAATGCTTGCACGCCGACGGGGTCGGGCGGGGAGACCGGATCGAGGTGGTCGAGTGCGGGCATGAGACCTCCTGGTCATCGCGGAACCGGCTACGGTATCGAGAACCGGCTAAGACGGTTCTAACATGGCTCCGCATCGGCCGGCAACCAGCTAAGGTGGTTCCATGCCTGCTGGGCCTCCTGACTTTCGCCTCGGTAACGTGCTGGCGACCAGCTTCACGGGGACTCTGTCGGAGCGTCACGGCGACCCGGTGGAACGCATTCCCACGCCGCAGCGACTCGTCGACTGGCTGGTCGTGAACGGTCTGGCCGTGGACTCCTGCACCACCGCTCAGCTCGAACTCGCCCGGGAACTGAGGGAATCGATTCACGCCGCCGCGACAGCGGCCGCGATTCATGACGCTCTGCCCGCGTCTGCTGTCCAAGTCATCAATGACCGCAGCATGGCGGGCCGGGCAGCGGCCATCCTGACGCCCGAGGGCAGTCGTCAATGGCGACTCGGCCCGGCTTCCCGCGTAGAAGATGCCCTAGGCGTGATCGCCGCCGACGCGATCAGCATCATCGCGGGCGAACGCGACGGAAAGTTGGCCTTGTGCGCATCGCCGACCTGCCGAGCCGCCTTCTTCGACACCAGCCAGAGTCGCACCCGCAAATGGTGCGACATGAACACGTGCGGGAATCGTCAGAAGAAGGCGCGCTTCAATGCCAACCAGCGCAAGAACAAGCGCTGAATGCCAGGTGGCTCTGATGCCGGGGCGCTCGTATCGGGCAGATGCCCGGTGGCTCAAGCAGTGGCGCTACGCAGGGCGAACCAGCCGGTGCCGGGGTCGGCGAAGCCGTGATACATCAGGCGGACTCGCTGGTCCACCTCGAAGAGGCGGTAGACCGCGAGCATGGCGCGGGCGGTCGCTTCCTGCTGGAAGTCGTCGATGCGGCGGTAGCCGATGGGGTGTTCGGGGAGCAGGGCCAGGCGGGTCAGTTCGGTGGGATCGGTGATCTCCAAGCCGATCGGCGCGGCGTCGGTGATGTGGTGGTCGTGCAGGATGTCGTGGACCTGATGGGGATCGGGGCGGCCGGTGCGGAACTCGTGCAGTTCGGGACGTAACCCTGGGTCCCCGGCTGCCGGTTCGTTCTCGACCAGGTCGATCACCTCGGCGTCGGGGGTCGGTGCGCCGGTGTCGGCGGAGAGCGGGGTCTGCTCGAGTAGGTGCAGCATATTGCCACCGGGGATGAGCGGCTCAGGTGCGAGGAACAGCGTCACCGTCGGGCAAAGGCAACCTGGGCCGACCAGGCAGACGCGTAGATGGAACGAGTCGGGCATGCGGCCCTCCTGCATGGGGCGGACCGGACGCACCGGCCCTCGCTGGATCGGGACTTCGAGTTGCGCCGATCGCGAAGCTGCCGCGGCGCTTCGACGGTCGACCGTGCCGCAATTCCCCAGTCTAGGAGCCGGGCACAGCTCGCGCACCGCCATCACCCGCTTTCGTCAGCGGATCCGCCGAGCGTCCGCGATGTCCTCGGACTCGGCCGCTCGTTCACGACTGGATATCCCTGCTGTGCGACGGTCGTTCATCGCGGTCTCGCCCGAGATTCCACCTCTCCGTATCGACTCGGGCTGCCGTGAACGCCTGAGCTGCGACGGTCAGCGGGTGATGCACTGCACCGAGCCCGCGCGTCGCTCTGCTGCTGGTAAGAGGCTACGAGGAGTCGAGGAAAGCTGCCGGCCGTCAGCCGGAAACGTGGCAGAGCGCGAGGGTTTTGCTGCGCATGGCACCGAGGCTGATCTTGTCGCCTCCCGCACCGGTGGCGCGGAGGGGTTCGATGCTCGTGATTCCGGCGGTGGAGGCGTTGTCGTTCAACGCGTAGACGGTGCCGTCGGGAGCGATGAACACGGCGAGGTCACCGGGACGGCATTCCAAGGTGCCGTGGTCGACGGTGAGTGGCCACGAGTAGCCCATATTCTCGCTGCTGATCGTCTGACTGCTGGAGGTGGGCGGCGGGAGGTGTGATGGAACGGGGTGCTCGGGATTCTTCGGGCCCGAGCCGCCGCCGCACGCGGAGGTCGCCAACGCACCGACGATGAGACCGGCGATCACTATTCGCCTGCGATTCTTCCGCCGAGTAGCAGCGCGATCTTCCGACACGAGCATCCGTGAATCCCCCTCTGCGTCGCGCCGTCCCGAGGCGCTGGCAGGCAGCGTACTGGCCGAACCCACTGGAGCGCCAGGGAGATTCGGTCCGGTGCAGGCGGGCGCTGTGCACGAAGAAACGAGCCTCAGTTGATCCGGATCTCGACCGGCGGGGCCGCCAGGTGCGGGTAGTCGGTTGTCACGTCGACCTGTACGCGGCCGGGGCCGGTGGGCAGGGCGGCGAAGGCGGTTCCCGGTGGCTGGTTCCCAGCCGTGTCGTCGCGGATGGGGACGGCCACGGTGCCCGCGGCGCCGGTGTCGAGGTTGCGCCAGTTGGCGAACGCGGTGAAGGCGCACGGCGTGTCCACCGGGGTCTGATTGGCGAAGCTGATGCCGAAGCGGGCCGCACCGGGTGTTCCGGTGGGCGAGGAGACGCCTGCCCGGCCCTCGCCGTAGCAGATATCGCCGAAGGTGTAGATCACTCCGATGTTCACGAACGCGGGTTCATCCGCCGTCGCCGGGGCCGCCGACGCGGCGAACCCGCCGATGCACAGCGCCGCGACCAGGGCGCTTCGTCCCGTCGGCTGTCTGCCTAGCATCGTCGATCACGCTCCTTCTTCGTCGAATCGAGCACTCTCGGACGGCCATTGTGCCCCGCCCGGTACCGTTCGCGGTCCGATTCCCGCGCATCGTCGCCGCGGTATGCGCGGGACCGTGACCGGCCTAGCATCGGTACGTGGAGCGAGGATCGTTGCTGAAAGCGCGGGCGGGCGGGAAACTGCACGGCGGTAATCACGGCATCGCGCCGGAAGACGTGGTGGCCGCGCAGCGGGCCCGCATGCTGGTGGCGATGATCGAGGCGGCCGCGGACAAGGGCTACGCGGCGGCGACGGTGGCCGACGTGCTGAAACGCGCCGAGGTGTCGCGGATGACCTTCTATCAGCATTTCGCGAACAAGGAGGCGTGCTTCCTCGCCGCCTACGACATGGCCGTGGAGATCGTGATGACCCGGATCGCGGGAGCGCTCGCGGCCGACGGAACGCCGCTCGAGCGGATAGACCGCGCACTCGACGCGTATTTCGCCACCCTCGCACAGGAACCGCAGGTCGCGAAGGTCTTTCTGGTCGAGGTGTACGCGGCGGGCAGGTCCGTGCTCGAGCGGCGGCTGGCGGCCCAGGCCGCTCTGGTGGACGGATTCGCCGCGGCGCTCGGCGCGGCCCGGCCGCATCAGCGGCTGGCGGGCGAGGCGGTGATCGGCGCGGTCGTCTCCTTGGCGACCAACCGCGTCGTCGCGGGCGACTTCGCCGCGCTGCCCGGGTTGCGCGAGCCGCTGATGTCGTCGTTGATCAGGAATCTGGTGTGAGACCGGACAGTCGTGCGGCGACCGCGGGCAGCCGATCGAGCATCGCCACGGTGAAATCGCCGAGCAGCGCGATCAATCCGTCCCGGTCGACGTCGAGTCCGCCGTCCAGCCAGACCATGACCAGCTCGGCCGCGCCGCCGGTGATCAGCTGGGAAGTCGCGGCGATGGCGGTGTCCTGCCCTTCGGGCAATTCGAGCACCAGGCGCGTCTGCTCGATGATGACGTCGGCGACCTGGCGCATGCCCGCGAACCTGCTGCGCATGAGCGCCTCGTCGCCGTAGGTCTGGGCGAAGGCCACCTTCGCCCGCCGCGGATCGTCGGTGAGTTCGACGATGAGGGCCGCGACCCCGGCGCGGATCCGGTCGGCGGGCGTGCCCGCGGTCTCGGCGATGGCTGCCTTCGCCCGGTCGAGCGCCGCCTGCTGGATCTCCGCCAGCACGCCGGAGGCGAGCGCGTCGCGGTCGGGAAACGCTTCGTAGAAGAAGCGCGGGCCGACTTTGGCCTGTTCGCAGACCCCGCGCACGGTCAACGCCGACAGTCCCTGGGTGCCGATGATATCGAGTGCGGCGTCGAGCAACCGCCTGCGCCGGTCCTCACGGCGCTCGGCCGTGGAGGCTCCGCGGTAGGTGCCGCTGACGGTTCGGGTCACCACGCAAGCTTGGCACAGTCAAAATTGGGAAACAAACGTTTACGGAAACGTATGTTTCCTCTATCGTCGGACTACCGCAGTGTCGCGAAGGGAAGACGGTCATGAGTCTGCTTGTGCCCCAGTCGTTCGATGAGGTCTCCGGCGCGATCCGCCGAGCGCGGACCACCTGGGCGTGGCATGCGCAGCGGGCGGCCGCACGGGCCGTCGCGCATTACCCGGCGCCGGTGCGGCCGCTGGCCGATCCGCCGCAGGGTAGCGGACTGAAACCGGTGCTCGGCGACTTCGGGCTTCCCGGTATCGGGTACACCGTGCACGCCTTGGCCGATCCGATCGGATTCGCGCGCGCCCGCTTCGATCGCCTCGGTCCGGTGCAGTGGTTCGGCATGCTCGGCAGGCGGATGGTCACCTTCGGCAGCCCGGAGGGGTACGAGGCGGTGATGCTGGACCGGAACAAGGTGTTGTCGGCGCAACGCGGCTGGGAGTGGCTGATCGGCCCGTTCTTCCGCGGCGGCTTGCTGCTGCGCGATTTCGACGACCACCTCTTCCACCGGCGCGTCATGCAGCAGGCTTTCACGCGGCCGCGGTTGATCGGCTACCTCGACATGACCACGTCCCGGATCACCCGCGGCATCGCGCGGTGGGAGCCGGCCGACGACTTCCGCGTCTACCGCGCGATCAAGAAGCTGCTGCTCCAGCAGGCCACCGAGGTCTTCGCGGGCGCGGAACCCAGCGCGGACGCCGCACGGCTGGAGCGCGCCTTCGAGGACGCGGTGCGCGGTGGGGCCGCGCTGATCCGGGCGAACGTGCCGGGCGGGGTGTGGGCCCGCGGCGTGCGCGGGCGCCGGGTGCTGGAGGAGCACTTCCGCCGCGAGCTGCCCGCCAAGCGCGCGGGCTGCGGCAACGATCTGTTCAGCGTGCTGTGCCGGGCGAGCACCGCGGAGGGCGAGACCTTCACCGACGACGAGGTGGTCGAGCACATGATCTTCGTGATGATGGCCGCTCACGACACCAGCACCATCGCGGCGTCCATGCTCGTCTACGAGCTGGGCAGGCATCCGGAATGGCAGGAGCGGCTGCGCGCGGAATCCGTCGCGCTGGGCAAGCCCGCGCTGGACTACGACGATCTCGACCGCCTGCCCTCGCTCGACCTCGCGTTCAAGGAGGCGCTGCGGGTCTACTCGCCGGTGGCTCAGCAGGTCCGCGAAACCATCGCCGACACCGACATCCTCGGTTACTACCTGCCGAAGGGGACGTTCATCCTGTGCGGGACGTACGGGCTCATGCGCAACGAGGAGTACTGGCACGACGCGGACACATTCGATCCGGAACGTTTCGCCGACCATCGCCGTGAGGACAGATCGCACCGCTTCGCGTGGGCGCCCTTCGGCGGCGGGGCGCACAAGTGCATCGGCCTCTACTTCGGCGGCATGACGGTCAAAGCCGTGGTGCACCAGATGTTGTTGCGGTATCGCTGGAGCGTGCCGGACGGCTACGAGCTACCGCTGGTCGCCGGCACCGGACCGGTGCCGGCCGATGGCCTGCCCCTCCGGTTGGAGCGGATCGGCCGATGAGGATCGTCGCCGACCGCATCGTGTGCGCGGGCCATGGCATGTGCGAAGCGCTGGCGCCGGATCTGTTCCGGGTCGGTGCGGACGGAATCGTCGTGCCGGCCGACACGGTCGCGCCGACCGAACGGGAACTGCTCGAACTCGTCGTGGACAGTTGCCCGGTCCAAGCGCTGCGCCTGACCTGAGGTTTCCCGATTCGTTTTGCGTCGACGGCGCTGGGTACCGCGAACTGCGACGCGCTAGTCCATTCGACGCGAGAGGACCGGTGAGACCAGATGGCCACCTGCGACACCTGCGGAAACGACTACGACAAGACGTTCACCATCACCCGCGACGGCGAGTCCGCCACCTTCGACAGCTTCGAATGCGCGATCAACGCCATGGCGCCCACGTGCACGCACTGTTCATGCCGCATCGTCGGCCATGGAGTGGAGGCGCGGGGAGAGTACTTCTGCTGCGCGCACTGCGCCCATGAAGCGGGTCACCCGGCCCTGGTCGATCACGTCTGAAGCGCGCGACAGCGGCGATGCGGGAGCGATCACCCGCGCGGTGCGTGGCTTCGCCGCACCTCGAGCCCGGCGGTTTCGGCCGCGTCGGCGAGTACCGCCTCGAGCATGGCCGGAGTGAGTCGTCCGGTGAAGGTGTTCTGCTGACTGACGTGATAGCAGCCGAACAGGTGCAGCGGGTTCCGCTCGGCGTCGGTCGCGGCCAGTTCCACGTGCGCCGCGTGGCCGAAGCGCGGGCGCGGGCGCGGCACCACCCAGCCCGCCCGTGCCAGTACCGGGAGCAAGGCTTGCCAGCCGAACGCGCCCAGTACCACCACCGACCGGACGGTGGGCGTCAGCAACCGCAACTCGGTATCCAGCCAGTGGCCACAGCGATCCCGCTCCTCGGGCGTCGGCTTGTTGTCCGGTGGCGCGCAATGCACCGGAGCGGTGATCCGCACGCCGTCGAGTCGCAGGCCGTCGTCGAGGCTGATCGCGGTCGGCTGGTTGGCGAGGCCGACCGCGTGCAGCGCCGCGTAGAGCACGTCGCCGCTACGGTCGCCGGTGAACATCCGTCCGGTCCGGTTGCCGCCGTGCGCGGCGGGTGCGAGTCCGACGATCAGCATCCGCGCGTCCGCCGGGCCGAAGCCGGGGACCGGGCGGCCCCAATAGGTCTGGTCGCGGAAGGCGGCGCGCTTCTGTCTCGCGACGAGCTCTCGCCAGGCCACCAGACGCGGGCAGGCGAAGCAGTCGGCGATCGTCGCGTCGAGTTCGGCGATGGTCCGGCACATGTCAGTATCGGTTGTTCGGGTCGGCGGCGTGCTCGCGCGGCTCGCGGGCGTGCCCGGGCGCGGCGCGGCGGTGCCGCTCGCAGATCGGCGTCTCGTTCATCAGAACTCCGTTCGGGGGTGCCCGAGGGGCGAACCGGACGATCATGCCCACTATGCATCAGCGCGACCCGCCGGTGCCGTCGGCCGCCGGTCGCCTCCGTCCGGACCGTACCGCTTCGGACATCTGTCCAGTTCAGCGGGCTGATCGCGCCGCCGCCGGGGGCGATGTGTGATCGGTACCACCCGGTCCGGGTTGGTAGCATGGCGATTCCGACCGACCGGACGCGGTGGTTCACCTCCGGCTTTCTCCGAAAGAGTCTTTCCATGCAGTTTGAAATCGTCGAGCGGGACGAGACGTGGGTTGCCGGGCTGCCGGTGCGCAGCCCCAAACGTGCGCTCGGGGAACTGCGTGACCGTGATCTGGAAGCCGCCTGGGCCGCGGTGTTGCACCAGGAACTCGGCGGCCCGCTGGCCAGCGCCTACACCGATTACACCGGCGAGCTGGGCACTTACAACACACAGATCGTCGGCTATCAGTGCGCGTCGTTCGACGAGGTCACCCGCGGGCACCTGGTCGCTCGGCTGCCGGGCGGGGCCTACGCCCGGTTCTCCTCGGTCGGCAACTTCCCGCAGGTGATGACCGACCTGTGGACGCAGATCGCCTATGCCGAGGAGCACAACCAGATCAAACGGACCTACACCGGCGATTTCGAGTGCTACCCGCACGCCTACAAGATCGATCTGTACCTGGCGGTCGACGCGCGATGAGCTATGCGATCGTGGTGCGCGCCGAGGCGATCTACGGCGGGCTGGTGGTGCCGCGGGTGCGCCCGAGCTTCAAGGTCAGCAACAGCGACCTGATCGATTTCCTCAAGGACCGGCTGCGCGACCGGGCCGGCGACGACCATCCGATGTACACGGTGTACGTGCCGGATCCGGCCGGGAACTACAACGCGGTGGTCTGCTTCGAGTACCCGTCCCCGAACGCTGTGCCGGTGGGCGACGTCCTGGTGCGGGTGCCGAAAGGCGTTTATGCCCGTTTCGCGCCGAATGGCGACTATCACGATCCCGTCGAGGACGTTTGGGCGCAGGTAGATGACGCGACGGCGTCCGCCGAGATCACCCGGGCTTACCGCGAGGAGATCGAGATCTGGCACGGGCCGGATTCGGTCGAGTTGTTCATTTCCATCCTCGTTTAGCTTGCTAAATAGTAACTACCCTCGAACCGACTGGTCTCCTCGTTATTTCCGATTGCGATTGCGCCGGGTTTGACCTGCAAAAATATTGCATGTACCGCAGAGTTTTCGGAAGATTAGCCGGACGGCTGGTCAATTCCTGTCCGATGACGGATACTGCCCTGGGCAACTTCGTCTCGGCTCGGGGCCGTGTGGGGCTGCATCGGGCTGGACTATCGCGCAGGGCAGCGCGGCGATGGAGTGGAACAACATGACTGTGGATCTGATTGCAGTCGTGCCGAGGAACTCCCGTGGACGGGGAGTGCAACGGTATTACGACGCGCAATCCGAGTGTGCGTTCTTTGTCTCCGAACCGAGTGATCAGCCGGAACTCTGGCACCGGTATCTGAACGGGGCGCGCGACGTTTACCGGCGATTCGGAGTCGAACAGGCGCTCGAATACGACGCCGTCTCCGACGGTGCGTCGACGTCGCTGTTCTTCGCCGCGCTCGACGCCGACGGCGGCATGGTCGCCGGAACGCGGATGCAAGGGCCGTACACCGACGCGCGGCAGGCGCACGCGCTGGTGGAATGGGCCGGTCATCCGGGCGCGGAGGACTTGCGGCGGATGATCGCCGACCGGATACCGCACGGCGTGGTCGAGGCCAAGGGGGCATGGGTCGCCCGCGACGCGGCCCACCGGGCCGAACTCGGTGCCGCGATCTCGCGCACCGTGCTGCACGGCGCGCGCCTGCTCGGCGCACGGTACGGCTTCGCGACGGTGGCCTCCTTCACCGTGGCCCGGCACGAGGCGTGCGGTGCGGTCGCGGCCGAGCGCATCCCGGCGGTGCCGTATCCGGACGAGCGCTACCGAACCGTCCCGCTGTGGTGGGACACGCGAAGCTATGGCGCGTTCGCCGAGGAATCCCAGCGGTCCGCGACGCGAGCCGAGCAGGGCGCGCTCGGCTTGCCCACCGCGCGTCCGCTCGACACGCGGTGCGGGGCCGGCCGGGCGACGGAGGGCCGGCGCGGCCATGGGCGATGACCCGAACCGAGTGGCGGAATACCGGCCGCTGATCCTCGACCCGGCCGATCCGGCGGACGCGCGGACCCTCGCGGGCCTGCGCGACGACCCGCACGTCGAGTTCCGCGACCTGCGTGTGTCGTTGCGCGCCGAGCGTCGCAAGATGGTCGCCGCGCCGGATTTCCCGGAGGGGCCGGAAGCGGATCGCTGGATCTACTATCCGTGGCGCGCCGCGGTGGTCGGATTGCCGGGGCCGCGTACTTTCCGGTCGATTCGGCTGGATCGCAATCGGAACAAACTGACCGGAGCCGAACAGGAACGTCTGGCCGAAGGCACCATCGGGATAATCGGACAAAGCGCGGGAAACGCGATCGCGCAACTGCTCGCACTGGAGGGCGTCTGCGGCGGGCTGCGCTTGGCCGATCTGGATGAAATCGAATTGTCGAATCTCAACCGGGTGGCGGGAACGCTGTTCGACGTCGGCGTCAACAAAGCGGTGGTGACCGCCCGCCGTATCGCCGAGTTGGATCCCTATCTGCCGGTGGAGATCTTTGCTGCCGGTGTCGACGAGAATTCGGCGGATGAATTCTTGGACGGCCTCGCGATCGTGGTCGAGGAATGCGATTCTCTCGATATGAAGCTGGTGATTCGCGAGGCGGCGGCCCGGCATCGCGTTCCGGTGCTGATGGAAACCAGTGACCGCGGTTTGCTGGACGTCGAGCGTTTCGATCTCGAACCGGGGCGTCCGGCGTTTCACGGATTGCTCGGCGAGGTTCGCGCGCAGGATCTGCGCGGGCTGACCTCGCGTGAGAAGGCGCCGTTCGTGGTGAAGCTGCTAGGCGCCGCCGGCCTGTCGCCGAGGCTGGGTGCGAGCCTGGTCGAAGTCGGCGAGACGGTGACCAGCTGGCCGCAGCTGGCCGGTGACGTCACCCTCGGCGCCGCGAGCGTGGTCGCCGCGATACGGCGCATCGGACTGGGGATGAAGCTGGCTTCGGGTCGCGTCCGGGTCGATGTGGAGCGGCATCTCGACGAGCTGGCCGACCCTCCGCCGAACGACGAGCCGGTGTGGGCCGAGGCGCCGCCCGAGCTCGTCGGTGGACCCGTCGAAAGCGTCCTGGCCTGCGCCCAACGGGCGCCGTCCGGGGGAAACATGCAGCCGTGGTCGCTGCGCGCCGAGGCGGGGGAGATCTCCATCGAACTGGCGCCACAGCACAGCACGGCGATGGACATCGGCTATCGCGGCAGCGCCGTCGCGCTCGGCGCGGCCGTGTACAACGCGCGGGTCGCCGCCGCCGCGCACGGGATTCTCGGGCCGCACGAGTTCGTCGAGGGGCCGCCGGGGTCCGGTCGTCTCCTCGCCCGCCTGCGACTGGGAGACGACCGCAGTGCAGAGCTGGCCGCAGACTATCCCGCGGTGCTGCGCCGCGAGACCAACCGCAGGATCGGCACCGGGGCCGGGCCTGCCGACGGCGTACTCGACACGCTCACAGCGGTCGCCGAATCAGCCGGGGCGCACGTGCGCGCGGTCGTGGATCGGCAGGACATCGAAGAAGCTGCGCGTTTGCTGGGCGATTCCGATCGAATCCGCTATCTCACGCCGCGCTTATACGAGGAAATGCTCGCCGAGGTCCGTTGGGCCTCCGACGACGACCCGGAGACCGGAATCGACGCGCGCAGCCTGGAGTTGACCGACGACGAGTGGGCGGCATTCGAGATCACCACCCGCGCCGACGTCATGGCGCAGTTGCGGTCCTGGGCGGGCGGTTCGGCGCTGGGGAAATACACCGGTGACCGGGTGCGCTCCAGCTCCGCCATTCTGGCGGTGACATTCGACGGGATCGACCCGCGATTGACCGACTACGCTGCGGCCGGAGCGGCGGTCGCGCGGGTTTGGGTGCAGGCCGAGCGCCTCGGATTGAGTGTGCAACCGATTTCCCCCGTATACCTCTACGCCCGACGCCATGGCGAACTTGCTGCGATTTCCCCCGACTTCGCGGATACACTAGCGTCACTTCAGGGCCGTTTCCTGGACCTGCTGGAAGTGCCTGAGCATGAGACCATGGCGTTGGTGCTTCGCCTGAGCTACGCCTCCGCCGCCACCGTACGCAGCAGGCGGCGTCCGGTGCTCGGTGTGGACACCAGTAGTTAGCGCGATCGGAGACAATGTGCCACGGCGGACACTCGACTCGTTGGTGACCCAGGTCGCCTCT
The DNA here is from genome assembly GCF_043205035.1 of Nocardia sp. NPDC047654. Lineage (NCBI taxonomy): Bacteria > Bacillati > Actinomycetota > Actinomycetes > Mycobacteriales > Nocardiaceae > Nocardia > Nocardia sp. NPDC047654. The sequence continues at coordinate 329,137 of NZ_JBIDDF010000003.1, forward strand.
GAGCTCATGGGTGTGGACGCCACGACCATGGTCGCCGCCACCGAACGCGTGCTCGCTCAACTGGTCGAGTACTTCGACGTGGATTTCAGCTACGTGCGGCACACCGACCGCGAACGCCGGGCAACCGTGCTCGTCGCGGAATGGCCGCACCGGCAGAACATTCCCGATCCCGACCCGCTCGGCGTGATCCACTTCGACGGGGCCGATCCCGTGTTCCGTGCGCTGGAGAACGCGACCGAGCCGATGGTCGCGCGCCCGACCCCGGAGTTCGCCGATTACCAGGAGACCGTCCGCCGCGGGTCCGGCATCGCGGGGGTGACCTCGGCCGCCGTGCCGCTGCTGTCGCGGGGCGAGCCGACCGGCGTGCTCGGCTTCGTCAAGTCCGGCGATCGCGAGTGGAGCACTCGCGAACTCAACGTGCTGAAAGCCATCGCGGCGCTGTTCGCGCAGCTGCAGGCGCGGGTGGTCGCGGAGGAACGTCTCCGATATATCGCGCTGCACGACGATCTGACCGGCCTGGCGAATCGGCGTGCGCTGCTCGAACACATGGAGGAGCGATTACGCTCCGGCAGTCCCGGCCCGGTGGCCGCCTTCTTCCTCGACCTGGACCGCCTGAAAGCCCTCAACGATTTCCTCGGTCACACCGCCGGGGACAATTTCATCCGCACGTTGTCGACGCGGTTGCGGGAGAACCTGGACCCGAACGACATGATCGCCCGGCTAGGCGGCGACGAATTCGTCATCGTGCCCGCCAAGCCCATGGACGCGGTGGCCGCCGAATACGAGGCGAACCGCATCCAGCAGTTGATCGCCCGGCGCGTCACCGTCGGCGGCGAGTCGGTCAGCCGGGGCGCGAGCGTCGGCGTAGCGCTCGGCTTCCCCGGTGAGACCACCGTCGCCGACGTGCTGCGCCGCGCCGATCACGCCTTGTTGTCGGCGAAATCGGGCGGCGGCAACGGCGTCGCGGTGTTCACCGACACCATGCGCGCGCAATTCGAACTCCAGGACGACGTGGAGCTCAACCTGCGCGGCGCGGTGTCGGACGGCTCGCTGCTGCTGCACTATCAGCCCGAGGTGGATCTGCGCACGGGCCGCATCGTGGCATTGGAGGCGCTGGTCCGCTGGCTGCACCCGACCAGGGGGCTGCTGCCGCCCGCCGCGTTCGTCACCGTCGCCGAGGCCACCAACCTGGCCGGGGAGCTGGGGCGCTGGGTGATCCGTTCGGCGTGCGCGCAGTTCGCCGAATGGCGCAGGCGCGGCCTGGCGGGCAACGTGGTGATGCGGATCAACGTGTCGCCGGTGCAGCTGGTCAGCCTCGACTTCGTCGAGCGCATCGAGGACATCCTTCGCCTGTTCGGCATCGATGGCAGCTCGGTGTGCCTGGAGATCACCGAGCACGTCGTGGTGCAGGATCTGGCCCGGACCCAGGTCACACTGCGCGGACTGAAGCGGATGGGGGTGCAGATCGCCATCGACGACTTCGGCACCGGTTACAGCTCGCTGTCGCATCTGAAGGCGCTGCCGGTGGACGCGGTGAAGATCGATCGGGGGTTCGTGCAGCGGCTCGGCGCCAGCACCGATGATCTGGCGATCGTGAAATCCATCATCGGCCTGGCCGGCTCGTTCGGGCTCGGTGTAGTCGGCGAGGGCGTCGAGACGGCCGTCGCCGCGCGCACCCTGGTCGGCCTCGGCTGCTACCGCGCGCAGGGCTTCCTGATCGCCAAGCCGATGCCCGCCGAGCAGGTCGAAACGCACCTCACCGCCGGCCGCATCCCGCTCGATCTGGATCTGCCCCGGGCCGGGCGCGGGTTGCCCGCGCACTGAAATCACGGCCGCAGCCACCGGTTATCCGGGTCTTTCACGGCCGTTCACGCACCGTTGGGCGCGGGTGCCCCGATGCGCTGCACGATCGGCCGCGTGCGCATAGTTCAGCTTGCGAACTTCTACGGCCCGCGTTCGGGTGGGCTGCGCACGGCGCTGCACCACCTGGGAGAGGGATACGTCGCCGCCGGACACGACGTGGTGCTGATCGTGCCGGGTCCACGCCGGTCGGAGGAGATCCTGCCCACCGGGGTCGCGCGGATCACGCTGCCCGCGTTGGCCATTCCGTGGACGGGTGGCTATCGTGCGGCGGATCCACGTCGGGTGGCCGATGTCCTGGACGGATTGCGGCCCGACGTGCTCGAGGTGTCCGACCGGCTGACGCTGCGCGGCTTCGGCCGCTGGGCTCGGCGGCGCGACGTGACCGGCGTGATGATCTCGCACGAGCGGCTCGACCGGCTGCTCGGTCAGGTGCTGCCCGGTCCGCTGGCGCGGCGCTGCGCCGACCTGGCCAACCGGCGCACCGCCACCGACTACGACATGGTCGTGTGCACCACCGAGTTCGCCCGCGAGGAGTTCCTGCGCATCGGCGCGGCGAACGTGGAGCTGGTCCCGCTCGGGGTGGACCTCGAGCTGTTCAGCCCGCACCGGCGCGATCGCAGGCTGCGCGCCGATCTCGGCGTGCCGGGTCATCCGCTGCTGGTGCACTGCGGCCGGTTGTCGGTCGAGAAACGGGTGGATCGCAGCATCGAGGCGATCGGCGCGTTGCGGGAGGCGGGGGTCGAGGCGCGGTTGGTCGTCGCCGGGGACGGTCCGCGCCGGGACGCGCTGCGACGGCGGGCCCGCGCGCTGGCCCCGCTGCCGGGCGGGGTGCCCGCCGTGCACTTCACCGGCTTCATCTCCGAGCGCGCGATGGTCGCCAAGCTGCTCGCCACCGCGGACGTCTCGCTGGCGCCGGGCCCGCACGAGACCTTCGGCCTCGCGGCGCTGGAAGCGCTCGCCGCGGGCACACCCGTGGTGGCCAGCCGATCCTCCGCCTTGGCCGACATCGTGACCGCCGACTGCGGCGCGGTGGCCGCCGACCATCCCTCCGCGTTCGCGGCGGCGGTCAGCGACGTGCTGGCCATGCCGCAGGCCGGTCGCCGCCGCGCCGCCCGCAGCCGCGCCGAGCAGTTCACTTGGCCGCGAGCCGTCGCGGGCATGCTCGCGGTCCTGGGGCGATAGCGGCGTCCCGGTCGGCGACAGCCCACTGGACTACCCTGCGGAGAACCGATTCGGCGATTCGAGATGGGATGCGCGGTGCTGGGTAGAGGTCGTGGGCGAGCGGGGCGAACGACGATGCGCGATGCGAAGGTTCTGGTCACGGGTGCGGCGAGCGGCATCGGCCGGGCCACCGCGCTGGCCGCCGCCGCGGACGGCGCCGAGCTGGTGCTCACCGACATCAATGCCGAGGGCCTGGACGCCACGGTGACCGACATCCGCGCCGCGGGCGGTCGCGTCGCCCTGGCGGAAGCGCTGGACATCACCGACTACGACGCGGTGCGCGCCTTCGCCGACCGGGCACACGCCGAAATCGGCAGTCTGGACGTCGTCATGAACATCGCGGGCACCTCGGTGTGGGGGACCGTGGAGAACCTGGAGCACAAGCACTGGCGGCGCATGGTGGAGGTCAACCTGATGGGCCCGATCCACGTCATCGAGACCTTCGTGCCGCCTATGGTGCGTGCGGGCAAGGGCGGTGCGCTGGTCAACGTGTCCTCGGCGGCGGGGCTGCTCGCGCTGCCATGGCACGCGGCCTACAGCGCGGGCAAATACGGCATTCGCGGCGTGTCGGAGGTGCTGCGTTTCGATCTGGCGCAACACGGCATCACGGTGCACTTGGTGGCGCCGGGCGCGGTGAACACGCCGCTGGTGCAGAGCGTCGAGCTGGCCGGGGTGAACAAGGAAGACCCGAAGATCAAGCGGCTCACCGCGGCTTTCGCCGAGCACGCGGTGCCGCCGGAACGGGTGGCCACCGCGATCCTGCGCGGGATCGAACGCAACCGGTTCCTGGTCTACAGCTCATTCGACATCCGCTTCGGATATTGGTGGGCACGCAAATTCGCGTTCCCCTACGAGTTCGTGATGCGGCGCACCAGTGCGCGTTTCAGCAGGCTGCTGGCTTCGACGGGCAGTTGAGGTGTACGTCGAGCACGCGGGCGCCCGGACCCTCGGCGCCGAGCCGGTCGTGCTCGTTGACCAGGCGGCAGCTGCCCAGCGACAGGCAGCCGCAGCCGATGCAACCGGTGAGGCTGTCGCGCAGGCGGATCAGCTGGGTGATCCGGTCGTCGAGATCGGCGCGCCAGACCGTGGACAGGGCCTCCCAGTCGCGCCGGGTGGGGGTGCGGCCCTCGGGCAGCTGATCGAGGGCGGCCCGGATCTCGCTCAGCGGTATGCCGACGCGCTGGGAGATGCGGATGAACGCCACGCGGCGCAAGGTCTCACGGGCATATCTGCGCTGATTGCCGCTGGTACGTCTACTCGTGATGAGCCCCTCGCGTTCGTAGAAGTGCAACGCGGAGACCGCGACTCCACTACGCTCGGAGAGCTGCCCGGGGGTCAGCTCCTTCGCCCGCCAATCGGCTGCTGTCGACATGCACGCTCCTCCCAATCACCTCAACAATACTTGAGGTACGGAGGCGTCGGGACCGGATTCGGTGATCGCGGCCGATCGGCATCCGAAGCCGGGAATTCCGTGCTCTCCGGGCCTCGGCGCACTACGGTCTGATCATGGGAGCAGATGCTGTATCCGCGCAGGAGGGTGCGCGCCTGGCCGTGACGTCCGAAGTCGGCACGCTGCGTACGGTGCTGCTGCACCGGCCGGGCAACGAGCTGCGCAGGCTTACCCCACGCAACAACGATCAGCTGCTGTTCGACGGCATTCCCTGGGTGGAGCGCGCGCAGCAGGAGCACGACGCCTTCGCCGAGGTCCTGCGCGGCCGAGGCACCGAGGTGCTGCTGTTGTCGGACCTGCTCGCCGAGACCATCGAGGTCAGCGGCGCCGCCCGCATCCAGGGCATCGCCGCCGCGGTCGACGCGCGCAGGCTCGGGCACACGCTGGCCGACGAGCTGGCCGCCTTCCTGCGCGGTGTGCCCGCCACGGAACTGGCCGAGATCCTGGTGGCGGGAATGACCTTCGACGAGTTGCCCTTCGGGCCCGATGCCACCTCGCTGGTGCGCCGCATGCACCACGGCGGCGACTTCGTCATCGATCCGCTGCCCAATCTGCTGTTCACCAGGGACTCCTCGTTCTGGGTCGGTCCGCGTGTCGCGATCACCTCGCTCGCGCTGCCCGCCCGGCACAGGGAAACCTCGCTGACCGACCTCATCTACGCCTTCCATCCCCGGTTTCTCGGGGTGCGCCGCGCCTACGAATCGCACACCGCTCCGATCGAAGGGGGCGACGTGCTGCTGCTGTCGGAGGGTGTGGTCGCGGTGGGCGTCGGGGAGAGAACCTCGCCCGCGGGTGCGGAAGCGTTGGCGCGCAGCTTGTTCGACGACGACCTCGCGCACACCGTGCTCGTGGTGCCGATCGTGCAGACCCGCGCGACCATGCACCTGGACACGGTGTGCACCATGGTCGACGCGGACGCCGTCGTGATGTATCCGGCGGTGCGGGAGTCGCTGTGCGCCTTCACGATTCGCAAGGAGGACGATTACGGCGGACGGTCCGGCAGCGGCCGGGTCGGCATCAGCGGCCCGGACCCGTTCCTGCCCGCGGCCGCCGAGGCCATGGGCATCGGCAAGCTGCGGGTGATCGACACGGGGCTGGACGGCGTCACCGCCGAACGCGAGCAGTGGGACGACGGCAACAACACCCTCGCCCTCGCTCCCGGCGTGGTGGTCGCCTACGAGCGCAACGAGATGACCAACGCCAGGCTGGAGGACGCGGGCATCGAGGTGCTGCGCATCCCCGGCTCCGAGTTGGGCTCCGGCCGCGGCGGACCCCGCTGCCTGTCCTGCCCGCTGTCCCGAGACGACTTGTGAGCGCGGGCATGTTCACCGTCACGGTCTCCCACGAATCCGCTGTGCCGCCCTACGAGCAGCTACGCCTCGCCGTCATCGCCCAGGTGCGCTCCGGCGAGCTGACGGCCGGAACCAAGATCCCGACCGTCCGCGCCCTGGCCGCCCAGCTCGGCCTCGCCCCCAACACGGTGGCGCGGGCCTACCGTGAGCTGGAGGCCGACGGCGTGGTCGAAACCCGTGGCAGGCAAGGCTCGTTCATCGCGTCGTCCGGCGACCCCACCCGCGACGTCGCGGGCCGCGCGGCCACCGCCTACGTCGCGACAGTGCGCAGATTGGGATTGGACGACGCCACGGCCCTGCATTACGTGCGGGCGGCTTTGGAAGGGTGAGCCGTCACCGCCAGCTGGGCAGCCAGAGATGGTCGTGCCAGTTGCCCGGGGTGATCGGGAGGGCGGTGAGAATCGGCCAGAGCCAGATGAAGTTGGCGATCACCAGGCCCAGGTAGAGACAGACCGCGAGCAGTCCGAGGCTGCGCCGTTCGTTCGGTGGGGCGGGTAGATAGGTCCCGGCGGGGCTGCGCGGAATGGTGTTCGGGTGCGCCGGGCCGAGCACGTCGCCGAGCGCCAGCGCCACGCCCATCACCAGGAACGGGGCCATCGGGACGGCGTAGAAGTAGTACATCTGCCGGTCGAGCGTGGCGAACCAGGGCAGCAACGCTGCGCCGTAGCCGACCAGCACGGCGCCGTAGCGCCAGTCGCGACGGGTTACGGCGCGCCACAGCATCCAGGCCAGCGCCGGGCCCGCGACCCACCAGATGGCGGGCGTCCCGATCAGCATCACGGCCTTCACGCATTGGGCCTGGCCGCAACCGCTGACGCCGCTGTCGGCGTAGTAGTACAGCATCGGGCGCAGACCCATGGGCCAGGTCCATGGTTTGGATTCCCACGGATGATGGTTGCCCGCCGAATTGGTCAGCTCCGTGTGGAATTCCAGCGACCTTGCGTTGAAGTACCAGAGCGAACGCAGCGCGCCCGGCACCACATTCGACCAGAATCCGCCGGTGCCGATCGGGTCGGTCGGCGCGGACGGATTGCCCGGCATGTACCGGTACACGCCCGTCTCGCTCGCGAACCAGGCCCAATAGCCGGCCAGATAAACGCCGAGGGGCACGAGGACCAGCGCGTAGAGCGCGGGCCCGATATCGCGCAGCGCGACGCCGAGCCAGGGACGGCGCACGCCGTAGTCGCGCCGCGCCGCGAGATCGTAGTAGACGCTCAGCAGGCCGAAGGCGGCGATGAAATAGACGCCGGACCATTTGGTTCCACAGGCCAGGCCGAGCAGCACGCCCGCGCCGAAGCGCCACCAGCGCACCCCGAGGCGCGGTCCCCAGTCCGTCGCGCCGATCCGGCCGTCGGCGTCCGCGCGGGCGAACCGGGCGCGGACCTCGTCGCGGTCGACGATCAGGCAACCGAAGGCGGCGGTGACGAACAACCCCATGAAGATGTCGAGCATGCCGATGCGCGAGGACACGAAGGTGAGCCCGTCGGCGATCAGCAGGATGCCCGCGATCGCACCGATCAGGGTGGAGCGCGCCATCCGGCGCACGATCCGGATCACCAGCAGCACCAGCACGGTTCCGGCCAGCGCGGCGGTGAAGCGCCAGCCCCAGCCGTTGTAGCCGAACAGCGCCTCGCCGATCGCGATGAACTGCTTGCCGACCGGAGGATGCACCACCAGCCCGTAGCCGGGGTTGTCCTCCACCCAGCCGCCGGTGAGCATCTGCCAGGCCTGCGGGGCGTAGTGCTTCTCGTCGAACACCGGGGTGCCGGCGTCGGTCGGGTAGTTGAGCATCGTGAAGCGGGTCACCGCCGCGATCGCGGTGAGGAACGCCGTCACCAGCCAGCCGCGCAGGCGGTCGTCAGGCCCGAAGTCGGGCGGCGGCCGCAGCGGGCCCGGGCTCGACCAGGAGGGCACGGTTCCGAACCGTGCGGTTGCGCGCTGGTCGGTCACCTGGGTCACGCCCCGATCGTATGCTGTGCCGCCTCTCGGAGTATTCAGGCCGTACGCGTTGGGTGGTTTCGCCGAGATCGGAATACGCTACGAACCGATTTCGTCAGCACACGGGTAGCTCGCGAATCTCTCGACACCAGACTCGGACGGCCTGACTACTCGGAGAGGCGGAACAGCGACAGTGACGACGGGCAGGCTGGTGCTCGCGGCGACACCGATGGGCGACATCGGGGATGCCTCGCAGCGCCTGCGCGAGGGACTGGCGACCGCTGACGTGGTGGCCGCCGAGGACACCCGGCGCACCAGGTCGCTGGCCAAGGCGCTGGGCGTCGAGATCTCCGGCCGGGTGGTGAGTTTCTACGACCACGTCGAGACCGCGCGGATCCCGATGCTGCTCGACGAGATCACCGATGGCCGCACGGTGCTGCTGGTCACCGACGCGGGCATGCCGTCGGTGAGCGATCCCGGCTACCGCATGGTCGCGGCGTGCGTCGAGCGTGAACTGCCGGTGACCTGCCTGCCCGGCCCCTCGGCGGTCACCACGGCGCTCGCGCTGTCGGCCTTGCCGGTGGAACGGTTCTGCTTCGACGGATTCCCGCCGCGTAAATCCGGCCAGCGCCGGGAATGGTTGCGCACGCTGGCCGCCGAATCACGTGCCTGCGTCTTCTTCGAGGCGCCGCACCGGCTCGCCGACTGCCTGGCCGACGCGGTCGAGATCCTCGGGCCGGACCGCCGCGCCGCCGTCTGCCGGGAGCTGACCAAGACCTACGAGGAAGTGGTGCGCGGCACCCTGGCCGAACTCGCCCAGTGGGCCGTCGAGGGCGCGCGCGGCGAGATCACGGTGGTGCTGGCGGGCGCCCAGCCTTCCGCCGCCGACCCCGCGGACCTGGTCGACGCCGTCGAATCGCTGACCGCCGCGGGCGCCCGCCTCAAGGATGCCTGCGCGGAGGTCGCCGCCGTCCACGCCGTTTCCCGTCGCGAACTCTACGACGCGGTTCTCACCGCGCGCCGCACCTCGTAGGCCGACCGCGTCCCTGTGAGGTTTCGCTCCGCCGCGGGTAGTCGACCCGAGGTGGTGCGGCGGGCATGATCATCGGTATGACTTCTCTGGAGAGCAAGGCCACGACGTTCCTCGGATTGCACGTGCCGGGGGATCCCGGAGTCTTCCCCACGGTGTGGGATGCCTGGTCCGCGAAAGTCGCTGTGGCGGCGGGCTTTCCGGCCTTGACGGTCGGCAGTCACCCGCTGGCCGACTCGATCGGCCGCGAGGACGGGGAGAAGATGACGTTCGACGAGTCGATGACCCGGGTACGGCAGATCACGGCCGCGGTGGACGTTCCGGTGTCGGTCGACATCGAGTCGGGCTACGGGCAGGAGCCGGCCCGGCTGGTCGACGGGCTGCTGGAAGCGGGTGCGATCGGGCTCAACATCGAGGACACGGTGCACAGCGAGGGCAAGCGGCTGCGCGCGGCGCAGGAGCACGCCGACCTCGTGCACGGCCTGCGCGAGGCCGCCGACGCGGCGGGTGTGCACCTGGTGATCAACGCGCGCACCGATCTGTTCCTGCGTCAGGACGGCGAGGCTTCCGATCGCGTCGACCGTGCCATCGAGCGCCTGAAGCTGGCCGCCGAGGCGGGCGCGGACGTGCTGTTCCCGGTGGGCCGCCACGCCGAGGCCGACATGCGCCGTCTGACCGGTGAACTGCCGCTGCCGATCAGCGCCACCGTCGCGCCGGACCAGGCCGACAAGGCCGCCCTCGCCGATCAGGGCGTCGCACGGATCACCTTCGGCCCCTTCCTGCAAGCCGTGCTGACCAAGGAGATCGAGACCTTGCTCGGCCGCTGGAAGTGAGACCCGTGGCCGGTACCCCAAGGGACGACGGGTGGGTTACCGGCCGCGCACGGTGAAAGGCCCGCACGGCAGTCGCGGTAGTCAGGAGGGAACCGCCAGCCCCAGGGCGGTCATGACGAACTCGACGAACAGCGGCGCCAGATCCGGCACCCGCGCGGGTCCGTCGGAGACGATCACCCGCCGTGTCCGTTCGCCGATCGCGTCCGGGATCAGGGCGATCAGCCCGTCGGAGAGTTCCGGGAGCGTTGGGTCCGCCGCGCGAGCCTGGTCGTAGAACACCCGATACAGCTGGGCGAACCGGTCGACGGCCAGGTCGCGGTAGCCGACGGCCTCCTGGTTCACCTTGAACGATTCCACCAGCACCAGCCGGGCGAAATCCGGCTCGGTGGCGACGGTCCGGCAGAAGGTCACCACGATGGATTCGATCTTCGCGTAGGCGTCGGCGTCCGGCGGCAACTGGGCGAGTTCCTCGGCGATCCGGGTCGCGACGATGTCGACCCCGGTGTGCACCGCCTCGGCGAAGCACTCCTCTTTGTTGGCGAAATGGTCGTAGAAGGTGGTGCGCGAAACCCTGGCCGTGGCCACGATGTCGGTGAGCGTGGTGGCCGGATAGCCCTTGCTGTCCACGGACTTCACCATCGCCTCGACCAGCCTGCCGCGTTGCGACGCGAGTACGGCTTCGCGTGCCGCCCGATGCCGCTCGGCGAAACCGGACCGCTGAGCGGATGCCGTCGCGTGCTGCTGGCCCATGTGTGCCCTCTCTGTGCCGGAACCGATCCCGAACGGAACGTCGTCGTACCGATCGCACACGGTCCGGGGTGTCGCCAGGCCGCGAACCGGTGTTTCATTATCCGACAACGCATTCCACGGTGGGAAGGCAGGTGGATCCACCCGTGGGCATGGTGCCGCGCAGCACGGCGAAAGTGTTGTGCGCCTTATCGTTCCGGCCCGCCGCGACGCTGGGCCGCAGCGATCAGTCCTTCGGCTCGACGTACTTGGGGAACACCGGTTCCGGCGCGGGCAGCGTCAGTCCGGGCTCGATCGGGGTCGCGATATCTGCGAACGTCCGGCTCTGTTGCCCCAGTTGGTCGAGGATGCGGCTCGCCGACCCCGGCAGTACCGGCTGCACCAGGATCGCGACGATGCGCAGCACTTCCAGCGTCACGTACAACACGGTGGCCTCGCGGGCGAGATCCTCCGGCGTACCGGACTTCGCCAGCGCCCACGGCGCCTGCGCGGAGAAGTACCGGTTGGTCTCGCCCAGGGTCAGCCAGATCGCCTCCAGCGCGAGATGCATCTGCTGCGCGTCGAACTCGGCCCGGCAGCGTTCCAGCAGACCGCCCGCCAGATCCAGCAGCGCGCGGTCGTCCGCGGTGAACTCGCCGGGGGTCGGCACCGCGCCGCCGCAGTCCCGTGCGACCAGCTTGGTGCTGCGCTGCACCAGATTGCCGAACTCGTTGGCCAGGTCGCTGTTGATCCGGCCCACGATGGCCTCGTGGCTGTAGCTGCCGTCCTGGCCGTAGGAGATCTCCCGCAGCAGGAAGAAGCGCACCGCGTCCAAGCCGTAGTTCTCGACCAGTTCCAGCGGGTCGACCACGTTGCCGACCGACTTGGACATCTTCTCGCCCTTGTTGTACAGGAACCCGTGCACGAACACGCGTTTGGGCAGCTCGATACCGGCCGACATCAGGAACGCGGGCCAGTACACCGTGTGGAACCGCGTGATGTCCTTGCCGATGATGTGCACATCGGCGGGCCAGAACTTGCCGAAGGCGGCGGAAGAGGTGTCGGGGAAGCCGACGCCGGTGATGTAGTTCGTCAGCGCGTCCACCCACACGTACATGACGTGGTCGGGGTGGCCGGGCACCGGCACACCCCAGTCGAAGGTGGTGCGCGAGATGGACAGGTCTTTCAGGCCGGCCTTGACGTAGCTGACGATCTCGTTGCGCCGGGTGGCGGGCGCGATGAATTCCGGGTGCTCCTCGTAGAGCGCCAGCAGCTTGTCCTGGTAGGCCGACAGCCGGAAGAAGTAGTTCGACTCCTCGGTCCAGGTGACCGGCGTCTTGGACTCGGTCGAGATGCGGGTGCCGTCCTCCAGCACCGTGGTCTCCTCGTCGGTGTAGAACGCCTCGTCGCGCACCGAGTACCAGCCCGAGTAGTTGCCCAGGTAGATGTCGCCGTTGGCCAGCATCCGTTCCCAGATGGCCGCGCTGGCCACCTGGTGATCGTCGTCGGTGGTGCGGATGAACCGGTCGAAGGAGATGTCGAGCGTCTTGTCCAGCGCCTCGAACACGTCGGAGTTGCGCGCCGCGAGCTCTTCCACCGGGAGGCCCTCGGCGGCCGCTGCCTGCTGCATCTTCTGGCCGTGCTCGTCGGTGCCGGTCATGAAGAACACGTCGTAACCGTCGAGGCGCTTGAAGCGGGCGATGGCGTCGGCCGAGATGTACTCGTACGCGTGCCCGATGTGCGGCGCGCCGTTCGGGTAGGCGATGGCCGTGGTGATGTAGAAGGCGGGGCGGTCAGCTTCGCTCATGGTGTGTCTACTGTAATGCGCGTGCATTCTTTCGCTCGCGTGAATATGCCCTGCGCCGACGCGCGGGTCCCCGCGTCCGCGCCGCGCGGTGGCCGCCGATGAGCGCAGGACGTCCCGCGCCGGAGCTGCCCGAGCCGCTGGCGCCGATCGTGGACGCGCACACCCACCTGGACGCCTGCGGAGCGACCGACGCGGCGTCCACCGCCGCGATCGTCGACCGCGCCGCCTCGGTGGGCGTCGGCCGAGTGGTCACCGTCGCCGACGACCTGGCCGCCGCGCAGTGGGCGGTGCGGGCCGCGCACTGGGACGATCGCGTGTACGCCGCCGTCGCGCTGCATCCGACCAGGGCGAACGCACTCGACGACGACGCCAAGGCCGAGCTGGAGCGCCTGGCCGACGACCCGCGGGTGGTCGCCGTCGGCGAGACCGGCCTCGATTACTACTGGCCGGGCAAGCTGGACGGCTGCGCCGACATCGAGACGCAGATCGACGGTTTCCGCTGGCACATCGACCTGGCCAAGCGGGTCCGCAAGCCGCTCATGATCCACAACCGCGAGGCCGATCACGACCTGCTGACCGTGCTGCTGGACGAGGGCCCGCCGGACCGGGTGATCTTCCACTGCTTCTCCTCGGACACGAACATGGCGCTGTCCTGCGTGGCGGAGGGCTACATCCTCAGCTTCTCCGGGACGGTGAGCTTCAAGAACGCGCACGAATTGCGGGAAGCGGCCAAGGTGGTGCCCGACGACCAGATCCTGGTCGAGACGGACGCGCCGTATCTGACCCCGCATCCGTTCCGCGGAGCGCCGAACGAGCCGTATTGCCTGCCGTACACCGTGCGGGCGCTGGCCGAAGTGCGCGGCCAGGATCCGCTGGAACTGGCGAAGATCACCACGGACAACGCGCGGCGCGTCTACCGGCTCTGAGCGCCGCGCCCGCATACCCGTGGGCGCTCACGGATGCCCGGAATGCATCGGTGTATGCGAAATGTGTCCTATGTCACTTTCGATGTTCCGTTTCGTGATTTACCTGCGGGGTCGATATTTGATCGTGATATTGAAAAGGCGCTGTTCCTGAGCTTGCTGTTGTCCGCGCCCGCCCCCCTCGTTATCGTGCTGTGACCATGTCCCCCTTCACGCGGATCAACCAGTCGCGTTCGCCGCTGCTGCACATCGCGGTCGGCGCGCTGCTGCTGACGCTGATCATCGGCGCCGGCCTCGCGATCGTGAATCGCAAGACGGTGACCGTCGTCGTGGACGGCGAGAAACTCTTCCAGACCACCATGTCGCGCGACGTGCGCGGTGTGCTGAAGGCCGCCGGCTTCGCCGTGACCGATCGGGACAAGGTGGCGCCGGCCCTGGCCGCGCACATCGGCGACGGCGCGACCATCACGCTCAACCGCGCCCGCGAGGTGGATCTGTCCGTCGACGGGATGACGCAGCGGGTCTGGACCACCGGCGTGACCGCGGGGGAGGCGCTCGAGCAGTTGAAGATCTCGAAAGAGGTGTACGTCTCGCCCGCACGCGACGAGCGGCTCCCGTTGCAGGGCGCCACGCTCATGATCGCGACCCCGCGCGTGGTCTCGCTGGTCGACGGCATCGGTAACCCGGTGGACGTGCGCGCCGCCGCCCCCACCGTCGGCAAATTCCTCGAGGTGGCGGGCGTCCCGCTGATCGAGCAGGATTCCGTCGAACCGGCCGCGTCCACTCCGGTGACGAACGGCTTGCGCGTCACCGTGACGCGCAAGCGGGTAGAACAGCACACCGAGACGCTGCCGCTGGACCCGCCGGAGAACGTCATCGAAGACCCGACCATGAACATGAGCCGCACGGTGGTCGAGGCACCCGGCGCTCCCGGCGTCCAGGACGTCACGTTCGCGGTCACCATGGTCAACGGCCAGGAAGTGGACCGTCAGGCGGTCGGTTCCACGGTGACCGTGGCGGCGCAGCCGAAGACCGTCCGCAAGGGCGCCAAGCCGGGCACCGAGGTGCCGCCGGTGCGCGACGGCGCGATCTGGGACGCGCTGGCCCGCTGTGAGTCGACCGGCAACTGGTCGATCAACACCGGTAACGGCTACTACGGCGGTGTGCAGTTCGACCAGGGCACCTGGGAGCGGCAGGGTGGGCTGCGGTACGCCCCCCGCGCCGACATGGCCACCAGGGAAGAGCAGATCGCCATCGCCGAGATCACCCGCCAGCGGCAGGGCTGGGGCGCGTGGCCCGCCTGCACCGGCCGGCTCGGTATCAGCTGACGCTGCACCGGACGCCGGGGGCGTCGCGGCGCGGTTGATAGATTCTCGAGGTGTCCGAACCTGAAATCTCCGCTCGTGGAAGTGCGGCGCTGCTCGGGCCCGCCGAAGTGCGGGTGCTCGCCGAGCGGCTGGGGGTGCGGCCGACCAAGCAACTCGGGCAGAACTTCGTGCACGACGCGAACACGGTGCGGCGGATCGTCGCGGCCGCCGGGGTAGGGCGCGGGGACGTGGTGCTCGAGGTCGGGCCCGGTCTCGGTTCGCTGACCCTCGCGCTGCTGGACGTGGTGGACTCGGTGGTCGCGGTCGAAATCGATCCCGTGCTGGCGCGCCACCTTCCGTTGACGGTCGCGGACCGGGCGCCGGATCTGGCGGCGCGCCTGTCGGTGGTCGAGGCGGACGCGCTGCGCGTCACCGCCGCGGATCTGCCCGCGGCGCCGACCGCGCTGGTGGCCAATCTCCCGTACAACGTGGCAGTGCCCGTGCTGCTTCATCTGCTCGCCGAATTGCCCGGCATCGCGGTCGCTTTGGTCATGGTGCAGGCGGAGGTGGCCGATCGGCTTGCCGCCGATCCCGGCAGTCGCACCTACGGCGTGCCCAGTGTGAAAGCGGGCTTCTTCGGGACGGTCCGGCGTGCGGGGGCGGTGGGCACCCAGGTGTTCTGGCCGGTTCCGCGAGTCGAGTCGGGGCTGGTCCGGATCGACCGCTACGCCCAGTCCCCGTGGCCGATGGACGCCGAGCATCGCCGCCGCGTCTTCGCGGTCGTCGACGCCGCGTTCGCGCAGCGCCGCAAGACCCTCCGCGCCGCGCTCGCCGGCTGGGCGGGCTCGCCCGCCGAAGCCGAGCGCCGCCTGCTCGCCGCGGGCATCGCCCCCACCGCCCGCGGCGAAACCCTGGACACCGCCGCCTTCGTCCGCCTGGCGGCCCAGGCGTAGCACTGCGCACAAGGCGGTGGCTCCCCGTACCGGCATCGGCCGGAGCGAGGAGCCACGCGAACGGTCCGGATCAGACGGCGACTTCGTAGCCCGCTTCGTCCACCGCGGCGACGATGTCGGCGTCGGCGATCGGCGCGGTGCTGTCGACGCGGACGGCGCCGCTGGCGAGATCCACATCCACGCCGGTCACGCCGTCGATCTTGCCGATCTCGGTCTTGACGGAGCTGACGCAGTGCCCGCAGGTCATCCCCGTGACGGTGTAGGTGGTAGTGGGCATGTCCGACTCCTTCGCATCCAGATTCTCATACGGTCGGGGGGTACCCCTGTCTGAACATACCCCCATGGGGTAAGCAGGTGCAAGAGTCGAATCTCGAGTTCGCGGTTTGTCCCACGCGGTACCAACTGTTCTGATCAATGGCGAGCGACTCGCGCGGCTCCCTGGCCGCACCGACCCATCGCGAGATTGGTTTGGAGGTTACGCGTTGATAGTGTGGCCTGGCATCGCGACGTGCCATTCATCACGCATCAGCCGACCGCATCCGTCGGGGAGCCCAGTGTTCGGCAACAGCCGTTTTCGTTGGTGAGAGGCACCCGGAGAAGGGGTGGGATGGTTCAGGGCGACCGAAACTTTCACCGTCGGGAGCGGATCGCCGCGATCGCTGAGTGGTCCAAAGCCGGTGTGCAGCAACCACGTCGCCCGTTACCGATCGAACGGGCTTTCGCCGAGCGTGTCGCGCAGATGAATCGGCCACTGTTTCGGCCGTTGGAGCTGCCGAACGTCGGGGGTGTGGAGTATCACCGTCAGGTGTCTTACCTGGTGGACGCATACGACAGCATTCCTGCGCGGGTGGATATCGCGTTCGATTCGGTGTGGAAAGCGTTCGAAGCCGCGACGAAACGCGCGGCATCCGGAAACGTGACCGATCGCCTGAAGAAGCTGGCAGCGGGATCGGGACTGGATAGTGGGATTCTGTCTCTGCTGCTGGCGGACATACCGGCGCAGTCGTGTGAGTACCTCTTCAAGCGCTTGGTTATCGACTTCGGGTCGTTGGTGGATCCCGAGGAGCGCCATCGACATCAGCCGAACCGCCGTTTGGCCGGGGTGGGCGATCAGGATTTCGCGACGCTGCTGTCGGTACTGCAAACGCGGTACGGATCGAACGGCGACCATGCGGATCACCGTAAAGGCGCCATGTTGCTTCGTCGTGCCTTGAGCGGCGAGAAGGTGGATCTGCAGGGCGTCGATGTCACTTTGAGCCTGCCTGTCCGGTCAGCGGTCTTGTTGTCCGGACTGCTGTACACGGCGCGAAATGACAGGTTTCACGGCGAGTCTTTCTCACCGTTTGTCAGCAGTGCGGCGACGATACGTACTTACACCCACCCGTACTTCCTCTTCTTGGCCTCCTACTCGCTGCTGTCCTCCCTGTGGCTAGGAAGCGGCCCGTGCGGAGTCGGTTTGCAGCGCGATGACGTCGTTGCCAACATCTCCGCCAATCTCGAGGCCGCGCACGATTTGTTCGGACGGCACTGGCTGGGATAGGCGTCGGGGCAGGTCGAGTCCCGCCGTAGCGGGCCTCACACGCCGTCGGCCAGTTCCAGCCAGCGCTCCTCGGCCGTCTCCTTCTCCGCGAGCACCTGCTTGAGTTCCGCGCCCAAGGTGACCAGCTTGTCCGGCTCGGTGGCCGCGTCGGCGAGCGCCGAGTGCAAGCGCTGCTCGCGTTCGGAAAGCTTGTCGATGGCGCGTTCCAGCCGGGTGAGTTCCTTGCGGGCCGCGCGGTAGGTGGCGGAGTCGGTGGCCGGTGCGTCGGCGGCCTTGGCCTCCGGCGCGGCGGCGCGGTTCCGGCTCGCCGTGATGGCCGCGCGCCTGGTGAGGTACTCCTCGATGCCCCCGGGCAGGTTTGTGAGCTTGCCGTCGCCGAACAGCGCCCAGGTCGAGTCGCAGATCCGCTCGATGAGATACCGGTCGTGGCTGATCACGACCAGCGTGCCCGCCCAGTTGTCGAGCAGGTCCTCCAGTTGTTGCAGGGTGTCGATGTCCAGGTCGTTGGTCGGCTCGTCGAGTAGCAGCACGTTCGGCTCGGACATGAGGATGCGGGTCAGTTGCAGGCGCCGCCGCTCGCCGCCGGACAGGTCGCCGACCGGGGTGCGCTGGCGGGCTGGGGTGAAGCCGAGCCGCTCGGCCAGCTGGCCGGCGGAGACCTCCTTGTCGCCCAGCATGATTCGCTGTGCGACCTGCTGCACCGCCTCCAGCACCCGCAGGCCGGTCGGCAGGTCGTCGAGTTCCTGGCGCAGCCAGCCGATCTGGACGGTCTGGCCCTGGACGCGCTTGCCCCCGGCCCAGATCGCGCCGGTGTCTCCGGCCAAGGCGCGCAGCAACGTCGTCTTGCCCGAGCCGTTGACGCCGACAAGGCCGACGCGCTCGCCCGGCGCCAGCCGCCAGGTCAGGTCCCGCACCAGTTCCCGGCCGTCCGGGGTGGTGAGCGTGGCGTCTTCCAGTTCGACGACGACGCGGCCGAGGCGTTTGCGCGCGAAGGCCGCCAGCGAGACGCTGTCGCGCGGCGGCGGCACGTCGGCGATCAGGGCCTCGGCGGCCTCGACCCGATAGCGCGGCTTGGACGTGCGCGCCTGCGGGCCGCGTCGCAGCCAAGCCAATTCCTTGCGGGCCAGATTGCGCCGCCGGGCCTCGGACGCGTCCGCCTGGCGGGCGCGCTCGGCACGGGCGAAGATCCAATCGCCGTAGCCGCCCTCGTAGCTCTCGACCTTGCCGCCGACCACTTCCCAGGTGTTGGTGGCGACGGTGTCGAGGAACCAGCGGTCGTGGGTCACCACGACGAGGGCGCTGCGGCGGCCGAGCAGATGCGCGGCCAGCCACTGCACACCCTCCACGTCCAGGTGGTTGGTCGGCTCGTCGAGCACCAGCAGGTCGAGTTCACGCACCAGCGCGGCGGCGAGCGCGACCCGGCGGCGCTCGCCGCCGGAGAGATTGTCCACCGAGGTGTCCAAGCCGAGATCGGCGATGCCGATGCCTTCCATCACCGAGCGGATGCGCGGGTCGGCAGCCCACTCGTGTTCGGCGACCTCGTCGGTCATGGCGTCGTCGGCCAGCCCGGCCAGCACCACCGAACCGACCGTCGCCCCCGGGGGCAGCACGCCGCGCTGGGTCACCACCGCTATGCGCAGGCCGCCGAGCCGGCTGACCCGGCCGCTGTCCGGTTCCTCGATACCGGTGAGCACCTCGAGCAGGGTGGTCTTGCCGCCGCCGTTGAGGCCGACGACTCCGATCCGTTCGCCCGCGTGCACGCCGAGCGAGACGTTGTCCAGCAGCGGCTTGATCCCGAAGCTCTTGTGGACCTGTTCGAGATTGATCAGGTTGGACATGGATCCTTCCGTGTCTTGCGGGGGCGCTCCGATGAGCGCCCCGGGCCAGCGTACCGACCCGGGCGGGGCGTCCGTTCGCCCGGCGAGCAGCGGGAGAGCTTGCGAGACGAACGATGTTCGTTTAGATTGATCGGCGAACGAACACTGTTCGTTCCATGCAACCGATCCGGCGTTCCCCAGAAGTACAGCCGCAGAGTGGGACGCCCACCTCGCCTCGAGGTGTCGGCGGGCGGCACCCGTCCCATTCCGCATCGCTTCCCTGGAGGAATTCCATGCACGTCGGCCTCGGCCTGCCCATTTCCGATCCCGCCGCCCTGCTCGACTGGGCCCGGCGCGCCGACGCGGGCCCGTTCCGCACCCTCGGCCTGCTCGACCGGCTGGTCTACGACAACCCCGAACCGCTGATCGCGCTGGCCACGATCGCCGGCGCGACCAGCCGCGTCAAGGTGCAGACCGAAGTGCTGCTCGCGCCGCTGCGCGATCCGGTGCTGCTCGCCAAACAGACCGCCACGCTCGACCGGATGACCGGCGGACGGCTGGTGCTCGGCCTCGGCGTCGGCGGCCGCGCCGACGACCACCTCGCCTCGGGCACCGACCCGCGCACCCGCGGCCGCCGCCTCGACGAGCAACTCGCGCTCCTGCGCCGCCTATGGGCGGGAGAGGCCTACAGCGACGAGTGCGGGCCGATCGGCCCCGCGCCGCTGCGCCCGGAAGGGCCCGAGATCCTGTTCGGCGGTTTCCAGCCCGCCGCGCTCGAACGGGTCGGGCGGTTCGGCGGCGGATTCCTCGCCGCCGCGCCGCCCTCCTGGGCGGGCAACCTCTTCGACACCGTGCGCCGTTCCTGGGCCGACCACGGCCGCTCGGGCGAGCCGAGGATCGTCGCCCAGGTCAACGTGGCTCTCGGCCCGGATCACGTCATCGAGGACGCCCGCGCGTCGATGGGCGCCTACTACGCGTTCAGCGATTACGCCGAGGGCTTCCTCGCCGGAATGCTCACCACGCCCGCGCAGATCCGCGCCACCATCGCCGCATTCGGCGATCTGGGCGCGGACGAGGTGATGTTCTACTGCTACGGGCGCGATGCCGATCAGGTCGATCGGCTCGCCGACGCGCTGCCCTGAGCAAGGCGTCGCACCGGTCGCGCGATTCAGATGCCCGTGGCCGTCAGTGGATCGCCGCGATCACCGGCGGACGGCCCGTGCCGACCCCGGCGCGGCGGATCCTGACGGATGCGCGGGTCTGCGACGGTCGTCTCCGCACCGCTGCTCCCGGGACCGGACGCCTGCACGGAGCCGAGAAGCGCTCGACCGGGCGGCTATCGGCCGGATCGCCGTTGCATGACCAAGCCGCGGCGGACGGTGCGCTTCGTCCGCTTGTCGGCAGGACCGCGCAGGCGCCACCCGGCTCGGCGAGAGCCTGCTGCTGTCTGCCATGCGAGCCGGGGCGGCTCGGGCATCCGCGATTCGCGGCGTTCAGTGCTTCCCCGATGGGTCGGCGCTGAGAATGCGCGCGCCCGGCACGGGTCCGCCGGCCGTCCGCACGCTGCGGCACACGCCCGCGCCCGCGAGTTCGGCGGCCACCGAGATCGCCGATTCCTCGCTCTCGCACAGGAACGCGCACGTGGGCCCGGAGCCGGACACCAGCCCGGCCAGCGCGCCCGCCGTGACGCCCGCCCGCAGCGTGCGGCGCAGTTCCGGCTTCAGCGACACCGCCGCCGCCTGGAGGTCGTTGCCGAGCAAGGGTGCGAGCTGGTGCGCGTCGCCGGAGGCCAGCGCTTGCATCAACTGCTGCGGTTCACCGACCCGAGGCGGATCGCCGTGCTCGCGCAACCGGTCGAGTTCGGCGAAGACCGCGGGCGTGGACAGGCCGCCTTTGGCGAAGGCGAGCACCCAGTGAAAGGTATTGCGCGACAGCACCGGCAGCAGGCGCTCCCCGCGGCCGGTGCCGAGCGCGGTGCCGCCGTGCAGGGCGAACGGCACATCGCTGCCGAGTTCGGCCGCCACCGCGCCCAGTTCCTCCCTGGACAATCCCAGGTCCCACAGCTCGTTCAGCCCGACCAGCGCGGCGGCGGCGTCGGCGCTCCCGCCCGCCATACCCCCGGCTACCGGAATGCCTTTGGCGATGGCGATTTCCACCAGGGGAGCGCGGCCGCCGAGGTGCGCGAGCCGGACGGCCGCCTTCCAGACCAGGTTCGTCCGGTCGGTCGGCACGTCCGCGGCGCCCTCTCCGGTGACCCGGACGGCCAGCGAACCCGAGGGGGAGATCTCCAGGTCGTCGCTCAGGGACAGCGCTTGGAACACCGTGGTCAGGTCGTGGTAGCCGTCGGCACGCAGGTCGCCCACTCCGAGATGGAGGTTCACCTTCGACGGCGCCCGCACGGTGACGGGACTCGGCACAACTGACAGCACGGTGCTCAAGCCTAATGGGAGCGGCCGGGCGATGCCGTTCCGTAGCGGGCGTCGCGAAAAGGAACCGTGGGCGGGGCAATCCCCTGGCCGTTACAGCAGTCCGCCGCCGGTGGCATCGATCCATTGCCCGGTCACCCAGCGCGCCTCGTCGGAGGCGAGGAATCCGACCACGTCGGCCACGTCGGCGGGCTGCCCCACTCGTTTCAGCGGGGACATCGCCGCCACCGCCGCCTGGGTTTCGGCGTTGCGCAGCCAGTTCGCGTTCATGTCGGTGTCGATGATGCCCGGGGCCACCGCGTTCACGGTGATGCCGCGCGCCCCGACCTCCTTGGCGAGCACGCTGGTGAAACTGTCGATCGCGCCCTTGGTCATGGTGTAGGCGATCAGCTGCGGCATGTACGCGCCGTGGGTCAGGCCGGTGGAGATGTTGACGATCCGCCCGCCCGGCCGCAACCGATCCAGGCCGAGACGAGTGATGAAGAAGGGCGCCTTGGCGTTGATCGCGAAGACCCGGTCGAACGCCGCCTCGTCGGTCCCGGCGATCGGCTCCCGGATGCCGTCGGTGCCGGCATTGTTCACCAGGATGTCCAAGCCGTCGGCGTGCGCGTCGAAGGCCGCCCACAGCGCCTCGGCGTCACCGGGCACGCCCAGTTCGGCGCGAATCGCGAATGCCGCGCCGCCGGACGCCTCGATCGCGGCCACGGTCGCCTTCGCGGCCTGCTCGTCGCTGTTGTAGTGAACCGCCACCCGTGCGCCGTCACGGGCCAGTCGTTCCGCTATCGCCCGGCCGATACCCCGGCTGCTTCCGGTCACCAGTGCCGTCTTGCCCGTCAGTGCGCCCATCACAGGCCCCTTTCTCTAGCGGTCGCTACAGAAAGAAAGGTAGCACATTCTCTAGTGACCGCTATAAAATTGCGGCATGAGTACCACGACCCGCGGGCGGCCCCGATCCTTCGACCGGGACGCCGCGCTGGAGAAGGCCATGCGGCTGTTCTGGGAACGCGGGTACGAGGCCACGTCGATCGGAGACCTGACCGCGGCGATGGGAATCGGCGCGCCCAGCCTGTACGCGGCGTTCGGGGACAAGAAGACATTGTTCGCCGAGGTCGTCGCGAAATTCGGCGCGCGCTACGGCGGATTCGTCACGCGGGCGCTCGCCGAGGAGGGCACCGCCGACGCGGCGGTCCGGCGCATCCTGCGTGAGGCGGCGGTGGAGTACACCCGGCCGGAGTGCCCGCACGGCTGTCTGGTGATCAGCGCGGGCGTCAACACCACGAGCGCCGAGATCGCCGATTTCCTGCGCGACATGCGCAACCGGAACATCGACGCGTTCGCCGCGCGCATCCAGGCCGACATCGACGCGGGCGTCCTGTCGCATCACCTGGACGCGCGCACGCTGGCTCGCTATGTCGGCACGGTGATGCAGGGAATGTCCCAGGCGGCGCGGGACGGCGCGAGCCGGGCCGAATTGCAGCGGGTGGCCGAGCTGGCGCTGCGCGGCTGGGAACCCTAGTGCCCCGAGGCGCGTCCGTCCTGCACCACCACGGGCAGGCAGGTGCGCACGAAGTCCGCGCCGAAGTCGGTGAGCACCACGCTGCGGTAGATCACCTTGGTGCCGAAGCCGGACCGCTTCAGCATCTCCCGCACCGGTGACTGCGCCTCCAGCAGCTGATACCGGTTCGGATTGCCGACCGGCTCGCGCGCGTGCTCGACGAGGCCCAGTCTGCGCAGGTTTGTCAGGTACTGCTGGATCCGATTGGGGAAGCGCAGGCCCGCGTGCTCGCCGATCAGGGTGAGCATCGAGCCGAGGCGTTCGGAACCGAGCGCGCGCGGGCGGCCGGTGCGGATGTCGATCGAGGGCTGCGGCCCGTCCAGGTGCAGGAAACGCAGGATGCGCGCCTCGTCGGGGGTCAGTTCGGCGAGCATGCCGGCGAAGGCCGGATGGTTGTCGTCCTCGCCGTGCGGGCTCGCCGACAACCGCAGCAGCGCGGCGCCCTGCTCGCGCAGCGTCGGCACGGCGTCCTGCGCGGGCGGTTGCGCGGCGGCGGACAGGCCGAGCGCTTTGCGCATCGCGTCACGGACTTCGGACTCCGCCTCGGCCAGCACTTCTCGCGGCGGCGCTCCCTCGATGCTGCGCCGCACGACGGTCGAGGTGACGTCGACCGCGGTGCCGACTCCCCAGGAGGTCACCCCGGTGACGGCGGTCCACGCGACCCGTGCGACGCCCGTCGCGGCGCGCACGGTTGCCACGGGAACCGTGACCCGTCTCGGTAATTCGTCGGTGTGAGCGATGTCCGAAGCCGGCCGTCGGGCGATCTCCTGCGATGGCCCGGCATTCGCCGCCGTCGCGTCGAGGTGCTCGACGGCCTCGAGATCGCCGTCGTCCGGACTCGCTACAGCCATGA
Organism: Nocardia sp. NPDC047654; assembly: GCF_043205035.1. NCBI lineage: Bacteria > Bacillati > Actinomycetota > Actinomycetes > Mycobacteriales > Nocardiaceae > Nocardia > Nocardia sp. NPDC047654. The sequence continues at coordinate 352,731 of NZ_JBIDDF010000003.1, forward strand.
TGTCGCCACTCCCGTTCCGAAGATCAGGATATGAGCGTATCCGGCGAAGAGCCCCAGCACGCCGCCATGGACGAAAAGGAGCCATTCATCCTGTTTGATGGCCGCGCGAAGCATGTCGACGAAGTCCGGCGGCGACAACATCGCCATCTGCCTGGCGATGTATTCGTTGATCTGCCTGCCCTGGCGGACATTGAACTCCGGGTCGGCGAACGCGATCGGCGCGATGGACATGGCTTCGTTGGTGAAGGTCGATTGCAACGAGTCGTATTCGCGGCTGCCGAGCATGAACTTGACCGCAGGACGCGCGGGGCCGAGCGCGCGGTCGGCGGCGGGGCGCAGCGTGTCCTCCAGCATCTGCATGGTGCGATCCGAACGCGGGCCGTTGAGCAACTCGTCGCCGATATTCGCCACGGTGATCACCTGGCTGGAAACCAATTCCGCGTATCCGTCGGTGATTTCGGACTTGCGTTTGATCAGCAGGCCCTGCCGCCACGGGACCCACCACTTCGGATATGCGGGCGCGAAGATCATATTGATGCCGATCCAGTTGACCACCCAGCCGATGATCACGCCGCCGATCGGCAGCACGACCAGGCTGGACCAGCCGCTCAGATGCAGGACGGCCACCAGCAGCACGCCCATCGGCGCGCCGAAGTAGAAACCGAAGTTCTGCATGAATCGCAGTTCCTTCGCGCCGAGCACTTGGAACAGCGTGTTGAGCAGATGCGGCCGGGCCTGGAAGTAGCGGATCACCATCTGCTTCACGTCGAGCAGCTGATCGATATTCGCGCCCAATTCCTCGGTCAGCTCACGCAGGATCTCCGGCAGCTGCTGGCGCACCCTGGCATGCACCATGTCGCGCACCTGGGCGGGCAGGTTGTACCAGAGCTGAGGATGCTCGCGGCGCAGGATGTCCTCGACGATGTCCTTGATCTGCGCGTCGGCGATGCTGGTGAGATGCTCGGCCAGCTTGTCCGGCTCGAGCTCCCGGTAAAAGTCGGCTACGCTGCCGAGTTTGGCCAGGCCCTTGTCGACCGCGATGCTCGCCATCTTGTCGGCGCGCGACGGGACGATGCCCTGCCACCCGAACCGGCCGTCGTAGCTGAGCAGCGGGAGGACCTGAATTCGCTTGGGCAGGAATGGATACAGCGCGCGCAGGCCGGGAACTCGGACACCGTGGAAGGCGACCGGCTTGAACAGCATGAGCACGCCGGTCCAGTTGGTGATGTAGCCGATCACGCCGGTGAAAAGCGGTATGGTCACGAGCTCGAGGAGGATCGTGGGGTGGATTCCGAATACGCTCTCTAACACGACACCCTCCTGCCGATACACCGGTGATCGCCGCCTCACCGGCACCCAAAACTAGCACCCCCTCCTCGCAGAAACCCTATTTGCGCGCCGCGTGCCGGTCGCACTGTCCGAGTCAGGCGGTGCGAATGACCCGCGACACAAGGGGAAGTAATCTGTGGAGCGGATTCGTTCCCCCGGCGATATCGGAGAAAACGTGGCAGACGACAGGACCGGACAGGACGTGGCCCGGCCAGGTTCCCGCGCCGTCGAGCGCAGTTCGGATGTCGAACAGCGGCAGATCAGCAATGAGGCACGGCTGATCCGCGGCGTGTTCCGCGCGGCAGGAGTGGCCGCGGGCACCGTCGTGCGCGGAAGCCAATGGGCGGTCGGCACGACCTACGAGGTCACCAGGGAGATCACCCAGGCCGCGCTGGACGGGGAGTCCTCGGCGGAGATCGCCGAGCGGACCGGAAACGCGTTGCGTTCCATCGCCCGCAGCGCCCTCGGCGTCACCGAGGGCTCGGTCCGGGAGATCGTCAGCTACGTCCCGACCTCCAACGGCCCCACCTCGCAGCAGCCGCTGGCCGTCGGCCCCTACCTGCGCTCGGCGAGCACCGAGGAGTTGCGCCGCCGTGGCGACGCGCTGCTGGCCAGGTCCGCCGACGTCTACTTCACCGAGGACGTGCACCCGGCCTACGACCGCATCCTCGACGAACTCGCTCCCGACGAGGCGCGCATCCTGCGCTTCATGGCGCTCAACGGCCCGCAGCCCGCGGTCGACGTGCGCACCAACCGGCCGCTGGGGATCGGCTCGGAACTGGTGCAGGGCGATCTCACCTCGGTGCCCGAGCAGGCCGGCGTGCGCTACCCCGACCGCGCGCGGTCCTACCTGATCAATCTCAATCGCCTCGGGTTGACGCTGACCTCGGACGATCCGGTGGTGCTGAGCCGGTACATGGTGCTCGAGGTGCAGCCCGTGGTGGAGGCGGCGCTGAAGAAGGCGGGCCGGGCGCCGAAGATCGTGCGCAAGAGTCTCCGGCTGACCGAGTTCGGCGAGGACTTCTGCCGTACCTGCTTCACGATCGGAAGTTGACCACGAAGTTGATCTTGACCGGAATGTTCCGCTCGCCGTGATAGCAATCTGATACAACCCTCCCAATCCGGCACTCGGGATGGGATTGTTGAGGGTATGGATCAGCGAACCGGCGGGCAGGGGCGCGGCGACCCAGGTTTGGGCATCGCTGGGCAAGTGCGTAACGACCGGGGCACGGGCTCCGGTGGGCCGCAGCGCGACGACCTGGGATTTCCCCCGGTCGGCCAAGAGCGCGGCGGGGTGGACATCGATTCCGGCATACCGGAGCCGGAGGAACGAGATCTCGACCCGGTCGGTGCGGGTCCGAACCGCGACAGGCGGGCGACCAGCGCCGGTGAAGGGGATGCGGACGCCGATGACCGGCTGCGCTTCGACGCGGGAACCATCGACTTCGGGCAGGTGCGCGACGATCCGCGGGCGGGCCGCGGCCGCGACGAGCGGGAGCTGGACGACGTCTCGGCGATCTCCCGGCTGAAGTACCGGTACCTGCGCACCCTCGACACCAAATCCTGGGATGACTTCGCCGACACCATGGTGCCCGAGGCGACCGCGACCTACAGCGAATATCTGCAGTTCGAATCGCGCGAGGCGTTCATCGCGTTCATGCGCAACACGCTCGGGCCGCACGTGATCACCGAACACCGCTGCGACCACCCGGAGATCGATGTGGACGGCGACACCGCGACCGGCACGTGGTACCTCGCCGACACGGTGCTCATTCCGGGCCACAACATGCTGCTGCGCGGCGCGGCCTTCTACACCGACCGCTACGTCCGCTGCGACGACGGCCACTGGCGCATCTCGCACACCGGCTACGAACGCACCTACGAAGTGGTGCTCTCCCTCAGCGACCTGCCCAGCCTGCGGCTGACGTCGAGCCGCTGGGGCCTGATCGCGAAAGAAGACGGCATCTCTTCGATCGAACGCGACCCCGGGGCCCCGCCGATGCGGCCGGAGTCCGAGGTCGGCTGACTCAGTCGGCGGTGGCCACCAGGGGCTCCAAGGTGAGCGCCGGGTGCTCCTTCTCGATGTATTGCAGCCGCCATTTATCGCTGAACAGCGCGAGCAGCGCACCGTCTGAGCGGGTGAACACCTCCACCCCGCGCTGCCGCCCGAGTTCGTCCGCCGACGCGGCATCGGTGCGCCGGGCCAGCGTGTAGCCGAGGTGCTCCATCGTGGTCTCGACGTTGAACTCCGTGAGCATGCGCGCGGTCACCACCTCGAACTGCATCGGGCCGACGGCCGCCAGGACCGGAGCGGCGTCGCCGCGGATGTCGTTGCGCAGCACCTGCACGACGCCCTCGGAGTCGAGCTGGTCCATCGCCTTGCGGAACTGCTTGTACTTGCCCGCGCTACGGGCGCGCAGCACGGCGAAGTGCTCCGGTGCGAATGACGGGATCGGCGGGAACTCCACCTTCTTGTCCACGAACAGCGTGTGCCCTGGAGCCAGCGCCGTCGCGTTGACCAGGCCCACGACATCACCGGGGTAGGCGGTGTCGACGGTGGCGCGTTCGCGGCCGAACACGGTCAGCGCGTACTTGGTGGCGAACGGCCGCCCGGTCTGCGCGTGGGTGACCACCATGCCGCGTTCGAACTCGCCCGACACGATCCGCATGAACGCGAGCCGGTCCCGGTGGGCGGCGTCCATGCCCGCCTGCACCTTGAACACCACCGCGCTGAACGGGTCGCCGGTCGCGCGCGGCTTGCCCTCGACATCGCGGCGCGGACCCGGGGCGGGCGCGAGCGCCACCAGGGTCTCCAGCAGCTGCCGCACGCCGAAGTTCAGCATCGCGGAGGCGTAGATGACCGGTGAGGTCTGCCCGGCCAGGAACAACTCCTGATCGTGGTCCTGGCCGGTGGCCGAGAGCAGCTCGCTCTCCTCCGCGGCGGTGATCCACGGCTCGCCTTCGCGCGCCTCGGCCGCCTCCGGAGTCAGCGACTCCTCCGGCGCGATGGTCGCGCCGCCCGCGGTGCGGGTGAAGTGGATGTATTCGAGCGCCGCGCCGTCCGGGCCGCGGCGCAGCAGGCCGCGGAAGTCTCCCGCGATACCGACCGGGAGGAACAGCGGGGTGGGGGTGAGGCCGATCCGCTCATCGATCTCGTCGAGCAGTTCCAGCGGAGCCCGGCCCGGCCGGTCCCACTTGTTGATCACGGTGATCACCGGGATGCCGCGGTGGCGGCAGACCTGGAACAGCTTCAGCGTCTGCGGCTCCAGGCCCTTGGCGGCGTCGATCAGCATCACCGCGGCGTCGACGGCGGTGAGCACCCGGTAGGTGTCCTCGGAGAAATCGGAGTGGCCGGGGGTGTCCACCAGGTTGATGACGCTGTCGACCTCGGACCCCGCGGCGCGGTAGTTGAACTGCAGCGCGGTCGAGCTGACCGAGATGCCGCGCGCCTTCTCCATCTCCATCCAGTCCGAGACGGTGGACTTGCGCCCGGCCTTGCCGTGGATCGCGCCCGCCTCGGAGATCATCCTGGCGTGCAGGGCGAGTGCCTCGGTGAGCGTGGACTTGCCCGCGTCGGGGTGGGAGATCACCGCGAACGTGCGCCGGCGGGCTACCTCGGCGGACAGCCCGCGGGGTGCGGGCGCGACAACACCCTCAGGGGAGGCGCTCAACGCAAGACAACCTTTCGCAGACAACCGATCGGCAACCACGCCAGCGTACGCGACTCGCTCGAGCGCGAGCCGAACCGCCGGTGACCACCCGATTCAAAGAGCGCCTCTGCGCTGGGGTATGGTGTTCGGGTTGTCTCGGCGAGGGTGACCGCAGACCAGTTTTGCGGCACCGTGATCGACGCGGCTCGGCTTCCGGCCGTCCTCGTTCGGTCTTCGCCCCGACGAGTAGACCACCCCCGTCAGGTGTGCGGAACCCCTGACGTGTAACTGACAGCCCGGAAGAGCCGTAGGAGTAGATCCAGTCATGTCCGACGTCAACCTTCTCGAAGCATCCGTACGTACCGAGTTCGGCAAGGGCGCCGCCCGCCGTACCCGTCGTGCGGGCAACGTCCCGGCCGTGCTGTACGGCCACCAGGCCGACCCGCAGCACCTGTCGGTGAACGCCCAGGCCTTCGCCGCCATCCTGCGTGAGCACGGCACCAACGCGGTGCTGAACCTCGTCATCGACGGCCAGAAGCAGCTCGCGCTGACCAAGTCCGTCGTGGTGCACCCGATCCGTCGCTACATCGAGCACGCCGACCTGCTGATCATCAAGCGCGGCGAGAAGGTCACCGCCGACGTGAACGTCACCGTCGCCGGCGACGCCGCCCCCGGCACCCTGGTCACCCAGGAAGCAACCACCGTCGCCATCCTGGCCGACGCGATGAAGCTGCCGGAGGCCATCGAGGTCTCCGTCGAGGGCGTCGAGGCGGGCACCCAGATCACCGCCGGCGAGCTGCAGCTGCCCGAGGGCGTCGAGCTGGCCACCGATGCGGAGATCCTGATCGTCAACGTGATCGCCGCCCCGGCCGCCGAGCCCGCCGAGGGCGAGGAAACGGCCGAGGCCGAGGGCGCGAGCGCTGAGTAACAGCGCACCGTCCGCCGGGCCCGCGCTCGTCGTCGGACTGGGCAACCCCGGTCCCGAATACGAGCGCACCCGGCACAATGTGGGTTTCCTGGTCGCCGACGTGCTCGCCGAGCGCGTCGGCGGCCGTTTCGGTGTGCACAAGAAATCCGGCGCCGACCTGCTGCAGGCGCGGCTGGACGGGCGCCAGGTGCTGATCGCGAAGCCTCGGTCGTTCATGAACCTGTCCGGGCGGCCGGTTGCCGCGCTGGCGAAGTTCTTCTCCGTACCGCCGACCGAGGTGATCGTCGTGCACGACGAACTCGACCTTCCGTTCGGCGCCATCCGGCTCAAGCGCGGCGGCGGTGAGGGCGGCCACAACGGTCTCCGCTCCGTTTCCAGCGCTCTGACCACCAAGGACTACCTGCGCACCCGCATCGGCATCGGCCGCCCGCCGGGCCGCCAGGATCCGGCCGACTACGTGCTCAAGCCGTTCTCCGCGCCGGAGCGCAAAGAGGTCCCGGTGATCGTCGAGCAGGCCGCCGACGCGGTGGAGCTGCTGCTGCGCGTGGGTCTCGAGACCGCGCAGAACCAAGTGCACTGAGGCGCACCTCGCTCGATACGAGGTGCGCCCGGCCGATCATCCGCGCGGCAGATGGATCGCGGTCGCGGCCCTGCGCAGTTTGCCCGAAGAGGTCTTCGGCAGCGCGCCGGGGCCGAGCACGGTGACGGTGCGCGGCCGAGCGCCGACCTCCGCGAACACCGAATGCACGATCTCGCGCTCGATGCGCTTGACCTCCTCGGGGTTCTGGTGGCTGCCGCTCTCCACCACTACGGCGAAACTCTCCCGCTTCTGGCCTGCGTCGAGGCGCACCGCCACCGCGTTACCCGGACGGACGCCGCTCACCCTGGTCGCGGCGCGCTCGATGTCGGTGGGGTAGATGTTGCGGCCGCCCATGATGATCACGTCCTTCATCCGGCCGCACACCACGATCAGCCCCTCGTCGGTGAAGTAGCCGATGTCGCCGGTGTCCAGCCAGCCCTCGTCGTCCTGGGCAGGTTGGAATCCGTCCACCGTCACATACCCGGAAGTGACCGCGGGGCCGCGCAATTCGATCACACCCACCGACCGGGTGGGCAGCGGCTGACGTTCGCTGTCGACGATCCGGCCCTCCAGATGGTCGACCAGATAGCCGAGGGTGGGCAGTCTGCGGATGTTGGCGGGCTGGCCGTGCTCCTCCGGCACGGGCACCGCCTTGCCGATCGCTTCGAGCAGATCGGCATCGATGACGTCGAGCACCTGTCCGTGACCGGCGTCGGGGATGGACACGGCGAGCGTGGTCTCGGCCATGCCGTAGACCGGGGTGAGCGCCATCGGGTTGAGCCCGAAGCGTTTCCCGGCGGCGGCCAGAGCGTCCATGGTGTCCGGGTCCACCGGTTCGGCGCCGTTCCACATGTAGCGCACGCTGCTGAGGTCGAACGCGCCGTCGTCGGCCTGTCGCAGCCGCCGGGCCAGCAGCGAGTAGGCGAAATTCGGCGCGGCGGTGACGGTTCCGCGGTACTTGCTGATCAGCTCGGCCCACAGCAGCGGCCTGGTGAGGAAGTCCAGCGGTGTCACGCACACCACTTCGGCGCCGAATTGCATCGGGACGCTGAGGAATCCGACCATGCCCATGTCGTGGAACAGGGGCAGCCAGCTGACCATCACATCGTCGTCGAGCTGGAATTTCACCCGGTCGAACATGGCGTGGGCGTTGACGAAGAAGTTCTCGTGCGTGATCCGGACCGCCTTGGGCGAGCCGGTGGACCCGGAGGTCAACTGCTGCAACGCGATATCGCCCTCGGCGGTGGGTACCGGGTCGGTGTCGGGACCGTCGGGCAGCTGGTCGATGCGCACCACGGTGATGCCGCGTTCGCGCAGCAGCGGCTCGGCCGCCTCGAACGGCGCGCCCAGCACGACCGCGCGCGCTTCGATCATGGTCAGCACGGTCTCGGTGTCGCGCGCCCAGACCACCAGATCGGTGCGCGGAGTCGGCTGGTGCAACATGGTGATCGACGCGCCGCGCATCCAGACGGCCTGGCAGGCCGGGGCGATGTCGACCGGCATGCCCGCGAGCACGCCGACCGCGTCGCCGTGCCCGATGCCCGCTTCGGCCAGCCCGCCCGCCATGCGCCGGGCGATCCGGTGGATCTCTGCCCAGGTGCGCCGCAGCGGGGCGCTGGGCTCGCCGGTTACCAGTCCGCGCTCGGAGTTTCGCGCCGTGGCATACATTTCGTCGGTGAACCTGCTCAACGTTCATCTCCTAACCACCAGCTGTCGCCGGGAACCGGCCTCCCCCCACTATCCCGCCATCGCGGGGCGGCGTTAACCCCTTTTCCGGGGGCCCCAGGTCACAGCGACGAGAAGGTGGCCGCGTAGCGATCCACATAGCACCGGCCCGAGCGCGCGGCCAGCTCGCGCATCAGCTCGTCGGTGGCGGCGCGCACCAGGTGGCGCTGCTCGGCGGGCGGGTAGCGGCGCGGCGTCCCGAACTCGATGCGCACTTTGCCGAAACGCGGCAGACGACTGCCGCGTGGGTTCACCCGATCGGTACCCGACAGCGTCACCGGAACGACCGGCGCGCCGGTGGCCATGGCGACCCGCAGGGTGCCGGTGCGGCCGCGGTAGATCCGCCCGTCCGGTGAACGGGTGCCCTCGGGATGGATCGCCCAGACGCCGCCTGCTTCCAGGATGCGGGTGGCCGCGGCCAGTGCGCCCGCGGCCGCGTCGCCGCCCGTCCGGTCGACCGGAACCTGCCCGGAGACCGAGTAGAACCACCGATTGAACCGGCCGCGCAGGCCCGTCCCGGTGAAGTACTCCTGTTTCGCCAGGAACGTCACGCGCCGGGGGACGACCAGCGCGAGGTAGAGCGAGTCGATCACGGCGAGGTGATTGGCCGCGATGATCACGGGCCCGGTGCGCGGGATGTTGTCCAGCCCAGCGACATCGGGCCTGCCCAGCAGCCGCAGCAGCGGACCGAGCAGCACGTACTTGAACAGCGAGTACCACATGGAGACCTCCGTAGACGAACGCGTAGACATTGTCTACCGCATCGCGTAGACAGTGTCTATGTGCGGGAGTGTGGTTCTGCCGTGGCCGGCGTAGACAATGTCCGCATGGCCGAGAGCGAGACGCTGCGAGATCGACTGGTCGACGTCGGCGTCGATCTGCTCGAGGAGGTGGGCGCCGCGCACCTGGGGTTGCGTGCGATCACCCGGGCGGCGGGCGTCTCACACGGTGCGCCGCGGCGCTACTTCCCGACCCACCGCGCACTGCTGGCCGCCATTGCCGCGCGGGGGTTCGCCGACCTCGCCGACCGGTTCACGGCGGTGGACGCCGAGTCCGCGCGCGACCGTCTCGGGCGGATGAGCGCCGAGTACATCGAGTTCGCCGCGCGGCGGCCGGAGATGTTCACCCTGATGTTCCGGCACGATCTGCTCGAAGGCTCCGGCGAGAACCTGCGGTCGGTCACCCTGCCGCTGTTCGCGCGGTTCGCCGAGCTGGTCGGCGCGGCAGCGGGCACGACCGATCCGCGCGACCGCGCGATCGCCCTGTGGACGAATCTGCACGGCATCGCCACCACGCAGGCCAATCGCAGCCTGCGTCTGGTCGCACCCGGCGCCGACGTCGAGGCTCTGGTGGCCAGGGCACTCGCGGTGCATCTGGCCTGAGTGTCGCGGGCCGCTCGCGGCTCAAGCGCGCAGTTCCGCCACCGCGGCGACGAAGCGATCGAGTTCGTCGAAGCCGACGAAGCAGTGCGGCGAGGCGCGCACGACGGAGGCGAGGCCACGGCCGGTCATATCCAGCAGGGTCGAACCGGCGTGGCTGACCGTGACCGTGATGTCCTGCGCCAGCAACCGGTCGCGCGCCTCGACGGAGTCGATGCCGTCGACGGTGAACGACACGATGCCGCTGTGCCGCAGACCGATGTCGCGCACGGTCACCCCGGGAATCTCCGGCAGCGCCTTGCGCAGGTGCTCGGCGCGGGCCGCGATCGCGGCGTAGACGTCTTCCTGGCCCAGTTCGAGCAGGTATCGCACGGCGGCGCCCAGCCCGAGCCTGCCCGCGACATCGCATTCCCAGAACTCGAAGCGGCTGGCATCGGGCGCGAGCCGGTAGTCGTGCGGGCCGGTCCATTGCGCGCCGTGCAGGTCGAGCCGGGCGGGTTCCATCGAGCGCGCCAACTCCGGCCGCAGGTAGAGGAAACCGGTGCCACGCGGGCCGCGCAGCCACTTGCGGCCGGTGGCCGACAAGGCGTCTACGCCGAGTTCGGCCACGTCCAAGGGCAGCTGACCAGCGGACTGACAGGCGTCCAGTAGCACCAGCGCGCCGACCGAGTGCGCGATCCGGGTCGCCTCGGCAGCCGGGTTCACCAGCCCGCCGTTGGTCGGCGCGTGCAGCACCGACACCAGCTTGACCCGTTCGTCGACCAGCGCCGACAGCGCGTCCAAGTCGATCTGCCCGGTCCCGTCGCTGGGAATCTTCTCCACCGTGGCGCCGGTGGCGCGGGCCCGCTGCAGAGCGGCGATGGCGTTGCTGGCGTAGTCCGCCTCGGAGACCAGGATGCGATCGCCCGCGGCGAGCGGTACCGAGTAGAAGAAGTCCGCCCACGAGCGCGTGGCGCTGTCGCTGAGCGCGATGCTCTCGGGTGCGGCGTTGATCAGCGCGCCGATCGCGGTCTTGACATCGGCCAGATCGTCGAGCCGCTCGTTCGCGGCGCGATAGCCGCCGATCTCCGCCTCCCTGCGCAGATGCGCGACGACGGTGTCGGTGACGACCCGAGGAGGCAGCGACGAGCCGGCGCTGTCGAGGAAAACGGGTCCCGGTCCGGGCCCCGGCGCGCATCCGGGAGTGTCGGCTCGTACGCGATCGTCATCCAGCATGGAGCCGACCTTATCGGGTGAATTGTTCGGCTTCATGTCGGTTTCTTGTCGGCCTGCGTCGCTACGCTGGATGGATCGCCGCACGCGAATTTCGGCCGGGGAGTGGAATACCACCGCCCAGAATGGCGATAACCGAAGAGCAGCGGACTACGTCCCGGAGCCCACTGGAGGTTGGCATGGCGGTCACGCTCGAGAGTCCTGAGTCGGCCGGGTGTGCCACCGAGCAGGGAGAACTGTCCTCCCGCGCGGCGGCGGAAGCATATATCGGAGGGGTGTGTTTCAAGCTCGGGCCACCGGCGCTGATCGGCGCCGAACTCGAATGGCTCACAGTGCAGGGTGAGTGTTCGGCGTCGGGTCCTTCGGCCGCTCCGCGCCCCCAGCTGTCCGCCATGGCGGACGCACTCGGACCGTACGCACCACGGTCCATCGCCCCCGATTCGCCGGCGCTCGCCTTGCCGGGGGGCAGCCGGGTCACTCTAGAACCCGGCGGTCAGATCGAACTCTCCAGCGCTCCCTACGGAGCCGCCGCGCAGCTGTGTGATCGGCTGCGCGATGATGCCCGCCTGTTGCGGGAACTTCTCGAATCCCGGTCCATCCGCACCGTTTCCGCCGCCGCCGACGCGGACCGCCGCCCCAAGCGCTTGCTTCAGCTGCCGCGTTATCGCGCGATGGAGCGCTCCTTCGGCGGCATCGGGCCGTTCGGCAAACTGATGATGTGCAATACCGCGGCCACCCAGGTCAGCGTCGACGCAGGGGCCGACCGCGCGGACGTCACCGCGCGCTGGAGCGCCCTGTACGCCGTCGGCCCGGCGCTGCTGGCCGCCTTCGCCTGTTCACCCGGCCTGCGTGGCGCGCCGCCGGGAACATGGGCGTCTCAGCGCATGCGGGCCTGGTTGCGGCTGGACAACACGCGCACCCGCCCGCCGGTGCTGGACTGGGCCGACCCGATCGCCGCGTACGGCAGATGGGCGCTGGACGTGCCGCTGCTGTGCGTGCGCCGATCGGACGGCGCCGAGGGCGGTAACGGCGACTGCGCGGAATGGTCCGCACCGCCCGGTGCGACCTTCGCCGACTGGCTGTCCGGCGCACTGGACGACGAGGTCGGCCGCCGCCCCGGCATCGGCGACCTCGACTACCACCTGACCACGCTGTTCCCGCCGGTGCGCGCCTCGGGCCACCTGGAGGTCCGCTACATCGACGCCCAGCCCGGCGATGCGTGGACCGTGCCGGTGCACGTGATCGACGCGCTCATGTCCAGCCCGGCGGTGGTCGCGGAGGCGAACTCGATCGCCGCGCCGCTGGCCGGCCGCTGGGTCGATGCCGCCCGCTACGGATTGGCCGATCCCGACATCAGGGCCGGTGCGGTCGCCCTGCTACGCCTGGCGGCCGAGCACACCGCGACCGACGACGCGGCCCGCGCCGTGGAATCCGCCGCGAAACGATGTCGCCACGGACGCACCCCGACCGAGGGCGACTTCGAGCACAGCCCGGAGCCCACGGAGACAGCCCTGTGACCAGCAGCCCACCGTATTTCCCCGACAGCGACCCGGTCGACCGCACCGAGTCGCCCAGCAGCGCAGACGCCGATCAGCACCAATCCCGGAGACGTTTCCCGTGACCACTTCCCATTCCGCCTTCACCGACCACTCCGGTACCGAACAGCTGCGCGACCGGATCGCCGAGGTGCTCACGCGCGCCAGGCAACGAACCCTCACCCTCACCGACTGCCTCGACGAAGCCGAACTGGTAGCCCAGCATTCGCGCCTGATGAGCCCACTCGTCTGGGACCTCGCGCACATCGGCAATCAGGAAGAACTCTGGCTCGTGCGCGACGTCGGCGGACGCGATGCGGTGCGCGCCGACATCGACGAGCTCTACGACGCCTTCAAACACGCCCGCGCGAACCGGCCCGAACTACCGTTGCTCGATCCCGGCCAGGCCCGCGACTACGTCGGCGCCGTGCGCGACAAGGTGTGGGATGTGCTGGAGCGCAGCGACCTACGAGGTCGGCCACTGATCGATGACGGGTTCGCGTTCGGCATGATCGCCCAGCACGAGCAGCAGCACGACGAGACCATGCTGGCCACCCATCAGTTGCGCGCGGGCGCACCCGTGCTCGCCGCGGCGGCCGCACCCACCGCCGCGGCGCCGGTCACCGGGGAAGTCGTGATCCCCGCGGGCGAATTCACCATGGGCACCTCGACCGACGTGTGGGCGCTGGACAACGAGCGCCCCGCACATCCGGTCCGGGTGCCCGGCTTCGCGATCGACGCCGCGCCGGTGACCAACGAGCAATACCTGGCTTTCGTCGACGACGGCGGCTACGAGCGGCCCGAGCTCTGGTCCGAGCGCGGCTGGGCGCACCGCACCGAGGCAGGCCTCGTCGCTCCGCAGTTCTGGGAGCGCGATCCGTCCGGGCGCTGGTGGCGACGGGTATTCGGGGTGATGACCCCGCTGCGGCCGCGGCAGCCGGTCGTGCACGTGTGCTGGTTCGAGGCAGAGGCCTACGCGAACTGGGCGGGTAAGCGCCTGCCCACCGAAGCGGAGTGGGAGAAGGCGGCCAGGTTCGATCCGGCCACCGGCGCGTCGCGCCGATTCCCGTGGGGCGACGCCGATCCCGACGCGACCACCGCGAACCTGGGGCAGCGGCATCTGGAACCCGCCGAGGTCGGCGCGTATCCGTCCGGCGCGTCTCCCGCGGGCGTGCATCAGCTGATCGGTGACGTGTGGGAATGGACCGCTTCGGGTTTCGAGCCGTACCCGGGTTTCCGCGTATTCCCGTATCGGGAGTACTCCGAGGTGTTCTTCGGCGGCGATTACCGTGTGCTGCGCGGCGGTTCCTTCGGCACCGATCCGGTGGCCTGTCGCGGCACCTTCCGCAACTGGGACCATCCCATCCGTCGCCAGATCTTCGCCGGGTTCCGCCTGGCGCGGGATCTGGGTCCGGGAGAAGGCGAGTGAGCGACGCCCGTCATTCCGGCCGGCGGCCGGACCGTGGTCATGCGGTGAGTGGTCCGTCCAGGTCGAAGGTGGCGTCGGCGGGTGCCGATGTGTAGACACCTGGGTTACATCGGCCCGCCGGTGCGGGTAGGCGACATGGTGACCCTCGGCTCCCATTCGCTGCGCACGCAGGCGTGGGCGCCGCGCGACATGCGCCACGGCGGCACCATCAACGCCGACGGGTTCGGCGTCGCCTGGTGGCGCGTCGGAGCGGATGACACGGTCACCGCCAGCCGTTATCGCAACGCGGCCCCGATCTGGACCGACCCGGCCGTGGACGAGGTGCTTCCGCAGTTGGAGTCCGCCGCCGTGCTCGCAGCGGTGCGGTCGGCGACGGTCGGCATGCCGGTCGAGCGGTCCGCGTGCGCGCCGTTCACCCGTGACCGCTGGGCGTTCAGTCACAACGGCGTGGTGCCGGACTGGCGGCGCACGCTGACCGGCGTGGCCGAGGAGTTCGCGCTCATCGCCGCCGAACTCGGCGCCGAGGATCTGTTCACCCCTGCGCGTCTGCTGGAGGCGGAATCCGCCACCGACGCGGCCACGCTGTGGGTACTGCTGTGCGATCTGCTGGCGACCGGCGCACCGGACGGCGAATGGTCCGCCGCTCCGGCGGCACTGCGGCTGCTGGTGTCCGCGATCCTCGACCGGGCGCCGGAAGCACGCCTGAATCTCCTGCTCTCCGACGGCGCGCAACTGTGGGCGACCACCTGCCACCATTCGTTGTCGGTGCTGGTCACCGACGATTTCGCGCTCGTGTCCTCCGAACCCTTCGACGACGACCCGCGCTGGCGGTCGATCCCGGACCGCAGCCTGGTGAGCGCCAGGCCCGGCGCGCTGTCCGTCGACGCCCTCCTCTGACCGAAAGGCCCGTGCCATGACCGCAGCCACGCTGGATATCCACCTCACCGAAGACGACCTGAACACGGCGCTCCGCTCGGACGCCACGCGGGGTCTGACCGCGACGCCGAAATGGCTGCCGCCCAAATGGTTCTACGACGCCAAGGGCAGCGATCTCTTCGAGCGGATCACCGAACTGCCCGAGTACTACCCGACGCGCACCGAGCGCGCGCTGCTCGAGCGGGTGGTCGATGAGATCGCCGACGCCGCCCAAGCCGAGGTGCTGGTCGAACTGGGCGCCGGATCGGCGGCCAAGACCCGCCTGCTGCTCACCGCCCTCAGCGCGCGCGGACCCTTGAAGACGTATGTACCGCAGGACGTTTCGTCCGCGGCGCTGCGAGCTGCGGCCGACGAGGTCGCGGCCGAGTTCCCGGGTCTCGGCGTGCACGGTGTGGTCAGCGATTTCACCGACACCCTGGACAATCTCCCGCGCGGCGGTCGCCGGATGATCGCATTCCTCGGCGGGACCATCGGCAACCTCGTCCCCGAGGAGAGGGCCGAATTCCTCGCCAGGATCCATGCCGTGCTCGAGCCGGGTGAGCAACTGCTGCTCGGTGCCGGGCTGGTCACCGACCCGGCGGTGCTCGTGCCCGCCTACGACGACGCTGCGGGCGTCACCGCCGAGTTCAACCGGAATGTGCTGCACGTGTTGAACGCTCGCCTGCGCGCCGACTTCGCGCCGGAGAAGTTCCGGCACATCGCGGTCTGGGACGCGGCGCGGGAGTGGATCGAGATGCGACTGGAGGCGAGCGAGGACATGACCGTCACGGTCGCCGACCTCGGTCTCACCGTGCGTTTCGGCCGCGGCGAACAGATGCGCACCGAGATCTCCGCGAAGTTCCGGGTCGAGGGGCTCGACGCCGAGCTCGCCGCCGCGGGCTTCGCCACCGGGCACGTGTGGACCGATCCGGACGATCGCTTCGCGCTGGTCCTCGCCGGACGGCGCTGACCGGGGCTCCGGTCGGCGGCGGTCACCGGGAGGGCGCGCCGCCGACCACCGCCGCGAGCCACTCGACCAGCGGCCGCATCGTCTCCCACGCGGCGCGGACCTCCTTCGCCGTCCGCGGCGTGTCCAGCCACCCGGGTGCGCCGAATTCCCTGCCGCACGTGATGGATTTGTGCCGCAGCAGGTCGATGCGCGGATGGTCGGCGTCGTAACCCTTGGGTTTGGTCTTCAGCTTCTCACCGCCGATGGTGAAGCCGGCGTCGGCGAGTTTCGCGAGGATCGCCGCCAGTTCGCCGCCGCGCACCTCGTCATCGATGGTGGCGCGCAGTTGCGCGAGCTGATCGGGCGAGCCCTGGTAGAAGCCGCCGCCGACGAACAAGCCCGCGGCGTTGATCTGGACATACCAGCCGACGCCAGGCGCGGCGCGCACCACCGCGCCCTGCGCGGTCTTGTACGGCGTCTTGTCCTTGGCGAAGCGCACATCCCGATAGGGCCGGAAGATCTTCGCCGCGCCGAAATCCGGCTCCAGCTCGGCTCCGAGCGCCTTCATCGGCGTGAGTACCGATTCGTCGTAGATATTCTTGTGCGCGGTCCAGAAAGCCTTGGAGTTGTCGGCCTCCAGGTCTTCGTAGAAGTCCAGCCCGGCCAGCGGGAAGCCCGTGAATCCGGTCATGCGCGCACACTCGCCGCGCCGGTGTCACCAAAGGAACGCATACCGGAAATCTACGTCGTGAAGTCTCCGCCGAACACGGCGAATCCCACGATGAAGCCGATGACCATCCCGACGGCCGCCGCGATCGCTGCCCATTTGCCGAGCGATTCGCCCTTGTTGTGCCCGACGATCCCCAGGATTATCCCGGCCGGACCGAACAAGATCGGGCAGAACAGCACCGCGGTCACCGCGCAGACGAACCCGATGATCGAGTACACCTGGCTACCCGGCTGCCTCGGCGGGGTGGCATACGGCTCGTACCCCTCCTGCGGGTAGGACGGGTAGCGGTACTGCGGACCGGCCGCCGGTTGGTCGTACCCTCCGCCCGCCGGGTACTGAGGTTGCCCGGTCGGCGGATACGGTTGCCCCGCGTCAGCGGGCTGTCCGTGCGGCGGGTAGGGCAGTTGTCCGCCCGACCCGTATCGAGCGTGGTCGTCCGGTGTGAACCGGCGCGTCTCCTCGTCGGTCGGAGGCTGGGGAGCGGAACCCGACAGCGGGGACCCCGGCGCGGCGGGTTCGGCGCCCCAGGACTGCTGGTCGCCCGGCCCGTCGGCGCCCCACGGCTGAGGTTCGGCCGGTTGACCGCTGGGTTCCGCGCCCCACTGACCGCCCAGCGGGCCCGCGGGCGGTGTGCCGCCCGACTGCCACCATTGGTCCGCCGGGCCCTGCTCGCTTTCCGGTGCCCGCGCGGCGGCCGGATCGTGCTCGGTGGGCGGTGCGCCGGTCTGTGCCGGGGCGGCGCCGGTCAGGGGCTGAGCAGGCTCGTCACCGGAGGTCTCACCGGTCTGTTTCGACAACGACGGTGCCTCTGGCTCCCGCCGCTCGTCGTCGGTGTGGTCCGGATCCTTCGGCGTGCTCATCGCACCCTCCTCGTGTCGTCCCGGTCACGCAACCTATGCCTACCACGCTGCACGCATCGTCATAGCCGATTGCTACAGCGCGGCGCGTCGGGGCGGTATTCGGCTCAGAGGTCCTCGTCGTCGACGATCTCGATCGCGGCCACCTCGGCGGACCGGTCGTCCGCCTGGTCGTCCTCGGTGCGGCCGTCGTGCGGCGTCCACTCCTGATCCAGCTCGTCACCGATGCCGAGCCTGCCGTCGTCCTCGTCCTCGTGGTAGCGGATGCGCAGGTCGTCGGGCGGATCCTCGATATTGCGCTGATACTCGCGGATCTCGTCCTCTTGGTCGTCATCCCCCATCTCGGTCTCCAACGGGTCACGGTTCATGCCCTCGGTATCCCCACCGATCGCCGCGGCTAACGCGAACGCGCAAACGGCGGCCCGGACCGGAGTCCGAGCCGCCGTTTGCGCGGTGTGAGGCTTAGGCGTTGCCGTTGAAAAGGCCGGTGACCGAACCGTTTTCGAAGACCTCGCGGATGGTGCGGGCCAGCAGCGGCGCGATGGAGAGCACGGTGAGCTGCGGGAACTTCTTCTCTTCCGCCAGCGGGAGGGTGTTGGTCACCACGACCTCCTTGGCGCCGCAGTTGGCGAGGCGGTCGGCGGCGGGCGCGCTCAACACGCCGTGGGTCGCGGCGATGACCACGTCACCCGCGCCGGCCTCCTTGAGCACGTTGACCGCGCCCGCGATGGTGCCGCCGGTGTCGATCATGTCGTCGATCAGGATGCAGGTGCGGCCCTCGACCTCGCCGACCACGCGGTTGGACTTCACCTGGTTGGGCACCAGCGGGTCGCGGGTCTTGTGGATGAAGGCCAGCGGCGAGCCGCCCAGCGAGTCGGCCCACTTCTCGGCGACGCGCACGCGGCCGGAGTCCGGGGAGACGACGGTGATGTGCTCGAGGCTGTAGTTGGTGCGGATGTACTCCGCCAGTTGCACCTGCGCGTGCATGTGATCGACGGGGCCGTCGAAAAAGCCCTGGATCTGGTCGGTGTGCAGGTCGACGGTGATGATCCGGTCCGCGCCCGCGGTCTTCAGCAGATCCGCGACCAGACGGGCCGAGATGGGCTCGCGGCCGCGGTGCTTCTTGTCCTGGCGGGCGTACGGGTAGAACGGCAGCACGGCGGTGATCCGCTTGGCCGAGCCGCGCTTGAGCGCGTCGATCATGATGAGCTGCTCCATCAGCCACTGGTTCAGTGGCGCCGGGAAGCTCTGCAGGACGAAGGCGTCGGAACCACGGACCGACTCCTCGAACCGGACGAAGATCTCGCCGTTGGCGAAGTCCCGCGCGATCTGCGGCGTGACGTGGACGTCGAGTTCCTTGGCGACCTGCTCGGCCAGCTCAGGATGAGCGCGTCCCGAGAAGAGCATCAGGTTCTTCTGGTTATCGATCCATGACGCGGTCACTGCTGATTGCCATCCTTTTGCTCTATTGCCTGACTCGACATCTCCTTGGCCGCGACGGCTTCCGCCGCCGCGCGGGCCGCGTCCGTCCCCGGACGGTGTCGCTGCACCCAGCCCTCGATGTTCTTCTGCGGTCCGCCGGAGACCGCGAGAGCTCCGGGCGGAACGTTTCTGCGCAGTACAGTACCCGCCGCCGTATATGCTCCGTCACCCACCGTCACCGGCGCGACGAACATGGTGTCGCTGCCGGTGCGCACATGCGAGCCGACCACGGTGTGGTGCTTGGTCACCCCGTCGTAGTTGACGAAGACGCTGGACGCACCGATGTTGCTGTGCTCCCCGATGGTGGCGTCGCCGACGTATGTCAGGTGCGGAACCTTCGAATGCGCGCCGATCGAGGCGTTCTTGGTCTCGACGAACGCGCCGAGCTTGCCCACCTCGCCCACGACGGTGCCGGGCCGCAGGTAACTGAACGGGCCGATGGTCGCCTTCGGGCCGATGGTGGCGCCCTCGCCGTGGGTGCGGATCACCCGGGCGCCGTCGCCCACGACGACATCGGTGAGCGTGCTGTCCGGCCCGATCTCGGCGTCCTCGCCGACGACGGTGTTGCCGATAAGTTGTACGCCGGGGCGCAGCACGGCGTCCCTTCCGATGCGCACACCGGCGTCGACCCAGGTCGAGGCGGGATCCATGATCGTGACGCCCGCGCGCATGTGGCGTTCCAGGATGTAGCGGTTGAGCGTGTGCGCCGCCGAGGCCAGTTGCACCCGGTCGTTGACGCCGGTGACCTTGGCCGCGTCGACCAGGCGTGCGCCGTGCACCGGGTGACCGGCCTCGCGGGCCAGGCGCAGCACGTCGGTGAGGTACAGCTCGTGCTGGGCGTTGGCGGTGGACAGCCGGCTGATCATGGTGCGCAGCACCGCCGCGTCGAACGCGTACACACCGGAGTTCACCTCGGTGATCGCGGCCTGCTCGGGGGTGGCGTCGGCGTGCTCGACGATCTCGGCCAGCTGGCCCTCCGCGTCGCGCACGATGCGGCCGTAGCCGTTCGGGTCCGGCGGTACGAAGGTCAGCACGGTGACCGCGGGGCGTTCGGCGTAGCTGCGGTGCTCGTCGAGCAGTGCGGCCAGGGTGTGCCCGTCCAGCAGCGGCACGTCCGCGGAAGTGACCAGTACGTCACCGGTGAATCCGACCGGCAGGGCGGCCAGCGCGCACTGTACGGCGTGCCCGGTGCCGAGCTGCTGTTCCTGGATCGCCGGGGTGATCTCCCGGCCCAGCTCGTCGGCCACCGCGGTCACCGCCGCGCCGACCTGCTCGCGGTCGTGCCCCACCACGGTGATGAGGTACGCGGGGTCGATCTCGTTCGCCGCATGCAGCGCGTGCGCGAGCATGCTCCGACCGGCCAGCGAATGCAGGACCTTGGGGGTCTTCGACCGCATTCGCGTCCCGGCACCGGCTGCGAGAACGACGACGGCGGTCTGCTGTGGCATGGATCTCCCTCGGCTGCCTGTCCTCGTGCGGGGCATCGTCGTGCTTGGTCAGCGATCTGCGGGCCAACGATAGGGCATCGTGCTCTCGAGCTCCGCCGCCAGGACTCGAACCTGAACTCTCTGAACCAAAATCAGATGTGCTGCCATTACACCACGGCGGATTGCCACACCGGCGGTTGGCGAACACCCCGCCGCTGTGCCACGGCACGGGATGAATCCTCGCATACTCGGCCGCCTCCCCGCGAATTGTTCGGCCCGCCTGCCCGCGTATTCCGGCCGTACCAGGGCGGAGCAGGGACGGCCGGAGACACGCCTGCGGCGGACCGGTGGGCCGGGCGGGTGGATCCCCGGCGGGTCTGGGACAGTGGTATCCGAATGTCGGTGTCGTGCGTCGGAGCCCCGGTGCGACGGCCGGCTCGACACGCACGAGGGCAACTCGCCGGGCTCGCCCGCGACCCGCCCGGCATGCGACCGTCGGTCGGAGGGAACCGCCGAGGCACTCACGACCGGCAACAACGCGGAGAGGCGGAGGAGCAGGGGTGTCTTCGGGTGAGTCGCATCGAGTGTCCCGGCCGCGGATGACCGGCACGCAGCGGCGTCAGCAGCTCATCGAGATCGGGCGCGCGCTGTTCGCCGAACGCGGTTACGACGCGACCTCCATCGAGGAGATCGCGCAACGCGCCCAGGTCTCCAAACCCGTGGTGTACGAACACTTCGGCGGCAAGGAGGGGTTGTACGCGGTCGTCGTCGACCGCGAGATGTCGATGCTGCTCGACATGATCACCTCCTCGCTCACGCAGAACCGATCGCGTATCCGGCTCGAACAGGTCGCGCTGGCACTGCTGACCTACATCGAAGAACGAACCGACGGGTTTCGAATTCTGGTGCGCGATCAGCCCGCCGCGGCGGCGGAGGGCAGGTACTCCAGTTTGCTCAACGAGGCGACCAATCAGGTGGCGCACATCCTGGCCGGAGATTTCGCGCGGCGCGGGTTCGACACCAGTCTGTCCACCCTCTACGCGCAGGCGCTCGTCGGCCAGGTCGCCACCGCCGCGACCTGGTGGCTCGACGAGCGCCAACCCTCGAAAGAGGTTGTGGCGGCACACTTGGTGAACCTGTGCTGGAACGGGCTGAGCCATCTGGAGGCCGAGCCGCAACTGAGTTCGGAGTGGCGCGCGAGCGCAGGTGAGTGACCCGGATTGTTAACCAGCAAATTGCGCGACGGGTCTTGCCGAATGCTCGAATTGGCTGCCGGGCGCGCGCCTGGTGGTACGGTTCACCCATCCTTTGGGTGCTGTTCGGGCGGTAAGTCGGTCAACTTCGGGATGTCGGTCTACTTCAGGATGGCTGGTTTTGGGATGACAGGCGGATCTGATGGCTAGGCAAGCGCGCGCGGAGATCACCCGCGACTCCGTCCTGGCAGGCGCGGCCGATGTCTTTCTGCGCTTGGGATATGCGAATGCGAGCCTGAGCGAGATCATCGCGCAGTCCAATGTGACCAAGGGCGCCTTGTATTTTCACTTCGGCTCGAAGGAAGAGCTGGCGCGCGCCGTGGTCGACCAGGGCAACGAGCGACTGACCAGCTCGTGTCAGGGCTTCTTCGATCCCCGGGTGCCCGCGCTGGAAGCGTGCATCGGCATCACCTACGTCGTCGCCGATCTATCGATGAACGACCCGATGGTGGGCGCCATGCTGAAGCTGACCCACCAGATCGGCGACTACCGCGGCGCCCAAGGCGACAACATCGCCAAGAACTGGGGCGACACCTACCGGCTGCTCGCCGAGCGGGCCATCGCCCAGGGCGACCTGATCGCCGACCTGGACGCGGAGGTCATCGGCCTGCTCTGGCAGGAGATGGCCGCGGGCGTGCACATCATCGCCGTCGGCACCGAATCCATCGACCAGATGGCGGTCCGGATGGAGCGCGCGTGGTACTTCCTGCTCCCGGCCCTCGTGCCGCCGGAGAAGTTGTCCTACTTCCGCGAGTTCGCCGCTAGGCGCCTGCGCCGCTACGTGCCGTAATTTTGGCCGCGCCTGCGGCGCGGCGTGTTCGCGGCCCCTTTGTGGCTCGCGTTTGCGCGACCGCCGCTTGCTCCTTCGTCGCGTACGCGGCGGCCGCGCAAACGCGAGCCGGGCCGCGAACGGGCGCATGCTCGGTCTCGCTTCGCTCGGAACCGGGAGTTGTGGTGCGCTGGGCGCGTCGGTGTTCGAACTCGGGACGAAGTGCGCGCGGCTCGGGCGGGTGGGGTTCGGGTCGACCGGGTGTGGGTGATTCGTTGTCGGTATGGCCTGGTTGGACGTCTGCCGGGCCGGGGATGGTGGATGCGTCGGCTCGGCACCTCGGGGTGCGGGGCGCGCTGGCGTTCCGGCTGGGATGTCGCGTACGCGGCGTGGAGCGTCCGAAGGCGGTCGCTTCGGCGCACATCGGCGACGGCCCGGGAGCGCGTCCCCGCAGGCGCTGCAATTACGGGACACCCGCTTAACTAGACTCGGTTGGCCGCTCGAACCGTGTCGCCTGCGCTCAGGAGTTGTCGATGTCCACCCACCGCCCACCGTTGGCGGGACTGGCCGCTGCGGCCGGTGCCGATACCTCGCTACGGACCGTCGCGGAGCTGATCGGGACCACGTCGGTGGCGTTGGTCGCGCCGTCGGCGGTGCGGCCGTTCGTCGCGGCGCGGGTGGCCGCCGAGCGGCCGCTGGTGGTGGTCACGGCCACGGGGCGGGAGGCCGACGACCTGACCGTCGAGCTGGCGGAGATGCTCGGTCCCGCGGTCGCGCAGTTCCCGTCCTGGGAGACGTTGCCGCACGAGCGGCTCTCGCCGGGCGCGGACACGGTGGGGCGCAGGCTGGAGGTGCTGCGCCGGATCGCGCACCCCGACGACCCGCATTTCCCCGCGCCACTGCGCGTGGTGGTGACGACGGTGCGATCGCTGATGCAGCCGATGGCGGGCGGTCTCGGCGACATCGAGCCGATCGTGCTGCGCGTGGGCGTCGAGCTGGACTTCGACGAATTGCTCTTGCGGCTGGTGGAATTCGCCTACACCCGGGTCGACATGGTGGGCAAGCGCGGCGAGTTCGCGGTGCGCGGCGGCATCCTCGATGTCTTCCCGCCCACCGCCGACCATCCGGTGCGTGTCGAGTTCTGGGGCGACGAGATCACCGAACTGCGGCCGTTCGCCGTCGCCGATCAGCGCTCGCTGCCGGACGTCGCGGTGGACCTCGTGGTCGCGCCGCCGTGCCGGGAGCTGCTGCTCACCGCCGAGGTGCGCGAGCGGGCCGCCGAGGTGGCCGCCGCCAACTCCGCCGACGCGGCGCTGGTGGAGATGCTGGAGAAACTGGCCCAGGGCATCCCGGTAGAGGGCATGGAAGCGCTGCTGCCGGTGCTGCGACCGGGGCAGTTGCGGTTGCTCACCGAGGTGCTGCCGGAAGACACCCACGTGCTGCTGTGCGATCCGGAGAAGATCCGCACCCGCGCCGCCGACCTGGTGCGCACCGGTGAGGAATTCCTGGAGGCGTCCTGGACGGCTGCCTCGTTCGGTGGCGCCGCGCCGCTCGGCGGCCACGGGCTCGACCTTGCCGCGTCGGCCTACCAGCCGCTGTCCGACGTCCGCGCCAGCGCCGATCGGCAGGGCCTGCCCTGGTGGACGCTGAGCCCGCTCGCCTCCGGCGATTCGTCCGAGGTCGTCCTGCGGGTGCTGCCCGGCCCCGCCGCGCGCGGGTCCGACGAACTGGTGGCGACCATGTTCGCCTCGTTGCGCGCCCACGTGACCACCGGCGGCAGGGCAGTGGTGGTCGTCGCTGGTCACGGCACCGCGCAGCGCATCATGGAACGGCTGGCGGATGCCGACGTGCCCGCCGCGGCGCTGGAGACGGGCGGCGAGCCGAACGAGGGCGTGGTGGGCGTGCTGTGCGGCTCCCTGCACGACGGCCTGGTGTTCGAAGACGCCCGTTTGGTGGTGGTCGCCGAGTCCGACCTGACCGGCAACCGGGTCACCGCGCCGACCGAGGGCAAGCGGATGCCCGCGAAGCGGCGCAACCAGGTCGACCCGCTCGCGTTGAGCGCCGGTGACATGGTGGTGCACGACCAGCACGGCATCGGCAAGTTCGTCGAGATGATCGAACGCACCGTCGGCGGCGCCCGCCGCGAGTACCTGGTGATCGAGTACGCGCCGGGCAAGCGCGGCCAGCCCGGCGACCGGCTGTTCGTGCCGATGGAGTCGCTCGACCAGCTCTCCCGCTACGTCGGCGGCGAGATGCCCAGCCTGTCCAAGCTCGGCGGCTCGGACTGGGCCAACACGAAACGCAAGGCGCGCAAGGCTGTTCGTGAGATCGCCGGCGAGCTCGTGCAGCTGTACGCGGCCCGTCAGGCCGCGCCGGGCCACGCCTTCGGGGCCGACACGCCGTGGCAGAAGGAGATGGAGGACGCGTTCGCGTTCACCGAGACCGTCGACCAGATGACCGCCATCGCCGAGGTGAAGGCGGATATGGAGAAGCCGGTCCCGATGGACCGCGTGGTCTGCGGCGACGTCGGCTACGGCAAGACCGAGATCGCGGTGCGCGCGGCGTTCAAGGCGGTGCAGGACGGCAAACAAGTCGTCGTGCTGGTGCCGACCACGCTGCTCGCCCAACAGCATCTACAGACGTTCGCCGAGCGTGTCGCGGGTTTCCCGATCACCGTGAAGGGCCTGTCCCGCTTCACCGATCCGGCCGAGGCCCGCGCCGTGCTGGAGGGAATGGCCGACGGCAGCGTCGACATCGTGGTGGGCACCCACCGGCTGCTACAGACCGGCGTGCGCTGGAAGGACCTCGGCCTCGTCGTGGTCGACGAGGAGCAGCGGTTCGGTGTCGAGCACAAGGAGCACATCAAGGCGCTGCGCACGCACGTCGACGTGCTCACCATGTCGGCGACCCCGATCCCGCGCACCCTGGAGATGAGCCTGGCCGGGATCCGCGAGATGTCGACCATCCTCACCCCGCCGGAGGAACGCCACCCGGTGCTCACCTATGTGGGCGGATATAACGACAAGCAGGTCACCGCCGCGATCCGCCGCGAACTGCTGCGCGACGGGCAGGTCTTCTACGTGCACAACCGGGTGTCGTCGATCGACAAGGCCGCCAAGCGGATTCGTGATCTCGTGCCGGAGGCGCGGGTGGTGGTCGCGCACGGCCAGATGAACGAGGACGCGCTGGAGTCCACCGTGCAGGGTTTCTGGCAGCGCGAATACGACGTGCTGGTGTGCACCACGATCATCGAGACCGGCCTGGACATCTCCAACGCCAACACGCTGATCGTGGAACGCGCCGACGCGCTCGGCCTTTCGCAGTTGCACCAGTTGCGCGGCCGGGTGGGGCGCAGCCGGGAACGCGGCTACGCCTACTTCCTGTACCCGCCGGAGAAGCCGCTCACCGAGACGGCCTACGACCGGCTGGCCACCATCTCGCAGAACTCCGACCTCGGCGCGGGCATGGCGGTCGCGATGAAGGACCTGGAGATCCGTGGCGCGGGCAACGTGCTCGGCGCCGAGCAGTCCGGTCACGTCGCGGGCGTCGGCTTCGATCTCTACGTGCGGCTGGTCGGCGAGGCCGTCGAGGCGTACCGCGCCGCCGCCGACGGCAAGCCGATCACCACCGAGGAGGTCAAGGAGGTGCGCATCGACCTGCCCGTGGACGCGCACATCCCGCCCGACTACATCGCCAGCGACCGGCTGCGCCTGGAGGCGTATCGCAAACTGGCAGCGGCGCAAGAGGATGCGGCGCTCGCGCTGGTCGTGGACGAACTCGTCGACCGTTACGGCCCGCTGCCGGTGGAGGTCGGGCGCCTGGTGTCGGTGGCCAAGTTGCGGCTGCTCGCCCGCGAGTACGAGGTCACCGAGATCGCGGTCACCGGGACGACGTTGAAGATCTCGCCCCTGCATCTGCCCGATTCCAAGCAGATGCGGCTCAAGCGGCTCTACCCGAGCGCGGGATACCGCGCCGCGTCCGGAATGGTGCAGCTTCCGTTGCCGCGTGTCGAGGACAGTGTCGGGGCCGAGCGCGTCCGAGATGTGGTGCTGCTGCAATTCGTCGCCGATCTGCTGCTGGCGTTGGACGGGAAGGCGCAAGGGGCGGTCGATCTCACCGTCGCCGCCGAGATGGCGCCGCGATGAGTTCGACGGGTCGCGACGAGTCCGTCCTCCGGGCCGCCCGGCATCGTGCCGCCGCGGGCGTGCCGTCCGGTAGCGCGCCGAACGGCGATTCGCTGCCGCCCACGGACACGGCGGTGGTCGCGGCGGGGCTGGCCGGTGCGGTCGAGGTGATGGACCGCCTCTGGCATTTCGGTGGGTGGGAGGTCACCCAGACCCACGATTCCCTGCGTCCCTATCTGCTCGAGGAGACCTACGAGCTGCTCGACGCCATCCAGCACAGCGATGCCGAGACGATCAAGGAAGAACTCGGGGACCTGCTGTTGCAAGTGCTGTTCCATTCCCGGATCGCCGAGGCAGCAGGGGAATTCACGGTCGACGACGTCGCCGCCGCCCTGGTCGCCAAGCTGGTCAACCGCAGCCCGCACCTCGTCGACGCCCCGATCGATCCGTCCGCGTCGATAGCGGAGAAGATCGCCGCGCAGGAACGCGCCTGGGAGGAGCGCAAATCCGCCGAGAAGTCCCGCCGCTCCTGCCTGGACGGCATCGCCATGGCCCAGCCCGCCCTGGCGCTCGCCGAGAAGGTCATCTCCCGCAGCACCAAGGCCGGTCTCCCGCCCGACCTCGTCCCCGAAGCGCTGCGGGTGGTGCGTCTCGGTGGTCCGGAAAGCGCCGAAGAACGTCTCCGCAAAGCGACGCTGACGTTCGCCGCCGCTATCCGTGCGACCGAGGACGCGGCGGAAAAGGAGCGCGGTGAACGCCTCCCGCTCACCGCCGCGGACTGGCGCGCTTTCTGGCCGGAGGAAGACGAGTAGGCCGCCGAGCTTCGGGTTCGGAGTCGATGATGCAATCCGCACGCTGTGACCCACCCCGATGACCTGCGCCTTCTCGCCGGTCGGCTCAATTGCCCCACAGGCTGATTCGCGGTTTGCACCCGGTGGACGCGCCGATCGATCCGTCCGCGTCGGTTGCGGAGAAGATCGCCGCGCGGGAACGCCCCTGTGCGGAACGCAAATCAGCAGGGACACTGAGACAATGCCGTACCCCGAGCTGGACGCACGACCACGATGGCAATCGACCGGGAACGGCAGATTTCCCGTCGCCGCCCACGTCGACGGCCAGTGGTGGGTCTTGCGGATGAACGGTTTTCCCGACCATCCGCTGTGGACACTGTTCATCGACGGCGCACCGCGTTTCGACCTCGACGACCCTCCGGCCACCTGGGGTGGACCGAGCGCTCGATCTCTACCGCCGCTCGAGCCCGACACAGCCGAACAGATCTTGCCGCGCATCAAGGACTTCATGGCCTACGGCAGTGAAGTAGGAGAACCCTGCGACGACCCGGTCTGCTGCGGTTGACCGATGTGCGCATGGATACCCATGGGCACACGATGTCGGTGATCAGCCGGTCCTGTCCGGCCGAACCGACCTGCCGCGCGGAATGCCTTCGCGAGGCCACCCGCCTTTGCGCGACCATCCGCGCGGCGGAAGGCGCCGGCCGAGAAAAATCGCGGCCGGCGTCTTCCGATCACAGTCGGCGATCGGCGCGAATTCGGGCTCCTGCTCGAGCACGTCGAGTACCGCGAGTGCGGCGCCGATCGCCGCGGGCGTGGGTGCGCCGGTGAGCACGGCGACGCCCGGCGCGGACGACTTCATCGCGCCGATGAGATCCGCGTCGGCGGCTACCAATCCGCCGGTGCTACCCAACGCTTTGGACAACGTCACCATCCAGATGTCCATGGCGTCACCAGGCAGACCGTGAAATTGATGCGTCGCGCGCCGGACCACTGAACGCCGGAGATGACGCTGCCGTGAATGAGCGAGTCGCAGACCGCGACATCACCCTCGCCGAGCGAAAGCCGATCACACCGGCATTGGTCAGGTAACCGCTGGTAGTCACCATGGCGTCGCCGACACTGTAGATGTCGGCGAGGCGGCGTTCCAACTCTTCGTAGAGCGGGATCTCACCGGCGACGATCCGGCTGGCCGACGCCGAGGCCCCGAACTGATCCAGGGCCTTCTTCGCGCCGTGGACCACCCGCGGATGGAGGTAGTTGTAGGCACTGAAGTTCACCAAGTCCCGCCGCTCCTGCCTGGACGGTATCGCCATGGCCCAACCCGCCCTGGCGCTGGCCCAGAAGATCATCTCCCGCGCCACCGAGGCGAGCCTCTCCGCCGACCTCATCCCCGAATCCCTCCGCGTCGTCCACCTCGGCGGTCCCGAAAGCGCCGAGGAACGTCCCCGCAAAGCGGCCCTCGGCTTCGCCGCCGCCATCCGCGCGGCCGGGATGCCGCGGAAGCGGCTACCGGCAAACGCCGTCCGCTCACAGCCGAGGATTGGCGCAGGCACCGGCCGACTTGATCGGCTCATCCCCGGCGATCGCGGCGCGAGCCCGCGGCCAGACCTGCGCCAGATCGAGCAGATACCGCAGGTCGGTGTCGAAATTTTGTGCGGCCGAGGGCAGCTGCGGAATGACCTCCGAACTAGTCGGTGGCCCACCAGCTTTCCTGGCCTCCACGGCGTGGGCGAGGCGATGTGCGTAATCTGCTACAGCCGAATGCGATAGGTCCCTTTTCGTGCTCGAACCGTCGAGTCCCTCTGGAAAATATGGCCTCAGATGCAACAGTGCGTCGCGGATCTCGACGGTCATCCGGAGTAGGCGGGTGTCCGGCATGGTCCGCGCAGGCGCGTCGGTGTCCGATGACAGCACGATCTCCGGCACCGCGGCGGTGAGATCGCGCCACAGTGGTTGCAGCCGACGGCAGGAACGCCCGCTCCGGTCCAGTCCCCCGCTTTTGATCAACCAGGTACCCAGCGGTACCGCGGCGAACGTTATGCTGATGACGAAGCATACGACGGTGATGAACTCCACGCGCGGCAGTTGCGGCCCGAGATCGGGCCATCCGGTCAGTGCCTGCGTCGTAGAGACGGCCTGATTGGTGAGGATGAAGGCGCAGCAGGCTATCTGGGCGAAGCAGAAGATCCTTTCCGTCGCCAGTTCGCTTCGCCGGAGTTCTCGAAGACCAGCACACATCAGCGTCGACGCGCACACCGCCATTGGGACGCCGAAGGCGATCCCGAGGACCATCCCCTGGAGCCCCAGGCCGAAATCGACCGACCCCTCGGCGGCGCGAGCGTGGGTCCCTGCAACAAGTATCGCGACCGCCGCGACGACCGCGACATGGCTGTAGATGCCCTGGCGGCGCCAGATCGCCGCCACATCGCTGTCGGCGTCCCAGAATTGAGCGAGGCCGAGAATGTACATGGACATTATGACCAGGCAGCCGAGGGCCAACAGCTGTGCCAGACTGGTGATGCCGGGCGTCCACGTGCACCGGAACAGCAGCAAGCTGAGCAGGCACCACACGAATATCCGATTCAGGAACTGATCGGCGATCGTGTCCCTGAACAGCAACAGCCTTCCGGCGATCAGGACCATGGCATAGCCGATCACCGGCCAAGCGATGACTCCGGGAAGCGGCGACAACACTTACCGGACCATAGCCGAGCATGCTCTTATCGGCGATCCGGGGCAGGGATCGGGTGGAAATCGGTGACGACTGGTACCGCCACCACAGTGAGGACACAGCGGGTGCCAGATCCCGCGCAGCCTGCTCGCTGTGCGCCGAGATCGGCAGCACCTGAGCTGAGGGGTCTGATGGCAGCCGGGTAGGCGGCTTCGGCCGGTGGAGACGTCTGTAGCGAGGTCTTCGTAGCCGATGGCGAGTTGCGAGTTCGGCGAGTTTTTCCCAGGTATCCCGGAGTTCCCCTTGGCTGGTGCCGGTGAGGGCTGCGTAGATGCAGGAAGTGAGCTGGGCGAGGCGGTAGCGGGTGGGCTCAGCTCGGCCGGTACTCAACCGACGCCGCTCGGGTCTTCCGGAATTCGATGGTGTGCATCGACCGGAAGACCGGCGCAGCGTTGGGAATTCGATCAGACGTTGACGCCGTAGTCGCGGGCGATGCCCGCCAGGCCGGAGGCGTAGCCCTGGCCGATGGCGCGGAACTTCCACTCGTTGTTGTGGCGGTACAGCTCGCCGAAGATCATGGCCGTCTCGGTGGACGCGTCCTCGGTGAGGTCGTAGCGAGCCAGTTCGACGCCCGTGCCCGCGTCGACGACGCGGATGAAGGCGTTGCGGATCTGGCCGAACGACTGGCCGCGGGCGTCGGCGTCGTGGATGGACACCGGGAAGAAGATGTTGGTGATCTCCGGCGGGGCTGCGGTGAGGTCGACGTTGATCACCTCGTCGTCGCCTTCACCCGCGCCGGTGAGGTTGTCGCCGGTGTGCTCGATGGACCCATCGGGCGAACGCAGGTTGTTGTAGAAGATGAAATGCTGATCGGACAGCACTTTCAGGTTCGGTCCGCAGGCCAGCGCGCTGGCGTCGAGGTCGTAGTCGGCGCCGGTGGTGGTGCGTACGTCCCAGCCGAGCCCCACCGACACTTTGGTGAGATTCGCCGCCTGCTTCGACAGCGAGACGTTGCCGCCTTTGGCCAGAGTGACGCTCATGATCCCCTTCCGCGCGGCACGGCCGGTGCCGCCTTCTCTCTGCTCCCGGAAACGTCGGGCTGCTTCAGTTCTAGTGGTCGGCCCAGGATCGCAGTGTGCTGACCCGGTCCTTCAGCGCGCGCAGTTCGCTCTCGTCGTCGAGCACCGTGCGCTGGATGCCTTGCACGACCGCGAAGGCCGACTGGCGGTGGTCGTCGATCACCTCGACGTCGATGCGGACGGCGACGTAGTCGTCGGCGCCGGGCATCTGCTCGGCGACCACGTGCGCGGTGCCCCGGGCGCACATCGCCACGTTGCCCCCGCCGAGGATCAGCAGCGCCACCTCGGGATGGTCGCGCAGCCGGGCCAGCGAGCCGCGATCGTACTTCAGGCTGAGCAGGATTCGCCGGTCACCGGCCCGCACCGGCCAGGACACCGGAATCGCATGCGGTGCGGGATCGGTCGTCACCAGCACGCCGATCGTTTCCAGTGGCCATTCCGGGAGCACGTCCAGCTCGGGATGATCTGTCGAGTTGTGCTGACGTTGGGCGGGGCTCGCTCCGGCTGCCATCTTCGTCACCTCATGGATCGTCGAGCGCGGCGGGCTGTGCCGCGCTTGATAGCAGTCTAAGGTGCTGTGCCCCTTGCGCGCTGGCGCTGGGTGCTTTGTCCGGACCTCACTTCGGAGACCCGCGGCCGGTGCGCGGCGCCGGTCAGGCCGAGAGCAGCGCGGGAATGTCGAGCGCGGTGGCCCATCGCCGAGCCATGTCCCGGACGCGGATCTCGGTCGAGGCGTCGTGCCGCGCGTGTTCGCCGAGTTGGACGGCGCCGCGGGCGATGAGCTTCTCGGCGATGCTGTCCGCCGCGGACTCCGCGGTACCCATCTCGGTTCCGAACAGGATGACGACACGCACCGGCGCAACCCTTTCTCCAGCGTGAATATGGTGAGGCTACCCTAACTATAGCCGAAGATGCGCTGCGGCTCCGGTGGATGGGCGTCACCGGCGTCAGGGGCCGAACACGGGCGGTCGAGCTGCAACGATTGACGGAATCCCCAGCGCGTTGCATCATTCGTAAGGGTGCCCGGTGTTTTCTGGGCTGACCACTTTTTCGCCGGCCGATGACCGTCCGGCTGCGCGGTTGCCACCCGTGCCCTTCGAGTTCTCGCACGAGTGCAGCGCTTCCATCCACGACGCTTCGCGCGTCCGGCCGTGAGTGAGGTGAAAACGAAATGGTCTACCAGTCGTCTGCATTCCAGGTGATCAATTCGCGCGCCCGCTTCGGCTCCCTTCCCCACTTCTGAATGTCACCGCGCCGGGCGCGGTCTTCTCTCGCCGATGTCTCGCATCGGCGGACTCGCGGCTCGGCGCGGTGCCCCGGACGTATCGAAACCGGTGGATCGACGGATGTGGAGACAGTCATGGTGGACAGGGGAGCAGTGGATTCGGGGGCAGTGGAAATGGTGACGCGGCTCATGGCGAGCAACCTCGCCGTGTCGGCCGCGACGATCGCCGATCTCGG
This sequence comes from Nocardia sp. NPDC047654, assembly GCF_043205035.1. Classification (NCBI taxonomy): domain Bacteria; kingdom Bacillati; phylum Actinomycetota; class Actinomycetes; order Mycobacteriales; family Nocardiaceae; genus Nocardia; species Nocardia sp. NPDC047654. Next base: position 385,009 of record NZ_JBIDDF010000003.1, read on the forward strand.
GTACCTGCGCGCGGAGCTGGCGGCCGCCGAGGTGCCGTTTCTGCTCGTACGTGACGGCGAGCACCGGCTCGTGCTCGCGGCGGACGCGGCGCACCGCCTGATGGTGCGCCGGGTGACCGCCGCGGCGATCTCGGCCGGATTCACCTGCGTCGAGGTGCGGCACAACGTCTTCCGGCTCGGGCGCGACCATGATCCGGCGCATCACGTCGAGCTGGAACTGTGGGAGTACCACGGTGACACGGTGACCTGTCCGCGCCCGAACGCACTGACCCGGACGGTCTTCGACCTCGCCGACGTCCAGCGCACGCAGGTGCGGCTGTTCGACCGGACCTGGCCCACCCTGGTGGACATGTTCGCGCCGCAGACCGACGACGTCGGTTTCGACATCGACCTGGTGTTCTCCTGGGTGGACGGCTCCGATCCGGAATTCCGTGCCCGCCGCGCCGGGATGCTCGCCCAGGTCGTGGTCGGCGAGGGCGACGACGCGGACGCCAGGATCCGGCAGATCGACGAGTTGAAGTACGCCCTGCGGTCGGTGCACAAGAACGCGCCGTGGATCCGCAGGATCTTCATCGCGACCGACTCCACGCCGCCGCGCTGGCTGACCGCGCACCCGAAGGTGACCGTGGTGCGGGCGGTGGACCACTTCCGCGACGTCAGCGGTTTGCCGGTGTTCAACTCGCACGCGGTGGAATGCCAGTTGCAGCACATCGACGGGCTCAGCGAGCACTTCCTGTACTCCAACGACGACATGTTCTTCGCGCGGCCGGTGCGTCCGTCGATGTTCTTCACGCCGGGCGGCGTGAGCCGGTTCATCGAAGCGGACCTCAGAATCGGTCCGGGGCACAGCGACGAGCGGCGCAGCGGTTTCGAGAACGCCGCGCGGGTGAACCGGGCGCTGCTGGCCGATCGCTTCGGTCATGTCATCACCCGGCACCTGGAGCACACGCCGGTGCCGTTGCGGCGCAGCGTGCTGCTGGAGATGGAAGAGGAATTCGCCGGGGACTTCGCGCGCACCAGTGCGAGCCGGTTCCGGGCAGCCACCGACATCTCGGTCACCAATTCGCTGTACCACTACTACGCCATGCTGACCGGGCGCGCGGTGCCGCAGGAGGCGGCGAAGGTGCGCTACGTCGACACCACCAGCTACCGCGGACTGACCTTGCTCGACGGGCTGGCGCGCAGGCGCGACATCGACTTCTTCTGCCTCAACGACGGCAGTTTCCCTGAGGTCGCCGAGTCGGAGCGGGTGCGGATCGTCTCGGAGTTCCTCGCCGCGTACTACCCGGAGCCCGCGCCATGGGAGCGGTTCAGCACACCGCCTCGTCATCCGCTTCCGGAGTCGACGCAGGGCGCCGCATGACGTGCGGGATGCGCCCGGCGGGCGGGATCACGATGCCCTCCTCCGCCAGCCGCCGCTGCGCCTCCTCCGGCGTCGCGGGAACGCCGACCGTGCGGCCGCGTTCGATGGGCACCACCGAGTGCACCACGGTGTCCGGGTAGATATGCACGTAGTTGAAGGCCTGCGCGCCGTCCCGGCCGCGTAGGCCGCCCTGCGCCACACCGAGATCCTGGCTGTAGCAGGTGGCCGACGCCACCGAGACCGGGATGCCCGCGAAGGTCGCGCTGGTGGAGAAGTGCAGGTGTCCCGCGAGGATGGCGCGCACGTCGCTGCCGTCCAGCACGTCGGCCAGTCTGCGCTGATCGCGTAGTTCCACGGTGACGGCGAGGTCGACCACGCACGGCACCGGCGGGTGGTGCATGGCCAGGATGGTGCCGAAGGGAGCGGGCTCGGCCAGCACCGAGCGCAGCCACTCCAGCTGGCCGTCGGAGATCTCGCCGTGGTGGTGCCCGGGGACCGAGGTGTCCAGGGCGATGACGCGCAGCCCGTCGATCAGGTGAACTCGATCCAGCGGGGAAGTCGTGGGGTACTCGCCGAGCAGGCGGGCGCGCAGGGCGGCGCGGTCGTCGTGGTTGCCGGTCACCCACACAATGGGCGCTTGCAAACTTCTAGCGAACGGCTCGACGATCGACTTCAGCTTGGCGTATGCGGCGGGCTCGCCCCGATCGGTGAGGTCGCCGGTGAACACGATCGCGGTCGGTCGGATCCGGCTGGCCGCAGCCTGCTCGAGCAGTTGCCGTAACCGCAGGTCGGCGTCGACATCGCCGTACAAGGGGTCGTCGCCCGCGATGAGATGTGTGTCGCTGAAGTGGAACAACACGTGATCCGGACGCGGATACTCCGCGACTCTGGTGATGGACACCGGACCGAACTCCTCCTGGCGGTTTGCCCGCCATTGGCTTGGCTCCGTCGCAACGATAGCGTCGGTTACGGACAGGTTTCCCGACGTTTGATGAAGACACGCTTGCGGGAAGGTGAGTTTTCGGTGTCGAACGCTGGGGAAACGCCGATCGGTGTGGGATTGGTCACCGGCCGAGCGCGTCGGCGGTGCGCAGGGCGTCCACCACCATCGCGGCGTCCACCGTGAAGGGTTCGTTGTGGATGGTCTCGCCGGCGGCGGTCGCCCGCTTCGCGATGGCCCACAGCGTCTCGTCGTCGGCGTCGGGCAGACCGAGTGCGGCGAGCGTGGTCGGCAAGCCCACCTCGGCGCAGAAATCGAGCACCGTGCCGATCTCGGACGCGGGCGCGCCCTCCAGCACCAGCTGGGTGACGGTGCCGAAGGCCACCTTCTCGCCGTGCAGGAACGGGCGCGTCCGCGCGGCGGCGGTGAGACCGTTGTGCACGGCGTGCGCCGCGGCCAGCCCAGACGATTCGAAGCCGAGCCCGGACAGCAGCGTGTTGGCCTCGACGACGCGCTCCAGCGCCGGTGTGACGCTGCGCGCGCGGACCGCCGTCAGCGCCTGCGCACCGTCGGCGAGCAGGGTGCGGTAGCAGAGTTCGGCCAAGGCGGTGGCGCTGCGTGTGGAGGCCCCGCCGCGCATATTGCGCACCTGGGCGGCGCTGCATGTGCGCGCCTCGAACCAGGTGGCCAAGGCGTCACCCATCCCCGCGGCCAGCAGCCGGGCCGGGGCCTGCGCGACCACCGAGGTGTCCACCAGCACCAGCGCCGGATTCCGCCGGACCAGCTGATACGCCTCGAACTCGCCCGCATCGGTGTAGATCACCGACAGCGCGCTGCACGGCGCGTCGCTGGAGGCGGTGCTGGGGCAGCTGATCATCGGCAGGTCGAGATCGTCGGCGACCGCGCGGGCCGCGTCGAGCACCTTGCCGCCGCCCGCGCCGAGGACCACCGTGCTGCCGGACTGTTCGACGGCGTGGGCGATCCGCGCGATCTCGGCCCTGCTGCATTCCCCGCCGGACAGATGGATGGAATAGGCGATCTTCGCGTCGGTCAGCGAGCGTTCCCAGGTGTCGGCGAGCAGCCGGAAGGCGCTCGATCCGGCCACGATCAGCACCGGACCGCCGATCCCGAGCCGCGTCATCTCCGCGCCGAGCGCGGCGGTGGCATCCCGGCCCTGCACATAATGTCCCGGCGAGGAGAACACACTCAGCACCTGGCACCTCCCGATCCCGGGCCGCACGTCATCCCGGACCGACCGACGACGATTCAACGTTACGCGAGGCTCCCGCTCCCGTGGCCGTGGTCAGCCGAACTCGCCGGACCCCCGTTCGGACGTCGCGTCGGTTCCTGCGACGGTGCTCGGCGCGTTTGCGGCGGCGAACTCCGGCCCTTCGGGACCGCCGGTGCCGGAACGCATTCCCGCGCTCTCGGGATCGGGACTGCGGCAGCCGGAAGGATCTGCCGTCTGCCGTGCGGCCGCTTATCCGGTCCGAGGTGGCCTCTGCGATCGCGAGCGCCTCCCTTCCTCCACCCGTAGGTGCCGTAAGGAGCGCTCGCGGCCGGTCAACTCGGTGTGGTGAGGGTTTCCGGAAGCAGGCGGGGCCGGTCGTGTTCCCGCTCGCTCAGCAACGCGAAGTAGCGGCGCAGCATGAGGATGGCGGTGGTGGCCAGGCCTGCGGTGAGGCCCCACCAGACGCCCGCCGCGCCGAGACCCGCGGGGTAGGCCAGCAGCAGGGCGACGGGCAGGCCCACGCCCCAGTAGCCGATCAGTGAGAGCCGGAAGCCCGCGTTGGTCGCCTCGAGTCCGCGCAGCAAGCCGGTGCCGATGTTCTGGGCGGCGTCGAAGAACTGGAGCACGATGCCGATCAGCAGCAGGGTGTGCGCGACCCGGATGGTGTCGGCGTCCGAGGAATCCAGGAAGGGGCGCAGCACCAGATCGGGGGCGACCACGTACACCGCGCCCGTCACCGCCGCGATCACCGCGGCGTGCCGCAGCGCGAGCCACGCCAGCGCGCGTGCGTGCGTGTGCTCGTCGCGCGCGACCGCGTGGCTGACCAGGATCGACGCACCGTGCGACAGGCCGATCGCGACTTGGAAGACGATGTAGATGATCTGGTAGACGACGTTGTGGGCGGCCAGCGCCGCGGGGCCGATGCTGCCCATGACGAGGGCGAGCACCGAGAACATGCCCGCCTCGGAGCCGTAGGTCAACGCGATCGGCGTGCCCAGCTTCAGCTCGGCGCGCACGGTGCTCAGCCGCGCCGGCAACGGCGTCACGGGCAGGGTGCGGCCGAGTTCCTCGTCACGCCACACCATCGCCCAGAACACGCCGAAGGTGATCAGGAAGACGAGCGAGGTCGCGACGCCGATACCGGTCAGCCCGAGCTCGGGCAGCCCGCCCTTGCCGTGGATGAAGCCCAGGGCCAGCAGCAGGTTCAGCGCCACCGAGCCGAGCGTCACCAGCAACAGCGCCTGCGGGCGCTGCATGCCGACCGTGTATTGGCGCAGCACCTGGAACCACAGGCAGGGCAGCAGGCCCGGTGCGAGCGCCACCAGCAGGGGACGGGCGTCGGCGAGCACGCCCGGGTCCTGCCCGAGCCACGGCAGCACCCAGCCCAGCCCGATCAGCACCGCGCCGCCGAGCAGGCCCGCGACCGTGGCGATCGCGAAGCTCGAGCGCAGCAGGTCGCGGATCTCCGGATCCGGCGAGTCGCCGCGCTTGCCTGCCGCGCTCACGGCGGTGGCGATCTGGTTGCCGCTGCCGGTGATCAAACCGACGCACATGGTGCGGATCTGGTTGAACAGCACGATCGCCAGGCCGCCGGCGGCCACCTGCCGCACGCCGAGCGTGCCCATCAGCGCGATGTTGGTGGTGGACACCGCGATCTGGGCCAGCTGGGTCAGCGCGATCGGCGTCGCGAGCGCGGTGAGCCGCCCGCCGTCGCCGCGGAAACTCGTCACGATCACCGGTTCTCCTTCGCAGAAGGCGGGAGCGCGGTCCCGCGCGGGCGCAACGTCATGCGGTACGAGCGACCGGGGCTCACCGCGCTTGCACCAGCGTGTTCCTGGCAGCGGGCGTGTAGCGCCGCAGCAGTTCCGCGACCTCGCGTTCGGCGTCGGCGTCGAGCAGGTCGCGCTCGTTCATCCAGTCGTCGTCGAACACCGTGTCCAGGTACTTCTCCCCGCCGTCGCAGACGATGGTGACCACGGTCGAGCCCGGCGGGAACTCCTCGAGCCGGGTCAGCCCGGCGTGCACCGAACCGCCCGCCGACCCGCCGATCATCAGGCCGAGCTCGGCCGCCACCGCCCTTGCGGTCGCGAAGGCCGCCACGTCGGAGACCTTCACGCCCTCGTCCAGCAGCGAATAGTCGACGGCGGTGCCGATGGTGGCGCCCGGCGGGGTGCCGGTGCCCGACTGCCAGTACGGGCCGCCGGGCCCGCCGAAGGCGATCGAACCGACCGGCTCGACGCCGATCACGTAGGGCGGGCAGCCGAGCTGGCGCAGCCGGGTCGCGGTGCCGAACAGCGAACCTCCGGTTCCCACCGCGGACAGCAGGATGTCGACCCGCTCGACGTCCTCGAGCAATTCCTCCGCCACCGGGTAGTAGCCCACCGCGTTGGCGTCGTTGTTGTGCTGCTCGGTGAAGAACGCGTCGGCGCGCTCGGCCGCCATCGCCTCGGCCAGGTCCTCCCGTGCCGAGGTGGCGAGATTGTCGTCGCCCTCGTCGGCGACGTACACGAGTTCCGCACCCATTGCCCGCATCGCGCGCAGTTTGTCCTTACATGCGTGATGGTCGACCACTGCGGTGAAGCGATACCCACGTTCGGCGGCGACTACCGCCAGGCCGAGCCCGGTGTTGCCGGACGTGGACTCGATGATATGTCCACCACTGCGCAGTAAACCGCGACGCTCGGCATCGAGCACCATTTCGCGCGCCATTCTGATCTTGGCCGCGCCGGTCGGGTTGAACTGCTCGAGTTTGAGCAGCAGGCGGGTGCCCGTCGCGGTGGCCGCGAGCTCGAACAGCGGCGTGCGACCGATCAGATCCGTCACGCGCGTGACGAGCGGCATTGATGTCTCCTGGTTCGGGTCGGGAAGTCGGGTCAGCTACCGTCGCGGGTCCAGCGGAAGCGCTCGCCGGGTGCGTCGTGCAGCACGACTTTCGGTGGGATGGGCAGTTCGTGGAAGGCGGACTCGTTCGAATCCATCTGATAGCCCGCGGTATTCGGGTAGATCAGCAGGTCGCCGACCTCGGCGGGGCGCGGCAGCGGCACCCGGCGCCAGCTCAGCATGTCGGAATCCAGACAGCTGGCCGCACCGACGCACGTCGGCGTCACGGGGCCGGGGCGCGCGGGCCACAGCACCGGATCGGGCAGGTACTCGCTGTCGAACCATTGCTCCGAGAGGCTGAGGCTCGTGCCATCGACGGTGAGCAACCGGTAGGGCTTGCCGTGCGCGTGCCTGGTCTTGCCGCCCTGGACGCGGAAGACGGTGCAGCCCGCGTGCGCGAGCAGCGCGCGGCCCGGTTCGATCGCCAAGCGCACGGCGTTGTCGCGCAATCGCCCGGCGAGATCGTCGTGGTCCAGGATCTGTGTGAGCATGGCCGCGCCGGGCACCGGAAAGTGGTACGGATAGTACGAATCGAAGGACTTCCCGGAGTGGAACCACTGCCTGCCCATCCCCGCGGTGAACTCCAGGGCGGCGTCCGCCGGAACATAGTCGACGCCGAAGCCCCCGCCGATCGACACGGTGGTGGCCGGATGCCCGAGTGTGCGCGCGTGCAGGCACCGGGCGATCAGCTCGCCCGCCAATTCCGCGCGCGCGACCGCGTCGTAGCCGGACAGGTGAAAACTGAAACCTTCCAGCCGGATCGATGCGCGAGCGCCGCACAGCGCCAGCGCGTCCTCGATTTCGCCGGATGTCATGCCGAATCGGCTGGCCGAGGCGGCGGGCAGCACGCGAAGCAGCACGCGCGCGGGCTCCCCGTCAGACGAGAGCGCGGCGAGCCGCTCGAGTTCGCCGAGGTCGTCCACTGCGATCAGCGAACCGTGCCGGGCGGCCAGCCACAGCAGATCGTCCGCCTTGGCCGGGCCGGTCACCATGAGTTCGGGCCCGCGCACGCCCTGCGCCAGCGCGGCGGTCAGCTCGCCGACACTGGCGACGTCGACGCCGGCGCTGTGTTCCGCGCACGTCCGCGCCACGCAAGCGGCCTTGTTCGCCTTCTTGCCGTAGTAGATCGTGCCGTGCACCCCGGCGCGGGTGAAAGCGGCGCGGAAGGCCCGGATGTTGTGGCCGACCCGTGCCGGATACATCACATGGAACGGGCCGCCCATCGCGAAAGACAGGTCACCGAGCAGGTTCGGATCGGCGAGCAGGCGGCGCTCCCACGGGTCCAGATGCGCGGGCATCGGTGACGCGCTGATCGACTCGTGCGCGTTCGCGTCGGCCCCCGGCTCCACGGCGATACTCGACTGTTCTAGTCCCACCGCGTACCTCCGTGCGCTAGTCCCACAGCGGCACCTCCGTACCCCGGCCCTCCGCGATCGCCCGCTCGGCCAGCGCGTGGGCCACCGCGATGTCGGTCAGCACCAGTCCGCTGTTGTAGACGAAGAGGCGTTCGTCGTCCGAGCGTCGGGCCACCGCACGGCGATTCAGGATCTGCGGCAGCTCGGCGTCCACCGCGCGCAGCGTGCCGTCCGGCCCTGCCATGTCGGTGCCGGTCAGCGCCATCTGCTCGGCGCTGGTCGCGATCACGCGATCGGCATCCGCCAGCGTCGATGGCGCGAGTCCGTAGCCGACCAGCACCGCCACCGAACCGGGTGCCAGATCCTCGGATTCGAGCGCCACCTCGGTGGCCGGGCCCGCGGTGGCCAGAACGACATCGGCCGTGGCCGCCGCGGCGCGGGGATCGGTCACGGTCTCGAGCAGGGCGTGCGGATGGTGCTCGGCGAGCCCGCGGTGCACGGCTTCCAGCCCCTCCGGGTGGGTGCCGTAGACCATCAGTTTGCGCAGTTGGGGGTTGGCGGCGAGCAGATGGGGCAGGGCGTTGCGGCCCTGGGTGCCGGTACCGATCAGCAGCACGCTCTCCGCGCCGCGCCGGATCGTCTCGCGCACCAGCAGCGCCGACACCGCGGGCGTGCGCAACGCGCCGACCCGTGCGCAGTCCATCATCGCGATCGGCGCACCGGTGCTGTCGTCGTAGAGCGTGATGGTCGTGTAGTACCGCTTGGTGCTGCGATCGTGGCCGGGGTCGAACTTGTAGGAGGTCTTCATCGCCACCACGCGCCTGCGGCCGTCCCGGCCGAGCATGGCGTAGGCGACCGACCAGCCGTCCGGGTTCGCGACGCTGAGTTTGCGCGGGTTGTCCGAATCGCCCGCCGCGAAGGCGAGATACGCCTCCTCCACCGCGCGCACCACCGCGGCCGGTGTGATCGGCACGTCGGCGAGGTCGCTGCGGCTCAACACCCGCAAAGGTGTGCTTCGGTCACGCGTGCTCAAGGGGTCCTCGATCATGTCGTACTGCATCCCGCTCATGAGTGCCGTTCGCGACCGGCGGGGTGTCCGCCGTCCGGAACGGGGCCACGATTTGTTGCCCGTAGCCATTCTCGTCGGCTTCCTCGGCCCGCCGCTGTCGTTCCGGAAGCCGGATGTTCACTCGCTTGAGCCATCGGTCGGTGCCGTCGTATCGCGCGGTGAACGGTACCCGGCCGTGCACGGCGACGTCGTTGTCCACCAACAACAACTCACCGGGGGACAGCGTGGCGGTCACGCAGACACGTTCGAGTTCGGCGGCGAGTTGTTCGTAGGCTGTGCGGAATTCGGCGTCCGCCTCGGCGAGCGGAGTGTATGCGGGGTCGTAGCGCAGTGTCTGCCGGTCGGGCCCGGCAGCGCTCCACAGCGTCGGAATGGCTGCGGCAGAGTATGTTTCGTGTCCGTCGCCGTAGGAGACGTCGGGCAGGATCGGCAGGGCGGGAGTGCTGAGCAATGCGCGCTGCTCGGTGGTGAGTTCGATCCGGCGCACCGACGACACGGTGGTGCCCACCAGGTCCGGGTTGCGCAGGCAACCGAGCATCAGTATGTGGGCGCGTTGCGGGTGGAAGGCGTCCTCGGTGTGCGGGCTCAGTAGTACTTCGCTACTGGCGCCGGACTGTTCGTATTCGTGACCGGCCGCGGGAACGATGTTGTTGACCAACCGTCCGCCCTGCTGCCCCTGCCAGCCGAACGGCTCACCCGTACTGCGCGCGAGCAAGAGCATGACCAGGTCGAGCTCGAACGAACGCGCGCGGCGCACCGGATCGCCGCTCCAGCTCGCCGCCTCGCGCCAGCTCGGCGGAGTGGGCCCGAACTCGTTGTCCGCCAGCGGAAGACGTCCTACAATCGCGGCGCCTGCCGCGGTGGCCGGCGGGCGCATGGCATCGCGCACCTCGGTCGGGAGTTCCGCGGCGCCCGCATCGATCCGTTCGATGATCGCCGGGTCCGTGAGGGTGCGCGCGGCGGTGGCCGGATCGGTGAGCGCGTGATCGAGTGTGGCGGATATCGCTCTGGCGAGCTCCCGCACCGCCCGGCCCGCCTCCACGGACATCTCACGTCGTTCGAGGTCTTGTGGGTGAAGCGTCTTACGTTCGGAGAGAACGCTTTTCACCAAGAGTCCCTTCTTCGCATCGGTTCGAAAAGCAGGGGTCACGTTCTGTATGCGAAGGTATCCCTTCCGTCTTAGTGAAGCAAGGCTTACCTAAGCGAGTCGGCGAAAAATAGCCGGATCGCATAACCACGCTTCGGCCCGGGCCGGTGGTCGGCGGGTGCGCTCGCGCTCGATTCGGGAGTTTGCGGGCGGTACGCCCTTGCGCTGCCGTTTCGGTGCCGGAACCGGCGAGTCGCGCAATCCATTAGGGTAGCCTGTCCTGATCAATACACTGGGTGGGCGGTACCGAGGTGGGTTCGGTTCAGGAATGAGGGCAGCGCAATGGTTTTGAATCGACGGCAACTGCTGCGGTCGAGTCTCGGGGCGGGGGCGGTGTTGCTGGTAGCCGCCTGTTCCGACGGCGCGGACTCGTCCGGCCCCGCGCGGCGCGGCGGCACGCTGCGGGTGGGCGCGCTCGGCACCGCGGCTCGCATCGAACGCGACCCACACGCCAACCTCAGCAACGACAGCGACTTCCTGATCGCCTCCCTGGTGTACGACGCCCTCACCGTGCCGGGCGGTAACCCGAATGTCGTGCCGCGCTTGGCCACTCGCTGGGAGCCGGACGCCGATCGGCGGCGCTGGAGTTTCACCCTCGCCGAGAACGCGATCTTCCACGACGGATCACCGGTGACGTCCGAGGATGTCGTGTGGTCGCTGCGCAGGCTGCGCACGGTCGGCGGCGCCTCGAAAATGCCGGTGGCCGTGGAGGACATCACCGCCGACGGGCCGAACCGTGTGATCCTCACGGTGCCCGAGCCGAACAACCAACTGCCGCTGCTGGTCCGGTTGATGACCTTCACGATGAAGAAGGACAGCACCGATTTCACCAAGGCGGTCGGCAGCGGACCGTTCCGGTTGGAGTCCTATCAGGGCGGCAACGCCCGACTGGTGCGCAACGAGCAGTGGCACGGTGGTCCGCCGCCGTTGGACGCCATCGAGGTCACCATGTTCGAAAGCGTGACCGCGCTGGGCAACGCGGTGCTCGGCGGGCAGATCGACCTCGCATCGAACGTCGGCGCCATCGCGGGACGCACCGCCGAGGGCCGCGGTGACCTGACAGTCGTGCGCCGCTCGAACGACACGGTGGTCGGCGTCGCCATGCGCACCTCCGACGGGCCGTTCGCCGACCCGCGGGTGCGCGCCGCCCTGCGGCTCGGCGTCGACCGCGCAGCTCTGGTCAACCAGGTGCACTCCGGATACGGAACAGTGGCCAACGACGTCCTCGGCACCGGTGACCCGCTCTACGACACCTCCCTCGCCCAGCGCACCCGCGACATGGACCGCGCGAAGGCGCTGCTGCGCGAGGCGAATTTCGACACCGGGCGTGGCTATCCGTTCGTCACCAAGGCCGAGGCGCCCGGTGAGGTCGAGTCGGCGAAGGTGATCGCCACCCAGCTCGCCGAGATCGGTGTGCGGCTGGACGTGGTCACCCAGGAGCCGAACGCCTTCTACGACCAGACCTGGCTGAAGGCGCCGCTGTACACGATCTCCTGGGGCACGAACGATTCCACGCTCTTCTTCGCGAGCAAATTGCTGGCGGGCGGATCGAATCGCAACGAGACCGCCTTCAAGGACGCGGCGTTCGACGCGGCCACGGCGAAAGCGCTCGGCGCGCACAGCGACGAGGAATATCAGCTGGCCGCCAAGGAACTACAGCGCATCCAGTACGAGCGCGGCGGATACCTGGTCTGGGGCATGGCCGACGGTATCGACATCGCCGCGTCGCGGGTGCGCGACCTGCCGACGCTCGGCGGCTTCGCCCGCGTCCAATTGGAAAGGGCTTGGCTGGCCGGGTGATCTCCTTCGCGCGACTCCTGCTCCGGCGCGTCATCCTGCTGGTGACGCTGCTGGCCTGCGTCTTCGTCGCCGTGGACCTACTGCCGGGCAACACCGCCCGCGCCGTCCTCGGCCGGGAGGCCACGCCGGAGCAGATCGCGGCCAAAGAACACGAACTCGGACTGGACCGCCCCCTGACGGTGCGGTTCTGGCACTGGATATCGGGCGTCACGACCGGTGATTTCGGGCGAACCGCGCGCGGACGGCCGGTCAACGACCTGCTCGTCGACAAGTTCCCGCCGACGCTGCTGCTCGGTGGGCTCGCCCTCGCGGTGACCGTGCTCGCGTCGCTCGCGCTCGGCGCGTGGTGGGCGACGCGTCCGGGCGGCGTGGCCGCGCGCGTGTTGCAGCCGACGACGACCACCGCCGTGGCGGTTCCCGAGTTCGTGATCTCCACGCTGCTGATCCTGGTGTTCGCGCTGGCGCTCGGGTGGCTGCCCGCGGTCACCATCACCGGCCGTTCCGGGATGCCCGCCGGCCCCGAGATGCTGGTGCTGCCGGTGCTTGCGCTCGCACTGCCTCAGGCCGGCTGGAACACCAGGGTGGTGCGTGCCGCCCTGGCCGACGCCGCGCTGGCGCCCCATGTGGAAAGCGCGGTGCTGGACGGGATTTCGAGCCGGACGGTGCTGGTTCGGCACGTGCTGCCGTTCGCGCTGCCGACCATCGTCGCCAGCTTCGCCACCACGGTGGGGATGCTGCTCGGCGGGGCACTGGTGGTGGAGACCGTCTTCAACTACCCCGGTCTCGGTGCGGTCCTGGCCGGCTCGGTGGCCGATCGGGACACCTCGGTGGTCGCCGCGGTGGTCGCGCTGTCCGGGGTGATCATCATGATCATGCTGGCCGCCGCCGACGGCATCCGCAGCTGGTCGTTGCGGGGGCGGCGATGAAGCCCTCCTCCGAGGGCGCGAGTGCGGCGCGTCGACGGCTCGGCCGGCTGACGGTAGCGCCCGCGCTGCTGGTCACCCTGCTGGCGGTGCTGGGCCCGACGCTGGCGCCGCACCCGGCGGAGCAAGCGATCGGCATCCCGTTCGGCGATCCCGGCGCGGGCGCGCCGCTGGGCACCGACCGGCTGGGCCGCGACGTGCTCAGCCAACTGCTGTACGGCGGTTGGGGATTGCTGCTGGTGGCCGCGATCATCGCGGTGACGGTGACCGGGGTGTCGTGTGTCCTCGGCGCGGTCGCGGCACTGCGCCCGCGGATCGGCGAGTGGATCGAACTGGGCACCGACCTGTTCATTCTGCTGCCCGCGGTGCTGGGGATCCTGCTCGTGCTCACCTCGTGGCCCGACGCCGGCACCTGGGGCCTGATCGTTCTGGCGCTGCTGTTCGGCGTCCCCTATTGCGCGCGGATCTTCACCGCCGCCGCCGCCGGGGTCGCGGCATCCGGATATGTCGAGAGCGCCCGGGCCGCCGGTGAGCCGCTGACGCACCTGGTGTTCCGGGAAGTGATCCCGAATCTGCGCGAAGTGTCGACGACCCAGCTCGGGCTGCGTTTCGTGGCTGGGGTCTATCTCGTGAGCACGGCGTCCTTCCTGCAACTGCCCACGACGCTCGGCGCGACCAACTGGGCGGTCATGGTGCGCGAGAACACCTCCGGCATGCTGCTCAATCCGTGGGCCGTGCTGGCCCCGAGCCTCGCCATCGCGATCGTCGCGGTGAGCGTGAACCTGGCGGTCTCGGCGTTCGGGCGAGGGGAGCGGGAATGAACGTGACGAAACGCGGTTGCCCGGCGGCTGCGGTGGAGGCGGAGGGTACGGCGACCGATCTCGTCTCGGTCGACTGTCTGACCGTGCTGGGACCGAACGGCCGGGAATTGGCGGGTCCCGCGAGTTTCCGGATACCGGCGGGCACGGTGACGGCGCTGACCGGCCCGTCCGGGTCGGGTAAGACGACGGTGATGCGCGCCCTGCTCGGGCAGTTGCCATCCGCTCAGGCGCGCGCGACGGGATCGGCGTCGGTCGCCGGACATGACGTGCTGACGCTCGATCGTTCCGCCCTGCACAGGTTTCGGCGTCGGCACATCGCCTTCGTCGGGCAGGACCCGGGTTCGGCGCTGAATCCGCTGCTGCGCGTGCGCGCCCTGCTGCGCGAGGTCGCTCCGGACGCGCCCGAGTCCACCCTGACCGACACGCTGGCACTGGTCGGCCTGTCGCCGGACTACCTGCGCCGCCGTCCCGGTGAACTCTCCGGCGGCCAGCAGCGCCGCGTCGCCCTCGCCAGGGCGCTGATCCGCCGCACCGGCGTGCTGGTGCTCGACGAGCCGCTCGCCGGGCTGCACGGCGCGCTGCGCACCGACATCGCCGGACAACTCGCGGCGCTCGCCCGTGAGCGGTCGACGGCGATCCTGCTGTCCGGTCACGACACCGCACTCGTGCACTCGATCGCCGACGACATCGTCGAACTCGGTGTGGTGCCTCAGGTATCCGCGCCTCCGGTTCGGGCAACCGCTACAGCAGCGAGAACATCCGGTGTGGTGACCGGGTCCGCACTGGGCCCGCCGACCGCCACGTCCGCTGATCCGGTCGACGCCATGGCGGTCGGCGGCCGGGCCGAGCTCGCGCCGGTGCCCGACGGTGGATGGTTGCGGCCCGGCGGCTCGACCAGCAACGGTCACCCGTCCTCCGTTGTCGTCGCGACGGACGATCGACCGCCGGACCTCGCGCTGCGCGCCGAGGGGATCAACGCCTCGATCGACGGACACCAGGTGCTCGCCGACATCGATTTCGCGCTCGAAGCGGGTTCGGCGCTCGCGGTGGTCGGCGCGTCGGGCGCGGGCAAGACCACTCTGGCGCGCGTCATCGCGGGGTTGCACCGTTCGGCGACCGGATCACTGGAGTTGCGTGGGAACCCGATCGTCGTGGGTGCGAACAGGCGAATCCGATACGGCGCGGGCGGCATTCAGTTGGTCACCCAGAACCCTCGCTCCGCGCTCAACCCGCGCCGCACCGTGGCGCAGACGCTCGGCCGTCCGCTGCGGCGGATCGGGCGCGTCGCGCGCCGGGACCTCGCGCTGCGGATCACCGAACTGCTCGCCGCGGTCGAACTGTCCGCCGACCTCGCCGCCCGCTACCCGCACGAGCTGTCCGGCGGACAACGCCAGCGCGTGGCCCTGGCGCGCGCCCTCGCCGCCGAACCCGCCGTGCTCCTGTGTGACGAGATCACCTCGGCACTGGACCACACCACGGCATCCGCGATCATGGCGCTGCTGGACCGGATCCGGGCCGAACGCGACACCGCCCTGCTGATCATCACCCACGACATGGCCTTGGTCGCCGAATACTGTCCCGGCCTGCTGGTCCTCGATCAGGGGCGGATCGCCGAATCGGGTCACACCGGAACCGTTCTCGCCGCGCCGACGCACAACGCGACCAACGAGTTGCTCGTCTGAACCGCCGCGGGGTCATGCGCACGGCCGACACGCCGTGGACTCCGTCACCGGCTTGCCGCGCGCACGAGCCGTCATCTGGATCATGGAAGGGGTGTTGCGAAAGACCGGCGTCTCGGCCGCCGTCGTGGTGATTCTCGGGCTCGTCGGTTGCGGGATCGACCGCACCCCGATCCCGGAAGGCATTCCGCCCGGACCCGGGGTGCCGCTGCCCGTGATCGACCTGGACGCTCCCGGCCGCACGGCCGTCCAGTTGCGCGGCTGGGCAGGCGAGCAGGCCGGGCGGCTCGGCATCCCGCCGGTCGCCCTGGAGGCGTACGGCTACGCGGCGGCCGTGATGACCAGGGCCCGCCCCGACTGCGGCATCGCGTGGACGACACTGGCCGGCATCGCGAGCGTGGAGAGCGGGCACGGCACCCATCGCGGTGCGCGGCTCGGCGATGACGGCTCGATCCGCCCGCCGATCATCGGCATCCCGCTGGACGGCTCACCCGGCGTCGCGCTGGTCGAGGACACCGATCGCGGCGCACTCGACGGCGATCCGGTGCACGACCGCGCCGTCGGCCCGCTGCAGTTCATCCCGGAGACCTGGAAGCGCTGGGGCGTCGACGCCAACGGGGACGCGACCGCGGATCCGCAGAACATCGACGATGCCGCGCTCACCGCCGCCAGGTACCTGTGCGACAGCGGCGGTGATCTCACCTCCGAGCACGGTTGGCAGCGCGCGTTGCTCACCTACAACCAGTCGCACAGCTACCTGCTGACGGTGCGCGATCGAGCCGCGAGCTACAGCGTCGGCCGCCGGGTGTGATCCCCCGGTCCCCGGAGTGCCGGTTACCCGCCTCGCTGCCGGGACGATAGGCTCGCAACGCACGGCCCATCCCGTGAGACCAACCGTGTCAGCAGCCGAAGGAGTGTCGTTTTCGTGGCCATCATCGAACAGGTCGGAGCTCGCGAGATCCTGGATTCCCGCGGTAACCCCACCGTCGAGGTCGAGATCGCTCTCGACGACGGCACCCTGACCCGGGCGGCCGTGCCCTCCGGCGCGTCCACCGGCGAGCACGAGGCCGTCGAACTGCGCGACGGTGGCGAACGCTACGGCGGCAAGGGCGTGCGCAAGGCGGTCGATGGTGTGCTCGACGAGATCGCGCCCGCCGTCATCGGCCTGGATGCCGTGGAGCAGCGCACCGTCGATCAGGTGCTGCTGGACCTGGACGGCACCCAGGACAAGTCCCGGCTCGGCGCAAACGCCCTGCTCGGTGTGTCGCTGGCCGTGGCCCGCGCCGCCGCCGAGTCCTCGGGGCTTGAGCTGTTCCGCTACCTCGGCGGTCCGAACGCGCACGTGCTGCCCGTCCCGATGATGAACATCCTCAACGGCGGCGCGCACGCCGACACCGGCGTCGACGTGCAGGAATTCATGGTCGCCCCGATCGGCGCGCCCACCTTCAAGGAGTCGCTGCGCTGGGGCGCGGAGGTCTACCACGCGCTGAAGTCGGTGCTGAAGGCCAAGGGCCTGTCCACCGGCCTCGGTGACGAAGGCGGTTTCGCACCCGACGTCGCGGGCACCAAGGCCGCGCTCGACCTGATCAGCGAGGCCATCGCCAAGACCGGCCTGAAGCTGGGCAGCGACGTGGCACTCGCGCTGGACGTCGCGGCCACCGAGTTCTACAGCACCGGCAGCGGCTACAAGTTCGAGGGCGTCGTGCGCTCGGCCGAGGAGATGGCCCAGTTCTACGCCGACCTGATCGGCGCCTACCCGCTGGTGTCCATCGAGGACCCGCTGTCGGAGGACGACTGGGACGGCTGGGTGACCCTGACCGACCAGATCGGCGAGAAGATCCAGCTCGTCGGCGACGACCTGTTCGTCACCAACCCGGAGCGCCTGGAAGAGGGCATCGCCAAGGGCGCCGCCAACGCGCTGCTGGTGAAGGTCAACCAGATCGGCACGCTCACCGAGACCCTGGACGCGGTGGAGCTGGCGCACCGCAACGGCTACAAGACGATGATGTCGCACCGGTCCGGCGAGACCGAGGACACCACCATCGCCGACCTCGCCGTCGCGGTGGGCAGCGGCCAGATCAAGACCGGCGCCCCTGCTCGCAGCGAGCGGGTCGCCAAGTACAACCAGCTGCTGCGCATCGAGGACGCGCTCGGCGATTCGGCTCGTTACGCCGGCGACGTGGCGTTTCCTCGCTTCGCGTTCGAAGGCTGATCTGCGATACGAGCGACGGGCCCTGAGGAGGTAGCGGTGCGTGACCATCCAGGGCCCCGGGAGTGCCGCGAAGCAGAGACCGAGGCGTGAGATGACGGAGCGACGTGCGCGTGGGACCAGTCCGGCCGGACGTGGGGACCGCCGCACGTCGCGTGCCGACGGATCGCGCCCGGCCGATGCCGCGGCCAAGCGTGGCCGCAGGCGATCGGAGACCGCGGAGAAGCCGAACCCGCGCAAGAGCGCGCGGGGTTCGGCCGTCGGCAGGCACGACCACACGTTCCTGGGGCTCTCCACCGGCAAGGCGGTGATCCTCGCGATGGTGGTGTGCGGGCTCGCGCTCACCCTCGCCGTGCCGATGCGCACGTACTTCACCCAGCGCGCGGAGGCCGCGCAGCTCGCGCAGCAGCGCGAGGAACTCGAGGCGGATCTGGCCCGGCTGCGGGATCGCCGTGCGCAGCAACAGGATCCGGCCTACATCCGGACCGAGGCGCGCGACCGCCTTCGCCTGGTGCTGCCCGGCGAGACGCCGTACATCGTGCAGGTGCCCGGCATCGAGGCGCCCGCCCCGCCCCCGGCGCCCACCAGAGCCAGGGAACCCGATCCCTGGTACACCGAACTGTGGCGCAGCATCGCCGAGCCACAGCCGACGCCCGCGGCCGCTCCGGCGCCGCCCGCCGCAACGCAAGCACCGGAAGGATTTAGGTGACCGCCCCGAACGACCAGGATCTCGCGATCATCGCCGAGCAGCTCGGCCGTGCGCCGCGCGGCGTGCTCGCCATCGCCTATCGCACCCCGGACGGGATCCCGGCCGTGGTGAAGACCGCGCCCCGGTTGCCCGACGGCACCCCCTTCCCGACGCTCTACTATCTGACCGATCCCCGGCTCACCGCGGAGGCGAGCAGGCAGGAATCCGCCGGTGTGATGCGCGAGATGACCGAGCGGCTGGCCGCCGACGCGGAGCTGTCCGCCGCCTATCGCGCCGCACACGAGAGCTATCTGGCCGAACGGGACGAAATCGAATCGCTCGGTACGGATTTCACCGGCGGCGGGATGCCCGAGCGGGTCAAGTGCCTGCACGTCCTGATCGCGCACGCACTGGCCAAGGGGCCGGGGGTGAATCCGCTCGGCGACGAGGCGGTGGCGCTGGCCGCCGAGCACGGCCTGCGTGGCACCGCCGTTCCGGCCGACTGGCCCGCGCCGCGCCCGACCGGCCCGCGAGAGACTGGAGCATAGTGATGAGTGACCGCGTAGCCGCCGTGGATTGCGGCACGAACTCCATCCGGCTGCTGATCGCCGACGTGCTCGGTGACGGGCGCCTGGCCGACGTCCACCGCGAGATGCGCATCGTCCGCCTGGGCCAAGGGGTCGACGCGACCGGTTCGCTGGCGCCCGAGGCGATCGAACGCACCCGCGCTGCCCTGGCCGACTACGCCGCGCTGATGCGTGAGGCGGGCGTCGGCCGGGTGCGGATGGTGGCCACCTCCGCCACCAGAGACGCCGCCAACCGCGAGGACTTCTTCGCGATGGCCAGGGCCGAACTCGGCACCGTGGTCGCGGGTGCGGAAGCCGAGGTGATCACCGGCGACGAGGAGGCACGCCTGTCGTTCGCGGGCGCGATCGGCGAACTGTCCAGCGCCTCGGGTCCCTTCGTCGTGGTGGATCTGGGCGGCGGATCGACCGAGCTGGTGTTCGGGGACAGCGCGGGGGTGCGCTCGGCGTTCTCCGCCGACATCGGCTGCGTCCGGATCACCGAGCGCTGCCTCGCGGGCAACCCGCCCACCGCCGAAGAGATCGCCGCAGCCCGCTCCTTCGCCACCGAGCGGTTGACCGAAGCGTTCACGCACGTCCCCGTGGAGGGCGCGCACACCTGGGTCGGCGTGGCGGGCACGATGACCACCTTGGCCGCGGTCGCGCTCGATCTTCCCGAATACGACTCGGAGCGGGTGCATCTCACCCGATTGACCATGGACCAGGTCCGCCGGGTCTGCGACCGGCTGATCGCCATGGACCACGATCAGCGCGCCGCGCTGGGGCCGATGCACCCCGGCCGGGTCGACGTGATCGGCGGCGGCGCGGTCATCACCGAGGTGCTCGCGGAGGAACTGTCCCGGCGCGCGGGCATCGCCGAGCTGGTCGTCAGCGAGCACGACATCCTCGACGGCATCGCCCTGTCGATCGCCTGACCGGGCCGGTCAGTTCTGCGGCACGTGGCCGTCGAGCCGTGCCTCGGCGTGTGTCTCCGCTCCCGGGCGAGCTTGCGTGCGGCCCGCGAGACGGGCTTTGCCGACCGCGATATCGGCGAGCCGGGACAGCGATTCCTTGTTCCGCGGCACCAGGAGCAGTTCTTGCACAATGTTGGGCACCAGGTTGCCCAGCCCTCGCTCGGCGTGCTCGTACATCCGGATCTGGGTCTCGCCGGGTGCGGTCTCCACGAGTTCCAGACGAATCCACGCGGCGCCGAGCGGCGAGAGTTTGGCCTCGAGTTCGAGCATGTGCGGCGGATCCACCGACACGACCTGCGTGGTGTCGTTCACGGTGAACGGCCATACGCCCGCGCTGTAGTGCAGTTGGGAGCCGACGCCCGGCCATTCGCCGTCGACGTCGCGGATGTGCGTGGCGCCGACCACCCAGGCGCAGAACAGCCATCCGTCGGCGAGGACGTCGAAGACCTGTTCCGGTGTCGTCGGCACGGTGATTTCCACGTGGACCATCAGCTCAACGCTTTCTGGGGGTAGGCCGTTGCGGGTTTGCCTGTCGATTGCGGGGTGCCCGGTGGTGCGGCGGGCAAACCACCTGCCGCGACCCGGTTGCCCCAGGGGCGTGAACAGAACATACGAATCCTCCACAACGCTGTCCGAGCTGCGATCTTCGAAGGATGGTTGAAGCGGCAATGCCACGGCTCGGTTGGTCTCGGAATGTCGATGTCGGGTAGTTTGGCTCGGTTCTATGACCCAGGTCACGAGTTCGCCGATTTCCGGTACCGCCGGGACGGTCATGGTTTGTGCGGGGGCTGATCGTCGCCGCCATCGCACCATGGTTCAGCAAATTCCTGGTCGGCGTGCATCACCTCGCCGGATGGGTACAGAACACCAAGCACAGCAGCACGATCTAAGGAGAACGCGTGACTAACCCCGGGCCACAAGCCGATCCGGCGGGTGATGTCTCGTCTCGGTGGGGCGGTTTGTTCCGCACCAAATCCATCGAACAGTCGATCCGCGACACCGACGAACCCGACTCGAAACTCCGCAAGGACCTGACCGCCTGGGACCTCACCGTCTTCGGCGTGGCCGTCGTGGTCGGGGCGGGCATCTTCACTCTCACCGCGCGGACCGCGGGCAACGTCGCCGGACCGTCGGTCTCGCTGGCCTTCGTGTTCGCCGCGATCGCCTGCGGGCTGACCGCGCTGTGCTACGCCGAGTTCGCGTCCACCGTGCCGGTGGCGGGCAGCGCCTACACCTACTCCTACGCCACCTTCGGCGAGCTCGTCGCCTGGATCATCGGCTGGGACCTGATCCTGGAGTTCGCCCTCGCCGCGGCGGTGGTGGCCAAGGGCTGGTCGCAGTACCTCGGCGAGGTGCTCGGGGACATCTCGCCGATCGCGCACCTCGGCCCGGTGACCTTCGACTGGGGCGCGGTGCTGCTGATCGCCGTGCTCGGCGTGCTGCTCGCGACCGGCACCAAGGTGTCCTCGCGGGTGTCGGCGGTGGCGGTCGCCATCAAGCTCGGTGTGATCGCGCTGGTGCTGGTCGTCGGCTTCACCTATTTCAAGTCCTCGAACCTCTCGCCCTATATTCCGCCGTCGCAGCCCGGTGAGCGGGGCGAGGGCCTGCGGCAGTCGCTGTTCTCCTATATGACCGGCGCCGGGGACAGCAACTTCGGCTGGTACGGCCTGCTCGCCGCGGCCAGCCTGGTGTTCTTCGCGTTCATCGGCTTCGACGTGGTCGCCACGACGGCGGAGGAGACCCGCAACCCGCAGAAGGCGGTGCCGCGCGGCATCTTCGGCTCGCTGCTGATCGTCACCGTCCTGTACGTCGCGGTGTCGCTCGTGCTCACCGGCATGGTGCCCTACACCGAACTGTCCGGCGGCGACGCGACGCTGGCGACGGCGTTCGCCATCCACGGGGTGACCTGGGCGAAGAACATCATCTCGATCGGCGCCCTCGCCGGTCTCACCACGGTGGTCATGGTGATGTACCTCGGACAGACCCGGGTGCTGTTCGCGATGGCCCGCGACGGACTGATGCCGCGCAGGCTCGCGCACACCGGCACCAACGGCACGCCGGTGCGGGTCACCGTCATCGTCGGCGTGGCGTGCGCGCTACTGGCCGGGTTCGTGGATTTCGGCACGCTGGAGGAGATGGTCAACATCGGGACGCTGTTCGCGTTCGTGCTGGTGTCGATCGGCGTGCTCATCCTGCGACGCACGCGTCCGGACCTGCCGCGCGGATTCCGGGTGCCGCTGGTGCCGCTGATCCCCATCCTGGCGGTGCTGTCGTGCCTGTGGCTGATGCTGAACCTGTCGGTGGAGACCTGGCTGCGGTTCCTGGTGTGGATGCTGATCGGCTTCGTCGTCTACTTCGCCTACTCCCGGCGCCACTCCCTGGTCCGGAAGGCCGCGGCCACCCGGTAGCGCGGCCGTGTTCGGCGTGCCGGAGGCCGGCGGATAGCCTGACGCGGTGTCGCAGCGTGAGTTGGTTGTTCTCGGAACCGCGAGTCAGGTGCCGACGAAACAGCGAAACCACAACGGGTACCTGCTCCGGTGGGACGACGAGGCGATCCTGTTCGACCCCGGTGAGGGGACGCAGCGGCAGATGACCTACGCCGGTGTGTCCGTCACCGGGATCACCCGGATCGCCATCACCCATTTCCACGGCGACCACAGCCTCGGGCTGGCCGGAGTGGTGCAGCGGATCAACCTCGATCGGGTGCCGCATCCGGTCGACGTCTGCTTCCCGGCGTCGGGCGCCGTGTACTACGACCGCTTGGTCAACGCGACGTCCTACTATCACCGCGCCGAACTGCGACCGCGCCCGATCGCAGGCCCCGGCGCCGTGGACTTGCCGGGGGCGCCGTTCACGGTGACGGCGGTACGGCTCTCGCATCCGGTGGACACCTTCGGCTATCGGCTCAGCGAGCCGCCCGGCAGGCGCATCCTGCCGGATCGGTTGCGCGCCTTGGGGTTGCGCGGGCCGATCATCGCCGAACTGCAACAGCGCGGCGAAGTCGAGTTCGACGGTCGCACCATCACTCTGGCGGAGATCAGCGAGCCCCGAGCCGGTCAGAGCTTCGCCTTCGTGATGGACACCCGGCTGTGCGCCGGTGTCGGCGAACTCGCGGCCGACGCCGACATGCTCGTCATCGAAGCCACCTTCCTGGACGCCGACGAACACCTCGCCGTCGAATACGGCCATCTCACCGCCGGCCAAGCCGCGCGGGCCGCCGCCGACGCGGGCGTCCGCACCCTGGTCCTCACCCACTTCTCCCAGCGCTACCGCGACCTCGACGAGCACCTGGCCGAAGCGGCGAAGTACTTCACCGGCGAGATCCACATCGCCACCGACCTCGCCCGAATCCCGGTGCCGCCCCGGCGCTGACGCCCGACACGCCGAGCCGACCGGCGAACGTTAACACCAGCCCGCTCAGACCGATCTAGTTCTCTGGGACGCCTGCCGCCCCGGGCTCGAAACAACCGCCACCGGCGCCGGTCACCCGACCGCGCCTTCCGGCATCCGCCCACGGCCGACGCCCCGCCACCCCGAGGAACACTCGGAATTCCGGTACAGCCGTACGACTCGGTACGCTGTCCCGGACGCCCCTATAGCCCAATTGGCAGAGGCAGCGGACTTAAAATCCGCCCAGTGTCGGTTCGAGTCCGACTGGGGGCACTGCGACCACC
The DNA here is from genome assembly GCF_043205035.1 of Nocardia sp. NPDC047654. Taxonomy (NCBI): domain Bacteria; kingdom Bacillati; phylum Actinomycetota; class Actinomycetes; order Mycobacteriales; family Nocardiaceae; genus Nocardia; species Nocardia sp. NPDC047654. The sequence continues at coordinate 408,325 of NZ_JBIDDF010000003.1, forward strand.
TCGAGTTCGCGACGGCGCGGCCTCGGTCGGCTCGCAACCAGTACTAGCCGACCGATGCGCTTCGGCGCGGGCTACGACTGCACGAGTAAACGATCCGGTGCGCTCTTGTCGTTCAACCACGCCGAGGCGATCTTGCGTGCGACCGCGCGGAACAATATGTCCTCGGTGCCGATCTCGGGGCGTATCGTCTCGGCGACCTTGTCGAGGAGAAGGGTTCGCTCGACTCCCGACACGGTGGTGTAGGCGTAGCGGACCTGTCGCTGGTCTTCCGCTGTCTTTCGGATCTCCGCGTACAGCGCCATCGGGTGCTCAGCGTGAAAGGCCGTGGGCGCGGGCGATGATGCGTTCCATGACCGTGCGGGGGAGGAGGCGGCGGAGAGTGAAGAGGGCGGGGGCGTTGCTGCCTATGGCGTAGAGGGGTTGGGGGCGGTCGGCTTCGATTGCCTTGACGATCGTGGTGGCGACCTTCTCCGGGGTGATGCCCTTGCCCTGCTTGTCGTCCAGTTTCGCCATGAAAGTCGTGAAATCGGCGGTGTGGGGGGAATTTTCGGCGAGGTACTTGGTGCGGCGCTCGCGCAGGCCGGTGTCGATCTGGCCGGGCTCGACGGCGGTGATCCAGACGCCGAAGGGGGATTCCTCGAAGCGGGCGGCCACCGCGAAGCCGCGCAGTGCCGCCTTGGTGGCGACGTAGGACGAGCGGTAGGGCATCGGGAAGCTGGCGAGCATCGATCCGACCATGACGACGCGGCCGTACCGGCGTTCCCGCATGCCGGGCAGCACCGCACCGGTCAGGGTGACAGGTCCGAGCACATTCAGCTGGAACAGCCGTTCGACGGCGTCGGTGGGTAGTTCTGCGAGTGGGCCCGCCTGGCTTTCGCCCGCGTTGTTCACCAGTACGTCGACCTGGTCCAGACCGGCGGCGAAGGCAGCGATCGACGACGGGTCGGTGAGGTCGAGCGCCCGGTACTCGACGCCGGGCACAATGGCCTCGGAGCCGATGGTGTCGGGGTTGCGGCTGGTTCCGATCACGCGATATCCCCGCCCGGCCAGAGCGGCGGCCGTGGCCTTTCCGATTCCGGACGACGCACCGGTGACCACGGCGACGCGAGACATAGGGTTCCTTTCGACGGCTTTATACTGACGATATCGTCAACTACTTGGTTCGCGCTACCCGGAAGTAACTTTCTGCCGCTGACGAGGGCGCCCGTGCGGGGTGGGGCACGAGTGTGGCGTCGATGGGCACGTCCCGTCCGCGCGGCGGCGGGAAAACGGGAATACAACGTGTGGTGGCGGGTCGGGGATTGCCCATTGAATTCTCCATGGCGGGTTCGGCGCCGCCCGCGGTGGCACGGTGCGGCCGCGTGCGCTCTGCCCGGGTCGATCGCGAGCCTGTGAGCTGGGCAGACGGACCCGCGCATCGTCGTGAGATGCGCACCGGCGCAGCCGAAATCGTTCACCGGAGGGAAGTCTGCGCGGATGTCGGCGGTCGCGTGATGGGGCTAGTGTTGGCCGGCGCGGTGCAGGCCGGAGACGCTGCCGCGTTACCCCCGACGCCGAGGAGACTGTGGTGGTTGTCGATACCGTCCGCGAGGAACAGGCGATCCGTCAGATGACGGAGCGGCTGGTCGAAAACTACACCGAGACCTATTCTCCCGAGCATATCGAGAGCACCGTGGGCGCGGCCCGGCAGAAGTTCGCGGGCCATCCGGTGCGGCAATTCGTTCCGATCCTGATCGAGCGCGTGGTGCGACGGGAGTTGGAGAAGTCTCCCGAAGCGGAAGTCCAACCCGCTACGGTCCCGATGGACAAGGCGCCCGAGCCCGCCGCGAGCCCTGCGGGGAAACTGTCGCAGCTGCGTGACTTGTGGTCGTCGAAGAAGCGTTTCGCACCCTATGCGGTGGGCGCCGTCGTCATCCTGACGGTGATCGCCGTCGTTCTCGCCGTGCGGCAACCCGGTCCCGAAGCGCCCGCGGCCGCTCCGGCTCCCGTCGCGCCGCTCACGGTTGTGCGCGGCGTGGTCGGGTCGGAGAAGATGCCGTTCTTCCAGGACCCGAAGGTGATCGACGCGCTGGCGCGGCGCGGCGTGCGCGTGGAGGTCGAGCCCGCCGGGTCGCGCCAGATCGCCACGTCCATCGATCTCGCGAAATTCGACTTCGCCTTCCCATCCAGTGAGCAGGCGGCCGAGCGAATCCAGCGGCAGCGCAATATGACCGCCAAGTACACGCCGTTCTCCTCGCCGATGGCCGTCGCGACGTTCGCGCCGATCACCGATCTGCTCACCCGGGCGGGCGCGGTGCGCCCAGGCCCGGTGCCGACGCTGGACCTGCGCCGCTACCTCGAGCTCGTTCGCAACGGCACGCGCTGGGACGAGCTGCCCGACAACACCGCCTACCCGGTGCGCAAGAACATCTTGATCTCCACCACCGACCCGCGTAGCTCGAATTCCGCCGCCATGTATCTGGCCGCGGCGAGCTATGCCGCGAACAACAACACGATCGTGCAGGGACAGACCGCCGAGCAGGCCGTCCTGCCCGCGGTGTCGCGGCTGTTCGTGGGTCAGGGCTACACCGAGAACACCACCGAGGGCCCGTTCAACAACTACCTCGCCACGGGGATGGGCCCGACGCCGATGGCGTGGATCTACGAGGCGCAGTACGTCGAGGCGTTGGTGCGCGGCCAGATCAAACCCGAGATGACGCTGGTGTACCCCTCCCCGACGGTGCTGTCCCGGCACACGCTGGTGCCGTTCGGCGAGACGGGTGACCGGCTCGGTCGCCTGTTGTCCACCGACCCGGAGTTGCAGCGGCTGGCCGCCGAGCACGGCTTCCGCACCAACGACGGCGCCCAGTTCGCGAAGGTCGCCGCCGAACGCAACGCTCCGGTGGCCGCGGACCTGCTGGACGTCGTCGCCACCCCGACCTACGACACGCTCGAGCACCTGCTCGACGGAGTCACCAAGACCTACAACTGAAGCCGGGGGCGCGGTTTCGGTGAAGATGATGCGGGCATCCTCTTCGCATCAGGTACCGGAAGAAACGGCCGGTATCGCGGCGGGAGGAAACACCGGTGACAGCGGACGACGGGCCATGGGAGATCCCTCCGATCGATAACGCTCCGGACATCGCGCGCGACCCAGCGCCCGCGCCCGGAGCGACGATGGCCGACACCAGGAACTGGCCGGGATACGGGTTGCTGCTGGTCGCGGCGGCGGTCGCGATAGCCGCCGCGGTACTGGCGGGCTGGGGGTTCGCCCAGCTATCGACCGTAGCCGCGATCATCGCGGCCGTCTTCCTGGTGATCGGGGTGGGCCTGATCGTGCTGGAGCAGGTGCGCGCACGAGCGCGGGCCCGCGAGCACACCGAACAGCCCGCCGAGCGGGCCACCGTCCCGCCGGGGTACTGAGCTTCCTCAATCCCGGGGCAGGAAACCGGACGCGATGAACTCGCGGACGAAGGTGTCCACCACCGTGCGGTCCACCTTCGGGCAGTCCACGCCGGTGCCCGCCAGCGCCGCGCGGGTGTGCTCGTCGGCCCAGTCGAGGTGACCGGCGAGTTCGGCGAAATCGTGACTCAGCAGCGCCGCGCGCACCAGCGAATCGTCGCCGAGCGCGTCCCGGCGGCGCGCTTCCCTGACCAGACCCGCGCGCACGGCGTCCTCCGGCATCGTCGCCACCGGCAGCCCGTGGGCGCGCAGACTGGCGAGAATGTCGCCGACCGCGACGGGGGCCCGATTGACCAGGTGAAATACGGTTTCCGGGCGCGGGCGGGCCGAAATCTCCACCACCGCGCCCGCCACATAGCTCACCGGAACCAGCGAGACGGTGGCGTCGCCCACGTCGGGCGCCATACCGAGCATCACGGCGGCGCGGACCATGTTCCACAGCGAATCGTCCGGGCTGTTCACCCCGACCTCCGGGCAGCCGCAGATGGTGCCCGGCCGGTAGATGGCGATCGGCAGCCCGCGCTCACCCGCCTGGCGGACCAGTTCCTCGGCAACCCATTTGGACGCCAGATAGCCGTTCCCGGGCACTTGGTCGGCACGCAAGCGGACGCCCTCGGCGACCACCGGAGATTCCGGTGCGGCGCCGACGGCCGCGCCCATCGTGGAGATCAGATGGAACGGTTTCACCCGGCGAGTGGTCGCCAGCCGCAACAACTCCCGGGTGCCCTCCACGTTGGCCTGCCGTAGCCGGGCGTAGGGATCGACGTGATTGACGCGCGCGCCGTTGTGGTAGATCGCGTCGATACTGTCGGCCAGGCAGTCGTAGTCGGCAGGATCCAAGCCGAGGCGCGGTGCGGTGAGATCGCCCGCGACGACGACGATCCGCTCCGCCGCGGTCGTCCCGGAGAGCCGGTAGTGGTTCAGCGCACTCAGGATCCGGTCGATGCCCTCTTCGGCGTCGTCGGCGCGGACCACGCACCACACGCGCGCCTCGGTGCGATCCAGCAGTTCTTGCAGCAGGTGCGCGCCGAGAAAACCGGTCGCGCCGGTGAGCAGGACCTCCTGCGGCGGCCCGCTGTGCGCGGGTGCGCAGCCCCCGATGCCGATTTCCGGCTCGAGGACGGCGTCGCGTTCCGGCGTCGGCGCGGCGGGCGCGCACTCGCCGGTCAGCCGCGCCGCCAGGCCGCCGACGGTCGGTGCCGCGAGAATCGCCGACATGGGCACGTCGCGCCGCAGCCGGTCCGACAGCCGCTGGTGCAAGGTGAACGCGAGCAGTGACGACCCGCCGAGTTCGAAGAAGTCGTCGCCCACCCCGATCGGGGACACGGCGAGCACATCGGCGAAGACCTCCGCGATCGTGCGCTCCAGCGGGGTGCCGGGGCGCGCGCCGGCGCGGGCGGTGAACACCGGCTGAGGCAGCGCGGCGCGGTCGAGTTTCCCGCTGGTGTTCACCGGGAACGTGTCCAGCGCCAGCACCGCCGACGGCACCATGTAACCGGGCAGCACCCGGGCCACCGAGTGACGCACCGCATCCGGATCGACCATGGCCCCCGGCGCGGCCACCACATAGCCGACCAGCCGATCTCCGGCATCGGAGCATTTGACCGCCACCGCGGCCCGGCCGACCGCCGGATCGGCCAGCAAGGCCGCTTCGATCTCGCCGAGTTCGATGCGATGGCCGCGGACCTTGACCTGGAAGTCGGTGCGGCCCAGATAGTCCAGGGTGCCGCCGCGGTTCCACCGCACCAGGTCGCCGGTCCGGTACATCCGCTCGCCGGGGTGCAGCGGATCGGCGACGAACCGGCCCGCGGTCAGCCCGGGCGCGCCGTGGTAGCCGCGGGCCAGCTGAACTCCACCCAGGTAGAGTTCCCCCGCCACGCCCACCGGAACCGGCCGCAAACGGTCGTCCAGGACGTGGCATCGCGAATTCCATTCCGGCACACCGATGGAGACGCCGGGAGCGGTGCGGTCGGCAGCCGAGACGGCATGCCGGGTGATGCTCACCGCCGCCTCGGTCGGTCCGTACAGGTTGTGCAAGTCGGCCCGGGCCACACCTGCGAAAGCCCGTGCGGTCTCCGGAGGCAGCGCTTCACCGATGACGAAGACGGCGCGCAGCGAGGACAGTTCGTCCTCGGTCGCGTGCTGGGCGAAAACGGTGAGCATCGCGGGAACGAAATCGGTGAGCGTCACGCGGTGCTCGGCGATCAGCCGGACCAGCGCCGCCGGATCGCGATGCTCGTCCGGCCCGGCCAGGACCAGCCGCGCGCCCGCGCGCAGCGGCAGGAAGTAGCCCCACAGGGACACGTCGAAGGTGGCGGGGGTCTTGTGCAGATAGACGTCGGTGGCGTCGACGTCGTATTCGGCCTGCATCCAGGCGAGTTGGTGCGCGATCGCCCGATGGCCGACCACCACGCCTTTGGGTCGGCCGGTCGAGCCGGAGGTGTAGATGAGGTAGGCGGGCTGATCGGCGCGCCATGGCGCTCGGCGCTCGGCGTCGGCCACGGGCTGCGGACCGAAGCGGTCGAGGTCCAAGGTGTCGATGTCGTACGCCTCGGCGGCCGTGAAGCCGTCGGCGGCGGTGGTGAGCACGCATCGCGGCGCCGCCGATTCGAGCACGTAGCGGATGCGTTCGGCGGGATGGCCCGGATCGATCGGCACCCAGGCCGCGCCCGCCTCCACGATCGCGTTCAGCGCGACCACCTGTTGGATCGACCGCCGCATCGCCACCGCCACGACGGTCTCCGGACCCACGCCACGTTCGATCAGCCAGCGTGCCAGGCGGGCGGTCCGCTCGCGCAGTCGCGCGTAGGTGAGGGTCTCGGTTCCACAGACCACGGCGATCGCGTCCGGGGTCGCCGCGGCCTGCCGCGCCGTCGCGGCGGTGAGCGGCTCGGCCGGGACCTCGTGCTCGGCTCCGGCGCCCCAGGAACGGATGCGCTTGTGCTCGACCGGGTCCATGATGTCGATGTCACCGACGACGGCACCGGGGTCGGCCGCGACCTGGAGCAGGATGCGGATGTAACCGTCGAGGAAACGTTGCACGGTGTGTTCGTCGAACAGGTCGGTGCTGTAACCGAATCGGATGATGATCTCGCCCGGCTCGCCGTCGGCGTCGCGGGTGTCGACCACACCGATGTGCAGGTCGGTCTTCGCCGTGTCGGCGTCCACATCGAGGAACGACACGCTGGGCCCCGACAGCTCGAGGGTGGCCTGCGTGAAATTCTGGAACGCGAAGCCGACCTGGTAGAGCGGGTGACGCCCGGGCGATCGGGTCGGATCGACCGCGTCGACCACGTGCTCGAAGGGCACCTCGGAGTGCGCGAAGTTGACCAGATCCCGCTCCCTGGTGCGCCGCAGCAGGGCGGTGAAACTCTCCGCGGGCTCGATCCCGGTCCGGGAGACGGTGGTGTTGACGAACATGCCGACGACGTCGGCGAGCGCGGGCTCGGCCCGGTTCGTCATCGGCACGCCGATCGCGATGTCGGTGCTGCCGGACAGGCGGGACAGCAGCACGGCGAGCGCCGAGCGCATCACCATGAACAGCGTCGCCCGGTGTGCGCGCGCGACGGTGAGCAGGTCGCGGTGCAGGGTCGCGGGCACCGACCGCTGGGTGGCCGAGCCGCGCAGCGTGGCCACCGGCGGGCGCGGCCGGTCGGCGGGCAGGTCGAGTTCGTCGGGCAGGCCTGCCAGCTCGCCGGTCCAGTACGCCAGTTGCCGCGACAGCGGCGAATCCGGGTCGTCGCGGGAACCGAGCAGATCCCGTTGCCACAGGGCGTAGTCGGCGTACTGGACGTCCGGTGGCTGCCAGGCCGGAGCGGCGCCCGCGCTCCGTGCGGCGTAGGCCAGGGCCACGTCGCGGGCCAGCGGCGCCAGCGAGGACCCGTCGGCGCAGATGTGGTGCAAGGCGCAGACCAGCACGTACTCGGTGGGGGTGCGCAGCAGCCGGACACGCAGCGGCACTTCGGCCGCTACGTCGAACCCGTGCCGCAGGATCGCGCGTACCCGGCCGGGCACCGCGTTGTCGGACAGTTCCTCGACCGCGAAATCCTCGACCACCCGTTCGGTGTCGAGGATCAACTGCCGCGGTCCGGCCTCGTCGGCGGGGTATTTGGTACGCAACGACTCGTGCCGTTCGACCGTATCGGCGAACGCCGCGCGCAAGGCGGGCACGTCCAGCTCCGACAGCCGCAGCGCGAAGCCGATGTTGTCCACCGAGGACGTCGTGTCGAACTGGTTGCGCAGCCAGAAACGCAGCTGGGCGGGGGACAGAGGGATGCGTTCCGGCCTGGTTCGCGCACGCAGAACCGGGCGCGCGGAATCGAATTGCTGTGAGCGGATCGCCTTCGACAAGCCCGCGACGGTGGGATGGTCGAACACCAGTCGCGGCGGAATGCGCAGCCGCCAGATTTCGCTCAACCGCGCGGCGACCTGCGTCGCCAGCAGCGAATTTCCGCCCGCCGCGAAGAAATCGGCGTCGGCGCCGAACCGCTCCCGGCCCAGCACGCGGGCGAGGACCTCGGCGACCGTTTCCTCGCCGAGGTCGGCGGCGGGCCGATAGTCCGCCTCGTCGAGGCCGCGCAGGCGCAGTGCGGGCCGATCGGCCTTGCCCGTGGGAGTGCGTGGGATCCGCTCGACGACGGTGATCGTGTTGGGCACCATGTACTTCGGCAGCAGCGCGGCGAGCGCGTCGGCCAGAGCGGTGGGGTCCGGCGCGTGTCCCGGTTCGGGCTGGACGAACGCGGCGAGCGTGGTGTCGCCTACGGCGGTCTTGCGGTCGACGGTCACCGCCAGCCGGACGCCGGGCTGCGTCGACAGGATCGCGTCGATCTCGCCGAGTTCGATGCGGAAGCCACGGACTTTGACCTGGTCGTCGGCCCTACCGAAATAGTCCAGATCACCGGTGGTGGTGCGCCGGACCAGATCGCCGGTGCGGTACATCCGGGAACCGGGCGGTCCGAACGGATCGGCGAGGAACCGTTGCGCGGTCAGATCGGGGCGTCCGTGATATCCCCGCGCCACGCCGGGTCCGGCCACGTACAGCTCGCCGACGACGCCGATGCCGACCGGCCGCAGCCGGTGATCGAGCACCTGGCAGCGCGTGCCCGGCACGGCCGATCCGATGGTGACCGGTGTGTCCGGCGACAGCGCCGGGCTGAGTGTCGCCACGATGGTGGATTCGGTAGGGCCGTACGCATTGTGGAACAGGCGGCCGTCGGTGGCCCAATGCTGCGGCAACATCGGGGGACAGGGCTCACCGCCGACCAGGACCGACCGCAGGGCCGGCAGTCCGGCCGGCTCGATCGTGGCCAGCGCGGACGGGGTGAGGAAGGCATGGGTGATCGCGTGCCGCGCGAGCAGTTCCACCAAGGCGGTGCCGCCGTAGAGGCCGGGCGGGGCGATCACGAGAGTCGCCGCGGAGCAGATCGCGAGCAGCAACTCCAGAATCGAGGCGTCGAAGCTCGGTGACGCGAAGTGCAGCACCCGCGAGTCTTTGTCCAGCCCGTGCCGCGCGGCCAATTCGGTGCACAGCGGGGCGAGCCCGGCATGGGTGACGGCGACGCCTTTCGGGCGTCCGGTAGATCCCGAGGTGTAGATCAGGTAGGCCGCGTGGGTGGCTCGAACTCGCGCCGTCCGTTCGAAGTACGCGATCGGGTTCGCGGGGTTCGCCGCTACCCGCGCGATCACTTCCGCGTCGTCCAGCGCGAGCCAGTGCACCTCGGTGGGCAGCGTCGTCGCGAGCCCGGTTCGGGTCAGTCCCAGCGCGGCGCCGCTGTCGGTCACTTGGAACGTGATGCGCGACAACGGAAGCGCCGGATCGATCGGGACGAAGGCGGCGCCGGTCTTGGCGATCGCCCACACCGCGAGCACCGATTCGATGGATCGCGAAAGCGCCACCGCCACAGCTGTTTCGGGGCCCGCGCCCGCGGCGATCAACGTGCGGGCCAGCTGCGACGAGCGGGCGTCGAGGTCGCGGTAGGTGATCGTGGTGTCGCCATCCAGAACCGCGACGCCGTCGGGATTGTGCTCGGCGGCGGCGGCCAGCAGCGCGGCGAACGTCGGCGTGGCGGAGTCGGCTGATCTGCGGCGACGGCTGTTCCGAGCGGGTGGACGAGGATTCCGGATACCGCTGGTCATATCTTCGTCCCGTTCCGCGTGGCAGTAACGCGCCAGATGCTATAGCCGCGCGGCGGGATTCCTCACCGATGAGAAGGCGTCCGCACCGGCTTCGGACGCCGCTCGGGCCATCCGGTGGCGTGTGCCGCAACCTCGTCCAGCATGGTCCTCCGCGTCACCGCCCGCCGGGTGAACTCCGGATGCGCGCCGCTCGCTACGACCTCGACGTCCGGACCAGGTTGCTCGCATGGTGGCCCGCGCGCGGACGGGGGCTCCGGTCGGCGCGCTGACCGGGCGCTGAGTCCGGTGTCGGCCGGAACCGCTGCCCGTCAGCGGGTGCCGTGCCCCTGACAGGCGGTCAGCGCGGTGTTCTTGGTGGCGTTGAACCGGTCGATCACCGCGTTCAGAGTGTCGGTGTCGGCGCGACGGGCCAACGTGTCGGCCAGGGCGTTCGTGTCGTCGCGGTAGGCGCGCAGCGGGTCGGCGACCCCGGACGGCACCTCTCTGGTCACGTTCTGATCGACCGAGCGCGCGTTGTTGCGCAGCGTCGACACCGCGGTGTCGGCTTTGCTGTTCGTATCGGGATCGCCGCGGCCTTTGGCGTTGCTGGCATCGATGTAATCGTTGAATGCCCGTACCGAGCTGCCGTTCGCGGCCAGGAAGGCGTCGCACGCCGATCCGGTCGCGCGTTCGACGGCCGCGGCTTTGGACGAGGAGGCGGCGGCCGAGGAGGAAGTGACCTCCGAGGCGTACGCGGCCAGGTCGGTCCGGTTGACCTCCGCCGTGCCGGAAACTTGCTGTGCGCAGGCGCCGATGAGCAGCACGCCTGCCGTGGTGGCCACGGCGGCGGCCAGCAGGCCCGCGCGTTCGAGTCGTCGCATGGTCGGTCCCCTCACTCCCCTCGAAAGTCCGGCCGGGACAGCAGGAGCGCCGGACATTCCGACCGTACGTCGCGTGGACGAGACACGCCCGTCCGCGCCGATATCGATGGCCAACCGATATCGGCGCGGGGTGGGGTTCAGCGCTGGCCGAGCATGGTGCGCATCTGCTCGATCTCGGTCCGCTGAGCGGCGATGATCGCCTCGGCGAGCGCCTTCGCGTCGGCATTGCGGCCTTCGGCCAGTTCCGTTTCGGACATGGTGATCGCGCCCGCGTGGTGCTCGATCATCATGGTCAGCCACTGGCGGTCGAAGTCCGGACCGGAGGCCGCCTGCAGCGCGGTCATCTGCTCGGCGGACATCATGCCGGGCATCCCGTGGCCGCCGTGCCCTTCGTTCGCGGTGGGAGCCGGCTTGCCGAAGCTTTGCAGGAGGGCGGTGATCTGCTGCATCTCCGGCGCTTGAGCTTGCTCGACCTGCGTGGCGAGCGTCCGCAACTGCGGGTTGTCGGTGTGGCTCGGCACCAGCCGTGCCATCTCCACGGCTTGGGCGTGATGCGGATACATCATCTGCAGAAACATCACGTCGGCGTCGTCGTACTCCGCGCGTGCGGGTGCACTCGTGACGGCCGAGATGGTTGCCGAGGTGCCGTGCTCGGTGGTGTGCCCGGTGTCGGCGTCGCCGCATCCGGCGAGGCTCACCGCTGCGATCGCGGCGAGGGCGAGGATCGAGCGGGTGCGAGTGATGGACATGGGTTGCTCCTTGCGAGGTGCGAAGTCTGCGGGACGGAGTGGACAACGCCGCGACCGTGGTTCGGACACACGGCCGCGGCGGACCTGTCAGATCCGCAGAATCGCCAGTTCGGCCAAGGTGAGCACCGTCCATGGCGGCGGTCGTTCCCGCCGCGCCCGCCAGTGCCGCGGCCGCGCCGCGCCGCCGCCGGGACGATCGACAGCCATCCGGTAGAGCAGCACCAACGCGGCCAGCGCGATCAGGCCGGTCAGGATGAACACGCAGCTGTGCAGCGCGCTGTGCGTGCCGTCGCACCCGCCGCCCGCGCAGTGCGGGAGCGTCGCCGCGCCGATGGCTCGTGTGGTCACGATCCCTGGCGCGGTGTCTGTGCTGGCCGCGATGCCTCGCGCGTTTCCAGCCCATGCAGGAGCGCCTGTGGTGGCCTGTTCGCGGCTGTCGGGTGTCGTGTGGTGCGGGCGGGTCGCGTCGTGAGGGGAGGTGCGTGGAGGAGTGGTCGCCGGTTCGCGGCTGTCGGATGTCGCATGGCTCGACCGGGCTACCTCGTGACCGGAGGTGGCATGGATCGCGGTATCCCGTCCGGGGCCGTCGGCCGATGCTCCGGAAGTGAGCGCTGCCGCGGCGTGAGCACCGGCGGCGTGGACGTGGCCCGAGGACCCGAAGACCGCCGAATGCATAACGACCACCCCGGCGAGCAGCGCGAGCATCCCCAGCAGCCGGGCAGGCCCGGTGGCGTCGAGTATGCGGCGTTCGACCACGAGCGCCCAGTCTACTCCTGCTCGTATACCCGTTGGTGGTACCCGTATCTAGGAGTGCGCGATGTCCACGACGAGCCGGGTCGGGTTGGAGAGCGCGGTGACGGTGAACGGCGGCCGGTCGGCCTGTATGCCGATGAACGACTGGGTCACGCCCTCGAACACGGTCGTCCGGTAAACGCCCGCGATGCCGGGGACCTCCGCGTTCACGGCGGGGTCGGGGCCCTCGTACGGCGTCACGCCGCTGTCGAACGGGTAGGCCGACCCGAGAATGCGCACTTCCAGGATCGACCGGCCCGCCACCTCCACCGGATTGCCGCTGCCGTCCTGCACGGCACGGTCGGTGTACCGGACGAGCCAGCCGGGCGTACCGACCCCGCCGAGGTCGTAGACCACGCGATCGAAGCCGGGCTGGCGCCCCAGGCGAATGTCGGTCACCGTGAGTGCGGCGTCGCCGGAGGGCTTGCCCTGCTTCGGTGCGGTGTCCCCCGGCACAGGGGCCTGCGCGACCGCGGCAGGCGTCGCGGTGCTGGAGGCGACCGGGAGGCCCGGGTGCGAGTCGCCGTCACCGCAGCCCGCGAGCAGTGCCGTCGCGACCGCGACCATGAGCACCATCCTGTTGCGCATGGCCCGATGTTACTCAGCGAAACGCGCCGGATGGCGTAACCGGAGGGCGTTGCGGCTGATTCGCCTGTGGTCGGCCACGGCGTGGCGGCGATCGGGAGCGCAGTGTCCGCCGAACCGCTTGTCCCGCAGCGGTTCAGTGCGCGAGCCGCGCTGCGGAGAAGGCGGCGAGAACGATTGGGCGGGGTGGGCGCGACCGTTCGGCAACGATCTAGCACACTTGAGGCGTGCGAGATGTCGAGGACGTACTGAGCCGGCTGCGGCGGTATCCGGACGTGGAGGCACTGAACCTCTACGCCGTGGACGCCGCCGATCGGCTGATCCTCGACGTCGCGGCCGACGCCCTGGCGACTGTGGATAGCGGGAAGGTAGCCGTTATCGGCGACGCCTACGGTGCGCTGACTCTCGGCGCCATCGCGGGGCACGATCTGCGCGACGTCCGGGTGCATCAGGATCTGCTCACCGGTGAACTCGCCCTTGCCAACAACGCCCGCGCGGCGGGTCTGTCGGATCGCTACACGGCGCACCCGCTCGGCCCCGGGTTGCTGCGTGATGCCCGGGTGGTGCTGCTTCGCCTGCCCCGGGTGCTGGCCGGGCTGGCCGAGGTCGCCGACGCCATCGCGCGTTACGCGGATCCGGCGGTCGAGGTGTTCGCGGGCGGGCGGGACAAGTATCTGACCAAGTCGATGAACGACGTTCTGGCGCAATCATTCTCCGAGGTGCGCGCCAGCCGTGGCAGGCAGAAGTCGCGAACGCTGCTGGTGGCCGGACCCAAACCCGTGGCGGATAGGCCGTTTCCGGTGCGCGATCGGCTGGACGAACTCGGTCTCGATGTGGTCGCGCACGGCGCGGCCTTCTCCGGGGCGCGCTTGGACATCGGCACCAGATTCCTGCTCGAGCACCTGAAACTGATGAAGCCGGACGCCCGCGACGCCATCGATCTCGGCTGCGGCACCGGCATCCTGGCCGTCGCGCTGGCCACGGCGCGGCCGGGCATCAAAGTGACCGCCACGGATCAATCCGCGGCCGCCGTCGCCTCGGCGCGGGCGACCGCCGAGGCGAACGGCGTCGCCGACCGGGTATGCGCCGTGCGTGACGACGCCATGTCCTCCGCCGCGGACAACAGCGCCGACCTCGTGCTGTGCAATCCGCCGTTCCATGTCGGCGCGGCCGTGCACACCGGATCGGCGATCAAGATGTTCGCCGAGACCGGGCGGGTGCTGCGCCCGGGCGGGGAGCTGTGGACGGTGTACAACTCGCATCTGAACTACCGGGCCGTGGTCGAACGGATGGTGGGCCGGACCGAAGTGGTCGGCCGCAACCGGAAGTTCACCGTGACTCGCTCGGTGCGTGGCCTGCACGACTCGCGGCAGCGGTAGAGTCCGAATTGTCCGTCTCGGCGGGACTCTCCGGGAACTCGCGCCGGATGACAAACGTTGGACAGGGCAGTTGGATATCGAGTGAACGAACTCGATGAACAGCGGCAACGACTCCAGAAAGGGACGCCGTTCACATGCGTACCACGAGCAATCCGGTTTTCAGGAACCTGCCCAGGCAGGAGGGCGGTGGATACGCCAGCTTCGGTTCGGGCGTGACCTCCGCGGGACAGTTCGGCAACCAGTACGGCCGGTATCCGCAGCAGTACGGCGAGCAACCGCAGCCCTATCAGCAGGCTCCTGCCACCACCCGGTCGATGACCATCGACGACGTGGTGACGAAGACGGGCATCACCCTCGCGGTGCTGGCCCTGTCCGCCATCGTCTCCTACGGATTCACCAACGCGAACACCTCGCTCGCGCCGTTGTTCGTGATCGTCGGCGGCCTGGTCGGCCTGGTGCTGGTGCTGGTGGCGACTTTCGCGAACAAGATGGACAACCCGGTGCTCGTGTTGTCCTACGCCGTCGCCGAGGGCCTGTTCCTCGGTGCGCTGTCGTTCATGTTCACCAATGTCGAGTTCGGCGGGGTCGGCGGTAGCGCGTTGATCGGTCAGGCGGTGCTCGGCACGTTCGGTGTCTTCGCGGGCATGCTGGTGGTCTACAAGACCGGCGCCATCCGGGTGACGCCGCGCTTCACCAGGATCATCGTCGGCGCCATGATCGGCATCCTGGTGCTGATGCTGGGCAACCTGGTCGCGAGCTTCTTCATCGACGGCGGCCTCGGCCTGCGCGACGGCGGCCCGCTGGCCATCGTGTTCAGCCTGGTGGTCATCGCCATCGCCGCGTTCAGCTTCCTGCTCGACTTCGACGCCGCCGATCAGCTGATCCGCGCGCAGGCTCCGGAGCGGGCGGCCTGGGGCGTGGCCCTCGGCCTCACCGTCACCCTGGTCTGGCTGTACGTCGAGATCCTGCGACTGCTGAGCTACTTCCAGAACGACTAGCCATCCAGCAGAAGGGCGGTCACCGGAGTTCCGGTGACCGCCCTTCTCGTATCCGGGTCAGCTCAGGCGCTCGATGACCATCGCCATGCCCTGACCGCCGCCGACGCACATGGTCTCCAGACCGAACTGCTTGTCGTGGGTCTGCAGGTTGTTGATCAGCGTGGTGGTGATCCGGGCGCCGGTCATGCCGAACGGGTGGCCCAGCGCGATCGCGCCGCCGGAGACGTTCAGCTTGTCCTCGTCGATCTTCAGCTCCCGGGCCGAGCCGAGCACCTGCACCGCGAACGCCTCGTTGATCTCGACCAGGTCGATGTCGTCGATGGTCTTGCCCGCCAGCGCCAGCGCGCGCTTACAGGCCTCGATCGGGCCCAGGCCCATGATCTCCGGCGACAGACCCGACACGCCGGTGGACACGATCCGCGCCAGCGGCGTCAGGCCCAGCTCTTTGGCCTTGGTGTCGCTCATGACGACCAGCGCGGCGGCGCCGTCGTTGAGCGGGCAGCAGTTGCCCGCGGTGATGGTTCCGTCCGGACGGAACACCGGCTTCAGCGCGGAGACCGCCTCGTAGGTGACGCCCGCGCGCGGGCCGTCGTCCTTGCTGACCACGGTTCCGTCCGGCAGCGTCACCGGCGTGATCTCCCGCTCGAAGAAGCCGTTCTTGATGGCCTCCTCGGCGCGGTTCTGCGAGCGCACGCCCCAGCGGTCCTGGTCCTCGCGGGTGATGCCGGTGGAGGTCGCGACGTTCTCCGCGGTCTGCCCCATCGCGATGTAGACGTCGGGGATCAGGCCGTCCTCGCGCGGATCGTGCCAGATGCCCGCGCCGCCCTCCGCGGTCTTCGCGGTGCGCGCCTGAGCTTCGGCGAACAGCGGGTTCTGCGTGTTCGGCCAGCTGTCGGAGGAACCGTTCACATACCGCGACACGGTCTCCACACCGGCGGAGATGAACACGTCGCCCTCGCCCGCCTTGATCGCGTGGAACGCCATCCGGGTGGACTGCAGCGATGAAGCGCAGTAGCGGTGCACCGTGGTGCCGGGCACGAAGTCGTAGCCGAGCTGCACGGCGACGACGCGGGCGATGTTGAAGCCCTGCTCACCGCCCGGCGAGCCGCAGCCCAGGATCAGGTCGTCGATCTGGGCGGGGTCCAGGGCAGGCACCTTGTCGAGCGCTGCCCGCACAATCTGCGTGGTCAGATCGTCGGGCCGCAGGTCGACCAGCGAACCCTTGCGGGCACGGCCGATCGGGGAGCGTGCGGTCGAAACGATGACGGCCTCGGGCATGAGGACTCCTTGGGTCGGACGGTTCTGGCGAACCCGTTTGTTACTCGTGGGTTCTTACCGAATCTACGTCCCGTCGCCGAGTACCGGAAGCGGGTGTCCCGCCCAGTGCGTCCAGCAGCACAGGCAGCAATTTCGCCGCGGCCAGTTCGTACCCCGCGGCCGACGGGTGGAATCCGTCGGCGGCGAACAGGAGCTCGGGCGCGGCGCGGAACTCGGGAGCGAGCAGGTAGCCCATCCGCACCGGGCGCCCGCCCGCCACCGTCGCCGCCACGTGCTGCGCCTTGGCCAGTCGCGTGCTCCAGTTCTGCACGACGGTGCGCAGCGGCTGCGGGATGGCGGTCACGATGCCCAAGTTCGGGCAGGTGCCGACCACCACCACCGCGTCGGCGCGGCGCAACCGGGCGACCGCCGCGGCGAGTCTGCGCGCGGAGGCCCGGATCGAGTGCTTCTTGGTCACGTCGTTGGCGCCGACGAGGATGACCGCGGCATCCGGCGGCGGGCCCGCGACGAACATCGCGTCCACCTGACCGGCCAAGCCCTTGGAGGTGGCCCCGGAGATCGCTTTGGTGCTCAGGCGGATCCGCCGCCCGGTCGCCTCGGCGAGTCCGCGGGCCAGGCGAACGCCAGGCACCTCGTCGGCCACCGTGCAGCCGAGTCCCGCCGCGGTGGAGTCGCCGAAGATCATCAGATGCAGGTCGGCGTGCTTACCCGCCCGCCACGGCTCGGGCTCCGCGCAACCCGCGGTATAGATGCCGTCGGCTTCCGGCGGCTTGGAGGTGTCCCGGCCGATCATGCCGCGCGCGACGCCCGCCTGCGCCATGAGCAGGCGATAGGTCGCCCACCACGCCGTTCCCGCACCGGAGCCGGCGAGCACGGCCGCGGCCCCGGTCATCGCCGCGGTGCGCCAGCGGAACTGAGGTGCGCTCACGCCGGGAATTTTACGAAAACGAGGATCAGCCCGGTACGACGAAGCTGCCGCGAGCGGGGATGCTCGCCGCGTCGGTGGAGACGGTGACCTCGACGAGGCCGGGGCCGGTGTCCTGGAACAACGCGTACTGGATGCTGCCGTAGATGCCGGTGACCACGACGTTGTCGTAGCTGCCCGTCGCCCCGGTGGTCACATTGCGCCACGCGACGGTGGTGCGGACCTCGCACAGCGGCGCCAGCGGGTAGATACCGGGCCCGATACCGTTCACGGGGAGCGCGCGGACATTGAGGATGGCGCGCCCCGGCCATTCGGGACCGGTGTCGGCCCAGGTGCGGATGCTGGTCCAGCACAGACCGCCGCGCGCGAGCGTCGGCACCTGCGGGAATTCGACGGTCGCCGCCTCCGCCTGCGCGCCGGACCCGACCATTAGAGCCAGCGCCGATCCGGCCAGAAGCGTTGCGGCGCGGGCGATGTTCGGCTGCCTCATGGCAGCGATCCTAAGGCTGCGGGCGCCGGTTCGCGCGCACTCCGAGGCCGCTGCGCGCGGCGTGCGCGAACTCACAGTTAGTGCGTCTGCAACTATGGGGGCCATGCGCATCGCGGATCATGTCGTGGATCTCATCGGCAACACGCCGCTGGTCCGGTTGAACTCGGTCGTCGGACCGAACGCGGGGCTGGTCGCGGCCAAGATCGAATACCTGAACCCGGGCGGCAGTTCGAAAGACCGGATCGCGGTGAAGATGATCGACGCCGCCGAGCAGTCCGGGAAGCTGCGGCCGGGCGGCACCATCGTCGAGCCCACCTCCGGCAACACCGGCGTCGGCCTCGCCCTGGTCGCGCAGCAGCGTGGCTACAACTGCGTGTTCGTCTGCCCCGACAAGGTGAGCGAGGACAAGCGCAACGTGCTGCGCGCGTACGGCGCCGAGGTCGTGGTCTGCCCGACCGCGGTGCCGCCGGACCACCCGAACAGCTACTACAGCGTCTCCGACCGCCTGGTCCGCGAGATCGACGGCGCGTGGAAGCCCGACCAGTACTCCAACCCCGGCGGTCCGGCCAGCCACTACGAGACCACCGGCCCGGAGATCTGGCGCGACACCGACGGCAAGGTCACCCACTTCGTCGCGGGTGTCGGCACCGGCGGCACCATCACCGGCACCGGCCGATACCTGAAGGAGGTCTCCGGCGGGAAGGTCCAGATCATCGGCGCCGACCCGGAGGGCTCGGTCTACTCCGGCGGCACCGGGCGGCCCTACCTCGTCGAGGGCGTCGGCGAGGACTTCTGGCCGTCGGCCTACGACCCCGCCGTGCCGGACGAGATCATCGCGGTCTCCGACGGGGACTCCTTCGACATGACTCGCAGGCTGGCCCGCGAGGAGGGGCTGCTGGTCGGCGGTTCCTGCGGCATGGCGGTCGTCGCGGCCGTCGAGGTGGCTCGACGCGATCCGGACGCGGTGGTCGTGGTGCTGCTGCCGGACGGCGGTCGCGGCTACCTGTCGAAGATCTTCAACGACGAGTGGATGAGCTCCTACGGCTTCCTCCGCGAGCGGCTGGACGGCACCGCCGAACCACTCGTGGGTGACGTGCTGCGGGGCAAGTCCGGCGCGCTGCCGGACCTGGTGCACACCCACCCGTCGGAAACGCTGCGCGACGCGATCGAGATCCTGCGCGAGTACGGCGTGTCCCAGATGCCCGTGGTCGGCGCCGAGCCGCCGGTCATGGCGGGCGAGGTCGCGGGCAGCGTGTCCGAACGCGATCTGCTGTCGGCGGTCTTCGAGGGCCGGGCGCACCTGACCGATTCGGTGGCCCAGCACATGAGCCCCTCGTTCCCGCTGATCGGTTCGGGCGAGCCCATCTCCGCCGCGACGAAGGCGCTCTCGGACACCGACGCGCTCATGGTCGTCGAGGAGGGCAAGCCCGTCGGCGTGATCACCCGCCACGACCTGCTCGGCTTCCTCAGCACGGGCAGCCTGGGCAAGTAGGCGGACACCGACCGCCGCGGACAACGACGCTTCGGCGCCGACTCGCCGTACCACACAGCGCGGCGCGGCGAGTAGGGCGCCTTCTGGCTGTCCGGCCTACGCCGGCCTCCTGCCGCGCACCGTTTCGCGCACGCCGCCGGTGATCAGGTCGGTCCATTCGTCGGCCAGCAGGGCCAGCCGGTACCAGGCGGCGTGCACCCGCGCGTCGGACACCTTCTCGGCGGTGTGCAACAGGTGGCTGGCGTGGACGTGCGCGGCGGCCATGCGGTCGACCGTGGCGCCGACGGATTCGGCGCGCAGATGATCGGTCGACCGCTTCCTGGGCAGCTGGTCGATCACCCACGTGTCGATGGTGGCGACCAATTCCGCTCGGCGGCAATCTATTCCCGCTGCGGCCAGCGGATCGCAATGGCGCCTGCGGTGCAGCGCGGCGAGCGTCGCGGCCCAGCCGAGCAGGGGGTGGTCGTCCACCGGATCACTCGGATGACCGCCGAAGGCGGCCACCAGTTCGCGCTGATCCGGTAACCGGCGCGCGACGCCGTGGGAGCGCCGGGGCAGATGGTCACGCACGAACATGGCAGGCTCCCAGTGCATTCGGAACCGACCACCGTGTGCGAGGGTCGATCGTCAACGTGTGCATCTTCGCACCTCCGATGGTGTGGCGGTGGAGGCATCGCCCCAATGCCCTGGTCCCCCACTATCATCCGCATTTCCCTTGGCCTGACGGTGACACCCATATGGCACCTGAATGACAAGAGGTAACAATCCTCTACCCATCCCGCCTGTGACTCGTGTGAGGCCGGCCTCGCGTCCGCTCGCGTTTCGGGCATTGTGCGCGAACGCTTTTCGGCGGGGCGAGCCGGGTCAGCCGGGCAAGAGATGGTGGGACATGGCGAAGACGGCGGCGCCCGCCCGGGTGCTGTGGCCGGTCTTGGCGCGCAATTCGGTGAGGTGGTGGGTGACGGTGCGTTCGGGAAGGAGCAGTTCGGCGGCGATCTCCCGGCCGCAGCGGCCGCGAGCCGACAGGCGCAGGACGTCGATCTCGGTGGTGGAGAGGCCGTGGCCGCCGGGGCCGGGGCGGTCCGCGGCGGCGGCGATCACGGCGGTGCAGGCGTCACCGTCGAGGCGGCCCGCGGCGACTTCGGCCCCGAGGTGGGCCGCGGCTTCCTCGGGACGAGCGGCCGGACGATAGGGTCGCGCTTCGGTGCAGGCCGCGAAAATGTTCGCGGCCGCGAGTAATCGGGCCCCCGGCGAAGCCTCCCGCTGCCCCGGGGGATAGCCGCTGGGGTCGAGCCGCTCGTGGTGTCCTGCGGCGAGCTCGGCCAGACCCGCCAGCCCGGGGCAGCGGCGCAGGATGCGTTCGGTCCAATAACCGCGCAGCCGTACGCGTTTCCAGTCCCGCGGTCCGAGCGGGCCGCCGCGGTCCCATACCGTGCTGGACACCGCGGCCCGGCCCAGCTCGTGCAGCAGGGCGGCGGCGCGCAGTGCCGCCCGGTCCTCGGCGGGCACGCCCATCCGGCCGGCCGCGGCATCGGCCAGGTCGGCCACGTGCGCCGAATGCCCCAGCAGGTAACGGCCTTTCAGGTCGACGACCATGGCCAGCGCGAGGCCGGGCCGGTCGAGTTCGGCGGACGGAAGCGTGGCCTGCGCTCCCGGTTCCGCGGCGAGGACGGCGGCGAGCAGGTCTGGGACGTCGAGCACCGCGCGGAGTGCATCGGCGTCACAGACGGCGACCAGGTCGGGGTCGAGGTGGCCACCGGCCCGTCGCCGCAACTCGCCGAGGACGACACCCTGCCGGCTCGCCACGGCGCTCAGCGCGGGACGCGCCGGGTCGTGCCCGGACCCATCCGCCCGATGCTCGATTTCTTCGCGCGGGAAGCCGACCCCCACCGGCAGGACGGCCGCGGGTTCCTCGCCGACCCCCTCCAGCGCGAGCACTGCCTGTTCGGCCACGTGCAGGATCCGTCCGGCGAGCGAGATGGCCTCCCCGCGCAGCCGGTCCGGCGCACCGAGTCCGTCCCAGCGTTCCTCCACCTCGGTCAGCGCGCGAACGGCGGCATCCGGCAGGCCCAGTCGCGCTCCGAGCGCCCGAACCATCTCGCTCGACGAGCGCAGGGCCCGCGGGGCACCGGCCCGCACCTGCGCGACGAAACGATTGCGCAGCGCGGATTGGGCGGCGGGCGACCAGTTGCCGAATCGGCGCAGCTGCGCGGTGAAGACGGTGGAATCACCGGGATCGAGCACATGGGACGCGCGCTGGAAGGCGATGTCGTCGGCATAGGACTCCGCGTTCTCCGAGGCGCGGCCGGTACACCCGAGGGCGGCCAGCAGCGCGGCGAGGAAGACGGCGCGACGCTCGGCGTCCGGCAGCCCGATCCGCTCGGCGAGGTGGGTGGCTATCAGGCAGGTGGCCAGCCCCTTTTCCAACGGCATCCCGGTGGCGAGATCGGTGGTCAGCGACAGTGCCGCGAGGACCTCGGCGGCGCGGATCGACGACATGCACCGACAGTAGTGGCCGTTCGAGGCGCGCGCAGGACCAATTCGGTTCTCCCGGACCGTAATCCGCGTCCGGATCACATGACGGGACCGAGCCCGCGCCGGATCGCCCGCTGGACGGCCGTTCGGCCCGGAGGGGCCTATTTCGGTGTCGTGTCTCGTCCATCAGATTTTGGCAACTTATTCGCGAATCGCGTTGCCGAGCGGAGTCCAGAGGTATAACCGGGCAATATGCCATCGTGGCAAACGTCATGTTGTCGACGGATAGCGAAGGGCAGGTAATGCGCACCTCCAGTTCGGCTATCGATTACCAGCAGGGATTGTCCGACGCGTGGAGTTCCGTGGCGAGGTTCGTGCCGCAACTCGCCGGGTTCCTGCTCATCCTGCTCATCGGCTGGCTGGCCGCGAAAGCGGTCGCCACGATCGTGGGGAAGGTGCTGGAGCGGGTCGGTTTCGATCGCCTCGCCGAGCGCGGCGGGATCCGGCAGTTGCTGTCGCGCAGTCGCTACGACGCCCGCGATCTGCTGGCGAAACTGGCGTACTACGCGATCCTGCTGCTCGCGCTGCAACTGGGCTTCGGGGTCTTCGGGTCCAATCCGGTGAGCGACACGATCGACGGCATCGTCGCCTGGCTGCCCAAGGCGGGCGTCGCGATCGTCATCCTGGTCGTCGCGGGCGCGGTCGCCCACGCGACGCGCGAGATGGTCGGCAGCCTGCTCGGCGGTCTGTCCTACGGCGCGATGCTCGGCCGGATCGCGGCGGTGTTCGTGTGGGGTATCGGCATCGTGGCGGCGCTGAACCAGATCGGCGTGGCCACCTCGGTCACGCTGCCGATCCTCATCACGGTGCTCGCCACCATCGGCGGCATCCTGGTGGTCGGCCTCGGCGGCGGGATGGTCCGCCCGATGCAGCAACGCTGGGAGAACTGGCTCAGTGAACTGGAGGAGGAGATGCCCGCGGTTCGCGGACATGCCGCGGCTTACCAGCGCGGCCGCTCGGACGCGGCTCGTGAGCAGCTGTGGATGGATCAGCAGGCGGCGCGGGGGCAGCAGTGGGAAGACCGGCCGGACCCCGGTGCGGAATGGCAGTGGGACCGGCGGGTCGACCGCGGGGAGGGCGTGCCGTGGCAGGACGGTCCGGGGCGGCAACGGCACCAGCACGGTGCGCGAACTCGGGGACAGCACCGGGGCGATGGGACGAGGTCCGGCGGCGCCCACCCGCCGGCACGCGAATACTTCGACTTCCCCGACGAGGACGATTTCCGCTAGATCAGCAATTTTTCAGTTTTCTTCGGTTCCGAACTCATCTCTCGGCAGCGCCGTTGTTCAAACGCGATTCAGCAAATATTCATCCGAAACCGCTTGTCAGCGGAAGGCATTCGCGTCGGTCAGCGCCCGGCCGAGCACCAGCTGATGCACCTCGGCGGTGCCCTCGTAGGTGAGCACCGACTCCAGATTGTTCGCATGGCGGAGCACGGGGTAGTCGAGCGTGATGCCGTTGGCGCCGAGGATGGTGCGGCATTCCCGGGCGATGGCGATGGCCTCGCGCGTGCTGTTCAGCTTGCCCGCGCTCACCTGCTCCGGTGTCACCACGCCGCGGTCCTTCAGCCGTCCGATGTGCAGCGCGAGCAGCTGCCCCTTGCCGAACTCCAGCGCCATGTCGGCCAGCTTGGCCTGGGTGAGCTGGTAGGCGGCCAGCGGCTTGTCGAACACCTCGCGGGTCCTGGCGTACTCGATGGTGGACGCCAGGCACTCGCGTGCCGCGCCGAGCGCGCCGAAGACGATGCCGAAGCGCGCCTCGCTCAGGCAGGCCAGCGGCGAGGACAGCCCTCGGGATCCCGGCAGCACCGCGTCGGCGGGCAGGCGCACGTCGTCGAAGTCCAGTTCCGCGGTGACCGACGCGCGCAGCGACAATTTCCGGTGCATCTCCCGCGCCGTGAACCCGGGCGTCCCCGCGGGCACCAGGAACCCGCGGATCACCTGCTTGCCCTCGTCCTCGGTCTGCGCCCAGACCACCGCGACGTCGCTCACCGAGCCGTTGGTGATCCACATCTTCGCACCGTTCAACACCCAGTCCGCGCCGTCACGCTTCGCCCGGGTGCGCATGCCGCCCGGGTTCGAGCCGAAGTCGGGTTCGGTGAGCCCGAAGCAGCCGATCGTCCGGCCCGCGGCCAGTTCCGGCAGCCACTGCTGCTTCTGTTCCTCCGAGCCGAATTGGTGGATCGCGGTCATCGCCAGCGAACCCTGGACGGAGACCATGCTGCGGATACCCGAGTCGACCGCCTCCAGCTCCTGGCAGGCCAGGCCGTAGGTGGTCGCCGACATGCCCGCGCAGCCGTATCCCTCCAGATGCATGCCGAGTAGTCCCAGCTCGCCCAGCTCCGGGGCCAGCTCGCGGGCAGGGAAGGTGCCCGCCTCGAACCAGTCCGCGATGTGCGGTCGCAGCCGCCGGGCCGCGAAGGCCGCGACGGTGTCCCGGATCTCGCGCTCGTCCTCGGACAGCAGTGCGTCGGTAGCGAACAGTTCTTCCACAGTGACCATAAAGTCAGCCTAAATGGGGGCCGGTCCGGTGAGACCGAACTCACGTCCCCTGCTCTCGGTCGAAAGATTTCCGACGCAACTCCGTCAGTCGCGGAAATCGACCGGACCGGCGGGGCGGGATCCCGCTGCGTCGACGCCATTGTGGAGATTTGCCCGATTCTCCTGCGGGCACGGCCGAGATATGCGCACACCTGGAAGTAGCCCAGGGATCGCCCCGATTAGGCTGACCCTCATGAGCGAGCTGGGATTCTCCACACGGGCCGTGCACGCCGGGTATGAACCCGATCCGCAGACCGGCGCGGTGAATGTGCCCATCTACGCGAGTTCGACGTTCGCCCAGGACGGCGTGGGCGGTCTGCGCGGCGGTTTCGAGTACGCCCGCACCGGCAACCCGACGCGCTCCGTGCTGGAGGCGAACCTCGCCGCGCTGGAATCGGGCCGCTACGGCCGGGCGTTCGCCTCCGGCATGGCCGCGACCGACTGCGCGCTGCGCGCCACGCTGCGTCCGGGCGATCACATCGTGATCCCCGACGACGCCTACGGCGGCACCTTCCGGCTGATCGACAAGGTCTTCAGCCAGTGGGGGATCGAGCATTCGCCCGCGCACGTGTTCAACGTCGACGAGATGCGTGCCGCGATCCGCCCGAACACCAAGCTGGTGTGGATCGAGACCCCGACCAACCCGCTGCTGAGCATCGGCGACATCCCGGCACTGGCCGAGGTCGCGCACGCGGCGGGCGCGAAGCTGGTCGTCGACAACACCTTCGCGACCCCCTATCTCCAGCAGCCCCTGCTGCTCGGCGCCGACATCGTGGTGCACTCCACCACCAAGTACCTCGGCGGCCACTCCGACGTCATCGGCGGCGCGCTGATCACCGACGATCCGGAACTCGACGCGGCGTTCGCGTTCCTGCAGAACGGCGCGGGCGCCGTCCCCGGCCCGTTCGACGCTTTCCTCACACTGCGCGGTATCAAGACCCTCGCGCTGCGGATGGACCGGCACTGCGACAACGCCGAAACCGTTGCCGAGTTCCTGTCCCGGCATCCGTCGATCTCGCAGGTGATCTACCCCGGTCTGCCGGAGCACCCGGGCCACGCCGTCGCGGGCAAGCAGATGCGCCGGTTCGGCGGGATGATCTCGGTGCGATTGCACGGCGACGTGGAGGCCGCGCGCAAATTCTGCTCGCGGACCGAGGTGTTCACCCTCGCCGAGTCACTCGGCGGCATCGAGTCGTTGATCGAGCATCCGGCCGCGATGACGCACGCCTCCACCGAGGGGTCCGAGCTGGAGGTGCCCGCCGATCTGGTGCGGCTCTCGGTCGGTATCGAGGATGTCAGCGACCTGCTCGCGGACATCGAGCAGGCATTGAGCTAGGTTCACGGATATGAGGAAGCGGCCGCACCCGATGATCGGGCGCGGCCGCTCGTGTCCGCGGGGGTGTCGGCCGGGCGCGGGGCCACGGCCGAGTGCATCAGCTGTGGTAGGGCTCGGCGCTGATCAGGGTGACCTTCATCGTGTTGCCATTGGGCAGCGTGTATTCCCTGGTCTCGCCCACCTTTGCGTCGATGAGCGCGCCACCGAGCGGGGAGTTCGGCGAGTAGGTCTCCAGCTTCGAATCGCTGAGACCCTCCTCGCGGGTGGCGATCAGGAAGGTTTCGGTATCCGTCTCGTCGCCGTCGTAGTAGACCTTGACGACCGACCCGGGAAGCGCGACGCCGGACTTGGTCGGTGCGACGCCGACCTTGGCATTGTTCAGCAGTTCCTGAAGCTGGCGAATGCGCGCCTCCTGCTGACCCTGCTCCTCGCGGGCGGCGTGGTACCCGCCGTTCTCCTTGAGGTCGCCCTCTTCCCGGCGTTCGTTGATCTCGGCGGCGATGACCGGACGGTTGGCGATGAGCGCGTCGAGTTCGCTCTTGAGCCTGTCGTGCGACTCCGGGGTCAGCCAGGTCACTTGCGTCTCAGTCATCTCGATCACTCCCTAGTAGTTGTTCCCGGCAGGCCGGGATTCCCTGAGCACTGGCGTGTACCCACCCGGAGGCGGGCATGCACCAGTCGACGGCTAGAGCGATCCTGGGAAGTTCATCGAACCCCGACAGGCCCTGGTCGCGGGCAAGCTCGCAAGCCCGAACCGTCAGCGCTGGCCGCCAATGCAGCAAACACGGCTCCGAGCCCCGGAACCGTGTATCACGCCATTTTAGCATGATTCACAAATGTGCAGGTCGGAGTTGATTTCGTAGGCAGGTCGCCGGTGTATGCGCGGAAATCAGCCAGCTCGCAGGTAGCCGGGTACCCGATCGCTGCACGCGTACACACTGCCCGAGGCGGGCCGCGCGGACGAGCGCACGACGGTGGTCAGCTCCACCGTCCCGCTGCTCGACGGTTCGACCAGCACTTCGCGTCGGCCGAGTTCGGAGCCGTCGCGCGCCATCGCGCGGACGAAACACACCACCGGCCGCTCCGGGTCGGCACGGGTGACCTTGAGCCGGATGGTCATGGTCGAGTCGTCGACGACCACATAGCCGAGCTGTTCGGCCTCGATGTCCTCCGGCCCGTACTTCTGGTAACCGAGATAGGCCACGCCGAGTCCGGCGAGCACCACCAGTACACCGAGCACCGGCACGATCCAGCGGCGCGATTCGGGGGGCCGGGTGCCGTACCGGTCGGCGGGAGGCAGGCCCGGTGACGCCGCCGCGGCCTTCGCGTCACCGCCGGGCTCCGGCGCGGGCTGGCTCATGGTGGTCGCTCCCGGGGGGTACGTCGGAACAAATGTGGGTCGAATGGAACTATAGGTAACGAAGCCCCGACACCCGCGACCGAGAGCGACGGAGAACGAGACGTGAGTGGCCTTCGCCTCATGGCGGTGCACGCCCACCCAGACGACGAATCCAGCAAGGGTGCCGCGACGACCGCCCGCTACGCAGACGAAGGACACGACGTCCTCGTCGTGACGCTGACCGGCGGAGAGCGCGGAAGCATCCTGAACCCGGCTATGGACACCCCCGGCGTCCTGGAGCGGATCCACGAGATCCGCCGCGAGGAGATGGCCGCCGCGGCGCGCGCGCTCGGCGTGCGCCAGCACTGGCTCGGATTCGTCGACTCGGGGCTGCCCGAGGGTGACCCGATGCCGCCGCTGCCCGAAGGCAGTTTCGCGCTGGTTCCGCTGGAGGAGGCCACCGAGGCCCTGGTGCGCGTGGTGCGCGAGTTCAAGCCGCACGTGATGACCACGTACGACGAGACCGGCGGCTACCCGCACCCCGATCACATCCGCTGCCACGAGGTATCGATGGCGGCGTTCGAGGCGGCCGGGGATCCCGAGCGCTTCCCCGAGGCGGGGGAGCCGTGGACGCCGCTCAAGCTGTACTACGACCACGGCTTCAGCATGCGGCGGATGGAAGCCTTCGCCGCGGAGTACGAGCGTCTCGGTGAACCGTTCCCGATGCAGGAATGGCTGGACCGGATGCGTAAGTACGCCGCGGAGCGCGGTGACATGTTCGCCCGGATCACCACCCAGATCGAGTGCGCCAAGTACTTCCCGCAGCGCGACGACGCCTTGCGCGCGCACGCGACGCAGATCGACCCGAACGGCGCGTTCTTCGCCGTTCCGCTGGAGATGCAGCAGCGGTTGTGGCCGACCGAGGAGTTCGAGCTGGCCAAGACCCGGGTGAGCACCGAGCTGCCGGAGACCGACCTGTTCGCGGGCATCGAGGACGAGCGGTCGTGACGCTGGTCCTGCTCGCCCAGACGCCCGGGACGCCGACCGGCCCCGAGTTCGGTAAGGCGTCGCCGCTGGGTCTGGTCATCGTCCTGCTTCTGCTCGCGGGGACCTTCTTGCTGATCCGCTCGATGAACCGGCACATCAAGGGCCTGCCCGCGACGTTCGAGCCCGAGCACCCCGAACCGGACCAGGAGGCCGACGAGGGGACCGAGCACGGCATCACCCGTCGTGCCGACGGGACCGAAGGCGCGGGTCCGGAAGGGCGCGCCGAATCGAGTTGACCGGCCGCTGAGCCCGCCGATCCGCTCTTTGTCACTTTTCCGCACTCTCTTTCGTCGATGAGGTAGTCGCGGCACGAACCACGGCCCGTCCCGTCCGGAGGGCCGGCTCACGCATTCGTCGCTCGCGTCTGCTTCCGAACGCTGAGAGTCAGGACGAGCATTGACATTCGACGAACTGCGCGCCGCGCTGCCCGGCCGCGTGCTTGTGGCCGGTGACGAGGGTTTCCAGACCGCGGCCAGGCCGTGGACGACGACGGTCACCCAGCCGGTGGCCGCCGTGGTGCGGGCCGGCGACGCGGGCGACATCGCGACCGTGGTCCGGTACGCCGCCCGCGTCGGCGCGCCGGTGGTGACCCAGCCGACCGGTCACGGTGCGTCCGGCGGAGTGCCCGACGCGATCCTGGTGCGCACCGGACAGTTGGACGACATCGAGATCGATGCCCAGCGGCGGGTGGCGCGTGTCGGCGCCGGGGCGGCGTGGGGCCGGGTGCAGGCCGCCGCTGCCAGGCACGGCTTGACCGGCCTGGCGGGCAGCAATCCGGTAGTCGGCGTCACCGGCTACACCCTCGGTGGTGGTATGGGCTGGTTCGGCCGCAAGTACGGCTGGGCCAGTGACGCCGTGCGCGCGTTCGAGGTGGTGGACGCCGACGGCGCTCGGCGGCGGATCACGACCGAGGACGATCCGGACCTGTGCTGGGCGCTGCGCGGGGGCGGTGGCGACTTCGCCGTGGTGACGGCGCTCGAGTTCGACCTGTTTCCCGCGCCGGAGTTGTTCGGCGGCCGCACGCTGTGGCCCGAAGCGCGGATCCGCGAGGTCTTCGACGTCTTCCAGGAGATCACCGCCGCCGCGCCCGAGGACCTGAGCGTGTGGTTCCAGCGCTTGCAGATCCCGGACGCACCGCCCATGGTCGGCTTGGACACGGTGTACCTCGGCGATCCGGATCGCGGGCGTGCGTTGCTCGCGCGGCTCGACGCCATCGGGAACCCGATTCTCGACCGGCGCGGAGTTTTCGGGCCCGCCGATATCGGCGCGGTGACCGGCGAACCGACGGACCCGAGCCCGTCGCTGTCGCGTGCCGAGCAGCTCACCGATC
This sequence comes from Nocardia sp. NPDC047654, assembly GCF_043205035.1. Classification (NCBI taxonomy): domain Bacteria; kingdom Bacillati; phylum Actinomycetota; class Actinomycetes; order Mycobacteriales; family Nocardiaceae; genus Nocardia; species Nocardia sp. NPDC047654. The sequence continues at coordinate 437,576 of NZ_JBIDDF010000003.1, forward strand.
TCGGCGACGCCCTGGTCGAGACCCTGATCGATGAGCCGGTCGCGCCGCTGGCGAACGTGCAGATCCGGCATCTGGGCGGCGCCCTGGCCACCGCCCGGCCGGACCGGGGCGCGCGCGGCCCGATCGCGGAGCCGTACCTGCTCTACTGTCTCGGCCTCGGGCTGCCGCACCTCGTCGACGCGGTGACCGCGCGGCGCACCGCCCTCGTCGACGCGGTGAGCGGGCAGATCAGCGGCAGCAAGCCGTACACCTTCCTCACTCCCGGCGAAACCGCCTCGGCCGCTTTCGATTCCGAGACGCTCACCCGGCTGCGCGAGATCAAGCGCGCCCGGGACCCGCACGGTGTCATCCGGGCCAACTATCCGGTGTCCGGATAGACCGACGGCGGCGGGGCCGGGACCGGCCGGGGTCTCGGCTCTCTGCTGTTCGAAAGGGCCAGTCGGCGTCGCGGCCCGCCTCGGGGAACGGGATCGCCCGGGAAACCGCGTCGGTGCGGCCGCCGATTGTCGCATTCGATTTGTTCGGGGGTGCCCGAGAAAAGGCGGCGACGGCCTGCTCGCTGTGTCGAGCGACCGAAATGTATCCAGCAGAAGTCGAACCCGAAGTAGCCGTTTCCCGCGTACCGGAAACGCACCGCGACTTCGCTCGAGCGAACCGGACGAGATCGTAGCCGGATTGTTCGCGGTCCCGACAAGCACACCCCCGGCAACTATCCCGGCGCAAGGTGGTGTTCGCATTACCGCGCACTTGTCGGCGTCCTGTGTTACCAATTCAGCCAAACCGCTCGACCGAAGGATGCTCATGGACAACGTGATCGGACAGATCGACCGTGCACTGGATGCGACCGGAGCGATCGTCGCCGCCGTGGGAGGAGCGGGTCTGGCAGCGCCGACGCCGTGCCGGGAGTGGGATGTCCGCGCCGTGCTCAACCACACCGTGGGCGGCATGCACATCTTCGCGGCAGCGCTGAGCGGCACGGACGCGGGCGCCGAGCACGAATCCGACTGGCTCGGCGGTGATCCGCAGGGCGCGTACGCCGCGGCGGCCGAGGTGGACCGCGCCGCCTGGCACCGGCTCGACGCGCTGGACGGCACGGTGGCCATCTCGCTCGGGGAACTGCCCGGTCCCGCGGCGGCACTGGTGCATCTCACCGAGCTCCTCGTGCACGGCGTCGATATCGCGGTGGCCATCGATCGGCCGGATCTCGCCGACGACGAGCTATGTGGCGAACTGCTCGCCACCATGCAAGCCATGGGAGGCATCGATACATTCCGCGGGCCCGGCGTTTTCGGGCCCGAAGTCGCGGTCGCCGACGACGAACCGGCGCACCGTCGGTTGTTGGCGTACGTGGGTCGAGAAGTACTTGCCCGAACCGCCTAGTCGGCGGGAACGCGCCCATCCGTCGCGGCAGGGGGCTTGCGCACTCCATCCGGTTGCCGTGAATTCTCCAAAGGACACCGGTACCCGTTCCCACTGCGTGAATGGATATGACTCCGAGCCGGAATATTCTATCGATAACCGACATTCGCATTTCTCGTGCGGGAGCGGCCGAACCGAATTCAGCCGCTCCCGCACGGCACATTGGACGCCCGAGATCTCCAGGTGACGAAATACCGGCCCGAGCGAATCGAGCCGACGGATCCGAGGATCCCGCCGTGGACCGCTCTACCGATTGAGCTACCGGAATCGCATCGATCCGGAGGGGGCTCGAGCCCCGACCATCCAGTGAACACGGAAGTAACCGTTGCCTGCGCGCCGGAGTCGCCCACCACAAGCCCTCGAGCTCCAGCACGGCGAGTCCTGTCCCGCGGCCCTCTCCGCCCAGTAGGCCGTCAGGTGGGGTTCGTACCGCGGCGGCGAGAGCGCCCCGGCTGCCTCAGCGGTGACGTAGTCGTTCGCGGTGGATGTCAGGACCACGAGTCGTGCCGTGCCGCCCGCGCGGCGCCGGGATGCGCCGTACGGTGGAGCCATGAACCGGCTCGGAGAGGCGACGTCCCCGTACCTGCGCCAGCATGCGGACAACCCGGTGCACTGGCGGGAATGGGATGCCGAGGCACTGGCCGAAGCGCGCGAGCGGGACGTGCCCGTCCTGCTCTCGGTGGGGTACGCGTCCTGTCACTGGTGCCACGTGATGGCGCACGAGTCGTTCGAGGACACGGCCACCGCCGAGCAGATGAACGAGAACTTCGTCTGCGTGAAGGTCGACCGGGAGGAGCGGCCCGATCTGGACGCGGTGTACATGAACGCCACGGTCGCGATGACAGGTCAGGGCGGCTGGCCGATGACCTGCTTCCTCACCCCCGACGGCGAACCGTTCTACTGCGGCACCTACTACCCGAAGCTTCCGCGCGGCGGCATGCCGTCGTTCACCCAGTTGCTCACCGCGATCACCGAGACCTGGCGCACCCGGCGAGACGAGGTGAACCAGGCCTCCGCGCAGGTGGCGGCGGCCCTGCGCGACCAGACGGCGGGACTGCCCGACACGGACCTGACGATCACCCCGGAGTTGCTCGCCCACGCCGTCGCCGCCGTGCTGCGCGACGAGGACGCCGAGCACGGCGGGTTCGGCGGCGCTCCGAAATTCCCGCCGTCGGCGCTGCTGGAGGGACTGCTGCGGCACTGGGAGCGGACCGGTGACGGCGCGGTGATCGAGGTGGTGGCCCGCACCGCCGAGGCGATGGCACGCGGCGGCATCTACGACCAGCTGCGCGGCGGATTCGCACGGTATTCGGTGGACGCCCGATGGGTCGTGCCGCATTTCGAGAAGATGCTCTACGACAACGCGCAGCTGCTGCGCGCCTACGCGCACCTGGCCCGGCGCAGCACCCCGGCGCCTCCGGAATCGTTGTCGCGACGAGTGACCCGGGAGATCGTACGGTTCCTGCTGGACGACCTGGGGACCGCACAGGGCGGCTTCGCCTCCGCGCTGGACGCCGACACCCACCTGGAGCCCGGCGAGCCGGGCGTCGAGGGCGCGACGTACGTGTGGACGCCCGCCGAGCTGGCCGGCGAACTCGGGCCGATCGACGGGGCATGGGCGGCCGGATTCTTCGGCGTCACCACCGCCGGGAACTTCGAACAGGGCACCTCGGTGCCGACCAGGTACGTCGAGCCCGCGACGGCGGAGGACGCCGCGCGGGTGGAACGCGTGCGAGCGGCGTTGATCGCGGCCCGCGACCGCCGCCCACAGCCGGACCGGGACGACAAAGTGGTCACCGCGTGGAACGGAATGGCGATCACCGCGCTCGCCGAGGCCGCGTCCGCCCTGGACGAGCCGGAATGGACCGCCGCCGCTGTCCGGTGCGCGCGCTTCCTGCTGGCCGAGCACGTGGTGGACGGGCGGCTGCGGCGCGCCTCGCTCGGCGGCGTCGCCGGCGCCGCGCCCGGCATCCTGGAGGATCACGCCTGGCTGGTCACCGGCCTGCTCGCGCTGCACCAGGCCACCGGTGAACTCGGCTGGCTGGAAGACGCCCAGCGCTTGCTGGACCTCGCGATCGAGCACTTCGCCGACCCGGACCAGCCGGGCAGCTGGTTCGACACCGCCGACGACGCCGAAACCCTCGTCGCCCGCCCGCGTGACCCGGTCGACGGCGCCACTCCCGCGGGCGCCTCCGCGCTGGCCGAAGCGCTGCTCACCGCCGCGGCCACGAGCGACCCTGAACGAGCCGTCCGCTACCGCGAACTCGCTGACCGCACCCTCGAGCGCGGTGCGATCGTGCTGGCGCGCGCGCCCCGTTCGGCAGGCCACTGGCTCGCCGTCGCCGAGGCGGCCCTGCGCGGTCCCTTGCAGGTCGCCATCGCGACCGCCGAACCAGCTGCCCAGCCCACCGAATTGCTCGCCGCGGCTCGTTCGGCCGCCCCGGGTGGCTCGGTCGTCCTCGCCGCCGCGCCGAACGCCGTGCCGCTCCTCGCCGACCGGCCCTTGGTCCGTGACGCGGCCGCCGCCTACGTCTGCCGAGGCTCCGTGTGCGACCTCCCGGTCTCCACTCCGGACCAGCTCCGCGCGGCGCTCCAGCGGAACTAGCGGCAATAAGGCGATCGATGACTTCCCGCTTCGAGGAAGTGAGTGCCTAGCGACGAGGTGGGGCGTCGAGTTCGGTGTCCGGTGTCTTGGCGCCCTCGGGCTCGGGTGCGGTGGTGTGGATTTCGATGACGGGATTGGTGTCCGGCGGCAGCTCGGGCTGATCGGTGCGGGTGTTCGTGGACTCGGACCGCGCGCCGGAGCTGTCGATGTCGGTCCAGCAGACCGTCGGCTCCTTCATGCCGCGTAGCACGATGGTGTCGTAGAACGTCCATTTGGCGCGTTCGTGTTCCGCGCCGGCCTCGATCACCGCTTGGCTCACCAGGATCCGCCGCGGCACCTCTTTGGCCGCCGTGGTGAGGCGGGCGGCCTCGTTGACCGCGTCGCCGATCACCGTGAACTCGAGCCGTGTGTCGGAGCCGACGTCGCCCGCGAAGACCGGTCCGCGCGCGACGCCGATCCCGATGTCGAGTTCGCCGGTGGCGAGCACCTCGTCCCGGATGCGCCGCGCCGCCCGCAGGGCCGGGGTCGCGTTGTCCCGCAGCGCGATCGGCGCACCGAACACACACAGTGCCGCGTCGCCCTCGAACTTGTTGACCAGGCCGTTGTTCTCCTCGGTCGCCGCGACGACGATCGCGAGCAGCCGGTTGAGTTTGGCCACGAACTCCTGCGGCGGCAGCCCGGTGGACAGCTCCACCGACCCGGTCACGTCGACGAACAGCGCCGACACCTCGCGCACGTCGCCGGTGAGGTCCGCCCCGCCCGCGAGCGCGCGCTCGGCCACCTCAGTCCCGACATGCCTGCCGAACACCTCCCGTAGCCGCTCGCGTTCGCGCAGGTTCGCCGCCAGCTCGTTGACCGAATGCTCCAACCTGCCGATCTCGCTGGTACTGCCGATCGGCACCCGGGCTCCCCAGTCACCCTGGGCGATCCGGTCCAGGGCCTGACGCAGGGTGCGCATCGGCGCGGCGACCGCGCGAGCGAGGAATGCCGTGGCCAGCGCGCCGACGCCGATGCCGACCCCGGACAGGTAGATGGCGGTGCGCACCCGGTCGGATGCGGCCGCCGCCGGGTCTGCCAGCACGACGATCAGCATGAGCAGCGGAAGCGCCGCCGCCACGGCCCAGGTCAGCACGACCCGCACCAGCACCGAGGAACTCCAGTGCATGGTCCAGCCGAGCACTCGGGCCACCACCGGAATGGTCGGGCGGATCAACCGGTCCACGATCAGGAAGGTGACCGCCGCCGACTCGAAGGCGCCGATGGTGAACAGCGCCGCCGTCACGCCGGGGTCGTTGTGCGGGCTCAGCTGCGCGAAGATCACGGTCGCCACGATCACGCCGGGAATCCACAGCGCGAGCGCGCGCATGGTGATGGCGACGGGCAGGTGCAGCAGGCGCCGCGCCTCCACCTCGGTCGGCTTGCGCGCGGCGTCGAGCCAGCCGAAGTACGTCTTGCGGTCGTGCACCGCCAGCACGATTCCTGCCACGAACCCGACGGCGGGGTAGATGCCGACGAAGGCCAGCGCCCGCGGCCAATCCGGGCCCAGCCTGCCGAGGAACCCGTTCAGCCACAGCTGGGTGACGATCACCGCGAGGCCGCTGAGATTCGCCGTGGTGACCAGCGCGGCCAGACCACCCCTGGCTTTGAGCGCCCAGACGACGAGCTTCGCGATCATGGGATCCGCCCCTCCTCGTCCGACCTCCCCGTCGACTCTATGCGCTCAGCGCAAGACGACGAGCCAGACCGCCGCGTAATGGGTCAGTGCCGCGAGCACCGTGGCCGCGTGGAAGAACTCGTGGTGGCCGAAGACGTCCGGCCACGGGTTCGGCCACTTGGTGGCGTAGAGGATCGCGCCGCCGCTGTAGAGAAGGCCACCGATGAGCAGCAGAATCAACGGCGCGATGCCGATCTGGTTGTTCAGCTGTCCGGCCACCGGCACGATGGCCCAGCCGAGCAGCAGATACAGCGGAACGCCCACCCAGCGGGGCGCGGTCGGCCAGAGGAGTTTCAGCGCCACTCCGGCCAGCGCGCCCGCCCAGACCACGGCCAGCAGGGTCTGTCCGGTGCCTCCGGGCAGGCCGAGCAGGGCGAAGGGGGTGTAGCTGCCCGCGATGAACAGGAAGATCATCGAGTGGTCGGCTCGCTTCATCCGGATGCGAGCGCGAGCGGTCGGCCAGGTCACCCTGTGGTAGACGGCGCTGACGCCGAACAGCCCGCACACGGTGAGCCCGTAGACCAGCGTCGACCATCCCGCGGTCGCCGAGATCGTCGCGGCGGTGGCGATCAGCACGGTCGCCGCGATCGCCGCGACGCCGACGGCCCAGGTATGGATCCAGCCCCGCATGCGCGGCTTGACCAACGACTCGGCGAGGGCTTCGCCCGCCGAGCCGGGGACCGGCGGGACCGGTGCCGGGTGGGTGGCGCCGACCGATTCGGACACGAGTACCTCCTCGAGGGGCAGCCGGACGAGTCTGTTCGCGGCCGCGCGCCGGACCTGGTATCGACGAGCCGGCTAACCCGTCAGTAACCTACGCAACCGTAACTTGCGCGCTCCCGGCCACTCTACCGGCCTATCGCGGTCGATGCCGTGATCGTGCCCCCGAGGCGTAGGGTTGCCCGCGTGGAACTTCCGAGTCAGGTGCGGGGTCTGCCGTATCGCATCTACGAGGCCCGGCTGTCCAGGCAGCTGGCCGGCAAACAACATCCCCGGCACGTCGCGGTGATGTGTGACGGCAATCGCCGCTGGGCGCGGGAGAACGGTTTCACCGACGTCAGTCACGGCCACCGGGTCGGCGCGCTGAAGATCGCCGAGCTGGTCGGCTGGTGCGAGGCCGAGGGCATCGAGATGGTGACCGTCTACCTGCTGTCCACCGAGAACCTGCAGCGCGACCCCGACGAACTGGAGACGCTGTTCGAGGTGATCACCGACGTGGTCGAGGAGCTGTCGGCGCCGGAACAGAACTGGAGCGTGCGCATCGTCGGCTCGCTCGACGGCTTCCCCGAGCTGATCGCCAAGCGGCTGCGCACCGCGGCCGAGCGCACCGACGGCCGCGACGGAGTGCACGTCAATGTCGCCGTCGGCTACGGCGGCAGGCAGGAGATCACCGACGCGGTGCGCTCGCTGGTCCGCCAGGAGATCGCCGCGGGCGAAACCGGCGAGGACCTGGTCCAATCGATCACCGTGAACGCCATCGGCCAGCACCTCTACACCTCCGGTCAGCCCGACCCCGATCTGGTCATTCGCACCTCCGGCGAGCAGCGGCTGTCCGGGTTCCTGCTGTGGCAGAGCGCATACTCGGAGATATGGTTCACCGAGGCGTATTGGCCGGAGTTCCGCCGGGTGGATTTCCTGCGGGCGCTGCGCGACTTCGCCGCGCGCCATCGCCGTTTCGGCGTCTGAGTCGAATTCGGCCCGGTGGAATCTGCGCCACCTCCACCGTTCTCGCGTACCGTGCGGTCTCATGAGCGCGTTCGGCCAACGGCCCGCCGAAGCCGTCCGGCACGAAGCGGGCGACTTCATCGACTATGCCGAGTTCGGTAGGCGCTTCCTGGAGTACGCCGCCTCGGAAGAGCGCATCTCCGGCGCGTTCGCACAGTTGACCGGCACGGCCTTCGATTTCGGCCCGATCGGCGTCGGGCCGGGCCGCCTGGCCAAGGTGACCGCGGAGGTTCAGCTCGGCGCGTCCCGGCTGCGCCGTCACGGCGAAGAGACGATCGCGTTCGAGCTGATCATCCCGCTCGTGGTCGACCTGCTGCTGGACTTGACGGTCGATCGGCACCGCTTCCACGTCGAGGGCACCGTGCACCTGCACCTGACGGTGCGCACGGCCGCGCCACTGCGGGTGGTGATCGATATCGCCGAACCGCGGCCGGCCGACGTGCGCGTCGATGTCGCCGCCGCCACCAAGCGCGGGCAGTTGCTGCGCATCCTCGCCAGCGTCGACCACGAGATCAAGCGTTTCGTCGCCCGCTACATCTCCGCCGAGATCCGTAAGCCGCACATCGCCGCGGTCCTCGATATCGATGTCGCCCGGCGCCTGGACGAGGCGTGGAAATTGTAAGCGGAATCACAATTTCCGTAGCCGCAGCCGGTTGATGCTGTGATCGGCGTCCTTGCGCAGCACCAGGGTGGCGCGCGGACGGGTGGGCAGAATGTTCTCCACCAGATTCGGCCGGTTGGTGTTGTTCCAGATCTCCTGTGCGGCGGCGGTGGCCTGTTCGTCGGTGAATCGGGAGTAGTGGTGGAAATGCGCGTTCGGATCGGCGAAAGCGGTGTTGCGCAGGGTGAGAAACCGTTGCACGTACCACTTCTCGATGTCCTCGATACGCGCGTCGACGTAGATCGAGAAGTCGAACAGATCCGAGACCATCAGGCGCGGACCGGTCTGCAACACGTTCAAACCCTCCACGATCAGAATGTCGGGCTGGCGCACGCAGTGCTGCTTGCCCGACACGATGTCATAGGAGATGTGCGAATAGACCGGTGCGCAGACTTCGGCCGCACCGGATTTCACCTCGGTGACGAATCGCAGCAGCTTGCGGCGGTCGTAGCTCTCCGGGAAACCCTTGCGGTGCATGATGCCGCGCCGGGTGAGTTCCGCGGTGGGATAGAGAAATCCGTCGGTGGTGACCAGGTCGACCCGCGGGTGGTGATCCCAGCGCGCCAGCAGCGCCTGCAACACGCGCGCGGTGGTCGACTTGCCCACCGCGACACTGCCCGCGACGCCGATCACGAACGGCACCTGCTGGTCGGGATGGGTTTCGCCGAGGAAGGTCGCGGTCGCGGCGAACAGCCGCTGACGGGCGGCCACTTGCAGGTGGATGAGACGAGCGAGCGGAAGATAGACCTCCGCGACTTCCTCGAGATCGATCTGTTCCCCGAGACCGCGCAGGCCGATCAGTTCTTCCTCGGTGAGCACCAGGGGAGTCGATTTACGCAGGGTCCGCCACTGTTTCCGGTCGAATTCCACGTAGGGACTCGGCTCGCTCATTCGTGCCACTTACCCGACGCTCCATTTCGGCAAACACGCACAGTGCGGGTGCGGATCCGGTGAGATTCGGTCTAGCTGTCGCCGCATAGCCGAATTCTGCTCCGCGTCAACATCGTGGGATGAGCGGGGTACCACTACCCGTTGGTAACCGACTCGATGACCCAGGTGTGAACCGCTAATGTCGGCTGGCATGGATGCGCACCCGCTCGTGACCGAATACTTGCGGCTCGGCCTCGCCTTCGACCGGCTGGAGGAAGGGTTCGTCGACGCCTATACCGGCGACCCCGCACTGCGCCGCGAGGTGCAGAACGCGCCCGCGCCGCAGCCGCGTGAGCTGGCTCGTCGTGCCGCCGAGTTGCGTGCCGCGGTGCCGGAGGCCGGGCTGGCGCCGCAGCGCGCCGAATTCCTCGACGTGCACCTGCGCGCGCTGGAGTGTTCCGGGCGGAAGTTCGCCGGGGACGACATCGGGTTCGTCGAGGAGGTCAGCGCCTACTTCGACGTCGATATCGCACCCGGCGACGTGGACGACTACCGCGACGCGCACCGCCAGATGGACGAGGTGCTCGCGGGGGACGGCCCGCTGGCCGAACGGGTGGCCGCGCACCGCAAGGCCGATGAGATCCCGCCCGAGCGCCTACAGGTCTGCGTCGAGGCGTTCTCCGGCGCGCTGCGCGAGTTGGTCCGCGCCCGCTACCCGCTGCCCGACCACGAGCACGTCACCTACGAGGTGGTCGGGGACAAGCCGTGGTCCGGGTTCAACTACTACCTGGGCAACTACCACTCCCGGGTCGCGATCAATTCCGACCTGAAGCAGCACATGGCGCACCTGCCGCAGCTGATCGCGCACGAGTCCTACCCGGGGCACCACACGGAGCACTGCCGCAAGGAGGCCGGGTTGGTCGCCACCGGGCAGGCCGAGCAGACGCTGTTCCTGGTGAACACGCCGCAGTGCCTGATGGCCGAGGGGCTCGCGGATCTGGCCCTGCGCTCGATCGTCGGACCCGGCTGGGGCAAGTGGGCGCAGGAGATCTACGCGGATCTGGGACTGCGCTTCGACGGCGAACGAGCCGAACGCCTTTCGAACGCCTCCGCCAAGCTGTTGAGCGTGCGCCAGGACGCCGCACTGCTGCTGCACGATCGGGGGCGGTCGCACGACGAGGTGGCGGAGTTCTTGCAGAAATGGAACCTGACGACGCCCGAGCGGGCGCGCCAGTCGCTGCGCTTCCTGTCCTCGCCGCTGTGGCGGGCGTACATCTCCACCTACGTCGAGGGGTACCGACTGCTGGGCGGGTGGCTCGATCGCGCGTCCGACGCCGAGGACCGGGCCGACCGCTTCCGCAGGCTGCTCGACGAGCCGCTCACGCCGGGAGCGTTGCGCGCGGCCGCGTGAGCCGGTGTCCGGCGGGAACATCCGGGTCGGCGGCGATGTCGCGGGCCCACCCGGAGCGGTAGCCGTGCTGCGAGATCGGCTACGCGTCCGCCTCGTCGATCGACGCGGTGACCGGCACCCGCAGCGGCGCTCGGTGTTCGCGCGGCCATGGCAGTGCTCGTCGGGTCACTGTTGTGCGCGAAAGATGACGCAGGTGGTGGTGGCGTGCGCGACCAAGCGGCCCTGCTCGTCGACCACCCGTCCCTCGGCGGTCGCGGTGGTGCGCCCGACGTGGATCGTGGTGCCGGTGGCGGTGAGGCGCTGTCCGCCGGTGGGCACGGCCCGGATGTAGTTGATCTTCAGCTCCAGCGTCGTGTACCCGACGCCGGGCTCCAGCGTGGTGTGCACCGCGCAGCCCATCACCGAGTCGAGCAGGGTCGCGCAGATGCCGCCGTGGGTGGTCCCGAGCGGGTTGGCGAAGTCGGGCCGGGTGCGCAGCGCGAAGACCACCTTGCCGTGTTCGAGTTCGTCGACCTCCATGCCGAGCAGATCGCCGATGAACGGCGGGCGATCCGTCCGGCTCATCGCGGTGCGCAGGAGTTCGAGACCGGACAGTTGCGCCGGGTCGACCGTGGCTTCGGACATCAATCCCATCCTTTCGATGAACCGATCGGTCCACATCTGGGATGATTGCAACATGGACCGATCGGTTCACGCAACCCTCGAGTAAGGAGTTCGCATGACCGCAGGGCCGCGCGCCAGGCTGATCGAAAGCGCCATCGAACTGGTCCGCGAGCAGGGTGTGCACGCCGCGGGACTGGCCACCCTGCTGGAACGCAGCAACGCCTCACGCAACTCGCTCTACCAGCACTTCCCGGCGGGGAAGAGCGAGCTGGTCGAGACCGCCACCCGGGTGGCGGGCGCGCGGATCGGCGAGGTGATCGACAAGGTCACCGCCGCGCCGCCGCGCCGCTGGTTCGATTCGCTGCTCGGTTGGTGGGTGCCCGCGCTGCGCAAGACCGGCTATCGCGCCGGGTGCCCGGTCGTCGGGGCGGCGCTGGCCGAGTCCGAGCCCCGGGTGCAGGCGGCCGCGGGAGAGGTGTTCGCCGCCTGGCACGAGCGGCTCGGCGCTGCGCTGGTCTCGGCGGGCATGACCGCCGCCGACGCGCGCTCGTTCAGCAGTTTCGCGTTCAGCGCGATGGAGGGAGCCATCATCCAGGCGCGGGCCATGAAGTCCACGCGCCCGCTGGAAGACGCGCAGAGGCATCTCGCGGTGCTGTTGGAGAGCTACCTCCCGCAGGACGACGACTCCCGCTGACCATGGTGCGGCGGCGCGCGCGGGGAGTGTCGCACGTCACGGCCGTACCGCACGACGCGCCGACGGGGTGAACCCCCTGCTCGAGGGCCGGGCCCGCGGCCCATAGACTGAGGTCGTGACGCAGACGACCGCCTCTGTCAATTCCCAGTCTCTCGGTGAGCTCGATCCGGAGCTCGCTGCCGCGATGGCAGGCGAGCTCGCCCGCGAACGCGACACGCTCGAGATGATCGCCTCGGAGAACTTCGTGCCGCGCGCGGTGCTGCAGGCGCAGGGCAGCGTGCTCACCAACAAGTACGCCGAGGGTTACCCGGGGCGGCGCTACTACGGCGGCTGCGAGCACGTCGACGTGGTGGAGACCCTGGCGCGCGACCGCGCCAAGGAATTGTTCGGCGCCGAATTCGCCAACGTGCAGCCGCACTCCGGCGCGCAGGCCAACGCCGCGGTGCTGATGTCGCTGATGGACCCGGGCGACAAGCTGCTCGGTCTCGACCTCGCGCACGGCGGTCACCTGACCCACGGCATGCGCCTGAACTTCTCCGGCAAGCTCTACGAGGTGCACTCCTACGGAGTGAGCAAGGAAGACCACCGCGTCGACATGGACGAGGTGCGCGAGATCGCCCTGCAGGCGCGTCCGAAGGTGATCGTGGCGGGCTGGTCGGCCTACCCGCGCCATCAGGACTTCGCGGCGTTCCGCTCGATCGCCGACGAGGTCGGCGCGTACCTGTGGGTGGACATGGCGCACTTCGCGGGCCTGGTCGCCGCCGGTCTGCACCCCTCGCCGGTGCCCTACGCCGACGTGGTGTCCTCCACCGTGCACAAGACCCTCGGCGGTCCGCGCTCCGGCCTCATCCTGGCCAAGCAGGAGTACGCGAAAAAGCTGAACAGCGCGGTGTTCCCGGGCCAGCAGGGCGGTCCGCTCATGCACGCCATCGCCGCCAAGGCCGTCGCCTTCAAGATCGCCGCGGGCGAGGAGTTCAAGAACCGTCAGGAACGCACCCTGTCGGGCGCGAAGATCCTGGCCGAGCGGCTCACCGCCGCCGACGTCAAGGACAAGGGCGTCAGCGTGCTCACCGGCGGCACCGACGTGCACCTGGTGCTGGTCGACCTGCGCAACTCCGAACTCGACGGCCAGCAGGGCGAGGACCTGCTGCACGAGATCGGTATCACCGTGAACCGCAACGCCGTTCCGTTCGACCCGCGGCCCCCGATGGTCACCTCCGGCCTGCGGATCGGCACCGCCGCCCTGGCCACCCGTGGCTTCGGCGACACCGAGTTCGCCGAGGTCGCCGACATCATCGCGAGCGCGCTGGCCGGCAACGCCGACCTGGACGCACTGCGCGCCCGGGTGAGCAAGCTGGCGCAGGACGTTCCGCTGTACGACGGCCTCGAGGAGTGGCGCCTGCTGGGCTGACGCCGGTTTCCGCGCAGCGGCGCGAGGTGAACCGCGAGTGGCACAGGCACAGCCCAGAGGCCCCTTCTCGGGAAAAGCCGCGACTCGTCGCCGCTGGGGCCGAGCGGGCGCGGCGGTCGGTATCACCGGTCCAGGCGCGCCTTGGCCCGCACGATCGACTCGTCCAGGTATCGGGTGATGTCGGCGCTGGTGCCGGGGCGGATCATCAGAGCGCGGTTGGCGGGCACCTCGCAGTAGCGGCCATCGGGCGTATCGATCCAGCGGAGGCGGCCGGTGCGCAGCGGTTCGGCGTTGCGCGGGCCGAGTAGCACGACCGCGGTCCCGCGAGTGGTGCACGATTGCCGCCAGAAACGCCGGTAGCGTTCCTTGGCCTGACTGGCCGGCGCGTTTCCGAACACATCGGGGCGATCGTCGTTCAGGTCGTCGAGCAGGAAGCTCTTCTCGCCGACCGTTCCGGCCGGGGTGTCCGGGAGCAAGCGCGCCAATTCGGTGGCGAGCTGATCGGTTCGGTAGCGGCGCAACCGGACTCGGCCGCCGTCCGGGCCCGGCGTCTGCACGGCGAGCACACCGGATCCGGTGCGCGTCCCAGCGGCGACGGCGCGCAGTTCGACGCCCTCGCGCGTGTTGTCGTGACCGAACAGTTCGATGCGCCAGTCGGGACCGGCGAGCGTGGTGATCGCGCTGCGCAGGGGCAGACGCTCGTCGCGGCCCAGCTCGGCGCGGAACTGCCGTTGATACTCCCGGTACTCGTGCAGGCCGGGGAACCGGCTGGTGAATCGGAATGGGAACGGCATGCGATCCAGCCCCGTGCCGAACCAGGCCGCGGCGAACTGCTCGGCCGACAGCGACCACTGCGCCGTCATTTCTCGCCCAATGCGGGCGGCACGGTCGGTTGCACTTCGCCGAGCAACTCCTTCGCGTGTTCCTCGGTGCGCAGGTACTTCGGCGACTTGTGCTCGTCGTCGTCCGTGCGTCTGCCGCGCAGCCCCGGTGGGACCATGCCCGAGTACCCCGCGCCGCCGGGCGCTGCCGGGCGTCCCGCCGTGGTGGTCTGCGGATTCGCCGCCCCGGGGCCAGTGGGTTGGGCAGGGCGTGAAGTGCCCGACCGCGCCTCGTTGTCCGCGACGCCGGGAGTTCCGGCCGCACCGGGCGTGCCCGGCCGGGCCGGTGTGCCGTTCGGTCTGCCGTCGAACGCTGTGGGGACGACGGCGGCGGGTGCGCTGGTAGGCGGCGTCGTCGTGGACACGAACGGCGTGCCCGAGGTTGTCGTCGTCTGTGCGCTCGTAGCGGAGACCGGTGCGGTGGTCGCCGTGTCCTGGCCTTGTGCGACGGCCTGTGGCGTGGTCGTTTCCGAGGTATCCTCCGCCGCCGGCGGCGCAGGCTCGTCCGAGGTGCCTTCCTCCTCCACGGCATCGGCCGAGGCGGTGCCTTCGGATGAAGGCTCCTCACTGGAGGAAGAGGTGTCGGTGGGGCGGTCGGCGTCCACCGGCTGTGCACCCACGTCGGAGTTCACAGCCGTACCGGTGCCCGTCTCGATCCCCGTCGGCGTCGTGGCGGCGGGACCCACCGGTGGCGGCAGCGTGGGAATGGCCGGAGCGGTCGCCCCGTACGGCTGGATGTACTGGGTGTTCATCTCGTCGCGGGCCTGTTCCTCACGCGAGTTGCGCTGTTCGGCATTCGCCGCGCCTGCCGAGGCGTCCACCAATTCCGGCACCGACGCCTTGAATTTGGCCGCCGCGTCCGCTGCCGCCGACAGTGGCAGGCTCTGCGCGCCGAGGGCCTCGCCGAGTTCGCCCACCCGCGCCGCGTAGTCCCGCACGCCGCGCACCGCGCTGTCGGCCGCCGCGCCCTCCCAGTTCTGTTCCACCGCGTTCTTGATCGCGTTCTCGAACCGCTGCCCCGCGTTCGTGACCGCCGCCGCGATGGCCGACCACGCCGCGAACGCCCCTTCGAGCCCGGCCGGATTCATCGCGTCGGCGGCCTGCTTGATCTCCGCGTGCGAGAAACTGTGCGCGTTCTCCGGATTGGTGATCGCGCGGCCGTCGGTCTGTCTCATGATCGCTTCCCCCGGTGGTCAGCTGCCCGCGGGCAGCAGTGGTGCGATTGCTCGGGCGATATCGGTGGCGATATCGCAGGCGACGAGGTTCTTGTTCGCCGACGTCTGCGGAACATTCGTCAGGATGTAGAGCGAGCCGGACCTCATCTCGACGTTGATCGTGCAGCCACCGGGTACGTCCGGACGGGCTTCGTAGCGCACAGCTCTCCGATCCACTGTGGAAACGTCTACGGCGGAGGGGTATTTGCTGCGAACCTGGTCGAGGGTGCCGTTGGTGGTCTCGACGACGAATCCGTATCCAGTCCGTGCGACGTAACGGCATCCCTTCCAGGTGATGCCGCCTTGGCTGTCCTGTCTGGGTTCCGGGGGCCTCGAGTCCCACTGCCGCTCCGCGAGAAACTGGGGCGTCAGCGCGGTGCAGGGATCGAACGCGGACTGTGCATTCGCCTCGGTCGATGTGCCCGGGCCGGAACCGGTCGGGCCGGTGGTCGACGTCGCCGGTTCGCTCCGTGTCGTCCCGTCGCCGCATCCGGCGAGCAGGACGAGTCCTACCGCTCCCGCGACGAACCGGGTTGCCACAACGCCTGTACCGGCCTTCATACGCTGAGCTCCCGCACCGCCGCCGCGAATTCCGTATCGGTCCGAACGTAGCCATCGCGGATGGACTGGAACATGGATCGGATTTCCTGCGCCACGGAGATGTACTCGGTCAGTGTGTCGAACGCGTTGTTCGGGCCGCCGAAAGCTTTCTCGCGGAACAGTCGCACCAACTCGACGGCGGAGGTCAGCTTCGAATCGTCCTCCCCCAGACCCCAGTGCTGCCGCTCGCCGAGTTCGCGAGCGTCGGTTTGCGCTGCCACGAGCGCGTCGATCAACTCCTGGCACGCCTGGTCGATCTCCACGAACCCTTGCGGGTCCATCCGTACCCGCAGCGCCCCGGTTTTCGCAGCTTCGATGTACCCGGGAAACGGGCTGTCCGCCATCGCCGCCCCTTCCGTCAGTGCCGTCTGACCTTATAGACGCGTCCCGCCGCACTCCGGTTCCATCGAAACACAGCCGACTTCTCGGTGCGCCCCGTCGTGCCGCTCGTCGTCGGCGGCGCGACGGTTCCGAACTGGGAGGTTGTGCCGAATCCCGATGGGCGCGGCCGATCCGATCGTTGTCAAGGCCGCTGACGAATGCTCAGCGCGCGTTCGCCGCGCCGACCAGTGCGGGGTAGTCCTTCAGATCGATGTCGTTGGCGGCGTTGTCGCTGTATTTCGTCATCAGCGCGAACAGCCGGGAACCGAGGAACCAGTTGCGCATCCTGATGCCGCGCGCGGTCTTGGGCGCCAGGAAACGACCGGTGTTGCTGTTGCCCGCGATCTTCGCGTAGCGCTTCATGATCTCGTCGTAGCGGGCGAACGCCACGGTGTGATCGCCGCCGGCCGATGCCAGCTCGCCCGCGATGACGTACGCGCCAACGACGGCGAGCCCGGTGCCGAAGCCGCCGAGCGTGTTTCCGTATCCGGCGTCGCCGACCAGCGCGATACGTCCCTTGGTGTATCCGTCCGGCATGCGCACCTGGCTGATCGTGTCCATGTAGAAGTCGTCGAATCCGGCCAGCTCGGTGAGCATCCGCGGTACTTCCCAGCCCACCTCGGCGTAGGTCTCCGCGAGGATGCGGCGCTGGGCGGCGCTGTCGTCCCGGTCGTAGTCGAGTTCGGGGGAGGCGAACATGTACATCTGCTGTGCCTTCGGGCCGCCGCTGATCGCGAGTCGTCCGGGAGCGTTGTGGGCGTGCGCGGTCACCCGCTCGCGTGGCCCGGTGGTCTTGCCGCTCCATGGGCTGGCGCCCGCGACGGCGTAGTAGTAACCCAGATATTTCACGAAGTCGCGCGAGGGGCCGAACGCCAGCCTGCGGACCCGCGAGTGGATGCCGTCGGCGCCGAAGACGAGGTCGAAGGTGCGGGCGTCCGCGTGCTCGAACTCGACGTCGACGCCGTCCGCGTTCTCGGTGAGCGCGGTGATCGAATCGCCGAACAGGTATTCGCAGTGGTCTGCCGTGCGCCGGTAGAAGATCTCGGCCAGGTCGCCGCGCAGGATCTCGACGTCGCCGCCGGTGAATTCGCCCGACATCAGGGCCAGCCGGGCGCCCTGCTCGTCCACGAACACGGTGTCGGTGGTGCCCGTCCTGCGTTGCTCGATGTCCTTCAGCACGCCCATCCGCTCCAGCACCGTGCGGTGGGTACGGCCCTTGAAGTCGATCGCCTGGCCCCCGGGGCGCAGCGCCGGAGCGCGCTCCACCACGGTGACCGCGAACCCGTAATGGCGCAGCCAGTAGGCCAGCGCGGGTCCGGCGACGCCGGCGCCGGAGATGAGCACGGTGGTGTTGCGCATGATGAGCTCCCGTCAAAATCTGCGTCCAATGGAAACTGTATCCGCAGGACTCGAATAAGAGTATGGTGGACACAGTTTCACGTCAAGACGTTCTCCGGAAGGATTTCGGGCATGCCGACACCGACCGCACTCGAATTGCTCTGGGGCACCGGTCAGCGCCCCAAGCGGGGCCCCAAACCAGCGCTGTCCTTGGAGCGGATCGTCGCGGAGGCCATCGAGCTGGCCGATGCCGAAGGACTGGCGCACCTGTCCATGCAGCGGCTGGCCGAACGGCTCGGCTTCACGAAGATGTCGCTGTACCGCTACGTGCCCGGCAAGGCCGAACTCGTCGCGCTGATGCTGGACACGGCGCTGGGCGCGCCGCCGGAGATGAGCGCGGGCGCGGAGGCGTCGCAGGACGCTTGGCGGGATCTGCTGGCCGTGTGGTGCGAGACGATCTACGAACGCTTCCGCGCTCATCCCTGGTCGCTGGAAGCGTTGGTGGGCATGCGTCCGATCGGCCCGAACGAGCTGGCCTGGATGGAAGCCGCGCTGGGCGCGCTCGCCGGGACCGGGCTCACCACCGCCGAACGCCTGGACACCATCGTCCTGTTGACCGGGCACGCCCGCAGCCTGGCGCAGCAGGTGCGGATGGCGGACGCCGAGGAGTTCGAGAAACAGGTCGCGGGGCAGTTCGCCGAGATGGTGGCGGCCGCGGCCGAACGATACCCGGCCGCGGCCGCCGCGTTCGCCGAGGAAGGCGCGGTCGCGGGAGGGGCGGGTGCGCTGAGATTCGGCATCGCGCGCATTCTGGACGGACTGGCCGTGCTCATCGCGCGCCGCGGATGACCGGCGCGGCCTACGCTCGGACCATGACCGACGAACCCGACCTGAGACAGGACTCGATCACCACCGTGCGGGAGTTCTTCGCCGCGCTGGAGATGGGCGCCGCCGAGGAGGCGATCGACCTGCTGCACCCGGACATCGTCTGGAAGAACACCTCGCTGCCCGACCTGCGCGGCATCCGCCGCGTCGGCGGCGTGCTGCGCGGCCTGAGCCGCGATTCGATCGGCTTCGGGGTGGACCTGCATCACATCGCGGCCGACGGCGACGTCGTACTCACCGACCGCACCGATTACCTGCGCTTCGGGCCGGTGCGGGTCGGTTTCTGGGTCACCGGCACGTTCGAACTGCGCGACGGCCGAATCATCCTGTGGCACGACCACTTCAGCTGGGGGAACTTCCTGCGCGGCACCGCCGCCGGCCTCTGGCGGGCCGCGCTCACCCGCGGCTGACCCGGCCTCAGGAGTGCTGGGCCAAGTAGTCCAGGTATACCGGCCGCAACACCTCGGCGACCGCGCCGTCACCCGCGTGGACGTAGTCGTCGAGCATCGGCAGCACGTACTTGATGTCCGCCTCGCTCTCGCCGACATTGCCCGCGGCGGCTTCCGCCGCCGGGATCGACGTGAGCAACCGCCACAGGAACTTCACATCACCGCGTCGCACGGCGAGCCTCATCGCCCGGTCGTGCAGCTCCTTCGACGACAGCTTCTCCAAATCCTCGTTACCGGACATACCAGCGACTCTATCCGTCGAATCGGCCGACAGCGACGGCGTGGCGAATCCTGTAGCCGCTCGAACCCCGTGCTGCGATGACTGCTATGACCCCGCAACCGCAGCCCGGCTTCCGCGTCAAGCGCGTCTACGACAGCCCGGACCCGGACGACGGCGCCCGGATGCTGGTCGATCGACTCTGGCCGAGGGGGATCACCAAAGCGCAAGCGCGGGTCGATCGCTGGCCCAAGGACCTCACCCCCTCCACCGAGTTGCGGCGCTGGTTCCACGCCGACCGGGACGCGCGAGGCGCGGAATTCGCCCGCCGCTACCGTGCCGAGCTCGCCGCTCCGGAAGTTCAGCAAGATTTGCGGGATTTGCGGGACCTCGCCGCCGAAGGTCCGGTCACATTGCTCACGGCCGTACAGGATCCGGCACACAGCCATGTTCCGGTGCTGCTGGACGTGCTGCGGTGAATAGCCGCGACGTGCCGGTTTACGACAAGTTCACGGACACGCCTCCCGGTCCCCGAGCGCGGACATGGTAATCGGAGGTAGCGTCGGGTGTGCGGGCCGCGGCGGTGTGGCTCGTACGGGAGGTCCTGACCGTGACTGAGCTACTCAGTACGAGGGGGCCGGGACCCGGCCCTCGTGGCACCTGACGGCAACGTCGGGTCCATCAGGACGGACCGGTCCAGCGAGATCGTTCGTGCGACTGCCGCGCGAACACAGAGGAGCCCACCGTGACTGCTGCACGCTCCGTTTCCGCTCCCTCGGCGAACTCCAGCTCCGCGAAAGGCGGAGCCGCCGCGAAGGGGGCCCGCCCCTCGCAATCAGCCGGCACAACCTTCGTCATCGACACGTCCGTCCTGCTGTCGGATCCTTGGTCCTTCACGCGGTTCGGCGAACACGACGTGGTATTACCCCTGGTGGTCATCAGTGAACTCGAAGCCAAAAGGCACCATCACGAACTGGGCTGGTTCGCGCGAGAAGCCCTGCGCAATCTGGACGATCTGCGCCTGCAGTACGGCAGGCTCGATCAGCAGGTGCCGATCGGCACCGAGGGCGGCACGTTGCAGGTGGAACTGAACCACACCGATCCCGCGGTCCTTCCGGTCGGCTTCCGCACCGACACCAACGACTCCCGGATCCTGGCCTGTGCGCTCAACCTCGCGGCCGAGGGCCGCGAGGTGGTGTTGGTGTCCAAGGACATCCCGCTGCGGGTGAAGGCGAGTGCGGTGGGCTTGCACGCCGACGAGTACCACGCCCAGGACGTGGTGACCTCCGGCTGGTCCGGCATGGTGGAACTCGATGTCAGCACCGCGCGCATCGATCAGCTCTACGCCGAATCGGTGATCGATCTGGACGAAGCGCGAGAGCTGCCCTGCCACACCGGCGTTCGGTTGCTCGGCGTCAGCTCCAGTGCGCTGGGCCGGGTCACGCCGGACAAGCGGGTGCAGCTGGTGCGCGAACGCGAGGCGTTCGGGTTGCACGGCCGTTCCGCCGAGCAGCGCATCGCGCTCGACCTGCTGCTGGACGAGAGCGTCGGCATCGTCTCGCTGGGTGGCCGAGCGGGTACCGGCAAGTCGGCGCTGGCGTTGACCGCGGGCCTGGAGGCGGTGCTGGAACGGCGGACGCAGCGCAAGGTGGTCGTCTTCCGTCCGCTCTACGCGGTGGGCGGCCAGGAGCTGGGCTACCTGCCCGGCACCGAGAGCGAGAAGATGGGCCCGTGGGCCCAGGCGGTCTTCGACACGCTCGACGGGCTGGCCAGCCGCGAGGTGATGGAGGAGGTGCTCAGCCGCGACATGCTGGAGGTGTTGCCGCTGACCCACATTCGCGGGCGGTCGCTGCACGACTCCTTCGTGATCGTGGACGAGGCCCAGTCACTGGAGCGGAACGTGCTGCTCACGGTGCTCAGCCGCCTGGGAACCGGCTCGCGGGTGGTGCTCACCCACGACGTGGCCCAGCGCGACAACCTGCGTGTCGGCAGGCACGACGGTGTCGCGGCGGTGGTCGAGAAGCTGAAAGGTCACCCGCTTTTCGCGCACATCACGCTGACCCGTAGCGAGCGATCGCCGATCGCGGCGCTGGTCACCGAGATGCTGGAGGAGTACGGCCCGAACGCCTGATCCCGCACGGCCGTCGCACGCTGTGTTTCACGGCATATCCGGTGGGTATCATCCGCCGCGATAGCTGTTCGGTATGACCCGGTGACCGCCTGTCGGTCACCGGGTCATCGCCTGACAATCGGCCGAGGCTATGTGCGGCGTCGTCACGGAGTACGTGGTGTGCCGGTAGCCCACAGCGAGAGGATGGACATGCACCACTTCGCTCGACGAACGGCTGGATTCACCGCAGTGCTCGCCGCGGCAGGGCTGGTCTTGGCCGGCTGCGGCGACGATGACGACAAAGGCGACAGCGTCAAGAGCGGTATGGCCAGTATGACCGGCATGGTCACCTCGATGATGAGCCCCGGCAGCGGCACCGGGAGCCCGACGCGCACCGGAGAGGAGTCGACCGGCACCACGGGCGCGACGGCCACCACGGGCGCGAGCGCGGAAGGCACCAAGATCGCCACGCCGGGCGGCGAGATCGCCGTCGACGGCGATATCTACGAGAAGTACACGCAGCTCGGTGGCCCGACCGGCACGCTCGGTCTTCCGCTGGAGGCGGAGGAGAAGGGCCCCGAGGACGGGGAGTACCAGGACTTCGCGGGCGGCACGATCTACGAGGCCAAGGACGGCGATCCGCACGTAGTCTGGGGCGAGATCCGCAAGGCGTGGGAAGACAACGGCGGTGCGCAGGGGCAGCTCGGTTACCCTGTCAGCGACGAGAAGGACATCCCCGGTGGCAAGCAGAGCGACTTCAGCGGCGGCACCATCACCTGGGTGAACGGTACTATCACCGTCACGCCCAAGTAGGAACCAGATGTACGGCGTCCGGGATCGCGGTGCGGTCCCGGTTGCCGTGCCTCCGGTTCCGGTTACCTATGAATCCCATCCATCCGCCCCCGCTACGCGGGCCAAGCCGCTAGGTTATCTCGGTGCAAACTCTCCTGACCGATCGCGAATTGCTCGAATCGCTCGCGGTGGACGTAGAACTGCTGCTGCGTAAGCACATCGATGTCGCCGACGGGTGGCAGCCACACGACCTCGTCCCGTGGGACGACGGCCGCAACTTCGCCTTCCTCGGCGGTACCGACTGGGCGCCGGAGCAGTCCGAGCTCAGCGAAACCGCCAAGCTGGCGCTGACCGTCTCGGTGCTGATCGCCGACAACCTGCCCTCCTACCACCGGGAGATCGGCAAGTACCTGCGCACCGGCGCGTGGTGGCGCTGGGTCGGCCGCTGGACGGCCGAGGAGAACCGCCACGAGATCACCATCCGCAACTACCTCATGGTGACCAGGGCCGTCGACCCGGTCGAACTGGAGCGGTTGCGCATGGAGCACATGACCAAGGGCTTCCGCCGCCCGGCGATGCACTTGCTGGACGTGCTGGCGAACTGCGCGTTCGAGGAGGCCGCCAGCGCGGTCCGGCATCGCAACACCGCGGCGCTCGGCGAGAACCCCCTCGTGACCGCCATCGCCGAGCGCATCGCGCTGGACGACGAACTGCAATCGGTGTTCTTCGCCGACCTGGTCGCCGCCGCCCTGGATCTGGCGCCCGACCAGACCGTGCGGGCCATCGCCGACCGGGTCGCCGGTTTCGAGGTCCCCACGGTGACGCTGCCGAACGGCCGCAGCAGCGACGAGGTGCTCGCCGAGGCGGGCATCTACGACCGTGCCAAGGAGGACGAGCTGGTCTTCGCCCCGCTGCTGCGGCGGTGGAACATCTTCACCCGCACCGACTTGGGCCCGGACGGCGAGCTGGCGCGCGAGGAACTCTCGCGCCTGCGCGACTGACCCGCCGTCCCGGCCCACGGGCGCTCCCTTCCGCGCTCGCGGTCGGGTCGCCCGGTCGGAGTTCGGAATTCTCCCGTCGAACGCCACCTCGGCAAACCCCCGGTTTCCCGAGGTGGCGTTCGTTTCCGCGCGGCTTGCTGGGACGCGACTCCTCTGGCATCGCTCCGACGCTCAGCGGTGGGGACGAGACAGGATTCCCGGTTCCTCGCTCCTGATGGCCGGCGGAGATCCCGCCTCGCGCGGCGACGAGGCCGGTTCCGTAGTCCCGTTCCGTCAGTCCTGTTCTTTCACCTTCGCCATGGCCAGCACGTCGAGGCGGCGGTCGAGTTCCTCCTCGGTCAGCTTCTCGTCCAGCAAGCCGCGATCGATGACGGTCTGGCGAATGGTCTTCTTCTCGCGCAGCGCTTCCTTCGCGACCGCGGCCGCCTCCTCGTAGCCGATCGCGGAGTTCAGCGGCGTGACGATCGAGGGGGAGGACTCCGCGAGCATGCGCAGGTGCTCGACATTGGCGACCAGGCCGCGCACGCACTTGTCCGCGAACAGGCGGGCGACGTTGGCCAGCAGGCGAATCGACTCCAGCAAGTTGCGCGCCATCACCGGGATGTACACGTTCAGTTCGAACGCGCCGTTCGCGCCGGCGAAGGCGACCGCGGCATCGTTGCCGATCACCTGCGCGCCGACCTGGGTCACCGCCTCGGGGAGCACCGGGTTGACCTTGCCGGGCATGATCGAGCTGCCCGGTTGCAGATCCGGCAGTTGGAGCTCGGCCAATCCGGTGAGCGGGCCCGAGCCCATCCAGCGGATGTCGTTGGCGATCTTGGTCAGGCTCACCGCGATCGTGCGGAGCGCGCCGGATGCCTCGACCAGCCCGTCGCGCGCGGCCTGCGCCTCGAAGTGGTCCTCGGCCTCGCGCAACGCATCGATGCCGGTGGAGCGCACGAGTTCCGCGACGACCTTCGCGCCGAAGCCCTCCGGCGCGTTCAGTCCGGTGCCGACCGCCGTTCCGCCGATCGGCAGCTCGCCGAGCCGCGGCAGCGTCGCCATGATGCGGTCGATGCCCGCCGCGACCTGGCGGGTGTAGCCGCCGAACTCCTGGCCGAGGGTCACCGGGACGGCGTCCATCAGGTGCGTGCGACCGGACTTCACCACGGTGCGCCACTCCGTCGACTTGTCCAGCAGCGCCAGCCGCAGATGCTCCAGCGCGGGAACCAGGTCGGTGATGACCGCTTCGGTGGCGGCGAGATGCGTTGCGGTGGGGAAGGTGTCGTTGGACGACTGGGACATGTTCACGTCGTCGTTCGGGTGGACCGTGACGCCGTTGGCCTTGGCCAGCGAAGCGATCACCTCGTTGGCGTTCATGTTGGAGCTGGTACCGGAGCCGGTTTGGAAGACGTCGATCGGGAACTGGCCGTCGTGCCTGCCCTCTGCGATCTCGTTCGCCGCGGCGATGATCGCATCGGCCTTCGCGGGATCGAGCAGACCCAGGTCACGGTTCACCGTGGCACACGCGGCCTTCAGCAGGCCGAGCGCTCGAATCTGCGCCCGCTCCAAGCCGCGTCCGCTGATCGGGAAGTTCTCCACGGCCCGCTGGGTCTGCGCCCGCCACAAAGCGTCCACCGGAACCCGGACCTCGCCCATGGTGTCGTGCTCGATGCGATACTGCGTCTCCTCGCTCATGATCCCGACCCTATGCCGCGGCCGCTGCCCATGGGGCAGCCACGCCTGAGGTCATTCGCACACCCCCGCCGCCCCGCGCTCGGGAATACGAACCGCCCTCCGGCTGCCCGCGCCACCCACTACCTGAACGCCGTGCCCACTGTCGTACAGGTGAAAACGACAAACCCTGAGCTGCTGCGGTGGCAGCGCCAAGTGCTTATTCGGCCCCGACTCGCGAGCCTCGAACCGAGCGGACCGAATCGCCTGTGCATGGCTGTGCACTACCTCGGTTGGCAAGCAGGGCTGCGAGCACTCCGATAGTGATCCGTCGCCTGGCATACAGGGACGGGACCGAGCAATGTCCGCTCGCGGCCCGGCTGGAGTCCGAGTAGCCGCTTCGCGGGCTCGCCGCAGGGACGCCGCGCGCGCTCCGATTTGCACGCGGGATTGCCCTGGACAGCTGTTTCGCCCCGGACAGCGAAATCACGCACACGGGGTGTCGCGGCCCACCCCCGGTTCCGAGCGAAGCGAGACCGAGCAGGCGGGCGGCCGTTCCCACGGCCGGATCGGCCGCACGTCGGCCTCGAGCAGGGTGACGGCGAGCATGTTCCGTTCGCGGCCCGGCTCGCGTGTGCGTGGCCACCGCGTCCGCGACGAAGTCGCAAGCGGTGGTCACGCACACGCGAGCCACAAAGGGGCCGCGAACACCCAGCGCCGCAGGCGCTGGAAAAAAATCACGGCAGCGGCGGGACCGCGTGTTCGTCGCCGATGAAATCGACCGAGGAGTATTCGCGCAGCTTGGTCAGGCGGTGGTAGGCGTCGATCATGCGGACCGTGCCGGACTTCGAGCGCATCACGATCGACTGGGTGGAGGCGCCGCCGCCGTAGTAGCGCACGCCGCGCAGCAGGTCGCCGTCGGTGACGCCGGTGGCGCAGAAGAAGACGTTCTCGCCGGAGACGAGGTCCTCGGTGGTGAGCACGCGGTCGAGGTCGTGGCCGGCGTCGATGGCCTTCTGCCGCTCCTCGTCGTCCTTCGGCGCGAGCATGCCCTGCAACTCACCGCCCATACAGCGGATCGCGGCGGCGGCGATGATGCCCTCGGGCGTGCCGCCGATGCCGACCAGGATGTCGGTGCCGGATTCCGGGCGAGCCGCGGCGATGGCCCCCGCGACGTCGCCGTCGGAGATCAGGCGGATGCGGGCGCCCGCGTCGCGCACCTGCTGGATCAGCTCGGCGTGCCGGGGGCGGTCCAGGATGCAGACGGTCAGGTCGGACTTCGAGGAGTTCTTGGCCTTGGCGACCCGGCTGATGTTCTCGCCGATCGGAGCCGAGATATCGATCACATCGGCGGCATCGGGGCCGACGGCGATCTTGTGCATGTAGAACACCGCGGACGGATCGAACATGGCGCCGCGCTCGGCGACCGCGAGCACCGAGATCGCGCCGGGGACGCCCTTGGACATCAGCGTGGTGCCGTCGATGGGATCCACCGCGAAGTCCACTTCGGGGCCGGTGCCGTCGCCGACGGCCTCGCCGTTGTACAGCATGGGCGCCTCGTCCTTCTCGCCCTCGCCGATGACGACGATGCCGCGCATGGACACCGAGCTGACCAGCTGCCGCATGGCGTCGACGGCGGCGCCGTCGCCCCCCTCCTTGTCACCGCGTCCGACCCACCGGCCCGCGGCCATCGCCCCGGCCTCGGTCACGCGGACCAGCTCGAGTGCGAGGTTGCGGTCGGGCGCCTCGCGGCGGCTAGGTGTGGGAGAAGTTGCCGTCATTGCGGGGTGCCTCCTGTGCGTCGGTACGTACCGGTCAATTGTCTCATTCGATGTGGCACGGGCGTACACCCCTGCTCGGCGGCGTCGGGGTGCGCGAGGCGGCGTCGCCGTCCGAGTGGATACTGGGAGCGTGTCGTACCAAAAGCCACGCATCCTGAACGACTACCGGGATCTGTTCTGGTCGCTGATCCCGTTGGTGTTGATCGCGCTGGTTTTCGCGGGGTTGGCCAGCCAGTGCAGTTTCGCGGCGAACGGTCCGACGCAGGGGCAGATCCCGCACTTCGACGCGCGGGCGGCGCTCACCGCCGACGCTCGATCCCTGCCGTTCCCGATCCGCAACCCGGACCTGCCCGCGGAATGGACGCCGAATTCCGGCAGCCGCGAGTCCATCGGCGGCAATGGCGGCGGACCGGTCAGCACGGTCGGCTACATCACGCCGCAGGGCACCTACATGCGTTTCAGCCAGAGCAACGCCACCGAGGAGGCGCTGGCCCGGTTCGTGCTCGGGTCCCGGTACGCCAGCGGTACCGAGCAGGTCGGCGCGCAGAAGTGGATCGTCTACGCCGAGCAGGGCTCGGAGACCGCGTGGATCACCGACCTCGGCCAGTCCCGCGTGCTGATCACCGGCGCGGGCAATCAGGCGGCGTTCACCACGCTCGCCCAGGCGATCGCCGCGGCGCAACCACTGAAGCCCTGAACACGCTTGCCTTCGGTCGCGCGCGACCGTTAAGTTTGCCGCGGTACGAGACACGTGCCGAACCGGATCTCGGAGGTCGATGAATATGGCTGTCGTCAGCTGTATTTCGCATGTCCTTCGCCGGTTCGGGCGCCCCTGATTCTTTCGCAGACGCGCCGACGCGAACCGGTCTCTTCTCGATGACCAGGAGTGTCACGTGTCTGTTCTCCTTTCCTCCGATCTGCTCACCGAACGCCTGATCCTGCGGTTGTGGACCGTCGATGCGGCGGCCGCCGTGCTCGACGACCAGCGTCGGGCCGCGTGGGCGGCGGATTTCCCGGCCGAGGGCGATCGCGTCATCGCCGGCCTGCTCGCCGAGCATTCGGACTGGCTCGGATCCTTCGGGCACCGGCTGATCGTCGAACGATCGAGTGGGCTCGTCGTCGGATCGATCGGGCTGTTCTGGCCGCCCACCGACGGTGAGCTGGAGATCGGGTACGGCATCGTCGCCTCGCGGCGCGGTCGTGGTTACGCGACCGAGGCAACCGCCGCGCTGACGGCGCACGCGTTCACCGCGCCGGGCGTCCGCGTGGTGCGCGCCGACGTGGAGTTGTCCAATCCGCCGTCGGTGCGTGTGCTGGAGAAAGCCGGGTTCGAGCAGGTGAGCACCGCGGACGGCGTCGCGCGGTTCCGGGTAGCGGCCGCACCGCGGTAAGCGCGGTGCACGGGACCGTCGTCAGCGGTGGCTCACCACGTTGACGATGGTCCCGCTCGGGTCGCGGACGAAGAAGCGGCGCACCCCCCACGGCTCGTCGCGCAGGGGGTAGACGATGTCGGCGCCGGCGGCGAGCACCTCGGCGTGTACGGCGTCGACGTCGTCGACCTCCACGCTCATGTCCGGCTGGAGTCGCTCGGCGTCGGGACCTACGAGCAGGACCTGGGCGGTCGGGTTGGACGGTGAGGCCATGGTCACGACCCAGCCCAGGTCCATCGCCTCCTCGAAGCCGAGCAGCCGGTAGAAATCCCGGCTGGCGGCCAGGTCGGTGGTGCGGATGTCGGGTGTGGCGCGGCGGATGGTCATTCCTGCCGCTCCAGGTCGGTGCGGTGCAGCGCGTCCTCGACGCGCTTGCGCGCGCCCGCAAGGTGCTCTTCGCAGCGGGTGGCCAGCGCCTCGCCACGTTCCCACAGGGCCAGGGATTCGTCCAGGTCGAGGCCGCCCTGTTCGAGGATCTTCACGACGTTGACGAGTTCGTCACGGGCGCGTT
Source organism: Nocardia sp. NPDC047654 (assembly GCF_043205035.1). Classification (NCBI taxonomy): domain Bacteria; kingdom Bacillati; phylum Actinomycetota; class Actinomycetes; order Mycobacteriales; family Nocardiaceae; genus Nocardia; species Nocardia sp. NPDC047654. The sequence goes on from NZ_JBIDDF010000003.1 coordinate 465,932, forward strand.
CGTAACCGAAACCGGCGATCTCGGCCGCGTCGTCGGCCGGATCGGCTCCCGTCCCGTTCTTGCCCGTGGACTTGCCGGACTCGGCCAAGGTCAGTTCCTCCCTGTATCGGTGTGCTTCGCGCCGAGCGCCTGGGCGCCGAGCGCGGCGGCCGTGACGGCCCCGTCGGCCACCCGGATACGCAACTGGCTGCCCGCGGGCGCGTCCTCGATCGAGCGAACCACCTCCCGGTCCCGGCCGGTGACACGCTGTACGACAGCGTAGCCACGGGCCAGCGTCGCGGCCGGACCGACGGCGGTGAGTTTCTCGCGCAGGTGCCGGGTGGCCGTGGATTCGGTGCGGATCAGCTGTTCGGCCGAGCGGTGCGCGGCCGTGCGCAGGCGTTCGACATCTTCCTGGCGGCGATCGATTTCGCGCAGCGGGTCGGCCAGCACGGGCCGCGACCGCAGCTGGGCGAGCGCCCTGGTCTCCCGGTCCACCCAGCCGCGCAGCGCGGCGGCGGTGCGTTCGCGCAGCTCGCGGATGCAGGCCAGTTCGGCGGCGGCGTCAGGGACGATCCGCTTGGCGGCATCGGTCGGGGTGGCCGCGCGCAGATCGGCGACCAGGTCGCTGAGCGGGTTGTCCGGTTCGTGGCCGATCGCGCTCACGATCGGCGTGGTGGCGGCCACGATGGCGCGGCACAGCGCCTCGTCGGAGAACGGGAGCAGGTCTTCCACGCTGCCGCCGCCGCGCGCCAGCACGATCACCTCGACGGCGGGATGCCGATCGAGTTCGGCCAACGCCGTGAGCATCTGCGCGACCGCGGTGGGTCCTTGTACGGCTGTGTTGCGGATTTCGAAACGTACCGCGGGCCAGCGGTTGCGGGCGACGCTCAGCACGTCGCGCTCCGCGGCGCTCGCGCGGCCGGTGATGAGGCCGATCGTCCCTGGCAGGAACGGGATCGGGCGCTTGAGCCGGGGGTCGAACAGGCCCTCGGCGGCCAGCAGCGCCTTCAGCCGTTCGATGCGGGCCAGCAGCTCGCCGATGCCCACCGGCCGAATCTCCAGGACGCGCAACGAGATCGTGCCGCGCCCGGTGAAGAACGAGAGCTTGCCGTAGACGACCACCCGGCTGCCCTCTTGCAGGGGGACGGGGGAATTGCGAATGAGGTCCGGATCGCAGGTCACCGACAGCGACATGTCGGCGGAGGGGTCCCGCAGCACCAGGAACGCGGTGCGGGTGCCCGGACGGAGGTTGATCTGGGTGATCTGGCCCTCCACCCAGATGCTGCCCAGCCGGTCGATCCACTGGGCGACCTTCATGGACACCGAACGCACCGGCCAGGGGTGCTCGGCGGAGTTGGCCGGTGCGGCGGCGGGCACGCCGGAGGTCTCCCGGCTTGCCGTCGGCGACGAAGGAGTCCGGGGTTCGGTCACTGGGCCTGCACAGTGGCGATCCGGTTCGTGAGCATGGTCACGAACGGCGCCCTGGCGCGGGTGCGCTGCTCGTACTCCAGCAGCGCGGTGAGGTCCTCGACCGTCAGCAGGCGCAGCCGGGCGCGCAGCTGGGCCAGGGTCATGGTGGCGTAGTCGTAGCGGACGGCGACTTCCGGTTCGGCGATCTCGGGCGCTTCCGCGGCAGGCTCGGGATCGGTTTCCGAGTTGCCCGGCTCCGGTTCTTCGGCCGGCTCCTCGGCGATCCTCGTCACCGAGGCGACATGGCCGTTGGTCGCTTCGGCGCGGGTGTCGTCGGCGGAGAAGGACTCGTTCGCGCGGAACGGTTCGGGATCGTCGGCGGTGAAGAGATCGAATCGACTGCCGCGATGCGCGGTGGGGCTCGGGTCGTCGGCGAGGTCCTCGTCGAAGGTGGCCCACTCCGGCTGCTCGACCGGGTGGTTGGACAGCCGGTCGAATACCGCGTCGCCCTTCAGGGCCAGGCTGGTGACGAACTGCTGGACGTGCATCGTCGTCTGCAGCACCTGACTGATGGCCGTGATCGGGAAATTCATTGCCGCCGTGGGTAGCCGGCGGGATTCCTCGAGGGCGTATACGGCGGCGCCGGCGGCGACGCGGGCCAGAAAGGGTGGTCGAAACATGGTCCTAGCCTGCCCGAAATGGTGTGTTATGCAAAGGAGGGGCGCGCCCGGTTCCGATATTCGCCGGTTACGGCGTGCGGCCGATCGGCGGGAATTGCGCGGCGCTGTGCTCATAATGCGGAGAATAAACGCAGGTCCCGGCGGGAGTGTCCGAGACATTCGCCGCGGCGGGTCGGCAACTCGGCCACGGCGGGCTCTCCGCCCCAGTTCGCGGCCCGTACGCACCGGCTCCGGCGCGGATGTGACGGGCAACTCCCGGACGTGGCGTGGTCGCGGTCCGCACGTATCCTGTGGGCATGTCTTCGGCCATTCCCTTGAACGTCGGAATCGCGCGCTCGGCAGGCGTCGGAAACGCCCTCGCCGAGGGCGGAAAACGCGTGCTGCTCGCGGAACCACGCGGGTACTGCGCCGGCGTGGACCGCGCGGTCGAAACCGTCGAGAAGGCGCTGGACAAGCACGGTGCGCCGATCTACGTACGCAAGGAGATCGTGCACAACCGCCACGTGGTGGAGACGCTGCGCGACCGCGGCGTGATCTTCGTGGACGAGACCGACGAGGTCCCCGAGGGCGCGGTCGTGGTGTTCTCCGCGCACGGCGTGTCGCCCGCGGTGCACGCTTCGGCCGCCGCGCGCAGTCTGCACACCATCGACGCCACCTGTCCGCTGGTCACCAAGGTGCACCAGGAGGCGAAGCGCTTCGCCCGCGACGACTACGACATCCTGCTGATCGGTCACGAGGGGCACGAGGAGGTCGAGGGCACCGCGGGTGAGGCGCCAGAGCACGTCCAACTGGTCGACGGGCCCGGCGCGGTGGACAACGTCAACGTGCGCGACGAGTCGAAGGTGATCTGGCTCTCGCAGACCACGTTGAGCGTGGACGAGACGATGGAGACGGTGCAGCGGCTGCGGGAGCGCTTCCCCGCCCTGCAGGACCCGCCGAGCGACGACATCTGCTACGCCACGCAGAACCGCCAGGTCGCGGTGAAGGCGATGGCGCCGGAATGCGACCTGGTGATCGTGGTCGGCTCGCGCAATTCGTCGAACTCGGTGCGCCTGGTGGAGGTGGCGCTCGGTGCGGGCGCCAAGGCCGCGTACCTGGTGGACTTCGCTCGCGAGGTCGACCCGGCCTGGCTCGACGGCGTTCGCACGATCGGCATCACCTCGGGCGCCTCGGTGCCCGAGATCCTGGTCCGCGGCGTGCTGGACATGCTGGCCGAGCACGGCTACGGCGAGGTCCAGCCGGTCACCACGGCCAACGAGACCCTCGTCTTCTCCCTTCCCCGCGAACTGCGCGACGCCCGTCGCTGACGCCGGGCCGCGCCCGACGGGGCCGGCTCCGGTCCGCGCGCCTCGATTTTCGCGTGCGTGCGGGCCGAGCAACACCTCCGATACCGCGCCGCGTCGTGGTGAGGTCGCCACGTCCGCAGGCGCGGTAGCCGCGCCCTCGCACCCGAGCGAACCGGCTACAGGTTCTCCGGCCTGCGCCGTTCCGGGCGGCCCGAATCACGTTCGCGGTAACGCACATTGGGCTGGGGATGCGGGGGCATATCGCGGCGACGGCCCGCGCCGCGCGGTGGTTCTCCTTCGGGCCGCGGCACAGCCCCGGCCGGGCGGGTAGCGCCCCTGGCGGGCGCCCGTCCTTCCCGCGGGCGAGCGGGTGCGACGCGCGGCGGGGTATCGGCGACCTGCGCCGCTGGTCGGCGGGCCGGCCGTGGGGTGGACTCGTCCGAGCCGTCCGCCTCGGGTTCGGCGGGCTCCGCCTTCGGACGGCGGGTTTTGCGGCGTGACGAGTCCGCGAGACCACGGGACGGACGGCCGGGCTTGGTCTTCTTCGCAGGCGCCTTGCCCCAGCCCGCGCCGCGACGGGTCGACGGCGGACGAGTGGACTCCTCTTCGCGGCGGTGCAGATAGATCCGCGCGCCACCGATCAGCAGGACGACCACCGTGGCGAGCATCATGGTCGGGAACCGGTTCACCAGCGGGATCGCCAGGTTCAGCAGGATGTCCTTCAGCGAGGTCGAGCCACGGCCGGTGAGCTGCTGATAGGCCAGCGGCACGGCGACGAACAGCAGCAGCGGCGGCAGCACCATCGTGCTGAACAAGCCTCGATAGCGGACGGCGGCGACCGCCGCCACACACCCGAGGATGTACAGCGCGGCGAACGTGCCGGTCAGCTCGTTGTTGCCGCCGCCGGCATCGATCAGGAACCCCAGAAACGTGCAGGCAACCGCGATCAGGATCGCCGCGCCGACCGGGATCCCCGGCACCGACGGCAGGATCGAGCGTTGCGGCGCGGGCACCCGGGATCGCACACGTTCGGAAGCAGCCACGACATGCACACTAGTTGCCGCCGCTCGTGGCGGCGTGGCGGCACGGCCATACTCCTGGTTACTCGCCCGCGTCGGCGAAGCCCACCGCGCGGGGCCGGGAATCCACGCGCCCGATGGCGGGCACTTCCTGCTCGGCTATCTCCAGGTCGTGCAGTTTGCGCGCGGTGACCATCACCCGCGACTCCACCGAGGCCACGGTGTAGTTGAAAGCCTCCACCGCCCTGCCGAGTTGCGTACCCAGCCGGTCCAGGTGCTTGCCCGTCATGCCCAGCCGGTGATACAGCTCACGGCCCAGCCGCTGCACGGTAGCCATGTCCCTGGACAGCGCCTCTTGCCGCCAGCCGAAGGCGATGGTGCGCAGCAACGCGATCAGGGTGGTCGGCGTAGCGAGGATCACGTTGCGACCGAACGCGTACTCCAGCAGCTCCGAGTCGGTGGTCAGAGCCGCGTCCAGGAACGGGTCGCCCGGCACGAACAAGACCACGAATTCCGGCGCGGGATCGAAAACGGCCCAGTACGCCTTGTCCGACAGCTGATCGACATGCGCGCGCAGATGCTTGGCGTGCCGGGTGAGCAGCTCGGCGCGCACGTCGGGGTCGTCGGTGCCGCAGGCGTCCAGGTAGGCGGCGAACGGCACCTTGGCGTCCACCACGATGTGCCTGCCGCCGGACAGGCGCACCACCAGGTCCGGTCGCACCGTGCGGTCGCCCTCGTCGCGACCGGTGCGGGTCACCTGGGTGCCGAAGTCGCAGTGCCTGGTCATCCCGGCCAGCTCTACCACCCGCTCCAGCTGGATCTCCCCCCATCGGCCCCGGACCTGGGGCGCGCGCAGCGCCGCGACCAGCTGCCCCGTCTGCCCGGTGAGCTGGTGCGAGGTGCGCTGCATGTTCGCGACCTGTTCGCGCAGGCCGGAATACGCGGTGAGCCGCTGCCGCTCCACCTGCTGGATGTGCTCGTTCAACGCCCCCACCGCCGCGCGCAGCGGTTCCACCATCGCGCCGACGGCGTGCGAATGCCTTCGCGCGGCATCCTCGTTGGCCGCGGTGAGCGACTGCCGTAGCAGCCGTTCGTTGTCGGCGGCGACCGCGAGCCGCGCTTCCGCCGCCGCGGCGCGCTGCCCGGCCCGTGCGGCGTGGCCCAGCCAGCCCAGGCCGAAACCGGCGGCGAACACCAGCGTCAGTGCGACGAGCATCGGTGCGGTCATAGCGCTGATAGTGCCGTAGGTCACCGACAAGATCGGCACCCGGCAACTGTTCGGCATCGGGTCGACAACCGGTTCTGCCAGCGCGTTCGGCGAACCATCCGGATTCCGGCATCCGGGGCCGGGGTTCGGGAGGCCATGCGATATGTGATGATTCGGCTCGGCGGGCCGACCGGCTCGAACACGTCCGTCCCCTCCGCTGGACACGCCGGGCCTCTGCTGGGCAAACCCGGCGCAGCGGGCGGTGCGATTGAAGTCTGTCGGTGGGTTGCCCTACGGTTTCGCGGCATGCGGATGCTGCACACCTCGGACTGGCACATCGGGCGCACGTTCCATGGGGTCGATCTGCTTGCCGATCAGGCGCGTTCACTGGCCGCCATCGCGGAGCTGGTGGCCGAGGAGTCGGTCGACGTGGTGGTGCTACCGGGTGACGTGTACGACCGGTCGATTCCCAGCGCCGACGCGATCGCGGTGTGCAACCGTGGATTCGAGGCGATCCGGGCGGCGGGGGCCCAGATCGTCGCCACCTCTGGGAATCACGATTCGCCCGCCCGGCTGGGCGCCGGCGCGAGTTTCGCCGCGGCGGGCGGACTGCATCTGCGTACCACCGTGGCCGACGTTGATCACCCCGTTCTGCTCGAGGACGCGCACGGACCGGTGGCGTTCTACGGCATCCCGTACCTGGAGCCGGAGATCACCCGCGCAGAACTCGAAGTGCCGCAAGCGCGTTCGCATGCCGAAATCCTCGACGCGGCCATGGCCCGGGTGCGAGCCGACATCGCGCGACGGCCGGGGGCGCGGACGGTCGTGCTGGCGCACGCCTTCGTGGTCGGCGGGGAATCCACCGGATCGGAGCGCTCGATTTCGGTCGGCGGGGTGGAGACGGTCCCGCTGGCCGCCTTCGACGGCATCGACTACGTGGCGCTCGGCCACCTGCATTCGCCGCAGACGCTGGCCGAGCAGGTCCGCTACTCCGGCTCGCCGCTGCCGTATTCGTTCGGCGAGAACGCGCATCGCAAAGCCGTCTGGATCATCGACCTGGACGCGTCCGGTCTGCACACGGTGCGCCGCCGGGACCTGCCGACGGTACGGGGCCTGAGCAAACTGACCGGCACCCTGGACGAGCTGCTGAGCGGTGCGCAGCACAGCGGGGCCGAACAGCACTACGTATCCGCCGTGCTCACCGACGCCGCCCGCCCGGTCGACGCCATGCGCAAACTGCGCGAACGGTTCCCCTACGCCGTCCACGTCGAATGGGCGCGGCCCGAGGGGAATCCCGAGCTGCGCTACCGTGAGCGAGTGCACGGCCGCCGCGACATCGAAGTAGCCCGCAGCTTCCTCACCGACGTCCGCGGCGTACCCAGCTCGAGCGAGATGAGCTGGCTGGAGCGGGCGCTGTCCGCCGCCGTCGCGGAGCCGGAGCAAGTGGCCGCGGTGGCCGCCGCCGAGGAACTGACCGCATGAGCGTCCTGCCGGAGCCGGGCGTAGGCGCGGCGGGATGAGGCTGCACAAGCTCGAGATGACCGCCTTCGGTCCGTTCGCCGGCACCACGGTCGTCGACTTCGACGCGCTCGGCGCCGACGGGCTGTTCCTGCTGCACGGTCAGACCGGCGCGGGCAAGACCACGGTGCTGGACGCCATCGCGTTCGCGCTCTACGGCAGGGTCCCCGGCGCGCGCGGGGAGAGCAAGCGACTGCACTCCGATCACGCCCCGGAGCAAAAACCACCGCAAGTGGTCTTGGAGGCGACCTTGGGTGGGCGGCGAGTTCGCCTGACCCGCAGCCCCGAGTTCCAGCGTGCGAAGCGCGATGGTACCGGCACACGCACCATCAACCCGAAGGCGACGCTGACCTGGCTGGACGGCCGCGGAGAGAACCTGTCCCGAATACCGGATATCGGCGAGGAGGTGCTGCGCCTGCTCGGCATGAGCGCCGACCAGTTCTTCCAGGTGGTGCTGTTGCCGCAGGGCGATTTCGCCCGCTTCCTGCGCGCGGACAACGAAGATCGCGAGAAACTGCTCGAAAAGCTCTTCGACACCGGACGGTTCGGCACCGCGGAGCACTGGCTCGCCGACCAGCGTCGCGTTGCCGAAGCGGCCCTGGACGCTCGCGCGGACGGCGTCAAGCGGCTGATCACGCAAGTGGGTATGGCGGCCGGAGTGGCGGATTCGGTCGGTCCCGCCGAGTGCGTCGGATGGTCGCAGGACCTGCTTGCCACGGCACGCGCCGATCTCGCCGCCGCCGTCGCGGAGGTACAACGCCGCCAACAAGATTCGGCGCGCGTCCGGGAGCAGGCCGAACAGGCGCGTCGGCTGCGCGAGCTGCGTCGCCGCCTGAGTGTGGCGCGCGCCCAGCTGGACGACTATGCCGCTGGCACCGGCCGGCGGACCGAGCTGCAAGCCGAACTCGACCTCGCTCGCCGGGCCGAGCCGGTCGCTGCCGCTATCGACGAAGCGCGTTCGGCGGTGCAAACCCAGCGCAGGCGCGACGGCGAAAAGCAGGCCGCGGCCCAACGACTCGCGGCCAGGCTGCGGGAACCGGAGAGCGTCGAACTCGGTGGCGCCGAACTGGTCGATCCCGACGGCGAGCAGGTCCGGGATGATGCCGACATCGACGCGGCGACCCAGCGCTGGAGCGCGCAGATCGGCGCGCTGGACGAGGTGCGGACCGATGCCGCCACCGCGACCAGGCTCGATGGTGAACTCGCCACGCTGCGCACCGAGGACGCGACGCTGGCCCGGCGCGTCACCGAACTCGCGACGCGGCGTGACGAACTGCCCGCCGCGCTCACCGCGGCCGAGGCCCGGCTGCGTGAGGCCACCGAAGCGGCCGCGGCCCTGCCAGGCATCACCGCGGAGACCGAGCGGCTACAGACCGCCGCGACGGCCGCGGTCGAGCTGGCGGCGCGCCGAACCGCGCTCGATCACGCCCGGATCGAGTTCGACGCCGCCCGCACCGCGCATCTCGACGCAAAGGAACGCGTACTGGATCTGCGCGAGCGCAGGCTCAGCGGGATGGCCGCCGAACTGGCCGGCGAATTGGTGGACGGGAGTCCGTGCGCGGTCTGCGGTTCGGCGGAGCATCCCGCACCCGCCCGGCCCACCGACGCCGCGGTGTCCAAGGACGAGGAGGAGGCCGCCGTGGCGGCCGAGCGCGCCGCGGAGGTCACCCGCGACCGCGCGCTGGCCCGCATCACCGGGCTCGAGCGCGAGATCGAAGCGCTCATCGCTCGCGGCGGCGATACCGACCGCGTCGAACTCGCCGCCGCGCTGCGCGCCGCGACCGACCGCTACGAGGACACCTCGGAACTGGCCGCGAACGCCGATGGGCTGGAAGCCGAACTCACCCGTTTGCGCGACGGCGAGGCCCGCCTGCACGAGGAGTTGCGCGCATCCGAGGCGCGCCGCAGCGCGGTCGCCGCCACCATCGTCTCCGCCGAGGAGCGCTTGGTCGAACTCACCGAACGGCTGCGTACCGCGGCGGGCGCCGACCAGACCATCGACCGCCGCCGTGCACGGCTCGCCGCCCTCGTCAGCGAGGCCACCGCCCTGCGCGACGCCCGCGCCGAAGCTGTGGCGGCGCGAGAACAGGTGTCGGTCATCGCCGACCGGGTCCGGAACCTCGCGCGCGCCGCGGGTTTCGTGCCGGAGGGCGAGTTCGGCGGTCCGCTGCTTGTTCCCGGCGCCTCGGCCGCCACCGATGAGGCGGGGTCGCCCGGCGCGGGTTCGGCTCTGTCGCTGGACTCCGGCGAAACGGGTGTTTCTGGCTCCGCTGGTCTGGACGACCCGTTGCGCCTCGCCGCCGCTGCCGTCACCGCTCGCGACGATGTCGCGCTCTTGACCGCCTACGCGAAGGTCGTCGCCGCCGCGTCCCGCAGCCCGCGGCGGCAGGCCGAGATCGACGCGGAACTCGTGGCCGCCGACCGTGCCCGAGCCGCGGCCGAAGCGGTGCTGGCGGAACCGGAGATCCGGGCGGCGGCGGAGCAGGAGCCCGGCGATCCGGCCGAGATCGACGCGCTCGTGGCGGACGCGCAGACCGCGCTCAACGCGGCGGTGGCCACCCATGCCGAAGCGAGCAGGCGGGCCGGCCAGCTCGAAGACCTCGGCGGCCAACTCTGGGCCGCCGTGGACCGGATCGCGCCGGCCCAGCGCGCGTTCGATGAACTGGACGGTCTCGCCGACGTGGTCGCCGGGCGCGGGGCGAACAACCGCCGCATGTCCCTGCACTCCTACGTCCTCGCCGCTCGTCTGGAAGAAGTCGCCCAAGCGGGATCGCTGCGGTTACGCAGGATGTCCGGCGGCCGCTACGAATTCGTCCACTCGGACAAGGCCGGTCCGCGCGGTCGCCGCGGCGGCCTCGGGCTGGACATCCGTGACGATTACACCGGCGCGATCCGCCCGGCCAAAACGCTCTCCGGTGGCGAAACCTTCATGGCCTCGCTGTCGCTGGCGCTCGGCCTGGCCGACACCGTCGCCGCCGAATCCGGTGGCCTCGTGCTGGACACCCTGTTCATCGACGAAGGTTTCGGCGGCCTGGACGCCGACACCCTGGACGCCGTGATGGGCGTGCTGGACGAATTGCGCGCGGGCGGCCGCGTGGTCGGCGTGGTCAGCCACGTGGACGAGATGCGTCAACGCATCCCCAGCCGCCTGCACGTCCTGCGCGGCCGCGCGGGCTCCCACCTGCAAGCGACCATCGCCTGAGTGGGCCTGCCTCCCCTCCGCGAGGGATTGATGATCGCCTACAGCCGGTTTCCGGCCCCGGTAATCTGCCACCGGTCCCACGCGGCCAACCGGCGATCCATGGGCCTGCCCGCGCGAGCGCTGCGGGCTATGCACGCTCACCCCTCGTGGTCGAGCAGCCACCGTTTCACCGGTAATCCCCAACGGAAGCCGCCGAGTGCGCCGCCGATGCGCAGGATGCGGTGGCAGGGCACGAAGAGGGCCGCGGCGTTGCGGGCGCACGCGTTGGCCGCGGCGCGCGTGGCGTCGGGGCGGCCGGCGCGGGCGGCGAATTCGGTGTAGGTCAGGGGGCTGCCCGCCGGGACGGCGCGGAGTATCTCCCAGGCGTGGACGAGGAACTCCCCGGACTGCTGACGTACCGGAATCCGATCGATCGCGGTGACATCACCCTCGTGGTAGGCGGTGACGGCTCCGGTCACCTCGCCCAGCGAATCGCGCTGCCGTAACAGGCCGGGGCGCAGGGTGGGGTGGATCAGCCCGCGCAGGTCTTCCGCGTCGGATGTCCAGCCGGAGGCCAGGACCGCGCCGTCGGAGTCGACGAGCGTGGTGAACGGGCCGAGCGGGGTCTGCGTGACGGCGAAATCCGCTGTCGCGGTGGTGGCGCCGCCGGCCTCGGCGTGGACGGTGATGCTGGTGGTCATGATTCGACACTGCCTTTCGTGGTGGCGAGCGCGGGGACATCGGAAGGTGTGCCGCGGCTGGTCAGCGCCGCTTTCCACAGGTGCATCGACAAATACGACCGCCACGGCGCCCAGCGCGCGGTGTCCGTCAGATCAACGCCGAGCAGGGTCGCGCCGCGGCGGACGATCAGGTCGGTCCCGAGCAGGACGTCCGGATCGGCGAGCAAGCGCATGATCACGTAGTCGGCCGTCCACGGTCCGACGCCGTCCAGCGCGAGCAGGTCACGGCGCAGGTCGGCCGCGGTACGTCCCTGGTGCAGCGGCAGCTCGCCGGAAGCGAGTGCCTCGGCGGCCGCGATGATGGAACGGATGCGCCGCGCCGGTCCGGTCAAGACCTCGGCGCCACGCGCGGCGATGACTTCGGGTGCCGGGAACAGCAGCGGAATCGGCCCGTCCACCCGTTCACCGAGCGCTTCGACCAGCCGCGCGGTGTGCGTGGCGGCGGCCGACACCGAGATCTGCTGCCCGATCATGGTGCGCAGCAAGAGTTCGGCTCCGTCCACGCACCCGGGCACCCGAATACCCGGCGTGAATGACGGGCGCGCCGCGTCGAGCGGCTCCGCCTCGGTCAGCGCCTCGGTTTCCGGCGGCGACCCCGACCCCGCGTCCGGCAGGTACTCGGCGGCCTGCTCGGGCAATTGTCCCGAGGAGGGCATGCGCGCCGCAGGACCGACACCGAGCGCGTCATCGATCCCGATCGGGTCGGCGTCCAGATCCAGCAGGTGCCGGAGCCTGGCCACCGTCGGCGCGAGATCGCGCATGTCGTGCAGGGACAATTCCGCGCGCACGTGGTCGCGCTGGAAGCTCAGCCGCGCGGTGGCGTGCCCGTGTGGCGTGCGCAGGTTCCTGGTGTAGGCGCGGTTCTCCCACAATTCCATGCCCGGTACGACATGGGCGGACAGAAACCATTCCAGCCAGGCCCGGTCGAGCGGTTCCCGGTAGGGCAGCCGCAGGGTGAGCGATCCGCTGCCGGCCTGTGCCGGGCGCGCGGGGGCGCTGCTCTTCGCGCGCTGCGCCTCGAGCCGCATGGTGGTGGGGCTCACCGCGAACACCTCGCGCACCGTGTCGTTGAACTGGCGGATGGAGGCGAAGCCCGCCGCGAACGCGATATCGGACATGGGCATGGCGGTGGTCTGGATCAGCAGCCGCGCGGTGTGTGCCCGGTGCGCCCGGGCCAGTGCCAGCGGCCCCGCGCCCAGTTCCGTGGTCAGCACCCGGGTGACTTGCCGCTGGGAGTAGCCGAGGGTGGCGGCCAGCCCGGGTACTCCGGCGCGCTCGACCACGCCGTCCCCGATCAGCCGCATCGCCCGGGCGGCCAGATCCGCCCTCGTGTTCCACAGTGGCGATCCGGGCGCCGCGTCGGGCAGGCAGCGGCGGCAGGCGCGGTAGCCCGCCTGCTGCGCCGCCGCGGCGGTCGGCAGGAACGACACGTTGGCCCGCTTCGGCGTGATCGCCGGACACGAAGGGCGGCAATAGATTCCGGTGGTCCGTACCGCGGTGAAGAATTGCCCGTCGAATCGGGAGTCCCGGGTCGACACCGCCCGGTAGCAACGTTCGAAATCCAATGCCGTGATCGTCACGCCCACCACAATGGCAGCTGCGGCGGACCCGTGCTAGCGGGAATCGGCCACCACCGCCGGTGGTTGTCCCCACCTCGCACAACGGTCATGACATCGCACAGCCGTCGCCTGGTTCGCGGTTGTGGCGACTACCAAATGGGGTGTGGCGGCGCGCGCCGAAATTCTGCCGGTCAGCAGCAGCGATTGGCCGGATTGCGATCCGCCTCGGCATGCCGCTGCCGCCAGTACTCCCGCTCGGTCGGAATGGCGCATCCCGGGTGCCTGCGCCGCAGGTGCTCGACGTAGCGCTGGTAATCCTGCCCGCCGAGGATCGAGTCGAACCACCAGATGGCCGCCCGAACGCCGTCGCGGCAGGCGCGGGCCGCGGCGCGCAACCGGGTGCCGGCCGGTCGCCCGGACCGGTCGGCACCCTGGGTGGCCGAGTCGCTCATCGCGCGTGGACGTGTGCCGCGCCGGGAGCGCGCACCTTTCCGGTCGCGATCAGCTCGTCCCACTGCTTCTGCACTTCCTTCTCCGCCGCGGTGGCGACGAAACCGCTGGGCGCGAAGATCTTCGACGGCTCCTCCGGTGTCTCGGTGGTCTTCGTCTCGCCGGAGCGCCAGGCGCGGTAGGCCACGACGGCGCCGACCACCGCGACGATCAGCACCAGCACCGCGAACACGATCGACAACGTGCCCTGGATGAAGGTGTTGCGCACGATCGCGGTCATGTCGTCCTGCGTCTTCGCCGTCAGGCACAACTTGCCGGCGTCCTGCGCGGCCTGGCAGATGCTGTGCTGCTTCCAGTAGCCGAGCTTCGGGTCGGCGGAGAAGATCTTCTGCCACGATGCCGTCATGGTCACCAGCAGGTCCCAGACCAGCGGAATACCAGGCACCCAGGCCCATTTCGCGAGGCCCTTCTTCACCACGATCACCAGCACCACGGTCAACGCGATGGCCGCGAGCAACTGGTTGGCGATGCCGAACAGCGGGAACAGCGTGTTGATGCCGCCCAGCGGGTCGGTGACGCCCATCAGCAGGATCGAACCCCATGCCGCGACCACGATGGCGGAGCACAGCCACGCGCCCACCCGCCAGGACGGATCACGGAACTTCTTCGCCGCCCCGCCGAAATTGCTTAGCGCGTCCGAGAGCATGAACCGCGCGACCCGGGTGCCCGCGTCGATCGTGGTGAGGATGAACAGCGCCTCGAACATGATCGCGAAGTGGTACCAGAACGACTTCATGCTCGCGCCGCCGAGGAACTGGTGGAACACCTCCGAGATGCCGACCGCCAGCGTCGGCGCGCCGCCCGTGCGAGAGATGATCGACGATTCGCCGACGTCGCTCGCTGCCTGGCTCAGCTCCGCCGGAGTGACCGCGGGACCGCTGAGCCCGAGGCTGTTGGTGTAGGCCGCGGCCTTCTCCGCGGTGCCTCCGGTGAGGCCGAGCGGCGCGTTCATCGCGAAGTACAGGTGCTGGTCGATGATCGAGGCGGTGATGATGGCCATGACCGCGACGAACGACTCCATCAGCATGCCGCCGTAGCCGATCATCCGGGCGTGCGATTCCTTCTCCAGCAGCTTCGGCGTGGTGCCGGAGGAGACCAGCGCGTGGAACCCGCTCAGCGCGCCGCAGGCGATGGTGATGAACAGGAACGGGAACAGCGAGCCCGCGAAGGCAGGCCCGGTGCCGGTGGACGCGAACGACGAGACCGCGGGCGCGTGCAGCACCGGCAGCGTGACGAGGATGCCCACCGCGAGCAGCACGATGGTGCCGACCTTCATGAACGTCGACAGGTAATCGCGCGGCGCGAGCAGCAGCCACACCGGAAGCACCGAGGCGACGAAGCCGTAGGCGATCAGCAGCCACGAGATGGTCACCGGCGAGAGCGTGAACCAGTCCGCGCCCCAGTCGGTTTCCGACACCCAACCGCCGCTCACGATGGCCAGCAGCAGCAGCGCGAATCCGATCACGGAGACCTCGCCGACCTTGCCCGGCCGCAGGAACCGCAGGTACACGCCCATGAACAGCGCGATCGGAATGGTCATGCCGATCGAGAAGACGCCCCACGGGCTGTGCGCGAGCGCGTTGACGACCACCAGAGCGAGCACCGCCAGCAGGATCATCATGATCACCAGCACGCCGACGATGGCCGACCAGCCGCCGATCACCCCCAGCTCGTCCCTGGCCATCTGCCCCAGACTGCGCCCGCGCCGCTTCATCGAGACCCACAGCACCAGGTAGTCCTGCACCGCGCCGGCCAGTACCACGCCGACCACGATCCAGATGGTCCCCGGCAGGTAGCCCATCTGCGCGGCCAGCACCGGCCCGACCAGCGGACCCGCGCCCGCGATGGCGGCGAAATGGTGCCCGTAGAGCACCCGCCGGTCCATCGGCATGTAGTCCTTGCCGTTCTCCAGGATCTCGGCGGGCGTGGCCAGGTCGTCACGTGGTTCGACTATCTTGCGTTCGATGAACCTGGCGTAGAACCGATACGCGATGATGTAGGTGGACACCGCCGCGATCACGATCCACACCGCGTTCACCGATTCGCCCCGCGAGATGGCGAGCACCGCCCAGGCTATGGCGCCGAGTACGGCGATCCCGGCGAAGATCAATTTCTTGGCCGGTGTGATCGGGGACTTGTCGACCACGCCGACGGGCGGCAGATCGGGATCGGTCCGCAGATATTCGATTGTCGCCATCTGCCTTCTCTCCTGTAAAACGCGCAGGATCTTGCTGAAACACGTGACAACGTATCCGATCGATGATCGCCGTCGTGCCGATTCCGGACGCCGGGCGGGCACCGTGAAATATTGTTCATGTGTCGGCCGTCACCAGGTGATTGCCGAACGTATGCTGCCATGCGGTTCGAGAAGCTCCACATCCGCCCTGGAGGAGGGCTGTGTTGCGTGCGAATCCCGTCGCCCGGGTCCGTCGCCGGACGCTGCTCGGGTCGGCGCTGGCCGCGCCGCTGCTGGCCGGCGGCGGCTGCGGTTCCGATGACGACGCGCTGACCTTCTTCTTCCAGGCCAGGCCGGAAGAGGCGCGGGTGCGGCTGAAGATCATCGACGAGTTCCGGAAATCGCACCCCGGCATCCGGATTCGCACCATCGTGTCGGGGCCGGATCCGTTGCAGCAGATGCTCACCTACTGCGCGGGCGGTAAGTGCCCGGACGTGCTGATGGCGTGGGAGCTGCTCTATTCCGGGCTGGCCGAGCGCGGCGTCCTGCTGGATCTGAACACGCTGCTGGATCGCGACCCCCGCTACACAGCCCAGCTGAAAGCCGACAGCTACCCGGCGCTGTATGACACCTTCGCTTACGCGGGCGGGCAGTACGCCCTGCCCGAACAGTGGTCCGGCGTGTTCCTGTACTACAACCGGACCCTGTTCGAGGAGGCCGGGATCACCCCGCCGGCACGCTGGCGGGACGCCTGGACGTTCGACGAGTTCCTGGCCGCAGCCACGGCGTTGACCAGGCGCGACTCGTCCGGCCGGACCCGGTGGGGTTTCGCCGACGCCTGGGTGCCGTACTTCTCGGCGGCCTGCTTCGGCATGAACAACGGCGCCGAATGGTTCTCACCATCGGTCGACCCGACCAGGACCAACCTCGGCGATCCGCGCTTCGCCGAAGGCTTCCAGTTCTACGCCGATCTCGCCGTACGGCACCGCGTGGCGCCGAAAGCCGCCGACACGCTTTCGGTTTCGGCGCCCGACCTGTTCCGGCGTGGCCGGGCGGCGATGGCGCTGGGCGGCCACTGGCTGTACTCCGAATTCGCCGGGCACGACGATCTCGCGATCGACGTCACGGTGCTGCCGGTCGGCCCGCACGGCGGTCCCGGCGCCATCACCGACGTCGGCAGTACCGGCCTGGCCATCGCCGCGGACAGTCCGCGCGTCGAACAGGCCTGGGAGTTCGTGAAGTTCGCGACCGGGCCGGTGGGGCAGGCGATCATCGCCGCGTCCGGGCTGTTCGTTCCGGTGCTGAAATCGGCCATGAGTTCACCGGGTTTCGCCGCCGCGCACCGCGATATCCGCAATCTCGAGGTGTTCACCGACGGCCCGGCCAGCTCCCGCCCGCTGCCGGTGACGCCCGCGTGGGGCAAGGTGTCCGCCCTGCTCGAACGCGGCTCCAACCGGGTGCTGCGCGGCGCCGCCACCGCCGCGTCCTTGGACGGGCGTTTCGCCTCCGACGTCGACGCGCTGCTGGACACGCCGTGACCGGCGCGCAAAGGTCGCAAACATCGGGCAAAAGGGGCGTGGCCTCCCGGTTGGCGCGGCGTCGAGAACGGGCCGGGTGGGCATTCGTCGCGCCCAACGTGGCGGCCGTCGCGATTTTCTTGTTGTTCCCCTTGGGATTTTCGCTCTATCTGAGTTTTCATTCGTGGGACTTGTTCAGCCCCATGCGCTTTGTCGGGGTGGACAACTACCGGCGGCTGTTCGGTTCCGACCCGTTGTTTCTCATCGCATTACGCAACACGGCGGTTTTCACCGTATCGACCTTGGTGCCGACGGTGGTCATCGGACTGGTCGTCGCCGCCGCACTGAATCGAAAGGTGGCCGGCATCGGCCTCTTTCGGACCATCGCGTTTCTGCCGTTGGTCGCCTCGGCGGTCGCCATGGCCGTGGTGTGGCGGTTCCTGTTCACCGACGACGGGCTGCTGAATCTGGCGCTGGGCGGGCTCAGCATCGGCGCGGTGCCGTGGCTGACCGACCCCGACTGGGCGCTGGTATCGCTCAGCATCGTCACCGTGTGGAAGAGCGTGCCGTTCGCGACGGTCATCCTGCTCGCCGCCATGCAGGGCGTGCCGGAGACGCTCTACGAGGCCGCGAAGATCGACGGAGCCGGTGCGCTGCGGCGGTTCTTCGCGATCACGCTGCCGCTGATCCGAGGGCCGTTGTCGTTCGTCTTCATCATCACGATCATCAATTCGGTGCAGGCGTTCGATCAGGCCTACGCGCTGACCGGCGGCAACGGGGGACCGGAGACGGGTACATACCTGTTGGGGATCATGCTGTTCCAGCACGCGTTCGGCTTCTACGAGGTCGGTTACGCCTCCGCGCTCGCCTGGGTGATCTTCGCGATGCTGTTCCTGCTGACCCTGGTGCAGCTGCGGCTGGCCCGGCGTTCGGAGGTGGAGCAGTGAACACCTACGAGGTGGTGCGGCGCGCACTGCCGGTCCGGCGCGACCGCGCGAGCGTCGCGTTCGGCCGGGTCGACCGGGCGGTCGTGCGGCGCCTGCTGCGCGGGACCGCGATATACGCGGTGCTGGTGGGCATCGCGTGGTGCGCGCTGCTGCCGATCCTGTGGGCGGTGTCGGGCTCGCTGAAGCGGGACGGTGAGATCGCCGACGCGGCCTTCCTTCCGCAGCGGCCGCAGTGGTCGAACTACGGGAAGGTCTTCGAACTGCTGCCGATGGGGCGGATGCTGCTCAACACCACGGTCTACGCGCTGTGTGTCACGGCGGGGCAGGTCTTCTTCTGCTCGCTGGCCGGTTACGCGTTCGCGCGCCTCCGTTTTCGCGGGCGGGACATGCTGTTCCTCGCCTACCTCGCGACGCTGATGGTTCCGTTGACCGTGACGGTGATCCCGCAGTTCCTGCTGATGCGGGCGTTCGGCTGGGTGGACACCCCGTGGGCGATGATCGTTCCCGGCCTGTTCGGCAGCGCGTTCGGCACCTATCTGATGCGGCAGTTCTTCCGCACGCTGCCCGACGAACTGGAGGAGGCCGCCATCCTCGACGGCTGCAACACCTGGCAGGTCTACTGGCGGGTCCTGCTGCCACACACCCGTCCGGCCCTGATGGTGCTCGCCGTGCTCACCTGGATCACCGTGTGGAACGACTTCCTCTGGCCGCTGGTCATGATCCAGCGCGAGGACGTCGCCACCGCGACACTGGGCCTGGTCCGCCTGCAAGGCCAGTACCACACCCAGTGGCCGATCCTGATGGCCGCCGCGATCGTCATCCTGGTTCCGCTGCTGGTGATCTACGCGATCGCCCAGCGCGCGTTCATCCGCGGCATCGCGATGTCGGGGCTCGGCGGGCGCTGAGCAGGACCTCGCCCGCCAACGGGGGAGCTGCCGCGGGGCCTCGGCAAGGCCCCGCGGTCAGGTAGCGGACGGGCGTCGTCGGCCGCGCCGATCAAGCGCCCCAATAGGTGCCGAAGCTCCAGAGGTTGCCCTCCGGGTCGCGGACCGTGAAGCCGCGCGAGCCGTAGTCCTCGTCGCGCAGGTCGCGGACCACTTCGGCGCCCGCGGCGGTCGCGCGGGCGAACAAGGCGTCGGGCTCCTCGCAGACCAGATAGACAGAGTCGGTGCCGGTCGGGCGGGTGCCGAACGGGCTGTCATCCTTACCTGCCGAGCCGAACATGACGCCGCCGCCCAGCGGCCAGCGCAGTTCCGCGTGCTCCACGATCGACGGGTCACCCTCGCGGGTGTGGAGCGCGGCTTCCCGGAAGCCGAACGCCTCGACGAGGAAGGTGGCCATGGTGCGGGCATCGCGGAAGGTCAGCGTGGGCCAGACGGCGGTGCGGGTGCTGGTTTCTGTCGGATTCGTCATGGCTGAATCGTCATCCGGCGGACTCGTCGGCGGCTTGGACGGATGGAACCTCCTCGGCGAGCCAGACGGTCGGGCTCGTCCCGGCGAGGTCGGCGAAATCGCGGTCCAGATGGGCCTGGTCGTAATAGCCGCACGCGGCTGCCACCTGGGCGATGGTGATGTAGGAGGGCGTCTGCGCGAGCATGCGGCGGGCTCGTTCGAAACGCGTGATCCGGGCCGCGAGCTTCGGGCTCAGACCGAACTCGCGATTGAACCGGCGCGTCAGATGCTGCCTGCTCCACCCGATCTGCTCGGCCAGCGGGCCGACCGCGATCGCACCGCCGGAGCCGACCACGGCGCGCCAGGCCCAGGTGAGTTCCGGACGCACCGCGCGGTCGGGATCGGCGAGCGCGCAGAGCACCCGATCGCAGACGGCGAAACGTTCCGGCCAGCTCGGCGCGGATTGCAACCGTTCCCACAGCTCGAGACCGACAGGACCCACGACGTCGGACAATTCGACCGACGTGTCCCACAGCGCCGCCGCGGGCATGCCGAACAAGGTGCGGCAACCGAGTGGCGTGAGCGCCACGGCCACGCCCTCCTGATGACCGTCGTGCGCGATCAGTGCCGTGCTCGCCTGTAGGCCGCTCAGCACGCACCGGTAGTTCCGCGGAGACTGTCGCGGATCGGTCTGCTCGACGACGTCGATCGTCGGGCCGATAGCGACGATGAAAGTCATGTGCCGCGAAGGCAATCCACGATGGGTCGCCGCCGCGAACCCGGACATGCGATACCCGATATAGCGGTCGATGAACGCGGCGAGCACGGGCGCCGGACGCGCCGTCACCACCTCCGTGGTCGGCTCCATGCTGGTCAGGCTACGCCGGGGGACCGACAGATGGCGCGATCAGCCGACGTCGATGTGCTCGTGGACCGCCGTTTCGTCGGAGGCCGACCGAGCAGGCAGGTGGCCGAGTCCTCGCGGGTGAGGCGGATGCCGAACAGTACGTTCCCTCGTCGCGGTGCGGTGGGAGCCTTTCGCCGGGTTGTCCGTGAACTGAAGCGCGGACGATCGTCGAGTCGAGCGCTTGACCGCGCAACACCTGCCCCATCAGGGGCCGCGTGGTGCTACCAGGCCGGGCAGCCGTAGAGCCGGCGCCGTGCCGGCTCGCTCCCCGATGGGCGCGGACGCTGGTTCATGGTCGCGGTGGTCGCGCGGAGGGTTGACACGGTCGGACATCACCGAATAGGCGGACAGCTCTCCAGCGGCTCACACCGTCGGTGAGATGTACCACTACAGCGTGTAGTGGACTGTCTTCGCCCCTCGTGATCCGGTTACCGTTGCGCCTTCTAACGATTTCTGGAGGTGCGATGCGGCGGGTGCAGTACGAGCGCAGCGGTGGTCCCGAGGTGCTCGAGCTCGTCTCGGCCGAGGTGCCGACGCCAGGACCAGGGGAGTTGCTGGTCCGCGTCGAGGCGGTCGGGGTGACCCTGCCGGTGGTGCGAAAGGTGCGTGAGCAGCGCGAACCGATCGCGTTGGGCGGCGAGGTCGCGGGTGAGGTGGTCGCGGTAGGCGATGGCGTCGAGCGGTACACGCCCGGCTACCGCGTGACCGGGCTCGTATTCGGACACGGCTATGCCGACTACGCCTTGCTGTCGGCCGCCATGGCCTCGCCGATTCCCGACGGAGCGTCGGCGGTCGACGCGGTCGCGCTGGTGCGCAGTGGTCTGGTGGCTCTTGGCGCGCTCAGTGCCGCGTCTCCGCAGGAAGGCGAGTCCGCCTTGATCACCGCCGCCGCGAGCGGCGTCGGTCATCTCGCGGTCCAGCTCGCGCGGGTGCGCGGCGCGGCCCGAGTGGTCGGAGCGGTGTCGGATCTCACTAAGGCGGATTTCGTACGGAATCTCGGAGCCGACGACGTGGTCGAGTACAGCCGGGAGTCCTGGGGCGCTCCCGCCGACTACGTGCTCGATGCGGTCGGCGGCGACCTCCTGACGCCCGCGCTCGCGGCCCTGGCGCCCGGCGGCCGCCTGGTCGCCTACAGCTCCGGCGGGGGCGCCATCCAGGCATACGACCTGCTCGTCGGCGCGAAATCCGTCATCGGCTTCCAAATGGCCCGTATCGCGCAGAAACAGCCCGACCTGTACGAGCACTGGCGCCAGGAGCTGTGGCAGTACTTCGCCTCCGGCCAACTACGCCCCGCCGTACACGCCGAATACTCCCTCGAAGAAGCCGCCGCCGCCCACACCGCCATCGAGCGACGCGCCAACCTCGGCAAAGTCGTCCTCATCCCCTGAGGCGCGCCTTGCGAGTGGCACATGATCGCGCCGAAGTCCGATAGGGCTGCTTCGTGGTGTGCCACTCGCGGCATGGGCGGGGATCGCCGGGGCCGGTCTTGCCCGACGGTGATGTCAGTGTTCGTGTCGTGGGCGGAGGTATCGGCGCTGGTGTGGACGCTCGAGTTCGGGCGGCCGCGGGGGAGCGGAGCCGGTGCGCCGCGTAGACTCCCTTCCTCGTGAGTCTCACCCTCGGAATTGTCGGTCTGCCTAACGTCGGGAAGTCGACGCTGTTCAACGCGTTGACCAAGAACGACGTGCTCGCCGCGAACTACCCCTTCGCGACGATCGAGCCGAACGTCGGCGTGGTCCCGCTGCCCGATCCGAGGCTGAACAAGCTGGCGGAGATCTTCTCGTCCGAGCGGATCGTGCCTGCCACCGTGTCGTTCGTCGACATCGCCGGCATCGTGAAGGGCGCCTCCGAAGGTGCGGGCTTGGGCAACAAGTTCCTCGCCAACATTCGCGAGGCCGACGCCATCTGCCAGGTGGTGCGGGTGTTCGCCGACGACGACGTGGTGCACGTCGACGGCCGCGTCGACCCGAGCGCCGACATCGAGGTGATCGAGACCGAGCTCATCCTCGCCGACCTGCAGACCCTGGAGAAGGCGGTCGTGCGGTTGGAGAAGGAAGCCAAGGTCAAGAAGGACCGCAAGCCGGTCGCCGACGCCGCCAAGGCCGCGCAGGAGATCCTCGACAGCGGCACCACCCTGTTCGCCGCAGCGGACAAGGTGGATACCGAGCTGCTGAAAGAACTCTCGCTGCTCACCACCAAGCCCTTCCTCTACGTCTTCAACGCCGACGAGTCGGTGCTCACCGACGAGGCGAAGGTAGCCGAGCTGAAAGCCTCTGTCGCCCCGGCCGACGCGGTCTTCCTCGATGCCAAGGTGGAAGCCGAACTGCTGGAACTCGACGAGGAATCCGCCCTCGAACTCCTCGAATCCATCGGCCAGACCGAACCCGGCCTGCACGCCCTGGCCCGCGCCGGCTTCCACACCCTCGGCCTCCAGACCTACCTGACCGCGGGCCCGAAAGAAGCCCGCGCTTGGACCATCCACCAAGGCGACACCGCCCCCAAGGCCGCAGGCGTCATCCACACCGACTTCGAACGCGGCTTCATCAAAGCCGAAGTGGTCGCCTACAACGACTTGGTCGAAGCGGGTTCCATGGCCGCAGCCAAAGCGGCGGGCAGGGTGCGCATGGAAGGCAAGGACTACGTCATGGCGGACGGCGACGTGGTCGAGTTCCGTAGCGGATTAGCGTCTGCGAAGAAGTAGCGCGGCGGGTGTGTCACCGCTGGTAGAGACTCTACGAGCCCGCGTCCGGCCCCCGGATAGGGGATCAGTCGTTCGTCGGCGCCGCGCGCTGGTTGGATCGGTCAGCGCGCTGTGCGGCAGTAGCGGAGATTCAGTCGCCCTTGGATCCCCGCAGCCCGTTGGTCTTCCGCCGCCCGGCGCTGGCCGGTTCGGTCAGCACTTGAGCGGTCCCCGATGATGTCGATTGGGCGATGGAGACCGCGACCCTCAGTTGCGGTTCATACCGTGCGCGCGGCTGTCGAGGGCAAGCTTCCAGAACGACTCCCGCAGTAGGATCGTCTCTGCCTTCGTCTTCGGGTCAAAGATCTCCAAGATCGAGTACTGGAAGTTGTCTACGATGTGGCCGTCGCCTAGCTCTGCTCGCAGGTGCTCGAGTCCCCTGTTGCCGCCAGTCAGGTTCTTCAGGTTCGCGTAGCTGGACCACCGCTGCCACAGACCATTTGCCTCGCTCGAAGCGGATCCCACGTACAGCTGGCCGCTGCTCAGGTCGGTGATGACATATACGCCCTTCACGCTCGAGAGGGCGTCCTTCCAGCTCGGCTCACTATTCGCGAGGATGCGTTGAAGCTCTGCGTGCTTGAGTCTGACGTTCTGGAAACCAGGGAACGTGCCCAGTTTGGTATCCGGTGCCAGCTCGTAAACCGTGGGGTTGAGCTTGCTGTCCTGGAGTGTCTCGTACCAACGCAGATATAGGTCCCTGCCGACTGGCCTGTCCAGCTTGATGATCAATCGTTTGATGTATTCCGAGTGCATGGCTAGTGGCACCAGCTCGTACCCGGGGCCGCCGATCAGTTCGGGAACCATCGCGCTTACTTGGAAAAAGCCTCCAAAGATAAAGTACTGGGGACCGTATGGGTAGTACTGCGCGAAGGACAACAGAAATCTGGCGCGGTCCAGGTTGTTGTTCTGATGCCGTTCTCGGTGGCGATTCATGTTCAGCCAGTCCTCCGGGTCATCGGCGAGGAGGAGGTCCCAAGCCTCCGCGCCGCCGACACCCGCCCGGATGTTGAACTTCACCTTGGTCAGGTCGGGCTTCGGAACGGGCATCAAGTCCGTGAACTGGATCAATCTGGCTCCTAACATCTTCCGGCTCGTCTTCCCTGATCCAGTGTGGTGGGTCGTTCGAGCCAAGGGCGCGTGTCCTCCCATTGCGGCCAGCGTGAGCTGGGTGTGGCAACGGTTTGCCCATGAGATGGCGTTGCTGGGCGGACGTCGCGTGTTCACTGTCGATCGAGCCGGGCCGGTCCTGCGCGGCGTCTGCAGTCGGCGCCGCACCGCACCGGCTATGGAGGATTCCAATCCTTCTGCCCCGTATCCTGGATGACTTAGCGGATCGCGTAGGTCATGGGAGAGAGTCGACAAGTCCTGACAGAAAGTCCTGGGTGGCCGGATCGACCGCGTAAAGGACGACTCCCTGCATGCCGCGGGTCAGAAGTACCTTGTAGGTGTTGCGGATGAGAATATCGAAATCCTCGTCGAAGAGCCTCTTGCTCCTTAGCTTCTTGTCCTTGTTCGCGTCCCGGCGCACCACCAGGTTCTGCCCTTCGACCACGATCTCCGGCCCGAAAATTACTCCAGCCCAATCGAACTCAAACCCTTGCGCAGTGTAGATGCATCCGACTTGCTCGAAGCCGCGAGGGTCGTTAGCCCACAGCCAGCTCGGTGGGGGATCATTCGGCTTGCCGATGGCGTCGTGGTACTTGTTCCACGGCTTGGACCAGTCGCCGATCTTGACGTCGGGTACGAGGGCTCCCTCGTCGTCCGGGTCGGGAGTCCACTCCCAGCAATAACCGGCGGTGATTCTCGCGGTGACCGTGGGAGTGATCTTCGAGCGGAGGAAGTCCTCCATCTGCTGCGGTGAGCGGGCCACGCGGACGGTGAAATCGCTGTCTCCCTTCCACGGCATCGGCCCGAGCGCACGCAGCCCGAGAAGGTTCAAGACCCATTCGTCATACGCTGCACTACCGCCGCAGCGGAATTGGCCGTCGAGATTGATCTGGAACACCGGCAGACCGGCTCGGGCGGCGTGGTCCCGGATATAGTCGACCGTTCCGACTTCGTCAGGCCTTACCACTTGGTTCTCGTCGAGCAGGAAGACTGGTACCTTTGCGGCATCGATCAGCTCGACGATCTGCGGCGGCGGGTTGTCCCGGTCCTTCTTCGCGGTGAACCGGTCTGTAGAGACTCGGCGTATCCGGTGTGCTTCGTCGCAAATGACCACGTCCAGTGGGTACTCCAACCGTGGCAAGTTCTTGTAGTAGGTGATTTCCTTCTTCAGTTCGTTTTCCTGGCGGCCGTAGATTCTCCGGTAGGTCTTGGTGATGGCTTCCGAGCCCGTGGCGAGCCGCACCCGAAGCTCGGGTTTTTTCCGGAGGCTCATCAACAGCGACAGCGCGATGAGGCTTTTGCCGCTACCGGGGCCACCGGTCACGAGCACAATGGTTTTGGGGTTTGCTTTGTGTGACATGTTGATCCGACTCATCACTGCGTGGAAGGCGAGTCTCTGATTCTCGACCAGGGTGTCGCTACCCCTGGAGAGGTCGGCAGTTGTCGAGTTGAGGAGTGTTTCCTTCCGCCGGATGTCACTGTCGAGGAAGTGGGTGGCCGCCAACCGACCCGATGTTGCGGCGAACTGCGACTTCAGGTAGGTGACGAACTTGCTCTTCTCGCCCTTCTCGCCGCCGATGAACAGGCGTCCGAACTGATCGGGGTCCAGCTGGAACAACGGCTCGACGAACTTCTTCTTCGCGTTGTGCAAGTAGGCCACACCATGGAGTGCCTCAGGGTGATCGTGCAGTATGGCAATGTCGCGCTGAAAGTATCGACAGTATCCGCGGACCTGGTCGACGGGATGTAACTTGTCACCCTGGGTGTAGAGGGTCCATACGATCTGATCGCTATTCCACCCCAGGTGGGCGTCGGTCCATTGCTTCAACTCCACCACGACATAGTTGTCGGCACCTGTGGTGGGATGGACACCCGCAAGCACCACATCAACACGCATGCTTGAGCCCGGGACCGAACACTCGATCAGCATGCTCACTTCGTGTAAACCCGCAGTCTTCAGCACCCTGGCCAATGCTGGGAGACTGGCCTCCCACGATCGCCGTTCTCCCACGGTGCCCCGCTTGCCGGCCTCCTCAGTGATCGCAGCCACCAACTGCCCCTTGTGGGCCAGTGCTAACACTTCGCGAGCAGTCGATCGAAACGCTTTCAGCGTCACAGCCCCCCAATCGTTCGAAACTTGTGCAGCCCTTCGATGTTCCAGTCGAACTTACCCCGTCGCTCCCGCGCTCCAACGCGGCTTCGCCCATACCGAGCGCTGGTCGCTACCCCAGCACGCCCGCCTGGCAGCGCCGGGTGGCACCGGCTGGGCCAGGGAGTACGTGATACCCCGGTGGCTGAGCGACGTGCTGCCCGAATAGGCGCGATACCGCGGCCAAGACCACGCGACCGTGCGCCTTCATCCTGAACGCACAGCGTGGGACACCGATCGGACAGACCACCGCTGCACGGATTGCCGGTGGATCCTGTTGAGGTGCGTAGCATCTTCATGATCACAGGGCACATCGACTGCTCTGATAACCGGTGATGCGGCTGTCGACAGGTTCCTGTAGAGCCTCCGCCGCGGCCGGGGGACGTCACCTGCTAGAACCAGCGAATGGCGATCGAGAGACTCCAGCGCATGGTGGCCGACTTCGTGTCGGAAAGAGGGTGGGCCGGTTTCCACACCCCGAAGAACCTCGTCATGGCGCTGACCGGGGAGGTCGGAGAGCTCGCCGAGCTCTTCCAGTGGTTGACCGATGACCAGAGCCGAGCACTCATGGGCAACTCGACACGACGCGCCCGTGTTGAGGAGGAGGTCGCCGACGTCTTCATCTACCTGCTACGACTTGCTGACGTGCTCGAGATCGACCTCGTTGCCGCAGTTGAGGCGAAAGTGCTGAAGAACGCCGAGCGCTACCCGATCGAGCAGGTCTACGGCCGTGCCGTCAAGTACTCAGAACTCGATAGCGAGCGCTAGGTTACTCAGCGCCGGGATGCCGAAGTGTCGCGCACCTGTGCAATCTGTGCATCAACTCAGGTGAGGCTGTCGCTGTGAGGTTGTCCTCGACGCTGCGAGCGGGTCGAGTTCCGCAGCGGATTAGCGTCTGCGAAGAAGTAGCGTCGCGTCCGCCTCCGGATGCTCGCTCGATCGCTGGCGCCCGGGCGCACGCTTGATATCTGTATGTACGACTCTGCGGCATCGGCGTAACAGCATTGGCCGTCGCTGATCGAGAGAGATCTTTCGTTGTCGGACAGGCCAGCTAGGGTTGATGCTGTGCCGGGAGATGTTTCCTTTGAGGACCTCAAGACCACGAATTTGACGTTGGACAGGGTCTATCTTGGTGGCAGTCAGGGCAATATGGGCGACGATCCCTTGGCGCGGCTACTGCCGGTGGGGAACCAAGGAGGGTTTCGCTACGCAGGGTCGCCGAAGAAGCGCACGGTGCGAGTAGCCGTCTTGTACACCAATGGTGGGGAAGTCGACTGGCCGGACTCATTGGACCCGCAGACGGGAGTATTCACCTACTACGGCGACAACCGTGAACCTGGCCGTGACCTGCACGACACCCAGCGCGGAGGGAATCTGTTACTGCGTGACTCGTTTGAGTCGTCACACGGGTCTGTGACTGACCGTGCTTCGGTACCGCCGTTTCTGCTGTTCGAGAAAGCGTCACCCGGCCGAGCCGTCAGGTTTCGAGGCCTGCTTGCTCCGGGCGCAGAGACACTTCATGCCGACGACGAACTTGCTGCGATCTGGCGTACTAAGGAAGGGCTGCGATTCCAGAACTACAGAGCGCGATTCACGGTGCTCGAAACACCATGCCTATCAAGAACCTGGCTTAATGACATTGTCGATGGGCAGGCTGCAACGAGTGCCCGTGACTGCCCGCCGGTATGGCGGTCATGGGTTGAGGGCCGTACGTACAAGGCCCTGATTGCACCCTCAACCACAGTGGTGCGGTCCAAAGCCGACCAATTGCCTAACGATCCAGAAGGCATTGAAATCCTGCGGACGATTCACCGCTACTTCGATGGTCATCCACACGACTTCGAGAAATGTGCCGTTGCAATCTGGAGACTCCTCGCTCCCGCCACCGGGAGCTGTGACGTCACACAACGGAGCCGGGACGGAGGTAGGGACGCGATCGGTGAGTACAGGGTCGGTCCTCGGGCAGACCGGGTGGCGATTGACTTCGCGCTGGAAGCGAAGTGCAAGGCAATGGACAACTCGGTCGGCGTGAAGGAAGTCAGCCGCCTCATCTCACGACTGCGCCACCGGAACTTCGGAGTCTTCATCACGCTCTCGTACTTCAATGGCCAGGTCTATGACGAGGTGCGCTCAGATGGCCACCCAATTGCCATGATCTGTGGTCGCGATGTTGTTGACGTTCTTCGTGAACACGGGCATGGTGACGTCGCCTCGGTGAAGGCATGGCTCGATGGCTTGTTCCCAGATAACAGTCGTTCTACATGAGTTGTCGATGCCAGTATCTGCCGGACAGCCGACGGAGCAGGAGTGCGCGATTATTGTGTCGTCGCCCGTCAACTGCCGGAGATGAGCGTTGATCTCAACCTCCCGTAGGCGGATCCGCCCGTCGTGCGTAGAGGAAGGCGGAGATCTGTTGTGCTGCAGTCTGATTTAGCATCGCCCTGTGCTCCGGGCCGTCCGGCATCGGCAGATCTTCCGTAGCCACGCGTGCAGGCTGATTGCATCATCGCGGATGTGCTGCGAAACCACCGTCTGGACCGACCTCGCAACGACTCAGTATCTCAGCGTCGTGGTGGGCATCGGGACCGCGAAATACACACGGCTGAAACGGACTTCGTGCTAGCATCGCCAACGCGGGCAGATTCGCCCGTATGAGACGGAGGCCAAAGGCTCCGAGACCTGTCCCGAGTCGGACAGAACGGAATTCAATGACTACTGGCGCTATGCCCGAGAAGCCTGCTATCACGATGGAGCTGGAGCTCATCGATCCAGAAAAGGCGGAGCAATATCTGGGCAAGAATCATTCCAACAGGAATCTCCGAAAGGCGCACTACCTTTCGCAGGCGAGCGACATGAAGGCTGGGCGTTGGCAGCCTAGCCATATGTCAATAGCCTTTGATACGCGGGGTAAACTTATCGATGGCCAGCATAGATTGCATGCAATTGTCGAGTCGGGGATACCCATCTGGTTGTTCGTTGCCCGCAACGTCGAGGCTTCCGTGCAGGAGGTAATCGACACCAGCGCTGCGCGGACAGGTGCGGATGCTCTGAAGCTGTCTGGCCGCGTGGATTCAAATCATCCTGCGGTTGCAGCTGCCGCGCGTACGGCAATCTTGTGGTCTGAAGGTCATCACCGTCCGGTCCGTCGCGGTGTAAACGGAGCTCGTAAGGTGACCAATAGCGAGATCACCAGCTGGGTAGATGTCCAGAACCAGCTCCCCGGGGGCGCGCTGTCGATCACCGGAGCGGTCGCATTGGCCCGTAAATGGCACCAGGTAAACGACTTGATGTCGTTGGGATTAACTAGTTTTGCGACTCTGTTGCTCGGAAGTATCGATCTCGATGACACGGTTAGATTCTTCTCCAAGCTGGATGGACTGGAGTTTGATAGTGAAGATGACCCGGTCAAACAATTTTACTTGAGGGAAAATGAAGCTAAGAAGAGCAAGGACCAGTTGCGGATCTCTGAGCACTTGTACTTCCTGATCACAGCATGGAATTCATTCCGCGCAGGTGTGCCACTTGAGAAGCCGTTCGTTAAGAGCTTGAAGTCTGGGAGATTCAATGTTGTCAAGCTCGAAGGAAAAGCTAATAAGGCCGGAATAATGATCTACCCACAGGTGCCAGACCCGATCTAGCAGCAGGCAGGATAGGCGTTCCGCTCTCCGGACGCTTCCCGCGGGCTGCGCCCGCAGCGGATTAGAGTCTGAAACGAAGGAGTCGACACCCCGCAACAACCGATCCTAGCGAGCTTATGTACTGTTTCAGGATAACGGCGTCGACGTCGCCACAGGTGGCGACGATTTCCAGTGCGGATGATTGCGCTGCGCCGGGACTGCCATGCGGTGAAGACCCAAGGGTGTTACGCCACCAACTCCGTGAGCGGCTTCTCGTCGCTGCAAGATAGGCGAAAGTGTCGCGCACCTGCGCAGCCAGTGCGTCCACACGGGTGAGGTCGGCGCGGTGAGGTTATCTCAGATACGGACCAGCGGCGCGTTCCTCGGCCGATTTTGTCTTGAGATCGAAGAATTCGCGGATGATGCGTGCTGTCTGGGCGAGGCGCTGCCGTCGCCCAGCAGCAGGCTAGCTTCCAGTTAGAACGCTAGACAGATGAGCGTGACGATTGCCGCGCCTGCGGCCACGCTGAAACCAGCTGCGCCACTACCTCGGATGAATGCCTGAGCGAGGCTGGTTCCGTCAGCTCGGTGGACGATCCCGGCAACAAGACCGATGATGGCCGAGATCGCGAAGACCAGGAGTATCGACAGCGCGAAGGCCGGAGGATTGTCCTGTAGGCGAGCGTGAACGTCCATAGATGGACCGGGGGAGGACGTCAGAGTTGAAGCGGTAGCTGGCGACTGCCCATAGTCATTAATCAAGCCAGGGTTTATCACGCGCGTGAGATTGCATGAATGTGGACAAGCCGATATGGTCGCCATTGGCGGCTCCTCGATTGTGTTGATCCTTATGAGCGCACCACGACAACCGCCGAATCCGTGCTCCGCCCTCTGGTCAGGGCGGAGCACGGCTCGTATCGGACAGTGTCCAAGCCGATTAGCGGATCAGTCACCCGCAGTGCTGATACGCACTATAGCGGCTGATGCTGATGTGATTACGGCGCAATATCTGGCACTTCTGTGCCGGTTTTTAGTGAGATCGCCATTATTCAATGGCGAAGAGTGCATTCATGCAGGTCATGAATTTGATCGCATGATATCATGATATCATGCGATCAAATAATCTAGTGATCGAGATCACAAATATTCTTTGGCTTGGCGTTTCATAGTGCGCAGAATAGGCCCGTGAGTCCGAAGACCTGGACCGCGCGGCGTGGCGGCCGTCGTTCCGCAGGGTGGGTGTTCCGGCATGGCCGAGTGCGAAGAATCCGCGCACAGCTGTGGAGCATATTGACCAAAGTCGGGCCAACGTTCTGCGCTACATTCGAAGGAGCTAGGTTCGCAGTATGGCTGCTGTCGATAGCGTCGCATGGGCTATGCAGTTGGCTCGCCGCTACCTAGTGTCTCTCCCGCGTCGGCTCGCTCACGTAGAGGGTGTTGCGCGACAGGCGGTACGTGCCGCAGCGGTGGTCGACGATCCTGATCTGCTGGTGAGGGCAGCATGGTTGCACGACATCGGGTACGCCCCAGCGCTCATGCGACTCGGATTCCACCCTGTCGACGGGGCCGAGTTCCTCCGTGGTCGGGGCGTCGACGATCGGCTGTGTGCACTGGTCGCGCATCATTCGTGCGCTTGCATCGAGGCGCGACGCCGTGGAGTAATTCTCGAATGGCCCGACGAGGAATCCGCCTTGCGGGATGCGCTCTGGTGGGCGGACATGACCACGACACCGGAGGGAGACGTCACAAGCGTTCGCGAGCGAATCGCCGAGGTTCGGGAGCGGTACGGACCCGAGCATGTGGTGTCACAGTCCGTCGCCGAGGCGGCGCCGCATCTGATTGCCGCAGCGGAGCGGACGGAGTGGCGGATGGGGCTGGCTCCATCGCGCGCCTAGGTGAAATATGG
Organism: Nocardia sp. NPDC047654; assembly: GCF_043205035.1. Taxonomy (NCBI): domain Bacteria; kingdom Bacillati; phylum Actinomycetota; class Actinomycetes; order Mycobacteriales; family Nocardiaceae; genus Nocardia; species Nocardia sp. NPDC047654. The sequence continues at coordinate 497,482 of NZ_JBIDDF010000003.1, forward strand.
CGCTGTCTTGTCCTCGAGTCCCTTGCGGATTCTAAGCTCTATAGACGGATGGATATCACGTCCGGGTAGTTCGTCCGGTGTTACCCACTCGACTTCTGACGACTCCTCGCTTGGCCGTAGTGCACCACCAACCGGCTCAGCGCGGAAGCAGATGGAGAACTCTTGCCGAACCTCGCCGTCGTCGTAGGCGATGACGTGGTCGGGATCAGAGAACACGCCGACGAGTTGGGTGGCGGCCACCTCGATTCCCGTTTCTTCGCGCACCTCGCGCGCTACGGCTTCGCTCACCGTCTCACCGGCCTCGAGGCCGCCGCCAGGAATTGAGTACTTGCCATTGTCGGTGCGACGAATAAGGAGTATCCGCCCTTTGTCGTCCTGAACGAGCGCACTCACTGCCACCTTGATGCTGTTCGCAGACGGGGCGTCTGGATCGTGAAAGTAGTCGGTCCGGGTCATGAGTGGCTCCCCAAGTTGGTTTCGTAACTTCCAGTCCATACCTGTTCGAAACTGGTTGTGTACGTCTCAAAGAGATCGGCGGCTGGCAACAGCTTCAGGTGCATCGCCGGGGCGTACGCGCCCGGCTGCCCGTACACGTGCATGTTGACGATCATCTCGTCGTCGAACCTGAAAATTGAGTTGTAGAGCGTGGTCCGGTGGTAGCGAATTTCGACACCGTCGATCTCCGCCAGTGGTTCGATGAGGGCCAATGCATTGCGAATCCTCGCTGGCACGGTCCCGGCAGCAAGCCGTTCTTCGGCGCTTCGCTTGGTCGCTTCGTCCTCGTCGGGATCGCCGAACAGCATGCGTACTTTCAGGCCCTCACGGGTCTTCTGCCTGATAGTCCTTGCGAAGGATGGTTCTTCCGCAAGGAACAGGCCCGCGAGAACGAGCACGTCGACTCGTTCTTTCGCTTGTGTGAGTAGGCGCGTCCACACGTCGAGGGGGATCGAGTTCCGGTGCGGATACACCTGGATCAATTCTGACTGTGCCATCTCGATTCGGCGCTCCGCGGGCAGCGCGTCCGGCCAGAGATAGTTCTCCGTCTCGCGCACCATCGACGCGACCTTATGGCGGTGGCGGGGATAGGGTCTGCGGCCCTGCGTGATCCATCGTTCGACGGTCTTCTCATCCACGCCCGTCGCTACCGCGACTTCGGCGAGATCCAGGCCATTGCGCAGCAGTGCTTCTCGAAGCCGGTCGTTGGGCATCGCAACCCCCTTGGGACGACTAGGGACGTCTTGACTGTACAGGAGACGTTCTGTCGACGTCCACCCCTGATGTCGCCAGCTACTGATTACGTCTGTCGATTTCCCGAAAAGTGAGGAATTGCAACGCATTTCCCTTACTTCTCGAAGGAGTGATCGACCGTGTCGCACAAGACGTTCGGTGATGTCAGTGGGTCCGACGCCCGCCGACTGATCAGCCTCAAGACAGCGGCCAACCTGGTCGACGTCGACGCGAAGACGATTCGCAATTGGATCGCCGCGGGCCACCTCCGTGGCTTCCGGATCAACGGCCACCTGCTGCGGGTCAACCACGCCGAGTTGCTGGCGCTGGTTCAGCCGGTGCTTGCGCCCGTACCTGAGGACGTGGCATGAGCACCGCGAAGAAGGCTGTGGACCAGCAGCAGAACGAGGCCGAGCGCTTGGCGGAGTACGTCGCCGAGATTGTCGCCACGGCGCCGCCTATCTCGTCCGATGCGCGTGCGCGTCTGGCGGCCGTCTTGGGCCGCAGCACCGATCGGAGGGCAGCGTGATGCGCTCCTTCGGCTTGGCCCTCGCTGCGGTGGCAGTGGGCTACACGGTGCTGACGGCGCCGGGGGTTGTGGGCTTCGTCCTGATGGTGTCCGGTGCGGTCTGGTTCTGGCGGGCGCAGCGTCGGTGGGGGGTGCGGCGATGAGCACTCAGTGGAGGCAGGACCCACCTGTTCAGGGGTACACGGTCACGCATTTCGACCGCCGTGGCGGACACAACCCGTTGCATTCGATGGCCGGGCCGGAGTTCACCGGCACGAGCGCGGTGTTCGCCCCGCTGGGGTTCTTGCCGCCGATGGTGCGGCTCGCCGCGTTTGGTGTGCTGCTGCTCATCGGCATGGGCGGCTGCACCGCTGCGTGGATCGATCATCAGGACTACGTGCCGTCGCCGAACATCTGCCGTCCGGTGGATGCCGGGGTTCCGGCTGAACCGGCGGGGTCGTGTGTGCCGCGGTCGCAGCTGCCTGAGGGGGTGGCGCGGTGAGCGCACAGGACCGTCGCGGGGAGCGGGCGGAGCTGGAGGCCGAGAAGGCTCGGTTGGATCTCGTTCACGGGGTGTTGGCCGACATGGTGTTCTCCGCTGGCGATGTGTCGGAGGCGAAGGGCTACCGCGACAACGACTTCGAGATGTCGAGGGCGCGGCACGTCGGTGAGCATCAGGCGCAGGTTCACGCCGAGCGAACTGAGGTGTGGGACCGGTTGCTCGACTACCGCCATGGTCCGGCGTTGGCGGTGAAGATCCGCGACCAGCTCGCGGCTGATCGGGACCGTTTGCGTCGGGAGCGTTCCCGCGGGATCGAGCGGTCGCGATGAGCAGCCGTTTTCACGATCCGGATGGCAAGCGGTTCGGTATCCCGACGTGGCCGTGGGGTTTGGCGCCGCAGCATCTGCGGACCCGCCGCCAGCTCGCCCGTGAGGGCAAGAGCCCTGGTGGTGAGTACGAGGCGCAGGTGCTGTGTGCTCGGGGTGGTTCGCGAGGGCCGTTGAAGGCGCACCTGTATGACGCGGAATCGGCGGTGCCGAAACGGTTTCGGAGCGAGGCGCAGTTGGAGGCGTTGCAGCTGGCGCGCTGGCAGCGCTCGGTCAACGCGTGTGAGCGCCGCGGTATCGATGCGACCGAGATGCGGGAGTTCATCTTGCAGGCTCGGGCGGATATCGCCGCGCGTCGCCGGTCGGCTGGTCACGGCCGTGAGGGCAGGGAGCGCAGCCGATGAGCGCGGCGGGCCGGTCCCCCATGTGCTCGTGCGGGTGCGGCGGTCCCGGGTCTGAGGGGCGGGGGTTGTGTTCGCCTGCCTACAACCGGTTGCGGCGTCGGCAGATGGCCTACGGCCGGTGGCAGCCGCGCGTCGAGGCCGGCGAGGCGCGGGCGCACGTGGAGCGGTTGCTGGGTGCGGGGTTGCGGAAGACGCATGTGGCGGCGTTGGCGGGAGTCTCGAAGGCCACGGTCGTCAATGTCACCCGCGCGGACACCGAACGCATCAGCGCCGATATCGAGCGCGCCCTGCTCGCTGTCGAGGTCCCCGAACGCGTCGCGGACGTAACCGAGGCGAACGCGCGGGTGCCGATCGTCGGGGCTCGTCGTCGGGTGCAGGCGCTGGTGGCGTTCGGCTATCCGCAATCGCATCTGGCGCGGGAGCTGGGGCTCGATCCTAGTCACGCGACGTTCTCGGCCTTGGTGGGGCGCCGTCTGCCGGTCGACCACACCGGTCAGACCATCTCGGCTGAGCGCGAACGGGCGATCAAGGCGCTGTTCGACCGTTTGCAGCTGACCCCGGGGCCGTCGCAGCGGGCCCGCGACTACGGCCGCACACGGAAGTGGCCGCTGCCGTTCGAGTGGGACGAAACCGCGCTGGACGACCCGCGCGGTCGGCCGCAGCGCGGGCGCTGGACACCGCCGAAGAGGACCGAGCGCCGTGACGCGCGCCGGGAGCAAGTGGCGGCGCTGACCGCACAAGGGCTGTCGGCCGACCAGATCGCCGAGCAACTCGGGATCACGGCACGCACCGTCGTCCGCGACCGCAGCGAAGCGACGACCACGCAACCGGCGCCTGCGCGGCGGGATTCGGAGATTGACGTCATGGGCGAAGTCGCCGTGCAGGCGCGCCGCGATATCGCCGCCCGCCGCGCGGCCCCCATCGATCGAAGGGAGCGAACCCGATGAACCACAACACGAGGACGGCGCCACGGCCGGATCGCTACGCGGGGTTGGAGTTCGACTACCGCGATCAGATCATCGCCGGACTGCGGGCGGCCGGCGCGGCGTATCAGGAGATCGCCCGGACGCTCGGTGTGCGAGCGCGGCAGGTCGAGCAGGTCCTGGGTGAGGTCGCGGCGTTGCGGGCCCGGGAGGTCAGTCAGGCCGAGATCGCCCGCCGGGTCGGGTTGCCGCGCACCACGGTGCAGGACTTGCTGCGTAGTGAGCGGGTGGCCCGGTCGACGCCGCGGAAGACGCAGGCGTTGCGCGGGTTGGTGGATATGCACGCCATGCAGTTGGACGTGTTGGGCTGGTTTCTGGGCATGGAACGCAACCACGTCTACAGCCTGGCCAAGCAGCTGCACGCCGAAGGCCGCATCTACGACCTCGACGATGTCCAGGCCGGGGAGAAGTGGGTGGTCCCGACGCGGGTGACCGCCGCCCGCTACCTGGGATGGCGTCCCGCCGACTGGCATCCGCCGTTGGGGTTGGCCGAGCACTACCGCGCGGTGGCCCAGGCCCGGATCATGCTCATCGGTTCCGACCCGCAGCTGTGGGTGTCCGAGCGCGTGTTGCGGCACCGGGTCGGCGCGACCGCCCCCGCCACGCCCAAGACCGGCGAGGTGGAGGTGTCCACCGGCCGGGAGCCGCGGTTGGGTCGCCCGCACGTGCACGACGGCCGGTTCCTCGGTGTGGTGAAGGGCCGCCACGGCTGGTGGGCGGTCGAGGTCGAGTTGTCGAAGAAGGACCCCGAGTACATGGATATCGCGCTGCGAGGCGCGATCCGCGCCGCCCGCGACAGCCGCGAAGAAGCGATGGTCGGCGTGCTGTACCTGTGCCGCACCCCCGCGGTGTTCAAGAACGTCACCGCGGCATCGGAGCGGTTGCCCGACAACGAATTCGGCGACCTCGCGCTGGATCTGGTGATCCGTGACTTCGACAGCGAATGGGCGAAATTCCTGCCCCGCTACGCGGCGATGCGCGAAGCCGCCAAGCAGCAAAGCCCCAACCGGCGCCGTCGCCGCACCCTCATTCATCTCCCTCAGGAAGCAGCATCATGAGCAACCCCAACTGCACCCCGATCCTCACTCCCGACGACTGCGATCCCTTGCACACCGCGACTCCGGCCGCGCCGTCGATCAGCCAGGGGCCGCCGCCGATGGTCGTGCAAAACCCGCCGCCGTCCATCGGGATTCACCCCGAGAAGCCGCCGATCCACCAGCTCGACGGCATCGACCTGCCCGATCTGTCGGCGGTCGGCCACGTCGCGGCCACGGCGACGGTGTGTGGTCTGGTGATCGTGGCCATGCTGGTCATGATCGTCGCGGTCGCGGCGCGGTGGCCGCTGGCGCCGCACCGGCTGCGGAACTTCGCCATCGCCTCCCTGCTGCTGCCCGCCACCTCGGCACTGGCCGGCGGTTCCTGGACCACGCCTGCCTCCCTGTTGTGGTCTGGCGCCAGCCAGCTCGCCGATGGTGATTGGTCGGGGCTGCGGATGATGCTTGCGCTCGGGGTGCCGTTCGCCGCGTTGACCGCCACGTACGTGTGGGCGAAGTTCGTGCACAAGACCCACACCGTCGGCTTGAAGAGCCTGGGCCGGACGGAGCGGGTGAAGGACGCGATGCTCGCCCGCCAGTTCGCCCGCGCCGCCGCCACGGCGAAGTTGGGCGCCCCGTACACGGTGGCATCGGGGATCGTGCTCGGCCCGCTGGCAAACACCACGACCTCGAAGACACCCGGGTTGTGGCAGGAACTCTCGGCGCGGCATCA